>JAFZLD010000025.1 GCA_017553505.1 Lachnospiraceae bacterium
ACGTAAGACCCCTTGAAGACGACGAGGTAGATAGGGCCAAGGTGTAAGTACAGTAATGTACTCAGCTGATGGTTACTAATAGGTCGAGAGCTTCACTTGAAGGTGAAAGTTATCCTAGGATTGAAAGTTCTTCTGTTTTGTATTAGGTAGTCAAGGTGCATATAGCCAATTTCACAAAAGCGGGTAACCGCCATGTTTGTTTCTTTTTTGTAAGACGCGAAAGCGTCTTTTTTTTATTGGGAATCACTAATTGGTACTTTCAATTAGTATTAAAAAGTCGAAACCTTTAAATTTTAGGTTAATTTTGATTTCTTACAATAATTCTATCGGAGCCTGACACTGTGGCTTGTTATGGAAATTAACCAAAAATTATCTACAAAATTCAGAATATTGTTTGATTTTTAGATACAATATGGTATAATTTTCTTATATTTGAAAAGTAAAAATGTGCCCATGCACAGATAGGAGATATTGGATGGATACTAAGATTCTTTTGGAGAACGGCACTAATGAATTGGAAGTTCTTGAATTTGTTCTTGATGATCATTCCTATGGTATCAACGTAGCCAAGATTAGAGAGATTATTCCCTACGCAGAGGTTACTCCCGTACCTAATGCTCATCCCAGTATCGAAGGTATATTTATGCCGCGTGATACGATGATTACCGCAATCGATTTAAAGAATTGCTTACAGAGAGGTAAATCTGAACCCGGCGGACTTTTCATCGTTACCAATTTCAATAAACTTGATATTGCATTCCATGTAGATCAGGTTCTTGGTATTCACAGAGTTTCATGGGCAGATATTATTAAACCCGGCACTACAATTTCTACAACAGAAGAAGGCGTATCTACCGGTATCATAAAGATGAACGAAAAGCTTATAATCATTCTTGATTTCGAGAAGATTGTAGCAGATATTAATCCCGAAACCGGTCTTAAGATGTCCGATATTGATGCAATCGGTGCAAGACCTCGTAACTCAATTCCGATTCTTATCGCAGAAGACTCTGTTCTTCTTAACAAGCTTATTGTTGATTCACTTAAGAAGGCAGGTTACGAGAACCTTATTCATACCGAGAACGGTCAGGAAGCTTACGACGTTATCACAGACTGTAAGGCAAAAGGCACACTTAAAGAGCATGTACAGTGTATTGTAACCGATATTGAAATGCCTTTGATGGACGGTCACAGACTTACAAAGCTTGTTAAGTCCGATGACGCTACCAAGGATATCCCGATAGTTATTTTCTCATCACTTGTTAATGAGGAAATGAGACGTAAGGGTGAGGCACTCGGTGCAGATGCTCAGTTGTCCAAGCCCGAAATCGGCAAGCTTGTTCAGATTATCGACGGACTCGTACTTAACAAATAACAAAGTCCTTAAAAGGGCCGTGATTAACGGCCCTTTATTTATGTAAGAAAATAGTGAGGTACATATGAATTTAGATGGGTATGATATGGTATTAATCGGCATAGGAGAAGAGTTTGAAGAAGCCCCCGATGCACTTGAAGCTTACAATAAGCTTTCAAAAGATCTGGAGGGGAAGAACTACTTCATAGTTTCCCTATGTATGGATGATGTAATTTACAAAAGCAACTTGAATCAGGACAGAATAGTTACACCTCTCGGAGGCCGTAGAAAGAAACAGTGCCCCGACGCTTGTGAAAACGCTCTTTACGATTTGGACGTCGACAAATGCCCTATTTGTGGCAAGGAACTGATATATAACAATATTCTTGCGGAGAATTATATAGAACAGGGTTATCTTCCTATGTGGGAGAAACATAAACTCTGGCTTACGGGAACGCTTAACAAGGCTCTGTACATAATGGAACTCGGTGTTTCCATGAGACTTCCGCAAGTGGTAAGATGGCCGTTTGAGAGAGTTGCATTGCTTAACAACAAGGCTTTCTTTTTACGAGTTAACGGAAAGCTTCCTCAGATTAATGCAGAACTTAAGGAAAAAGGAAAAGGTATCGGAGAAAATTCCGTAAAGTGGCTTATTGAGAATTAAATATGCCTATGATAAGATTATATTAACAAGTTAAAGCATTTACGCAATAAATAAATCTTCGGGGGATGTATATGAATAATGAGGATTATTTAGACAGCCTGTTGAGAGCGGCGGTTGCGGAAGACAACCCCAATTCCGCCATAAATAAGGTACGTAAAATCGAAAGCGAAATGCCCAAAGAACAACCAATAGAGGAAACAACAGAAGCCGCGGATGAGGAATTGTCCGGGGCTATTGATGATTCTTTGACCGAGGAGTATGCAGAAGACATTCCGGCAGATATTCCTGTGGATATTCCCGAGAACATAGCTGAGGAAGTTGTTGCTGTGGAAACGCCCGAGGAGCCGATAATCGAAGAACCTATTATAGAAGAGCCGGCAACGGTAACAGAAGAAGTTCCGGTAGTGGTTACGGAAGAGATTCCGGTTGAAATACCCGCTGAAACGGTCGCAGAAGTGCCTTCAGAGGTTATGCCCGAAGAAATCCCTGCTGAAGTACCCGAAGCCCCTGCAGAGGCTCCTACAGAGGCTGTCACTGATATACCCGCAGATGCTTTGGCTGACATTCCTGCTGATTTATTGGCAGATATTCCTACCGAGGATATTGCGGAGGTGCCCGCGGAAGATTTAGTCGTTGAACCTGTTGAAGAGATAGCGGCAGAAGCACTTGATATACCTGCAGATGTGCTTGATACACCTGTGGAAACTCTTGATGCTCCGGCTGAAGAGATTACTGAAGCGCTTGCAGACCTTCCTGCAGAGGACAATCTTGAAGCCCTCGCAGACATACCTACAGAAGAAAGCGTTGAAGGAACAGAAGGACTCGATGGACTCGAGGGTCTTGAAAGTCTTGAAGGACTTGGAGATTTAGCTACAGATTTGAATCTTGAAGGACTTTCTGATATCGCAGCCGATGTCGGTGCAGAAGTGCCTGCAGACATACCTTCAGATGAATCACTTGACGCACTGGGTGATATTCCCGCTGATTTGCTTGCAGATTTTCCGACAGAGGAAATTTCCGAAACACCTGCCGAGGAAGGCACTACTACGGAGGAAATTGCAACAGAAGAACCTATAGATATACTCGGCGAAGCTCTTCCCGAGGAACCTGCTGCAGAGACTGAAGCCACTGAGCCGACCGATGAAGCCACAGGCGACATAGATTCTCTTTTAAGCAGCGACTTTGCGGGTGAAGTGGATATCGCCGACGTTAGTTCGCTTCTTGAAAGCGCAGAGGAATTTGCGGCCAAAGAAGCCGAAAGCACACAGAATCTTACGGATGAAAGCTCCGAAGCTCTCGATATGTCCGGCGAAGATATAGAGAAAATGTTAAGTGAAGCCGCTGACGTAAGTATCGACGAAGGTGCTCAGGAAGGCGAGATTGCGGTTGATCTTGATGACATAGCCTCCATGGAAGGCGAGCTTGGCATATATGACAAGAATGATATAACAGAAGGCCTTTCCGATGCGGAACTGGGTGGTGACGGCGGAGAACTTGCCGAGATTTCAAGCCTCCTTGCCGCTATAGACAATAACGACGCAGGCGGATCCGACGATATGCTCGAGATGCTCAATGAAGCAGTCTCCAAGCAGGAAGCCGAGGACGAAGCAGCAGCTAAAGCCAAGGCAGAAGCCAGAGCAGAAGCGGAAGCTGCCGCAAGAGCCGAAGAAGCTTTAAACGGCGACAAAAAGTCCAAGAAAAAAGGCCTGTTCTCATTCCTTAAGAAAAAGGACAAAGAAGAAGCTCCCGCAGACCCCAACAAAAAGAAATCAAAATTCCAAAAGCTTCTTGATTTCTTAACTGCCGAGGACGAAGAAGAGGAAGCTCTTATTAAGCCTGTGGATGCGGCCGAAGGCGAAGCCGCAACCGGCGAGAACAAAGAAATCCTTGAAGAAATCGACAAAGAAGGCGACGACTCCAAGGGCAAGAAGAAGAAAAAGAAGAAAAAAGGCAAAAAAGGTAAAGACGAGGAAGGCGGAGAAGACAAGGGCGAAGGCGACGAAGACTCCGAAGAAGGTGGCGACAAGAAAGGCAAGAAAAAGAAAAAGCCTCCGAAAGAGAAGAAAGAGCGCAAGCCTCTCGAACTTGACATTGATACCGGCAAGCCTCTTTCCAAGCGTAATATTAAACTTGTGGCTGTACTTGCGGCAACGCTTCTTCTCGCTATAATTCTTGTATGTACTTTAATTCCTAAGGTTATCGTTAACTCTACGGCCAGAAAAGCCTACTACAGAGGTGATTACGAGACCACATACAATTCTTTCTTTGGTGAAAAGAAGTTAAGCGACAGCGATGCGATTATATTCAAACGTTCCGAAATAGTGCTTAAGATGCTTCATAAGTATGACGCATTCAAGACATATTCAAAGATTGATATGCAGGCTGAGGCTCTCGATCAGTTGCTTCAGGCAGTTAACAATTACGAGCCATGGCTTATAGCGGCCGAAAGCTGCGGAGCCGCAGACGAGTTCAAGGAAGCTTACAGTAAGTGTCTGGGTGCGCTCATAAGCAATTACGGACTTACCGAAGAAGCAGCCAAAGCAATTAATGCTTTGCCTACAGATCAGGAATATTCACTTATGGTGCATTCAATCGTCACGGGAACCGAGTACATCGATCCCACGGCACCGCTTCCGGCACCTTTTGTGGAACCTGAAAGCACCGTCATAGACGACAGCGACGGCGAAGGCGATATTTTGGACGAAGAAGGAAATTAAATGATAGCTATTATTGATTATGATGCGGGGAATATCATGAGCGTCGTGAAGGCGTTTCAGTATCTTAAGGAGGACGTGATTCTCACAAGAGACAGAGACGAGCTTTTAAAAGCTGACAAGCTTGTGCTTCCCGGGGTAGGGTGTTTTAAGGACGCAGTTGACAATTTAAGAAAGTATGGCCTCGAGTCGGTCATTAAGGAGTGTGTTGCCGCAGGTAAGCCTTTCTTAGGTATATGCCTTGGTATGCAGCTTCTTTTTGAAGAAAGCGAAGAGAGCCCGGGAGTTAAGGGACTTGGCTTACTTCCCGGCAGATGTATTAAGATTCCGGAGGATAAAGGCTTAAAGGTTCCGCAGATAGGCTGGAACTCCCTTGAGTTCCCGAATAAATCAAGACTCTTGGCAGGTCTTCCCGAAGGCGCTTTTGTATACTTCGTCCATTCATACTATATCTCGGCCAAAGAACCGACTGATGTCTCCGCCACGACTGAGTACGGGGTAACCGTTCACGCAGCGTGCGAGAGAGACAACATTTTCGGATGCCAGTTCCATCCCGAGACGAGCTCGGATGTGGGATTAAAGATACTTAAGAATTTTGCGGAGTTATAGTATGTATACGAAGAGAATTATTCCTTGCCTTGATGTTAACAACGGACGAGTTGTCAAAGGCGTTAATTTTGTGAACTTGATAGATGCGGGCGACCCTGTAGAGCAGGCGGTTCTTTACGATCGTGAAGGTGCCGACGAGTTGGTGTTCCTAGATATTACCGCATCAAGCGATAAGAGAGATACCGTGGTGGATATGGTAGAGAGAGTGGCGGAGAAGCTTTTCATTCCTTTTACCGTAGGCGGCGGTATCAGAACGGTAGACGATTTTAAAAAGATATTAAGAGCCGGAGCCGATAAGGTTGCGGTCAATTCTGCCGCGATTATGCACCCCGAGCTTATTTCCGAAGCTGCACTTAAGTTCGGAAGCCAATGCGTTGTAGTGGCAATCGATGCCAAGAGACGTGCCGACGGTTCCGGCTGGAACATATACAAAAACGGCGGAAGAGTCGACATGGGTATAGATGCGATTGAGTGGGCGATTAAAGCTTATAATCTCGGTGCGGGCGAGATTCTTCTTACCAGCATGGACAGAGACGGTACCAAGAACGGCTTTGATAATGAGCTTACAAGACTTGTGTCCGATTCGGTAAAGATTCCGGTAATTGCTTCGGGCGGAGCAGGATCCAAGAAGGACTTCTATGATACATTTACCGATGGTCATGCAGACGCCGCACTTGCAGCTAGCCTGTTCCACTTCAAAGAACTTGCAATAGAAGATTTGAAGACATATTTAAGTGACATGGGAATCTCGGTAAGGAGGAAGCTTTCATGATAGAGAATGAATGGCTCCCTTATCTTAAGCCTGAGTTTGCCAAGCCTTATTACAAGACACTTTACGAATTTGTGAAAGACGAATATACGAATCACGTTATTTTTCCGCCTTCCGACAAGATTTTCTCGGCACTTGAACATACTTCGGTTAAGGATGTTAAGGTGGTAATAATCGGGCAGGATCCGTATCATGAACCGGGGCAGGCACACGGAATGAGTTTCTCGGTACTTCCCGGAGTCAAGACACCGCCTTCGCTTCAGAATATGTACAAGGAGCTTAATACAGAACTGGGCTGCTATATACCCAATAACGGATATCTGATTAAATGGGCTGACCAGGGGGTGCTTCTTTTGAACGCCGTATTGACCGTGAGAAGCGGTGCGGCCAACTCTCATAAGGGAAAGGGCTGGGAACAGTTCACAGACGCCGTAATAAGGGCCGTAAACGCCCAGGACAGGCCGGTAGTGTATCTTTTATGGGGTTCGAACGCAAGAGCCAAGAAAGCGCTCATAAATAATCCCAAGCACCTGGTGCTTGAAACGGTTCATCCGAGTCCGCTTTCTGCTTATAACGGTTTCTTTGGCTGCGGACACTTTAAAAAGGCCAATGAATTTCTGGAGAGTCACGGAATAGCACCGATAGACTGGCAGATAGAGAATATTTAGGTAACAAAAAAGCTTATGCGTAATGCATAAGCTTTTTATTATGCCGGCGATGGGACTTGAACCCATACGTTGTTGCCAACAACAGATTTTGAGTCTGCCTCGTCTGCCATTCCGACACGCCGGCGTCTTCGCGACAAAAAGAATATTACCATAAACAGGCACTTGTTGCAAGTATTTATTACACATAAATTGAGACGGTTTGTTAACGCTTTTTTAAGGGAAATGTGTAGAATGATTGACATAGGATATAACAATTTGTTGTAAGTCAATAATAAAATGTTATAAGAAAATTCTGAAAAATCAACGTTGTAAGTGGTTTTACATACACTATAACAATTATAGTAGCTTGCCTATAAGTATAGATTATAGCAAGATGTATATGTCTAATTTGCTTTTACCGTAATAAGACCATAAAATACTACCATACAAAGCCTGTTACGCAGGCTTGTTGTTTTTATCAGGATAAAAGGTTTCTTCAGAGGGGATTTATGAATACAGAAAAAGAACGCGAACTGTTTGAAAACTGTAGCGTTTCGAAGGCTATTTTTACCTTGGCTTTCCCTACGGTGGTCGGACAGATTATTTTAGTTATCTATAATATGGCAGATACATTTTATGTGGGTCTTACCGGTAATGATGCCATGCTTACGGCCGTTACGGTTTGCATGCCCGCATTTATGTTTTTGTCGGCCATTGCCAATCTTTTCGGCGTAGGCGGAGCCAGCGTAATTTCCAGGGCCATGGGTGCCAAGGACTGTAAAAAGGTCAAGAATGCTTCGTCTTATGCTTTCTACGGTTGTATTGTCGTAACACTCATTTATTCCGCACTTGCTTTTCTTTTTAAAGACTTCTTTGTAGATATTCTCGGTGGTACCAATCCTGAGGCTCACAGGAATGCGGTAGAGTACCTTATGGTCACCGTTATTCTGGGCGGCCTTGTTACTTCTTTGAACGTCTTTATGGCGCACCTTATTAGGTCTGAAGGAAGATCTGTTCACGCCAGCGTTGGTATAGCAATCGGCGGTCTTATGAACATCGCCCTCGATCCGTTGTTCATGTTCGTAATTCTTCCTGCAGGCAAAGAAGCCATGGGCGCCGCAATAGCAACCACACTTTCAAACGTTATCTCGCTTATATACTTTGTGGCGGTCTTAATTGTCATAAGAAAAAGGTCATCGCTGTATTTCGGATTTTCGTCCAAGATGCTTGACGATAATGTTCCCCGGGAGATATTTAACGCAGGCATTCCGGCTTGCGTGATGACACTTTTTGAAAACATTTCGTACGCAATACTTGATAACCTTATGTCGGTATGGGGCATTACATATCAGGCAGGTATAGGCGTTGCCAAGAAGGTCAATATGCTTGCGCACTGCATAGTTCGAGGCATAGCACAAGGCTCACTTCCGCTTATAGGTTACAATTTCGCTGCAGGTAATATCAAAAGAATGCGCAAGGCTTTCTTTTACTCAAGTTTTATAGCTGTAATAGTGGCAGGCGCGTGCATGGTTATCAGTCTTATTTTTGCACGCCCGTTAATCGGTATATTCATTCACAGCGGTACCGATTCAATCAGATTCGGAAGCATATTCTTGCGAATCCTTTGTATAGGCGGACCTTTCTCGGCAGGTGCATATACGATTATCACTTTCTTTCAAGCAACGGGGGAGGGCAGAAAGTCGTTTATATTGGCACTTTTAAGAAAAGGTATTATAGACATACCGCTTATGTTTATACTTAACATTTTCATACCTGTTTATGGTATAGTAATGGCAACACCGATTGCCGACGCAATTTGTTGTATAGCGGCCAATATAATGTTTGCGGCGTTTATACGTAAGCTTATGAAACCCGTGGCCAAAGAAGAAGTTACGGCATAGGTTAATACATTAAGAGGTTAACATGATAGACAACAGATTATTGTCACTTATCAAAATAGCGGAAACAGGGAGTTTTACAAAGGCTGCGGCCGAGCTTTCTTTGTCACAGCCGGCGGTGAGCCAGCATGTTAAGCAGTTGGAGAACAGCCTGGGAGTTAAGCTCTTTGACTACGCACATAACAAATTCAGCCTTACTCATGAGGGCGAGATAGTGGTGACTTACGCACGCAGAATGGCGGCTCTGTATTCTAAGATGGAAGAGGAACTTAAGAACGAAAAGGGCACCATGAGTTCTTTCAATGTAGGTATTACGCATACGGCTGAGTCAAGCGCCATAATCGAAGCATTGGCGGCTTATGCCAAGACTATAGACGGCCTTAATCTTAAGATATTTACGTACACAACGGACAAGCTCTATTCGAGCCTTAAGAATTACGAAGTGGACTTTGCTTTTGTGGAAGGCAAGACCAACGACCCCGAGCTTAAGTACGCAATGCTTGATACCGACTGCCTGGTGCTTGCGGTATCGCCGACACATAAGCTTGCTTCACAGAGCTTAATTACCATTAATCAGTTAAAAGAAGAAAAACTGATATTGAGACTTCCGAACTCCAACACGCGCAGCCTTTTTACAGCGTCACTTGAGAGCCAGAACCTAAATATTAACGATTTCAATATAGCAATGGAAATTGACAGTATTGCGACCATCAAGGACCTTATAAGACGCGACTTCGGTGTATCGGTACTAGCCAAGAGTGCTTGTATCGACGAAGCCAAGAAGGGTAAGCTTAAACTACTTCAGATAGAGAACTTGAGTATGATGCGAGAGATTAATATAGTATACCAAAAGGATTTCGAACATCCCGCAATAATAGATTCGATTGTTAAGGCATACAATGATATGAAGAACAGATAAAGAAAACGGCAAGCTACGATTAAGTAACTTGCCGTTATATTATGTCCTGAATTATTTGTTGAACTGCCAGTCTTTAACTTCAAAGCCTTCACCATAGAAGACAAAGTATAAGAAGTGGACACCCGTAACTTCTTCACGAAGGTCGGCGGTGTATGTGGTAAACTCGCCCGTGCCTTCGATATCGATACGGCATACGTTGGGCTTGTTGGGAAAGTCGATTCTTAAATAAATCGAGCCTTTGACGCCCTTGTCGGCCTTGGCTGTAACGGTAACTGACTTGGGTGCAACATCTGAGAAGTCTACGCCTGTTGTCTCGGTAAAGTCACCGGTGTTAAGCTCGCCGAGAGCCATGTCTTTATAACCCAATGATTTATCAAGCGGAACGGAATTGGTGCCTACCATCTGAGATACGCAGACGCTGGAATTAACAGCATAAGCGTCCTTTAAGAATAACTGGTCGATGCCTTCTTTGGACTGTCGGATAAGCTTAATGGTGCCGTCGGGGTTAGTGGTTACTTCGTTAATGAATGTGGCGCGGTAGCCGTGCTCTAAGCCCATATGGCGCTCAAGGCAACGTGAGTGATAGCAGATGTACTGCTGACCGTTAAACTCAAATATAGCGTGATGGTTGTTGCCATACAGACCGCAAGCAGTACCGGGATTCTCAAGAATCTTATTAACGTATGTGAAAGGTCCCATGGGAGAATCGCTCATCATGCAGGCAATCTCACCGTTGGTGAAGCCGTACTTCTGAGTGCTCTCGGGAGATACGGTCCAGTTGGTGCAGTATGTGTAGTAGTATTTGTTGTTGTATTTGTGGATGCCGGAGTCTTCAAAAAGACAGGGAGCGTCGATGAGGACAGGGTCTGAAGCGAGATGAATCATGTCATTGGAAAGCTTGGCAACGCGTGCGGTTCCGGGGAATTCTTCCTTGCCCTGAGGAACACCGCCACCGAAATAAATATAAGCGGAACCGTCATCATCTACCAAAACAGCGGGGTCGAAGAGCCATAAAACTTTATCGCAGGTAGGCACATTTCTGTCGATTAAAGCCTTGCCGATGGGATCGACAAAAGGACCTGTGGGAGATTCGGCTTCAAGAACGCCGATGCCGCCACCGTTATCAGCAAAATATAAGAAGTACTTCATCTTGCCGTCAACTTCCTTCATGGCAGCTGCGGGAGCCCAGGAGTTATGAGCCCACTTGGCAATTCCGTCGCTTCCCGCAACAGGGATCTCGCCATGGTCGGTAAAGTTCTTAAAATCCTTGGTAGAGACTACATGAATTGTCTTAATCTTGTTGTAGGTGTTTTCTTTTAACTCGCCTTTTTCATCATATTCAAAAGCATCGGCGGTCATATAAATGTAGACTTCATCGCCTACCACCAAAGCAAAAGGATCAGCTCCGAATTCCTGAGTCATGATCGGATTGGTGTTGCCGCGAGTCTTATAACCTTTTGTAAGTTCAAAAATATCGTCCATAGTAACATCCTCTGAATCGGTTTGTATTTCTTCTTGTGAAACCATTATATCACTTTTTGCGTCATTCTGCCCGGAAACCGAAGTCTGAGATGCTACGGAACAGGCGGAAAACGTTAATAACAGTGCCAAAGAAAGAGGTAGTGAAACGTTTTTATTCATGTGCGGTTACCTCCTAATTGAACATAATATCAGAGGTTTCTTTTTTTGTCTTCCCTATTTTCATAATTGGCAAAATATGACAAGTTTTTGGCAAGGAGTAAAGAGATAAGATAATTTTGCTTGGTTTAAACTTGATTTACAATCGGTCTACGTATACGTTTTCGAAGACCGGCGAGAGGGAAGGGATATTGTGTATGGATATGCATAGTTACAGGAATGTTTTTGCGGAAGTCGGCTATACCGAGAATGAAATCGGAAACCGCCTTGAGGAAATTAAGAAAGAGTTTTTCTTTGGCGAAGACAGAGTATATTTTGAGACCGGAAGCGATATGGCTTATATCGTGGATACCGGTAATAATGATGCGCGTACAGAAGGTATGTCTTACGGCATGATGATGTGCGTACAGCTTAATATGCATGAAGAGTTTGACCGTTTGTGGAAATGGGCCAAGACTTACATGTGGATGTCGGAAGGCGAGAATGAAGGTTATTTCGCCTGGTCCTGTGCACTTGACGGCAAGAAGAACGCATACGGTCCCGCGCCCGACGGTGAAGAGTATTTTGCGATGGCTCTTCTTTTTGCATCTCACAGATGGGGTGACGGAGAAGGCATCTTTAATTACAGCAAGGAAGCTTGCGATATACTGACTGCCATGATTCATAAGGGAAGAGGCGACAGAGCCGGCGCTCCCATGATGAATGCGGATAATTATCAGATTTTGTTCGTGCCCGGCATCGGATTTACGGATCCTTCGTATCATCTTCCTCATTTCTACAAGTTATTTGCGGAGTGGGGTCCCGAGGCGGACAGAGAGTTCTGGAACAAGGCAAGCCTTGTGGCAAGAGATTATCTTGTGAAGGCATGTCATCCCGTGACCGGTTTTTCGGCTGAGTATGCAGAGTTTGACGGAAGCCCTCTTAAGATGAAGCTTCCCTGGAGCAAGGACCGTCACGACTGGTTCTATTCGGATTCTTACAGAACAGTTGCCAATATCGGTCTTGATTATGAATGGAACAAGATTGACGTAGGTCAGATTAAGGCTTGCGGCAATATTCAGAGAGCTCTTCTTGATGATATGAGAGCTGATACTTATCACATTTATGAAGTGGACGGAAGAGTTGCCGGCGAGAAGGCACTTCATCCTTACGGAATCACCGCAACGGTTGCGGAAAGCGTTCTTGGTTCCAAGCTTGATAATGTGGCAATCGAATGGGTTAAGAAGTTTTTTGAAATGCCCATGAGAAAAGGCGAAAGAAGATATTATGATAATTGCCTCTATGTTTTTGCATTCCTTGCATTAAGCGGCAATTACAGAATTTGGTAAAGGAAAGATTGAGATATGACAGAAGTTGTTAAAGGGGGAAACGGCGGGCCTAAGGCTCCCAAGGATCCTACCAAGAAACGTCCCGGATTTTGCATTATGCGTAATAAGAGAATATCGGCTTCACCGCAGCCTGACGGTACCGGTGTATGCTTCATATTCGAAAGCGACGGGAGATTGCTTGATTCCGCGCGTCTTGTAGGCGGAATTACGGATGAAAGTGTTATTGATTTACTTAAGACTGTTGAGTCTATGAAGAAACTTGTTCACTCTATCGGCGTTACAATTGAAAGCGACGACGGAGAGGACGTTAAGTTTGTATTCCAGATGTATGGCAAGACTAATCCTTACGTATCCGGCACCAGCATTGAGGCTACGGTAAGCGGAGACGGAATGGAGACGGTTATTCCTTTGTCTGAAGTTAACTGGTCAGATGATGACAATATTCCCGGTCAGATTAGATTCCACTTTAAGAAAGGCGGAGATTTCGGTAACGTAACCGTTCGCTTTTACTTAAATGACGGATTTAGCGCTCCTGCCGAGGAAGATGAGACACCTGTAAGATTCGATTCCCCTCAGTACAGAGCAATGATTGAGAAGTCTCTTATGAACAAGGGTAACAATGTTCGTATTAAGAGAGCTCTTGATAAGGCACGCAAGGGGCAGGACGTTACAATCGGCTTTATCGGCGGCTCCATTACTCAGGGCGCCGGCGCGGTTCCGATTAATACGGAGTGCTATGCTTACAAGACTTTTCAGGGATTCTGTGATATTGCGGGCAGAGGATATGAAGATAATGTTCATTTTGTAAAGGGCGGTATCGGAGGAACTCCTTCCGAGCTCGGACTTTGCAGATATGAGAGAGATATATTGAGAAACGGTAAGGTTACGCCGGACGTTGTGGTTGTTGAGTTTGCCGTTAATGACGAGGGCGATGAGACTAAGGGCGAATGCTATGATTCTTTGGTTCGTAAGATTTACAACGGACCCGGTTCGCCTGCGGTTATATTGATTTTTGCAGTGTTCTCCAATGACTGGAATCTTCAGGACAGATTGAGCCCTGTCGGATTTGCGTACGATTTACCCATGGTCAGCACTTTAAACAGTGTGGTAGACCAGTTTGCACTTAAAGGTAACGATAGAGTGGTTAAGAAGAGTCAGTTCTTCTATGATTGCTATCATCCTACCAATATCGGCCACAGAATTATGGCAGACGGTATCATTAATCTGCTTAAGATTGCCGATGCAGAGCCTTGCGATGATGCTGAAGTCAATATCAGTAGTATTAAGCCTCCCATTGGTGGAGAGTTTGAAAGCACATTGCTTTATGACAGAGCTTCCGAGGCTGATTATGTAAGTGTAGATGCAGGTTCTTTTGCCGATACCGATGAAGTGATTCAGGCGGTTGAAATGGACCTTGATGTTACACATACCAAGGTTTACGTCAATAACTGGATGCATAAAGGCTCCAATCCCGATGCCACTCCTTTTTCCATGGATGTTGAGAGCTCGGCGCTCTTTATAGTAGTTAAGGATTCGGCAGATCCGGCGGATGGCACTGCTTCTGTATTTGTTGATGGCGAGAAAGTGTTGGATTACGACCCTCATGTTGTGGGTTGGTGCCACAGCAATGCGGTAATAGTATTCAGAGGCGGAGAGCTTAAGAAGAGACACATTGAGGTTGTGGTTAACGATCCGACCAAGAACTTTACGATTCTTGGATTTGGTATTGTCAGGTAGATTGCGGAGTTAGACAGGTGAGAGAGTGTGATTTTAATCCAATAATTAAATCAGATTATCCGGACCCCGATGTTATTCGCGTGGGGGATACTTACTATATGCTCAGCACCACCATGCATTTTTTTCCGGGAGGTGCGTTGCTTAGGTCTTATGACCTTATTCACTGGGAGCCTATAGGACATCTTTTTGATTCTCTTGATGATACTCCGGAAGAGTGTCTGGAACATGAATTTACAAATTACGGCCGCGGAATGTGGGCACCTTGCTTAAGATTCTGTAACGGAACTTTCTATGCAGTATTCGTAAGTCACGGCACCAAGAAGACTTATCTTTTCAGAGCAAGCGATATTAACGGCCCCTGGAAGAAGAGCGTCATTAAGGGATACTATCATGATTGTTCCCTTCTTTTTGATGATGACGGCAGAATATATATAGTTTACGGTAACAGAGAGATTCATTTGACTGAGCTTGACAGTGAGCTTACGGGACCTAAGAGCGGTGGCCTTAATAAGGTTATTGCGGTTGACCCTGTTGACGGTCTCGGATATGAGGGTTCACATCTTTACAAGATTAACGGTAAGTATTACTTATTCCTGATTCACTGGGAAAAGCCGGGTATCGGAAGACGTTCGGAGGTATGCCTTTGCGCAGATTCGCTTGACGGTGAGTTTAAGGGCGGAGAAGTCCTTAATGACGATATGGGATTTTTCAATATGGGAGTTGCGCAGGGCGGTATTGTAGATACTCCTGCGGGTAAGTGGTATGCCATTTTGTTCAGAGATAACGGTGCAGTGGGACGTATTCCTGTTATTGTACCTGTAACCTGGAAGAACGATTTCCCGGTGTTCGGTGTGGGCGGCAAGGTTCCTGCCAATATGGAAATTGCCAGCAGCCGTCCTTATTACAGATATGAGTCTGTGTATACTTCGGATTCTTTTAAATATGAGGATACGGAGGACGGACACCCCAAGCTTAAGGTTCAGTGGCAGTGGAATCATAAGCCTCATGATGAGTATTGGAGCATACTTCCCGAGGGAGGTCTTAAGCTTAAGACAGATAAGCTTTCCATAAATGTTACGCATGCATGCAATACACTTACACAGCGTATGATGTATCCCAAGTGCGAAGCGGAAGTTACTGTTGACGCAAGCGGACTCAAGGAAGGCGATGTCGCAGGTATCTGTGCATTGCAGGGACTCTATGGACTTATCGGTATTACCAAGGAGACGGGCGAGTATTTCCTTGTTAAGATTGTAAGACCGGAGAAAGAACGCATGGACAACAGTAACGACTATATGCCGGGTATGGTAACCGAGAAGATTAAGCTTTCGGGACCGATTGTATCATTGTGCCTGAAGGCTGTATTTGAAGATATGCAGGATAAGCTCGATTTCTTTTACCTTAAGGACAGAAGATGGACCAAGGTAGGACCCGCGCATAATCTTAAGTTCAGACTGGATCATTTCTGCGGAGCAAGATTCGGACTTTTCGTGTATGCTACAAGAGAATGCGGCGGAAGCGCTGTGTTTACGAATTTTGAATACAGGTACAATACCTGATAATAAGATAAAGAAAACGCACTGGTGAATGGCTAGTGCGTTCTTTTTTTGGAACCGCTGTTCTTGGAGCGGTATTCACTCGGTGTGCAGTTTTTCTGTTGTTTAAACAGGCGGTTGAAGGTGGAAATACTTGAGAAACCGGCCTGCATGGCAACTTCTGTAATGGAGAAGTCGGGACTTGCGAGATAATCTTCCGCAACCTTGATACGTCTGAAAGTAAGGTAGTCGCAGAAGGTATATCCGGTATATTGCTTGAAAAGTCTCGAGAAATGGTACTTACTGAAACCAATCTGGTCCGCAACGTCTTCAAGGGATACGTCTTCCATGTAGTGGCTGTCGATATATTCGAGAGCCTGATTGAATTTCTGAACGTATTCCTTTTGCTTGTAAAGGCGGACGTTGGGGAAGAGCTCATCGGCGTTGTTGTGATTCTCGCCGATTTTCACAAACATGTTAAGTAAGAGCGATTGTATGGTGAGCTCTGCATAATCATTGTTATTAAAGTATTCGTTTCTTATCTGTAGCAATATTTGATAGATATCTTCGTATATCTTGGGGAAAGTTTCCTTAGTAATATGAAGCGGATGCGAAAGGATACTCTGTATTCCGGAGAAACCTTTGAGCCTGCTTATAAGCGTAATATTCATAAGGAAAATAAAACGCTTACCCCATTCGGGCGCGATTAACTCATGAACTTCACCGGGGGGAATAATAAGGATATCACCGGGATTGAGCCTGAAGTCCTCACCGTTAACCTTGGCATCGTAGAAGTTCTCGACAGGGGAGATTATCTCCATGGCGGTGTGCCAATGAGGGGCAAAAGAATAAGTCTGCTCATTCATCCAGATACGATGAGAGGTATTCTGCCAGAAATCGACAAGCTCTTCGGTATCATGAAGATTACGGGAGCCGTTCCAGTCGGCATTTATCTGATAGTAGTTAAAATTCTCTTTAAAATCGCTTTTTGTAGACAAAACTAACCTCCAAAGCAACGCGCAAACGGAAACGGAACTTGCGCGGGGTGTTGCTTTCGATTAAAAAACCCAAATGTCATCTTCTCAAGTTGGATTATAGCAAAGAATGAGAAGTTTGAAAAGCAAGACATGAACAATTATAAGCAAAAAATGGTTGGTTTTATACAATTTTTATAAATACAATGGTAATACACTCGTAAATTTGTGCAACTAAGGCAGGTAAAACTATGATTAATAAAAAATGGAAATTTGCTTTATCACTTATGCTTTCGGCAAGCGTTCTTTTGACCGCATGCGGTGGTAAAGATGTACAGAGCGGCAATAATGAAACTTCGGCTTCGGTAAGCAGCATTGAAACATCAGTATCTTCGGCTTCCGAAGAGAAGACTGAGTCTTCAGAGAACGCGACGTCCGAGGCATCTGCAGAGGAAACTAAGACTGAGACTGCTGCGGAAGACCTTATTTTGAAGGATTGCGTAGAGAAGAATCTCGGTTGCTTTGTGGGATGTGCCGCTACGGAGAATGAACTCGCGGATCCCAAGGTATGGGACATTATTACCAAGCATTTCAATGCTATTACTTTCGGTAACGAGCTTAAGCCCGATGCGTTGTTCAATTACAGCCTTTCTAAGCCTTCGGGCACAGAGACGGTTTCTTTTAACGGTGAAGACCTTCTTGTTCCGAAAATGGACTATTCAAGAGCAGAGAGAATGCTTAAGAAGATCAAGAAGTGGAACGATGAAAATCCCGACAATACAATTAAGGTAAGAGGACATGTTCTTGTATGGCATTCACAGACTCCCGAATGGTTTTTCCACGAGGACTATGACAAGTCTAAGCCCTATGTTGACAAGGACACCATGAACAAGCGCCTTGAGTGGTATATCTGCACTGTGCTTACTCACTTTACCGGCGAGGACAGTGAGTGGAAGGGAATGTTCTACGGATGGGACGTTGTCAATGAGGCAATCAGTGACGCAACCTGCTCCTACAGAAGCGACAATGAGAACCCCAATGAGAAGCTTTCCGAAGACAGACATGGCAGCAATTCAAGCTGGTGGCATGTCTATGAGAGCAACGAGTTCATCATAAATGCGTTCAAGTATGCCAATAAATACGCACCCGCAGATCTGGAACTTTACTACAATGATTACAACGACTCGAACCTTGATAAGACACAGGGAATCGTTAAGCTTCTTCAGGCAGTTAAGGACGAGG
The DNA here is from genome assembly GCA_017553505.1 of Lachnospiraceae bacterium. Lineage (GTDB taxonomy): Bacteria > Bacillota > Clostridia > Lachnospirales > Lachnospiraceae > UBA1258. The sequence continues at coordinate 18,029 of JAFZLD010000025.1, forward strand.
AAGGTGAGCCCGGCGTCGGCACCAGAATTTCGGCGATGGGTATGCAGGGTCACTACGGAATGGAGAATCCTTCTTATAATAATATAGAAGCTGCAATTAAATCTTACTGCAAGGTAGTCGGACACGTTCAGATGACTGAAGTTGATATTTCGGCAAGCTCTGACTATACCGGCGACGCAAGTCAGAAAGACGAAGAGAACGAGAAGCTTAAGAAACGTTACAACATGATTAACTTCGCAATCACTGCAGCTATGAAGAAAGAAGAAGTTAACTTCGACGGTATCACTTTCTGGGGAACGGTTGATCACTATTCATGGCTTCAGTCCCGCTCGAATGTAGGTGGCGGCAATACTACGGGACTTCCTCAGATGCCGTTGCTCTTTGATGAGAATTACGAGCCCAAGCCTTGCTTTTATGTGTTTGCCAAATAAGCAAAATGTGCATATCTTGCATCTTTTATACAAAAAAGCAAATTTTGAGAAAAAAAAAGCACAATATCACAAGAAGAAATTTACTAAAACGTTTAATCTTTTGTGTATAAGTGACATAATGCGTTTGTAATTATGTACAATTTTACACCTTTTCGGAGGAAGATATGAGTAAAAACCTGAAAACCCTTCTGACAGTTCTTTCAATTGTTGCGGCAATAGTCGTACTTTGCGTTCTTTTGTCTTTACGCGGAGTTAAGAATTATTCCGACAAGTATGAAGGCGTTGATTTAGACAAGAATGTAGTCGGATTGGAGAGAACCGGTACCTACAAGGGCTATCTTAACAGCCACGCCGGTGCCAAGGAGCCCCAGAAGACTATTGATGTGGATCTTTATAATTATGAAGCGGACGGCAACGTATCCGTTTACACCAATTTCCACGATGAGGCCAAGTGCCTTTTCACAGATATCGAATCTGTGGTTACATATACTATAGATGTTCCCGAAGCGGGTTTTTACAATGTATATATGGAGTACCTTATCACCGAGTCCAGAGGCGTTGCCGCAGAGCGTGCTTTCTACATTAACGGTGAGCTTCCTTTTGACGATGCATTAAATCTTAACTTCACACGTATTTGGACTGACGGCGGCGAGAAGCGTGTCGATAACCAGGGCAACGAAATCCGTCCCACTCAGGTTGAAGCTTACGACTGGCAGTCATCTTATTTCTCCGACAAGCTCGGATATGAAATGAATCCCTTCAAGTTCTATTTTGAAAAAGGCGAGAACACAATTACCATTAACGCTATCAACGAGCCTATGGTAATCAGAAAACTTCAGGTTGTTCCCGTTGTACATATCGATACTTATGAAGAGTATATTGCAAAGCAGCCTACAAATGCTCCTTCCACAGGAGATTTCCAGACTGTTATTCAGGGTGAGGAATCAACATTCCGTTCTGAGTCTTCACTCTATGCCAAGTACGACAGATCTTCACCTACCACACAGCCCAACAGTGTAACTACCACAGTTCTTAACTACGTCGGCGGTGATGCATGGAAGACTACCGGTCAGTGGATTGAATGGGAATTCGAGGTTCCTCAGGATGGTTTCTACAACATCATGGTTAAGGGACGTCAGAACTACCAGAGAGGTTCCGTTTCCAACCGTAAGATTTATATCGACGGTAAGGTTCCTTTTGAAGAGATGCAGGAGATTTCCTTCGAGTATGCCAACGACTGGATTTGCAGAGATGTTGCCGATGCTGATGGCAACCCTTACAACTTCTACCTTACAAAGGGTAAGCACACCATCAGACTTGAAGCTACACTCGGTGGCGTAGGACCTATCCTTTCAGACCTTGAAGAATCTACCTACAGACTTAATCAGATTTACAGAAAGCTTCTTGTATATACCGGAGCTAACCCCGATAAATACCGTGATTACAGAATCAATACCAACTATCCCGAAATCATGGAAGCTCTCGATCTTGAATACAGAAAGTTATACAAGATTGTAGATGACATGGTTGCTTACTCGGGACAGAAGGCCGATCAGATTGCAACCGCTCAGACCGTTGCCACCCAGCTCGAAAGATTCTGCAAGAGACCTCAGAAGATTACAGTAGAGTTCATTACATTTAAAGATAACATTACGTCACTTGGTACCGCTCAGCTTAATATGAGTGAGACCAAGCTTGATATCGACTACATCACCGTATCCGGTACAGAAGCCAATGTTAAGCATGAGAAGGCTAATTTCTTTACCAAGTCATGGCACGAGATTAAATCCTTCGTAGCTTCCTTCTTTGTAGATTACAACGCTGTCGGCGACGTATACGAAGGCAAGGAAGAAGAAATAGTTAAGGTATGGGTACTTACCGGTCGTGACCAGGGTACCATCCTTAAGGCGATGATTGACGATGACTTTATCCCCAACAGCGGAATTAAGGTTAACGTTGAAGTTATTACTCAGGATGCATTGCTTAATGCGGTACTTGCAGGCCGCGGACCTAACGTAGTTCTTTCCGTTGGATCCAATGTTCCTGTTGACTACGCACTCCGCGGAGCTTCCGTAGATATTACGCAGTTCCCTGATTACAAAGAAGTATTATCGCATTATTCACCCAGCTCATACGAGCAGTACAGACTTGACGATCACATCTACGGCGTACCCGAGACTCAGACCTTCACCGTTATGTTCTATCGTAAGGACGTACTTGATGAGCTTGGACTTAAAGTTCCCAACACCTGGAAAGAATTCATCGAGATTCTTCCTACCATTCAGGGTAACAACTTATCTGTAGGTATTCCTACAGCAGCCGGTTCCAGCAGTGCAGGTTCCGCAGCTACAGTTACCATGAGTAACATGCCTGACCTTAACATGTACTTCTCACTTCTTTTCCAGTACGGTGGAGATATGTACAATGAGGCAGGTAACAAGACCACAGTAGATACCGAAGAAGCTATTAAAGCATTCGACGATTACGTTAAGTACTTTAATGACTACGGCCTTCCTACAATTTACGACTTTGTAAGCCGTTTCCGTTCCGGTGAGATGCCTATCGGTATTCAGGCATACTCCGCATACAACACTCTTATGGTATCAGCACCTGAGATCAGAGGACTTTGGGACTTCACCCTTATCCCCGGTACCGAGAAGGTTGATGAGAACGGTAACACATATATCGATCGTTCCGACTTTATAGCCGGTGCGGCTACCATGATGATTGAGACTGACAACGAAAGCATCAAGCAGAAGTCATGGGAGTTCATGAAGTGGTGGGCATCACCCGATGTACAGGTTCGTTTCGGACGTGAAATCGAAGCACTTCTTGGTTCGTCGGCACGTTATGCAACTGCTAATAGAGATGCGTTCTCAAGACTTTCCTGGAGCGTTGATGATATTAAGGTATTAAACGATCAGTGGGATCAGACAGTCGGAATCAGAGAGGTTCCCGGCGGATACTATACAGGTCGTCACATCTCCAACGCAATCAGAAAGTGTATCAACGATAAAGACGACTCACGTGAGACCATTATCGACTACGCTGTTAAGATTGATGAAGAGATTATCAAGAAGCGTAAAGAATTTGGCTTGAGTATAGATTATTAAGGCAGGAGAGTGCAGATGAAAGAGTTTTTCAGTAAATATATTACATTACGAAAACACAATATGCAGGTTGCCTGGAAGAAGGCAAAGAGAAGCAAGAACTGCTACCTCTTCCTTTTACCCTTCGCAGTACTGTTTGCGATGTTTTATATCTTCCCTGTTGTGGCTTCGATTTATTTCAGCTTTACTTACTACAACATTTTGGAAGCTCCGAGATTTCTCGGATTTACCAACTACATTAACCTGATACTTCAGGACGACGTTTTCCTTATCGGTCTTAAGAATACGCTTCTTATAGCGATAGTTACGGGACCTCTCGGATACATCATGTCATTCCTTTTTGCATGGCTTATCAACGAGCTTCCCAGAATGGTTCGTTCCGTTGCGGTTATCATATTCTATGCACCCTCAATCGCAGGTACATGTTACACGATTTTCTCGATTTTCTTCAGAGGCGACGCTTACGGATATGTAAATGCATTCTTACAGAATATTGGTTTAATTGACACTCCCATCCTTTGGCTGATTAACCCTCAGTACATGTTACCGATTTGTATGGTGGTTATTCTTTGGATGAGTCTTGGTACAGGATTCCTTTCCTTCGTAGCAGGTCTTCAGGGTATCGACGGTTCTCAGTACGAAGCCGGTTATATGGACGGTATCAAGAACCGTTGGCAGGAACTTTGGTACATAACACTTCCCAACATGAAGCCCATGCTTTTGTTCGGTGCCGTTATGACCATTACACAGTCCTTCGGTGTCTGCGATGTAACAATGGCACTTTGCGGATACCCCAGTACCGACTACGCAGCACGTACGATTGTAACTCACCTTTTCGACTACGGTTATTCAAGATTCGAAATGGGTTATGCATGTGCAATAGCAACCATTTTGTTCTTAATGATGATTTTATGTAATAAAGCAATTCAGAGTCTGTTAAGAAGAGTAGGAACCTGACATGAGTAAAAGAAAAAAGATAGAAGTTGAAAAAGAATATAAGAAGCCGATGATAAAGAGAAGAAAGCCCAACCGCTCAATTGCCGGTGACGTACTTCTTTATATCTTCCTTATCATCATGGCTTACATTATGGCTTTCCCGATTATCTTCGCGGTGAGCAACGCGCTTAAACCCTTGGACGAATTGTTCAGATTCCCTCCGAGAATATTTGCGCAGCATCCCACCATGGACAACTTTTCAGACTTGTTCATAACAATGGGTAAATCGTGGGTATCATTTTCAAGATACCTCTTCAATACGGTATTTATTACTTTCGTAGGTACAGCAGGACACCTAATCATCGCATCCATGGCATCCTTCGTACTTGCCAAGTATGAATTCCCCGGTGGAAAAGGATTCTTCAAACTTGCCACAACCGCTCTTATGTTTACAGGTTGGGCAACACAGATTCCTAACTACCTTATCCTTAACTGGCTTGGCTGGATTGATACATATTGGGCAATCATCATTCCCGCATTTGCAGCACCCATCGGTCTTTTCCTTATGAAGCAGTTCATGGAAGGACTTCCCACTTCACTTATTGAAGCGGCCAAGATTGACGGTGCAAGCGAGTGGAGAGTATTCTCTAACATCGTAATGCCTAACGTTAAGCCCGCTTGGATGACACTTATCATCTTTTCAGTTCAAAGACTTTGGAACGACAGAGCAGCAACATATATCTATTCGGAAGAGAAGAAGACCCTTGTTTATGCTCTTAACCAGATCGGTCTCGGCGGTATCGCCCGTACCGGTCAGCAGGCTGCAGTACTTGTAGTTGTTATGATAGTTCCGATTATTATATTCGTCTTCTCCGAGAGCCAGATTCTTGAAACAATGGCAAGCTCGGGACTTAAAGACTGATTTGGAAATATTCGAGACGGGATGGAGACATTTTATGAAAAAACTGTTTGTAAGAATCGGAGCCATGGCTCTTGCAAGTGCGGTACTTGCCGGTTCTGTTAGCTTAAGTTCATATGCGGTAGATCGAAGCTATTCCTACAACTACGACTACTGGGGAGATGTTCAGGATTCTCCCGACTTTTATGAGCCTTGTAAGACATTTACCTGGAAGGATTTAAATCTTGACAAGAAAATTTCCAATCCTCAGGGTCTTACCGCAGATGGAGATTTTCTCTATCTTTGCGATTCAGGTAACAACAGAATCATTAAGATGAAGAGAAACACAAGAGAAAGCCTTGAAGTAGTAGAAATTTACGATCATTTCAATGGTAAGAGTTCAGATAACACATTTAATACTCCTACCGATCTTGCAATTTCCGAGGACGGTAATATCTTTATTGCCGATAAGGGTAATGCGAGAATCGTTAAGGTGGACAAAGATTTTAATTATTTGATGGAATTTGGAAAGCCCAATGATTCATCTATTGATAAGGATCTTGCTTTTGCGCCCACAAAGCTTGTTGTTGATACCGCAGAGCGTGTTTATGCCGTTGCGGCAGGTATTAACAAAGGTTTGCTTAAATATGAGAGCGACGGAACATTCACCAACTTCCACGGAGCACCGCCTGCATCTTATAACTTTGTAGATTATATCTGGAAAAAATTTGCATCTCAGGAACAGCTCATGAAGATGGAATCTTTCGTTCCTACAGAGTACAGCAACTGCTATATCAATGAAGATGGATTCATCTATGCTGTTGCAGGTTCTGTTGCCGAAGAAGATTTAAAGGGCTCCACTGTTCAGAACGTAAGACTTCTTAACCTTTTAGGTTCAGATATCTTAGTAAGAAACGGTGTATATTATGACGGTAAGTACCCTGTATACGGTGACCTTTACATGGGTTCCGGCGGAGGTATGACAGGCCCTTCTCAGTTTATAGATGTTACTTCTTTCCCCAATGAAGTATTTGTATGTCTTGATAAGAACAGAGGACGTCTTTTCTCTTATGACAATCAGGGACGACTTTTATTCTGCTGTGGCGGTAACGGTAACATGGACGGTTACTTCAGAAACCCCATCGCACTCGATCATATAGGCTATGACATTTACGTTTTGGACCAGCTTGACTGTGCCATAACCGTATTTACACTTACAAATTTCGGCGAGCTTGTATTCACAGCAATGGAAGACTTTGATGCCGGCAGATATAACGAATCTCTTGAAAGCTGGAATCAGGTTATCAAGTATGACGGTAACTATGATTTGGCTTACATCGGAATCGGTCGTGCATACTTAAGACAGAAAGAATACAAGACCGCAATGGAGTATTTCAAGCTTAAATACGATGCTGAGAACTACTCGAAGGCTTACAGACAATATCGTAAGATTTGGGTAGAAGAGAACATAGTTGTAATTGTAATCGTGCTTCTTGTTCTTTTCCTTGTTCCCATGATTATCGGTAAGATTAAGTCGATTAAATACGAATTTGCAACCGCAGATATTTTTAAAGTATAAAAGATAACGGAGAAATCAGCATGTTTGCTTCATTATTCAGTAAGGAAAAATGGCAGCGCTATATAAAAAGCCTTAAGTTTGCATTGTACTGCACCACGCATCCCATTGACGGATTCTGGGATTTGACCCATGAAAGACGCGGTACTTATGCGGCCGCCAATACAATTTTATTTTTAACTATTCTTACGCGTATACTTAGATTAAGATATACAAGTTTTATCTTTATTCAGGTATATTGGGAAGATCTTAATATCTTAACCTATGTGGCAAGTATTCTGATTCCCTTGGGCTTGTTTGTAGTAGGTAACTGGGCGCTCACAACGTTGTTTGACGGTAAAGGACGCCTCGGGCAAGTATACATGGCTACGTGTTATGCACTTACCCCTTACATTCTTATAAACGTTCCCTTGATGATTTTCAGTAATTTCATCACGACCGAGGAAGCTCAGTTTTACTCGGTTGTCGGCATGATAGCACTGATATGGGTGGCTTTCATAGGAATTTTGGGCATGAGCCAGGTTCACGAATATTCTTTCGGTAAGAACATTCTTTTCCTGGTTGCCACAGTATTTGCAATGCTTGTTATGATATTCCTTTTGATGTTGTTCTTCAGCATGATATCTCAAGGTGTTGCATACTTTGTATCCATTGCCAAAGAATTGCTGTATCGAATGTAAACTTTTAAGAAATTGGAGTTGTCATGAGCAAATATAATCCTATCAGTGAAGAAAGAAAACAAGAGATAAAGATGAACATCATCAAGGAACTTAAAGCCTTGATTTTCCCCACAATTATGCTCCTTATTTTTGCGGGACTTGTAATCTTTATCATGAAATATCAAAGTACCGAGAAGGAAGAAGACCCGGTAGAGGTTAGAGCTTATACAGGCGATGATAAGACTATTGTCATGGAGAATAAGAGCCTCAAGTTTGAAATGGATCCCAAGCTTACAACTTTTGACCTTACGGTTAAGAGTTCGGGCAAGGTATGGCATTCGACTCCCGTAGATGCTGCAGACGATGCGCTTGCAATTCTCGAAGAGAAGAATAAACTTCAGTCTACAGTTTTACTTACTTACGGAACAGATGCCGGTCTTGATACTACATATGACAGTTATTCCTTAAGTGCCTCTAACGGTATTTATGAGATTACAACAGGCGATGACTTTGTGCAGGTTGATTACTCAATCGGTAAGGTTGCCAAGGAGTTCGTAATTCCCCCTGCAATCTTAGCTTCCAGACTCGATGAGCTTTGCAGCACAATGTCTGTATCAGATAGAGAAAACGTAAAACAGTTATACAAGAAGCTTGATATTAACAAGCTTAGTGCGGCAGATAAGAAAAACAAGGATTCTCTTCTTGAAGCATATCCCATTCTTGAAACAGAAGTAATTTACGTACTTCGTGAAGGCCAGAAGGATAGTGCAAAGGCTCACTTACAGAAAGTGTTTGAAGAAGCCGGCTATACATATGAAGAATACATTGAAGACAAAGAGTTAAGTACTCTTGAAGCCACCAACAGCAATCCTGTATTTAACGTATCTGTTATCTATAGACTTGACGGTGACGATCTTGTGGTAGACGTTCCGCTTTCATCAATCGACAGCCCTTCTTCTTATCCTGTAACCAATGTTTGTGTACTTCCTTACTTTGGCGCGGGCAACACAGAAGAGGACGGTTATGTGCTTGTTCCCGAAGGTGGCGGTTCCATCATGAACTTTAACAACGGTAAATCTTCGCAGGCTATTTACTACTCCAACCTTTACGGATGGGATATGGCCATCGAAAGAAAAGACGTCGTTCATACCACTATTGCCAATATGAACGTATTCGGTATCTCCGATAAGAAAGATTCCTTTATATGTGTTGTTGAAGGCGGTGCATCATATGCAGCTATTCGCGCCGATATAAGCGGAAGAGCATCAAGCTACAACTATGTGAATGCTGTATATACCGTTAAGCCCAGAGAAAAGTTCGATTTGGGCTCTAATTCAAACAAAGACGTTTATGTATATCTTGAGAACCTTCCCGAAGAAACACTTTCTCAGAGATACAGTTTTGTAGATTCCGGAAGCTATGTGGATATGGCCAAGGATTACAGAAGTTACCTTTTGAACAAATATCCCGAATACATGACTAAGGTTACAGACAGCAATACACCTGTAGCGGTAGAAGTAGTCGGAGCTGTTGATAAGGTTAAGCAGATTGTTGGTATTCCTGTATCACGTCCGCTTCCACTTACCACTTATGATGAGGCCGAAGAACTCCTTTCAGAGCTTAAAGAAGACGGAATAGATAATCTTTCCGTTAAGTACTCCGGATGGTGTAACGGCGGTGTTAAACAGAAATACTTAAAGAATATTAAGAAGGTTTCGGCTCTTGGCTCTTACTCAGACTTAAAGAACCTTACAGCCAAGGCTCAAGAGATGGGCATCAGCCTTTATCTTGACGGTATGGTTCAGTATGAGAAAGATTCCAATATCTTTAACGGATTCTTCTCTTACAGAGATGCAGCGAAGTTCTTAAGCCGCAAGAGAGCAGAACTTTACGAATATAGTGCTATTACTTATACCGCCAGAGAGGGTCTTGACAGCTACTTCCTGTTACACGGAGACATTATTCCTTCGCTTATGGGTAAGTTATCCGCAACAGCATCCAAGTACAATGCAAATGTTTCATTCCTTGATGTTGGTAAAGATCTTTCTTCTGACTATTGGAGAAAAGACTATACTTCAAGAGAAGAAGCTTTGAATCTTCAGGTAGAAGAACTTAAGAAGATTAAGGAAAGCGGTCAGAAGGTTATGATCAACAGCGGTAACGCTTATGCGCTTCCTTATGCAGACTTTATTACAAACATGGATTTAAAGGGTAGTGAATATACTATTCTTGATGCAACAGTTCCTTTCTATCAGATAGCTATTCATGGTTATAAGGATTACACCGGTCAGCCCATTAACGTATGCGGTAATCAGGAGGAAGAACTTCTGACTTCCGCAGAATATGGCGCAGGTCTTTCCTTTACATTTATGAAAGAGTCATCTTTCACACTTCAGAAGACTCTTTATACCAAGTACTATGGTTCAGACTTTGCAGAGTGGGAAGAGGAGATGAAGTCCATCTACTCACGCTACAATGCAGAACTCGGACACACATTCAAACAGGAAATCAAAGATCATGTTATGATCAACAACGATGTAAGAATGACCGTTTATGAAGACGGTACCAAGGTATATGTCAACTACGGTTACGAAGCATTCAACTATAACGGAGTAAAGATTCCCGCCAGAGATTATCTGGTAGTTAGATAGTAGATATACCAAATTTGTGAGAGGTAAGTTTTTATTATGAAGAAACAAAAAAACAAATTAGCGGGTCTTCAGAAGAGAAAAGCGATAGCGGGTTATCTGTTCATACTTCCTTTTATACTCGGTTTCCTGCTTTTTATGCTCAAGCCTATGTTTCAGTCATTATACATGAGCTTTAGCAATGTTAAACTCGGCGCCGGCTCGGTTGAAATGGAGTGGATCGGACTTAAGAACTATTACGATGCGTTCCGTACCGACCCCGATTATATGAGAATGCTTGGAGAGACACTCGGGCAGATGGTTCTTTATTCATTCGGTATCATCGTCTTCAGTTTCTTTGTTGCATTGATTCTTAATCAGGAGTTTAGAGGCCGTGCTCTTGTAAGAGCTGTGTTCTTCCTTCCGGTTATTATTTCATCAGGTGTTATTTTGGGACTCGAAGAAAATAACTCCCTTATGGCTACTATTGCGACTACAGTTGATGCTTCGGTATCTAATATAGATATTACCGCAAGCTTGCAGGACGTATTGAGAACTGCAGGTGTCGGAGTCAGAGCGTATGAGTGGGTATTTGAAATAATTGCCAATATTTATGATATTGCCATTGCATCAGGTATTCAGATTATCATCTTCCTGTCAGGACTTCAGACAATCTCAAGCAGTATGTATGAGGCTGCTGATATTGAGGGATGTACTAAGTGGGAGAGCCTTTGGAAGATTACATTTCCCATGATCAGTTCAATCTTCTTAGTAAACTGGATTTATACCGTTGTTGACTATAGTATGAGATCTGACAATGACGTTATGGATAAGATACAGACGGTACTTACCGTTCAGCTTAACTATGGTCTGTCTTCAGCGATGGCCTGGGCATACTTCGTAATAGTTACGGCATTTATAGGAATTACATCCTTCTTCATTTCTAAGGGGGTTTACTACTATGACTAAAAAAGTAAAAGTTCAAAAATACAGTACCTACTGGGACAGAAATAAAAAGTCCGGCGGATACCTCTTTAGAAAAGATGTTACCAATGTATTGGTAAAGTTTTGCAGATTCATACTTTTATTCGGACTTTGCTTCCTGATTCTTATTCCTTTGTTTAATAAGATTTCGGTAAGCTTCATGAAGCAGGAAGATTTATACAATCCTATAGTTGTATCGGTTCCCCTTCATTTTACGGGTGAGAACTATCAGCTTGCAGCCAAAATCATGAAATATGGTGTAGGTCTTAAGAACTCAATCATATTCTCATTGGCACTTTCGGTTATACAGACTGCAATGTGTACAATAGTTGGTTACGGATTTGCACGATTTAAATTCCCGCTTAAGAAGATGTGGTTTGCATTCGTACTTGCGATGATTATCATTCCTCCGCAGGCATTTTCAAGCTCACTTTATCTTCACTTTAACATGTGGGATTTCCTTGGTATCGTTAAGCTTATCAAGGGACAGGGCATTAACCTTCGAGGCAGTGCCATTCCTTATTTCATGATGAGTTTCACTTGCTGTGGACTTAAGAACGGCTTATATATTTACCTTGTAAGACAGTTCTTCAGAAATATTCCTATCGACCTTGAAGAGGCTGCTTATGTAGACGGTTGCGGTATGATGAAGACCTTTGTACGTATCATGCTTCCCGAAGCTAAGCCTATTATTACATCATGCTTCCTTTTCTCACTTGTATGGCAGTGGACAGACGGTTTCTACTCCAAGCTTTTCCTTGGTAACAATATCTTGGTAAGTACAGAATTATCAAGACTTGTGGATAGCTTGGGTGTATACGTAGCCAGAGAGATGGGCGGCGGTGCCAATGCACAGGTCGGTGTATCAACTCAGTACTCCAACGCTATACTTGCAACAGGTACTTTGATGATTGTTTTCCCTATACTTGTGGTATATCTCTTCGCACAGAGAGCGTTCGTAGAAAGTATCTCAAGTACAGGTATAAAAATGTAACAAAAAAATCGTTTTTTGGCTTCCATATTTATCCAGTATGTAGTAAAATGATTAGGTAATCGTTTAAGTTTGTATGTATTATGCATTGACGTTGGCACTCCCGGAAGAGTTTAATTGTCAACATTGATGCTATAGTATATAGATAATAGGAGGAAAAATACTATGAGAAAGCCTATGGCAAAGAAGGTTTTAGCAGCTTCTATGGCAGCCGCTATGACCATGAGTTTTGCAGCTTGTGAAAAGGCACCCGCTTCTGTTTCCGAGTCTGCAGCACCCGCTTCAACCGAGCCTGAAGTATCAGCATCCGTTGAAGAAGAAGTTAGCCCTTATACCGTATTAAAGGACGCTAACGGCAACACCTACGATCTTGGCGGTGTTGAAATTATTATTCGTGACTGGTTCTCCAATGCTGAGAGACAGGAAGCTAAGACTGAGTACGAAGAAGCTCAGTACGCTTACCAGGATTGGATCCAGGAAACTTACAACTTCAAAATTCACGCAGAAACCATCGGTGACTGGGGAACAGTAGCTCAGGACTTCGTTGATTACGCTACAGCAGGCGGCGACGACAAGAACTACGTATTCACCCTTCACTCAGGTGATGGCACACTTCTTTCAGCGATCGACAATGGTCTTGTTTATGACCTTTCTACTCTTGATTGCCTTGACTTCTCTGAAGCAAAGTGGGCTAACGGCGTTCACAAACTTTATACCGTTAACGGCGGTATCTATGCATTCCGTGCAGGTTATGCAGAGCCCAGAACCGGTTTATACTTCAACAAGAAGATCTTAAGAGAAGCCGGTGTTGATCCTGATTCTATTTACGATATGCAGAAGAATGATACCTGGACATGGGCAGCATTCGAAGAGATCCTTGAGAAGGTTCAGCAGGATACCGATAACGATGGTACCATCGATATCTGGGGTCTTGGTGTTAACGAAGGCGTTATGGTTACAGCAGCTGTATTCTCTAACGGCGGTAAGTACGTTGATCAGGATGCTAACGGCAAGTACACCTATGAATTCGAATCTCCCGAAACTCTTGAAGCTCTTGAATGGGTTCGTGATATCTTCTCCAAGTATGACTGGAATGGTCCTGTAGACGATGAAGGAAATACTGCATGGGATTACTATCAGGGTCAGTTCCAGAACGGCGGATGCGCATTCGTATGCGATCAGCAGTACTGTGCAGCTCCCGGTAACCTCTTCTACGAGCAGCCTGAGACAGAAGATGGTCTTGGCTTCGTAATGTTCCCGAAGGGACCTAAGGGTAAGCTTGTTCAGACCGCACAGGATAATGTTTGCATTATCCCTGCTTGCTACGATGCTGACAGAGCTTGGAAGTGTGCATTTGCATACAGCCTTTACAACGAGCTTGTTCCCGGTTATGAAGATTACAACCCTTACGTAAATACCACACGTACCGGTAACTTCGACCAGAGAGCATGTGAGGAAACTATTCCGCTTATGTCTAAGAACTCTGACATTCAGTTAGAAGCAGTTATCCCTAACCTTGATATGGGAGCTCCTTTCCAGTGGAAGTTTGGTCCTGATATGGGTCCTGTTTCCGAAGTCTTAGATGGATGCCGCGACATGTACAAGCAGTACATCGAGGAAGCTAACCAGTAAGATATTGGTTTAACTAAATAATACTAAAGGACGATGTTTTCCGGGCATCGTCCTTTTTCTTTGCGCTTTTTTCGAAAAGGGGAGATTTTGCATATAAGAAAACCGTTTTACCTTTGATGCAATTATATTAAACATAATTGGGCACTATAGGAAACTTAAAATTGCATAAGAAATTATTCTTCGCAATTTCTCGTGCATTTTTCTTTACTAATTAACACCTGATTTTTGGTCAATTTAGCACAATTTTGCTTAAAAAAAGCAAAAAGTAATAGGAATTATGCATTACCATAAAGTACAATGTCTTTTGTAGCTTGAAATATTGGAGATTTACTATGAAAAAACGAATTAAATTATGTGCAGTTTTGCTTGTTGCATCGACCCTTGCATTGTCTGCATGTACTAAAGAAGAAGAGGTTCCTCTTGTAATAGTCGATTCAGAAGATGATGTAATGTCTTTTAATCTTATACCTGTTACATACGATGATGTTGTACAGAATGGAAAGATTGATTGTACTTACGTTCAGACCAATTCCCAAGAGGTTTCTTTTGACCAAACCGGCAAATACGTGGATAAAGTATATGTCAAGGAAGGAGAGAAAGTTAAGAAGGGTACGCTTTTGTGCGAACTTTCCTCTGATTCCCTGCAAAAATCCATCGATGAATTAACATACAAGATTAAGAGAAATGAACTTTTGCTGGGATATTCAGAAACCAATGAGCAGCTTGCGATTCAGGACAGATGGGTGGCAAGAGTAGGCAGTATGTATGATACCGACGAAAAGGCCAAGGAAGATGTTGCTGAGATTCAGAAGTCATATGCCAGAGAGCGAGAGCTGATTAACGATTCCCTTGAATTTGACAGACAAGAGCTTTCCAAGAAGCAGAAGGAACTTCGCGCCAGCAGGCTCTATGCCAAGATGGACGGTAAAGTTTACAAGCTTAAGCAGAATCTTGAGGGTTCCACATCCAAGGCAGGTACTGTAATTATGACAATAGTTGACGATACCAACTGTCTTTTCTCGTCAACAGCAATAGAATACAAGAACCTGTTCAAAGAAGGAACTGCTGTTGATATGAAGATTATATATTCAAACGCAGCCGGTGATTATCTTGTAATGCCTTACAACATGAGTGAATGGGACGATCAGATGCTTTTCAGCGTATACGACGGTCCCGATAATTCGGAAATCGAAATGGGTGTTATGGGCACCATATCCGTTGAGATTGACAAGAAAGAACATGTTTTATCTGTTCCCAAGGACACGGTTCATTTGGCGGGTGACAAGGCATTTGTTTATACATTATCTGATGAGAATGTCAGAGAAATTAGATACATTGAGGTTGGACTTATGGGTGATGAGAGGGTCGAAGTTCTCAGCGGTCTTACCGAAGGAGAAAAGGTATTAAAGAAATGAGAATTAAGAAATCAGTTATAGCATTGCTTATAATGACGCTCGTTCTTCAGACATTGGCATGCTGTGGGGATAAAAAGGACGAGACTGAAGGAATAGAACTCGTCGAGCCGGTCGGAGTTACGGCCAATTATGCAGTAGCCTCCAGACAGGATCTTGTATCGTACAAGACCTATGGTGGCAAGGTTGTACCGAGAGTAACGGAGATTGCTTTTTCCACCAATCAGAAATTTGAAAAATACGGAATTCTCCCCGGCAATCAGGCGAGTAAGGGGGACACTGTTATCTATGCTTCCACAGAGGAAATAGATAAGAAGATTAAAGCTCTCAAGGAAAAAATCGCGGCCAACGATGAGGCTTATGAAGAAGCCATTCAGGATATTTACGATAAGACTTACTACGAAACAGAGGGTTCTATCGGTTATTATGAGCAAATAGTTAAGAATATTGAAGCCTTGAGCGGTGAAGAGAGAAAGGCTTATGAAAGCAAAGGTGAATATACCAAGTATAAAGGCCTTCTTGCCAGGTCGGTCGCTGAAGTTCAGAAACGTCAAGAAAGGGCCAAGGAAACCAAGGAACTCTATGAGCTTGACAGAGATTACGATAATCTTTGCTTAAAGCAGCTTAATACCGAGCGCAAGAACGTTCTTGCCAATGCCAAAGAAAGCGGAACGGTAGTGGCAATCGGAGTGTATGATTGGGGCAATTACATTAACAAGGATGTATCTGTTGCCGCAACAGGAGATTTTAGCGACTTAAGAATCAGATGCGAAATGGTATACAAGAGCGAGATTAAGCGCGCTGTTGAATACTATGCGGTTATAAATGGCGAGAAATACGAAGTTGAGTATGTTGAACCCGAAGCTTCGGAAACAGGAGTAACGACCACAATGGAGACAAGCACCGGTTACTCAACTTTCCTGATAAAGGATGATAGCGGAACTGTTAAGGCCGGCGATTTTGCAACGGTAGTAGTAGTCAGCAACAGACGCGAAGGCGCTCTTTGTATCCCGACTGATGCCATTAAGTCTGATACAGACGGCGCATTTGTATATCTTTACGAAGGCGATGAAAAGACTTCGTATACACCTATTAAGATAGGTATTAAGAACGGCTTCTACACAGAAGTGTTATCAGGACTTTCTGAAGGCGATAAAGTAGTTTCTGAGTTTAAGGTCAAGGAAAAAGCCAAGACTCAGGAAGTTACAAAGGGTAAGATCTGCGTTCAGTTTAGCGAGACAGGATACATATTCTATCCTAAGAACGAGTATATTAACAACACAGTGGAGTATGGTGTGACATACATTACCGAACTGTGTGTTAAGCGCTATGAAAGAGTTGAAAAGGGTCAGGTGCTTGCAAAGATTCGCGTCGCAGGTGATGACATCAATCTAAAGCGTAACGAAAGAAAGCTCCAAAGAGCCAAGGAAGATCTGGCAGAGCTTGAAAAAGATAAAGAAAAGAATGAAAAGCTTATTAAAATTAAAAATGAGACCATCAAAGATCTCGAAGAATTAATAAGCGACATAAAGAGTGATGCCGGCAAGACCGTTATTAAAGCGCCTTTTGCAGGAATCATCACTTCGGTCAATACTTTTGAAGAGGGCGACATCCTTCAAAAAGATCAGACAGTTTGTACTTTGGCAGATGAGAACAACTGCTATGTTGTATTGGAAGATAAAGCCGGACAGATTACATACGGTAATACGGCAATTGTTACTTACGACGATGAAGACGGTAATTCTGCGGAAGCTGTAGGTGAAGTTGTTATGGTATCCAACTGCGCATTAAGCCAGGCACTCAATACCGGTTACAATCTTATAAAGGTTTCCAAAGAGGATTTTGCCAAGATGGCGGCATCCAACAGAGGCTATGACGGATGGTGGATGAGAAGTCACTTTAATGTATCTGTAGAGGTGCGTTCGATGGATAATGTAGTATTGATACCTAAGAGCGCGGTTACGGTTGAAAACGGAGTGACCTACGTTACCATACTTGATGAAAATAATAAGCCTACCCTCAAGAGCTTTATTGCCGGTGGCAGCGATAACTTTAATTACTGGGTTGTAGACGGGCTTTCGGAAGGAACAAAGATATGCTTGGAATAATGCTTGAAAAAATGTGGCATAAGAAGTGGATGAATGTATGCCTTCTTTTGGGATGCATCCTGCTTACCGCCACCGTTGTAAGTTTCCCTATTTACAGAGCGGCTGCTTACAATAGAATGATTAATGATGAATTCGAAAATTACATATCCACCGAAGGCAGATGGCCCACCATGATCAGTGCAACCGTAGTTTCCAGAAAGGAAAAGGGCGGTTCCACACTTAAGAAGATGGATGAATTTCCCGGGGGTTTTTATGATCGTTTAAAGGTCAAAGAAACCTATACATTCTGCGAACTTTCTTTGTCATCAACGCCCATAAGCTCGGAAACGGGTCGAGGCGATGCCAAGGCGTTATCTATTAAGCTTGCCGCTATAGGCGATATGACCGATCATATCAAGCTTCTTGCAGGCGAATTGTACTCAGAGGCAGGTAAGACCGAGGACGGGGCTATCGAAGTACTTATCAGCCAGTCTTGTATGGTTGACAAAGGACTGCTTATCAATGAATATTTTACTTTTGACGATATCAAAGCTCCTGACGGAAAGGCTCTCAGAGTATATGTTAAAGGTGTATATGACTCGGCGGATGAGCTTAACTATTTCTGGCAGATAAAGCCTGAGAAGTTAAACGATACTATTCTTTGCCGCGAGGATGTGTTCAGAAGCACATTTATGGGCGATAACGTAGGCAGGTATACCATTACCAGCTATATTGTACCGATGTTTGATTACGAGTCGGTCAAGGCTACGGATGTAGACAGAATCTACGCCGACACCAAGTATTACATGGAAGAAAGTCCGTTTAAGAGCGTTCTTAAGGATGCGCCTTACGTTAAGATTTTCGACGATTACAATAAGAAACTTACCAGAATTTCCGCAACGCTTATTATCTTACAGGTTCCTGTGCTCGCAATGCTTGCCGCATTCCTGTTCATGATTTCGGGACAGATGTACGAGATGGAGAAGAGCGAGATTTCTGTTATCAAGAGCCGTGGTAGTTCGAGCGGTCAGATTATCAGACTTTACTTCTATCAGGGACTTGTGTTAACACTTACGGGAGCTGTTATAGGTATGCCGCTCGGTGCTTTGTTTGCCAAGGTACTCGGCTCGACCAGAAACTTCCTTGAGTTTGATTTTTCGCAGTCACTTAATGTTTCATATACCAAGGAATCACTTATTTATGCTTTGGCGGCAATTGCCGTATGCCTCTTAAGCATCACGATTCCTTCCTTCAAACACAGCAAGGTTACAATCGTTAACTTAAAGCAGAGTAACGCTTTGAAAAAGAAGAGCTGGTGGGAGAAGCTGTTTATCGATATTTTGCTTCTTGGCGTATCACTTTACGGTTTCTACAGCTTTAACAAGAATATGAAAGACCTTTCCGGTGCGGTTATGTCCGGTGAGAGTCTCGATCCGCTTCTTTATATCAGTTCCTCACTGTTTATAGTGGGTGCGGGCATGTTCTTCTTACGTATTCAGCCTCACCTTGTATCGCTTGTTTATAAGATCGGTAAAAAGTGGTGGGGACCTGCGAGTCACGTTTCGTTCATGGAGAATATTAAGAACGGACGTAAGCAGCAGCTGATTATGTTGTTCCTTATTATGACTATTTCGCTTGGTATGTATCATGCGACGGTAGCGCGTACTATTCTTGACAATGCTGTTGAGAACACCGAATATCTTGATGCAACCGACGTTATTATCAAGGAAGTATGGACGGAGATTACGGATAGATACGGTTCTTATACCGGCGACTATATTGTGCCTGATTACTCCAAGTACAATACGCTTACAGCGGCTAAGAGCTATACAAGAGTATTCAATGAAGCAAAAGGCCGTGTAGGCAGCAACTCCGATGCCATTTCTACACAGATTCTTGGTATCAACACCAAGGAATTCGGTGCGCAGACCATGGTCAGCAAGGAATTTCTTGAAAAGCACTATTATGAGTATTTAAATGACCTTGCGGTTGTTGAGGACGGTGTACTTCTTTCCAGAAACTTCAACACTAAAATGGGTTATAATGTCGGTGATTCCATTATTTTCAGTAATTCCAAGAAAAAGCCGGCTACATGTAAGATAGTAGGTTTCTTTGACTATTTCCCGAGTTATGCACCTATGACTAACGGACTTAATCCCGACGGAACCGCCTTTTCCAAAGAAAACTACCTTATAGTTGCCAATTATGACTACCTTGCCAAGAAATGGGGCACATACCCTTACGAAGTATGGATAAAGCTCAATGATGACGCTACTGCCATGGACGTGTATAATTGGGTTAATGAGCAGAAATTAAGCGTCAAGAAATATGAGAACCGCGAACTTGATTTGAAGGCAACCATGGGAGATCCGCTTCTTCAGGGTACCAACGGTGTGCTGACGATGGGCTTTGTGGTAACAATTGTTCTTTGTGCTGTCGGTTATCTGATTTACTGGGTAATGTCCATAAGAGAAAGAGAGCTTATATTCGGTGTATTGAGAGCTACAGGCTTCCACAAGGGCGAGATTTTCCATATGCTCCTAAACGAGCAGGTATTCTCCGGTGTGCTTTCGATATTTGCGGGTATCGGAATCGGTAAGCTTACATCCAAGCTTTTCGTGCCGATACTTCAGCAGGCATATTCCTCGGAGAATCAGGCACTTCCCATGAGACTGATTACAGTAGCTTCCGATATGTACAGATTATACGGAGTAATTGCAGCTGTAATGATTGCGGTACTTTTGGTACTTGTATTTATCCTCTTTAGAATGAATGTTACAAAGGCTCTTAAGTTAGGTGAAGAATAATGAGTAATGAAAGCGTAATAAAGGTAGACGGCGTAACTAGAGTCTTCCCGGTTCCGGGAGGCGAGTTTACGGCTCTTAAAGGAATAAACGCAGAGGTGCCGGCAGGTACTTTTGCCATACTTAAAGGACGTTCCGGTTCCGGTAAGACTACTCTTATGAACATTATCGGCACACTTGACGATCCTACGGACGGTGCGGTTTATCTTAACGGAACCCCCATCAAGAACATGTCCGAGCATGAGCGCGAGAATTTAAGAAGACGTGACTGCGGCTTTGTATTCCAGTCGGTTTCACTTATTCCTTCACTTAATGCGTTCCAGAACGTAGAGTTCTCCATGCGCATGGCAGGCATCAAGCCGTCCAAAGAAAGAGATAAGCGCGTTGAAGAATGCTTAAGACTTGTAGGACTCGGAAATCGTATGAACCACATGCCTTCCGAAATGTCGGGTGGTGAGCAGCAGAGAGTTGCGATTGCACGTTCTTTTGCCCACAGTCCCAAGTTAATACTTGCCGACGAGCCTACTGCGGAGCTTGATTCACAGATGGCTGCCAAGGTTACCGAGATATTTAAGGAAATGACCAGAAAAGAAGGCATCACAATCCTAATGACCACACACGACGTAGGTCTTATGGGTGCGGCCGATATGATAATAGAACTTGAAAACGGGGTGAGAATAAATGGCTGATGAAATGATTCGGGCTGACGGCCTCGTAAAGATTTATAAGACCAAGGAAACGGAAGTACTTGCCCTTCAGGGACTCGACCTTACGGTTGAAACCGGTGAGCTTACAGCTATAATCGGTAACTCGGGTTCGGGTAAATCTACTTTCCTTAACATGATTGGCGGTCTTGATAAGCCCAGCGCCGGTTCACTTTTTGTAGACGGTAAGAACTTATTTACCATGTCTGAGAAGGAACTCGTGCTTTATAAGCGTGACACTGTCGGTTTTGTATGGCAGAACAACGGACGTAATATGTTGCCCTTCCTGTCGGCGCTTGAAAATGTTATGATGCCTATGAACTTATCAAGCACCAAGCACAAGCATGACAAGGCTATCGAGCTTCTTGAAATGGTGGGTATGAGCCACAAGAAGAACAGCCGTATGAACATGTTATCCGGTGGTGAACAGCAGCGTGTGGCCATTGCAATTGCGCTTGCCAATTCGCCTAAGTTACTGCTTGCCGATGAGCCTACGGGTTCTGTAGACTTTAAGACAGCAGATTACATTTTTGATGTATTTACAGAGCTTAACAGGAACGGTCAGACCATTCTTATCGTTACTCACGATATTGCCCTTTCCAAGAAGGTTAAGCGTGTTATTGCCATAAGAGACGGTAAGATAAGTTCCGAGCGTGTACTCAAGGAAGAGTTTGCGGACAGACTCAAAGAATCCAATATCGACTGGCGCGAGATTGATTCTCAGGAAGAGTATGTGGTACTTGACCGTGCAAATCGTCTGCAGATTCCTCATGAACTGATTGAGAAATTAGGCCTTACGGATAATAAGGTTAAGATCTCTTACAGAGATAATGAGATAGTAATACAGAAGCCATAATGACGGCTGAATTTTTGTGATAATAAGGAGAAGATGAATGTCAGTAGCTAAAAACCCTATTTTGGCCGGATTTTACCCCGACCCTTCAATTTGTGCGGTAAATGATGATTTTTACCTCGTAAATTCTTCTTTTGCATACTTCCCGGGACTTCCGGTTATGCATAGTAAGGATTTGGCTCATTGGGAGCAGATCGGTAATGTTCTTGACCGCCCTTCGCAGTTGCCTTTGCAGGATGCGGGTGTGTCGAGAGGTCTTTTTGCGCCCACAATCCGTTACAATGACGGATTATTCTACGTTATTTGCACCAATGTTTCTTTTGGCGGAAATTTCGTGGTAACTGCCGAGAACCCTGAGGGACCCTGGAGCGAGCCTCACTATATCGAAGGGGCAGATGGTATCGATCCGAGCCTTTTCTTTGACGAAGACGGGAAGTGCTATTATATCGGAACCCATGCCAATGTAGACGGTTGCAGATATGACGGAGATTATTATATCTACATTCAGGAATTTGATTATAAAGAGTTTAAGCTTGTAGGTAAGCGTGTAGAGGCTTGGAATGGCGCTTTGAGAGGCGTACACTGGCCTGAAGGCCCTCATCTTTATAAGATAGGTGATTGGTACTACATAATCCATGCAGAGGGCGGTACGGGTCCCGAGCACGCTATTTCGGTAGCGCGTTCCAAGGACGTATTCGGTCCTTATGAAGGCTGTCCGAGAAACCCTATTTTTACACACAGACACTTAGGAAAGATTTATCCTATTCAGTATGTGGGACACGGCGACCTTGTGCAGGCAGTTAACGGTGACTGGTACATGGTTATGCTTGCCGTAAGACCTACCAGGGGCTTTACCACTATGGGCAGAGAGACTTTCCTTGCAAGAGTAATCTTTGAGGATGAATGGCCTGTAGTTAACCCGGGCCTTGGTGTGTTGTCGGATAATCTTAATATAAGACTTGATGAGTGGAAGCCTGAACTTCCCGAGACAACATGGCCTAATGTCAGCAAGAAATATGAATTCAAAGAAATGAAATCCTTCGGCCCCGAGTTTATGACTTTGAGAGCACCGCTTACTGACTCTGTTAAATTCGACGAAGATGGTTTATTATTGAAATGTGGCACCGATAATCTTTCGGGAACGGGAGTACCTTCTTATGTGTGCATAAGACAGGATTCCAAGTTCTTTGAAGCAAGAGCCACACTTTATACAGACAATCTTATGATGGGCACCAGAGCGGGTCTTTGCTTATTCCAGAGCGAAGGTTTCCATGTTCGTTTCGAAATTACGGAGAACAGAGGACGTGTTGTTCTTGTCAACAATGGCAAAGAAGAACTTATTGCAGAGGATGCTTTAAGAGAAAGCCCTGCTACCATAATCATGAAGGTTTCCGGAACCTCTTTGTCTGTATATTCTCTTAATGACAGAGGCATGCAGCCGTTTGTAAGAGATTTGGATATTTCTTCTCTTTCTACCGAGGTTGCCGGCGGTTTTGTAGGATGTACCGTAGGTATATTCGCTACAGACGGTGACGACAGAGAAGAGCCTGTATTTGCAAGATTCAAATCTTTCTCATACGAGCGTTTCGAGCCCGTGATTAAGGACTAAACTTTTGGGAGGGTTATGTTTAGATATGTTACCTGCAAGATTTCATCTGCCCGGACTTAGATATAATTATCCGCTTAATATGTTTTGGGTGAGCTTACTTGAGGAGCATCCGGAATATTTCAGAGAGGGAGTTGAGATAGGCTCTTTCTTTGGCGTATTCCCTATGGCACTTTGGAACGGAGGAAGACTTACTCCGGCGTACGACCAGTGCGATAAGGCCTTTGTGGAAGGCGTTATTAAGGCGGTTAACGATAAGGGTATTCCCGTAAGATATACATTTACGAACCCGCTTTTAAATGAGCATGACTGTGAGGATCCTTACTGTAATTATCTTATGCAGGCTGCCGATAACGGGATGAATGAGGTTATGATTTTCTCACCCATACTTGAGAAATATCTTCGTGAGAAATATCCGAATTTCGCTTACAACAGTTCTACCTGTAAGGAAATCAAGGATGTTGACGAGATTAACCGCGAGATGGAGCGAGACTACAAGTACGTAGTGCTTGATTATAACTTCAACAATAAGTGGGATATCTTAGATAAGATTGAGCGCAAGGACAAGCTTGAAGTATTGGTTAATACTTTATGCGAGCCCGGTTGTAAGCGTCGCGGTGAGCACTACAGACAGATTGCCAAGGATCAGAAGACCATGCTTCTTAATCGTACGCTTCCCGCAGATAAGCAGATTCCGATTAAGCATTGGCATTGCGATTACGGCGAGTATAATTGCGTACACACGATTCAGGATTATCCTACATTTATCTCACCCGAGGATATCTGGGAGAAGTACATTCCCGCAGGTATCAATAACTTTAAGATTGAAGGAAGAACAGGTAATCTGTTCTCGCTTATCGATACATACTGCTTCTTTATGCTTAAGCCCGAGAAGGCCGGAGAGGCAAGATTATTGCTTCTTCGTAATCTTGAAAAGGCTCACGTTATTACGGTTTCAAGACCCCGTCCGGGTCAGTGGCCTTAATGCGTGAAAGAGGGATTTTTTATGGCTAAGAACGTGTATTGGCATTTGCCCGGGTTTTGCGTTCATTTCTATTTGAACCAGATTATCATTAATCTCATGAAGGAATATCCGGACAAGTTCAGAGACGGGTATACTGTCGGAAGCGTGTACGGCACTTTCCCCGGAGCTATCTGGAACGGCGGAAGAGCGGTTATCGGATGTATGCCTCAGAGTAATATGAAGGCGATTTTAGATACGTACGAGAGATTTGACGCGCCTGTCAGATTTACGTGGACCAATTCGCTTATTGAGGAAGAACACGTAACCGATACCTACTGCAATCTTATAATGAGACTTGCGGATAACGGCAAGAATCAGGTGTTATGCAATTCACAGGTACTTGAGGATTATCTGAGGAACAAGTATCCGGGATTTGAGTATATTTCTTCGACCACTAAGCGTATTAAGACTCTTAAAGAACTTCAGGCTGAGCTTGAGAAAGACTACTTTATGGCGGTTCTTGATTACGATCTTAATCACGATAAGAAAGTGTTAAGCGAGCTTGAGCCTCAGGCTTCGAGGATTGAGATACTGGTGGATGAAGTATGTTTCCCCAAATGTCCGAAACGTACACAGCACTATCTTACAGAGTCTCGTCAGCAACTGGAATTTGATAAGGGTGCACCTTTCCCGTGCCCCAATTATAAGAAGGCGCCTTCTTTTGCAGATGCAATGAAGAGACCTGCGTTTATTTCAAATGACGAGATAGGCGAATACATCGATAAGGGATTCGTCAATTTCAAGCTTGTGGGAAGAGGCCTCCCGGAGTCGCTTGTTATCGATTCTTATATGTATTATCTTGTGAGGGATGACGAGCGCGACTTCATAAGAGAGAAGCTTACGAGTGCACTTAACAGAATAAGAAATTCAAGATAAGAAAGAGCGGTGATTTTATTTCACCGCTTTTTTAAAGCGTATATTTATGGTACACTTAGGAGTATGAAAAAGAAAGAAAACAAACTCGATTGCAAGACTATCGAGAAGAAAATTCCACAGTATTTAAACGATGAACTTTCGGCGACGGAGTTGCGTTCATTTCTTGAGCACATCAATGAATGCGCCGATTGCAAAGAGGAACTGACCATAAGATATATGGTTTCGGAAGGTCTTGATAAGGCTGAGATTAACAACGAGTACAACCTGCTTAAGGGACTCGAAGAGAAGATCAAGGGCTCATACAAGAGAATTCGAAATTATGACATTGGTGTCTTCTTTGTGTCGTTCTTGATTTTTTTGACTGTCGGATTTGTGATTCTTGCAATTGTTTTTGCGATTATATAAAGGGGAACGGGTTTGAAACTATTACTTGTTGACGGATATTCAATACTTAACAGAGGCTTCTACGGCCTCCCGCTTTTAAGCAACAAAGACGGAATCTATACCAACGCGGTGCTTGGTTTTCTTAATATTCTTTTCAAGGTGACCGAAGATGAGAAGCCTGATTATCTTACGGTTGCTTTTGATGTTCATGCTCCCACATTCAGACATAAGATGTACGAAGGCTATAAGGGTACCAGAAAGCCTATGCCTGAGGAACTTAAGATGCAGCTTCCAATTATCAGGGAGGTGCTTTCTTCGATGCAGGTCAATATTGTGGAGATGGAAGGTTACGAGGCTGACGATTTGCTGGGAACTTTGGCAGGTCAGGCGGAGCGTGCGGGTCTTGATGTGACGCTTCTTTCGGGTGACAGAGATCTGCTTCAGATTGCATCCGAGAAGATTAAGATTTCCATTCCCAAGACTACCGGCGGTAAGACCGAGACTTTTAATTACTATGCGTCTGATGTGGCTCGTGAATACGGAGTGACACCGCTTGAGTTTATAGAGGTTAAGGCTCTCCAGGGGGACTCTTCCGACAATATTCCCGGTGTATCTAAAGTAGGTCCCAAGACCGCGACGGAGCTTATTGCGACTTATCATTCGCTTGAGAATTTATACGATCATATTGATGAGATTACCAAGAAAGCGCTGCACGAGAATCTTGTCAATGACAAAGAAATGGCTTTCTTTAGCCGAACACTCTCAAGAATTGAGGTTAATGCGCCGATTGAGCTTAATCTTGAAGCGTCGAAGTTTGAGAAGATGCTCAATGATGCGTCAATGGACGTGTTACTTAAATATAACTTAAAGAGTGTCATCACCAAGCTTGAAAACATCGGCGGCAGTGATGCCTCTGCGGTCAAAGAAAACCGCATGGAAGAATTCAATTTCGAAGTAGTGAAGGACTTTAACAAGACTGAAGAGATTATTTCAAAGGTGACAAAAGCGGGGGAAGTCGGTATAGCGGCTACGGATACCGGCGTAGCGCTTGCTTTGGCCGGCAATACGTATTTTGTAAGATTCTATGGCTTTGTAAATAAAGATTATATGCAGAATGCAGTTGTGAACGCGTTAAAGGGCGACATGCGTGTCACAACACTTGGGATAAAAGATGTATACGATTATACGGGCGACTACAGACCCGGCTTTGAAGATTGCGAGATTCTTGCGTATTTAATAGATCCGCTTAAGGGCGAGTACCCGGTTACATATCTTAGCGAGCGTTATCTTAACAAGTTCTTTGGCGACGAGAAGGAACTGGTTAAAGATGCGGAGAAGTACGCGGCTGTTAAGGCTTCAATCAGCGCGGAACTTTTCAAGGTTCTAGAGGCGGAAGTGGACAAGCTTAATATGCTTAAGCTTTACAGGGATGTCGAGATGCCCCTTTCTTACGTGTTATATTCGATGGAGCGGGAAGGCGTACTTGTAGACAGAAAAGCGCTCAAGGAATACAGCGACAAATGTCTTGAAGGCATCGCTCGCCTTGAAAAGAAAATTTATGAAGAAGCGGGAACTGAATTCAATATTAATTCTCCCAAGCAGCTCGGCGAGATCCTTTTTGAAAAACTGCAGCTTCCGGGCGGCAAGAAGACCAAGTCCGGTTACTCAACGGCGGCAGATGTGTTGGAGAAGCTTTCGGTTGATTATCCTATAGTCAACGACATTCTGGAATACAGAACTCTTTCCAAACTCAATTCGACATACGCCGAGGGTCTGCAGAATTACATAAGCGAAGACGGAAGAATTCATGCGCACTTTAACCAGACCATCACTGCAACGGGACGTTTAAGCTCTACGGATCCCAACCTTCAGAATATTCCTATCAGAACTGAACTTGGACGTGAGCTCAGAAAGGTATTCTATCCCAAGGACGGATTTACATTTGTGGATGCCGACTATTCGCAGATTGAATTAAGACTCATGGCTCACATGTCCGGTGATGAGAAGATGATTCAGGCTTTCAAGGAAGGCAAGGACATTCACCGAAGCACCGCATCGCATGTATTCAATACTCCTTTTGACGAGGTTACCGCCGAGCAGCGTCGAAGCGCCAAGGCAGTTAACTTCGGTATTATTTACGGAATCAGCGATTTCGGTTTGAGCCGCGACATCGGAATAGACATGAAGTCCGCCAAGAAGTACAAAGAAGACTACTTCGGCAATTTCCCCAAGATTAAGAAATACTTGGACGATACGGTTAAAAAGGCCAAAGAAGATGGATTTACCACCACACTTTTCGGACGAATCAGACCGATCCCCGAACTTAAGTCGAGCAATTTCATGCAGCGTTCTTTTGGCGAGAGAGTTGCGATGAATGCGCCGCTTCAGGGCACTGCAGCCGATATCATGAAGATTGCGATGATAAATATCTTCAATCGCATGAAGGCTGAGAACCTTGAATCGAAGATGCTTATTCAGGTGCACGATGAAGTGCTTATAGAGACCAAATTGTCGGAGAAAGATACTGTTATGAAGCTTGTATCCGAGGAAATGGAGAAGGCGGCTTCTTTGTCCGTAGACCTTCTTGCGGAGGCTCACGACGGTGCAACCTGGTACGATGCCAAATAAAGAGAGCGTAACTATGAAAGTAATCGGTGTAACAGGAGGCGTAGGTTCGGGCAAGTCCCTGATACTTAGCTTCCTTAAAGATAATTACAATTGCGAAATCATAATGGCTGACGACCTTGCCAAGGACTTATGTCGCAAGGGAGAACTTTGTTACAAGCCGCTTGTTAAGCTTTTGGGCAAGAGCGCACTCGGACCGGATAAAGAAATTGACAAGCGTGTCATGGCACAGATGATTTTTAACGACGATGATTTAAGAGTAAAGGTTAACGGAATTATTCATCCGGGAGTTAAAAAATTTATTCTTGAAAGAATCGCGTATTTACGGGCAAAAGAAGAGATAGATTTTCTTTTTATAGAAGCGGCTCTGTTAATTGAGGACGGATATAAGGACATTGTGGACGAACTGTGGTATATTTATACTAATGAGGCAGTGAGGCGGGAGCGCCTGAAAGCGTCGAGGGGATATTCGGATGAGAAAATCGACGATATTATGGCGAGTCAGCTGAGCGAGGAAGAGTTCAGAAGCAACTCTGATTTTGAGATTGATAATTCCGGGGACTGTGAGGTTAGCTACAGACAAATACGCGAAAGGTTAGGGGAACCGTATGGACAACCAGAATAAAGCAAAATATGTTTTCGGACTTGATATCGGTACCAGAAGTGTCGTAGGAACGGTGGGTTATTTTGACGATGACCGTTTTAAAGTTGTGTGTCAGCGTTCAATCGAGCATGAGACCCGCTCCATGATAGACGGACAGATTCACGATATCCCGAGAGTCGCAACGACCATTAAGGAAGTCAAGGAACAGTGCGAGGCAGTTATCGGAGAGCCGCTCACTCATGTATGTATTGCTGCTGCAGGTCGTGTACTTAAGACAGTTAAGACTCACGTTGACATGATTTTCGAAGAAGAACGCGAGACCAAGCCCGAAGATGTTACAAACCTTCAGCTTCTCGGTGTTGAGAAGGCCTACAAGGAATTCCAGTCAGGCAATAATACCGACATTAAGTTTTATTGTGTAGGCTATTCTGTTATCAAATATTTCATGGACAAGCTCCCCATCCTTAATCTTGTGGGACATAAGGCCAAGCATATTTCGGCCGACATGATAGCAACATTCCTTCCCGACGATGTTGTGGACGGTCTTTATAAGGCTGTTGATTTTGCGGGACTTGAAGTGCTTAATCTTACGCTCGAGCCTATTGCGGCTATGTCGGTTGCCATTCCCGAGCGTTTCAGAATGCTTAACCTTGCACTTGTAGACGTAGGTGCAGGTACAAGCGATATTTCCATTACCGATGCCGGAAGTATTATCGGCTACGGTATGATTCCTATGGCCGGCGATGCTCTTACGGATGAGCTTGCAAGGCATTATCTTGCAGATTTTTACCAGGCAGAGAAGATTAAGAGAACTGCAGGCAGATCTGAAGAAATCGAATTCGAAGATATCATGGGCATTAAGCAGACCATTACCAGCGAGGATGCCGCACAGGCTATGGCCGGTAAGATAGATGAGATGACCACATATGTAGCCGACGAGATTAAGCATCTTAACGGAGACAAGCCTGTAAGCGCTGTATTCGTAGTCGGCGGTGGCGGTCTTGCCAAGGGCTATACCGATGCGCTTGCGGATAAGTTAGGCCTCATGCACGAAAGAGTTGCTCTTCGAGGCAGTGACGTGCTCGGTAAGATTGATTTCGAAGAAGAAGACCTTTCCAAGTCACCTTTGATGGTTACCCCTATCGGTATCTGTCTTAACTATTATGAGAATAATAATAACCTCATTTACGTGTTCTTTAACGGCACAAGAATGAAGCTTTACGATAACGGCCACGTAGCAGTGGTTGATGTTGCCATGCAGGCAGGTTTCCCCAATGACGGATTATTCCCCAAGCGCGGCAAGGCACTTTCTTTTTCCGTTAACGGTAAGTCTAAGATTATTAAGGGTGAGCTCGGCGAGTCGGCTATGATTACAGTCAACGGCGAGCCTGCTGATATTACTACCAAGGTTAGCTCCAATGACAGAGTTGTCATAATTGAATCTACCGCGGGTATGAAGGCTAAGTCTAAGATTTCAGACCTTCCCGAGTTCAAAGAAGGCTTGAAGCTTCTCGTGGACGGTCAGGTGGTTGAATTCACGAGACCTGTTTTTGCTAACGGTCAGACTGTTACACCTGCATACGAGATTAACGAAGGCGACCATATTGAGGTTCTCGATACCTGTACTAAAGAACAACTCATGGAAGTCCTCGATACCAATGACGCAAGCAAGGTTGATACAGTGAACGTTTCCAAGGTGGAAGATAAGCCTACGGAAGCAGACGCCGTACAGAAAGAAAAGCAGAAGGGTGCCGTAATTACCGTCATGGTTAACGGCAGTCCCGTAACTCTTAAAGGCAAGTATTATTACATTTTCATCGATGTATTCGACTACATCGACTTTGATTTAAACGATCCCAAAGGAAAGAGCATCGTAACCCTCCACAACGGCGAGAATGCCAAGTACATGGAACCGCTCAATGACGGTGACGTGCTCGAGATTTACTGGAAGGATTGATTCCGGAGGTTAGTAACACATGAGATTTTGCAGTATCGCAAGCGGCTCAAGCGGTAATTGTATTTACGTTGGGTCCGATACGGCTAGTATATTGGTAGACGCGGGTATAAGTGCCAAGAAAACAATCGAAGGTCTTCGGGGGCTTGATGTGGCTCCCGAGGACATCGATGCTATATTTGTAACACACGAGCACAGCGACCATATTAAGGGTATAAGTGTTCTTGCGAGGAAATATAATATACCGATCTATGCCACAAACGGCACCATTCAGGGAATCAAGAGTGCATCGGGGTCTAAGCCCATAGACGATGCGCTCTTCAATATTGTTAAGAGTGACACATCTGTCAGTATAAAGGACTTATTGATTAATCCCATGCATATTTCTCACGATGCAGCGGATCCTGTTGCTTACAGAGTCTTCTGCGAGGGCAAGAAAGCGGCGGTCATCACCGACCTTGGTAATTACGACGATTACACCATAGAATGCTTACGAGGCATGGATATACTGATGGCTGAGGCTAATCACGACGTAAGAATGCTTCAGGTAGGCCCTTATCCTTATTATCTTAAACAGCGTATTCTTTCGGACAGAGGACATCTTTCCAACGACAATTCGGGTAGAATGATATCAAGTCTTCTTCACGACGAGATGAAAGCAGTTATTTTGGGACATTTGAGTCTTGAAAATAACCTTCCCGAACTTGCTTACGAAACGGTCAGACTTGAAATCGAAGCGGCGGACAACAAATATCACGGAGGCGATTTCCCTATTTTAGTTGCAAAAAGAGATTGCCCTATGGCGCCGATTGAAATATAATTGCAAGAAAAGCTTACAAAGGGAGACAACATGAAGAAGACTATTATTACCGTAGTCGGTAAAGACACCGTTGGTATTATTGCCAAGACCTGTACATATCTTGCCGACAACAACATTAATATTTTGGATATTTCCCAGACTATCGTTCAGGATTACTTCAACATGATGATGATTGTTGACATGAACAAGACCGACAAGAAATTCGGCACCATAGCAGATGAACTCGACGCACTCGGCAAGGAGATCGGCGTAATCATCAAGTGTCAGCAGGAAGACATCTTTAATTCCATGCACAGAATTTAAGCGAGGTTACCGTCAATGATTAATATATTCGAGGTCAAAGAGACCAACGAAATGATTGAAAAAGAAAACCTTGATGTGCGCACCATCACCATGGGTATCAGCCTTCTTGACTGTATCGATTCCGATGTGGATGCACTGTGCGACAAGGTTTATAAGAAGATTACCGACAAGGCTCGTAACCTTGTTAAAGTGGGAGAGGAAATCTCTCATGAATTCGGTATACCGATAGTAAATAAGCGTATTTCCGTAACTCCCATATCACTCATCGGTGCCTCTGCATGTAAGAGCATTGATGACTATGTTAAGGTGGCCAAGACTCTTGACAAGGCAGCTACAGACGTGGGCGTTAACCTTCTCGGCGGATTCAGCGCTCTTGTTTCCAAGGGTATGACTCCTTCGGAAGAACTTCTTATTCGTTCCATTCCCAAAGCACTCAAAGAAACCGGACGCGTATGTTCCTCCGTTAATGTAGGTTCCACCAAGACCGGCATCAACATGGACGCTGTACGCCTCATGGGTGAAATTATCAAAGAAACAGCCGAACTTACCAAGGACAATGACAGTGCCGGTTGTATGAAACTTGTAGTATTCTGTAACGCTCCCGATGACAATCCTTTCATGGCCGGAGCATTTCACGGTGTTACCGAAGCCGATTGTATTATCAATGTCGGCGTAAGCGGCCCCGGCGTAGTTAAGAACGCGCTTGAATCCGTACGCGGAGCAGACTTTGAAACTCTCTGCGAGACTATCAAGAAGACAGCATTCAAGGTTACCAGAGTAGGCCAGCTTGTTGCAAGAGAAGCTTCCAAGGCTCTTAATGTACCTTTCGGAATTATGGACCTTTCTTTGGCACCTACACCTGCAATCGGAGATTCGGTGGCAGATATCCTCTGCGAAATCGGTCTTGAACATGCAGGCGCTCCCGGTACTACGGCTGCACTTGCGCTTCTTAACGATCAGGTTAAGAAGGGTGGCGTAATGGCATCTTCTTATGTAGGCGGCCTCAGCGGTGCATTCATCCCCGTAAGTGAAGACCAGGGTATGATTAATGCGGTTCAGGCCGGCGCACTTACACTTGAGAAGCTTGAGGCAATGACATGTGTATGTTCCGTAGGACTTGATATGATAGCCATCCCCGGAGATACCAAGGCTACCACAATTTCAGGTATCATCGCTGACGAGATGGCCATCGGTATGGTCAATCAGAAGACCACCGCGGTTCGTCTTATCCCCGCAGTAGGTAAGAAAGAAGGCGACGTGGTAGAATTCGGCGGACTCTTTGGATATGCACCCGTAATGCCCGTTAATTCATTCTCCTGTGACGCATTTGTAAATCGTAAGGGACGTATTCCCGCACCGATTCACAGCTTTAAGAACTAAATATTTAAGTATATTAAGAAAGCCTGCCGCGGCGTTAAAACCGTGACAGGCTTTTTATTATTTATCTTTAACTATAATTAGCTGCTTGGAATACTCAGGAGTCTCAATACCTTTGTTCTTGTCGTACAAAGTCGAAGCGAAGAGTTCTTCATCAAGCATTTCTTTGGTGGCTGCGTCAAGATTGTCGTATACGGCGGGAACCTTTGAAATAATCGTAAGCCCCGAAGAATCGGAAATCTTGGTAAGAAGAGCGGAAGAAGCTTCTCTGAAACCAAGTAACCTTATGCCGGTAAGCTTAAACAGCCTTTCTTTGTGGAAAACACTGCTTCCCTGAAGCCTTAACATTATATGAAGAATCGACCTGGATACTCTTGAATAGGTGTAATTCTTGGCCTTAACTTCCTCGGCAAACGTAGTGAAATTCTTAAACGTTGGAAGCAAGTTCTTGATTCTGTCAGCAAGATCGGGACTAAGTTCAAGAATACTGCTGTAATTATCCTGCTGCGTTATGAGTGAATAAAACAGCACTCCGGAAACAGCATTGGGGCCGATGGGACGCTCCATAATAGATAGGAAGTCATACGGCAGGAATTTCTTGGCAGAGGTTCCGCCACCGGTCAAAATAGCCTTTCTCAGAGCTGTGGCGCTTAAAAATTCGGCATTCTCATCAAAAGCAGCATCTTCGTAAGACTGTCCCTCGCGCTTCAATGTATACGGCACGATATTACTGTGCAAACGGTTAATGGCCATAATGTATTCTAAAGCCAGTACATTGTTAGGCTGATTGAGGATAAATTCATATTCCGGAAAAAGAATGCATCTTGCCTTGGGATAGGTGTTTCCTTCTTTTAAAAGCCTTTGAATTGCAGGAGACTCAACAGAACCCTCGGTCATAAGTTTCTGCGCGCATTCTTTTAACAAGGTAATGTCGCCACACTCGGAACCAAAGCACAGATAATCCACGCAATTAAGCTTATTTAAGATATACACGGCACCGAGAGAAAATAAATCAGCACTGCCGCAGGCATACGAAAGCGGCAAAAGAAAGACTGCGTCGGCACCGTTCTCAAGAGCATGACGAGCACGAATTTCTTTGGAATATATGGCAGGCTCTCCGCGCTGCACAAAATCGCCGCTCATTAGACAGATGATATAATCGACACCGAGTTCTTCACGGATCTTTTCAAACTGATATTTGTGTCCGGTGTGAAATGGATTGTATTCGCATATAACGGCAGCAATGCTCATTAATACTTACCTCCGAGTGGTTTGATAAAAGTTTAACACATTGTTTTGTATTTAACAATCATAGATTGTACTTAATTTAGTACATTCACAGGTATTGTGGAAGTGCTTACATTCGACTATAATCCAATAATGAGAGAAGAGTGTATACAAGATACACATTATAGGTTTTTTATGTACAGATAAAAGATTGTTATATTATTGACAACCTTTCGACACATATTAACACTCATTTTTATCAGGAGGATATATATATGTCTTACATCGACGCAATTAAGAAAAAAGCAAAAATTGACAAGAAGACCATTGTGCTTCCCGAGTCCAATGACAAGCGTGTGCTCATCGCTGCGGCACATATTATAGAGGAAGGCATTGCGGACATCATCATGGTAGGTGATGAAGAAAAGATTATGGATGGCGCAGGCTGGCTTGAAGTAGATCTTTCCGGTGTTAAGGTTGTCAATCCCAAGACTACGGACAAATTTGACGAATACGCCAATCTTTTATACGAGACACGTAAGGCTAAGGGCATGACAGAGGAGAAGGCAAGAGAGATTCTTTTGACAGATTATCTTACCTTCGGTGTAATCATGGTTAAGGCCAATGACGCAGACGGTATGGTTGCAGGATGTTGCCACGCTACCGCAGATACTTTAAGACCCGCACTTCAGATTCTTCATACGGCTCCCGGCGTTAAGCTTGTGTCCGGTTTCTTTATCCTTGATGTGCCGGATTGCAAGTATGGTGAGAACGGAACTTTCCTTTTCGCAGACTGCGGACTTAACCAGGATCCCAATGCTGAGGAACTTGCGGCTATCGCAGATACCAGTGCCAAGAGCTTTAAGACTTTGGTAGGTGCTAAGCCCATTATCGCAATGCTTTCTCACTCCACCAAGGGCAGTGCCAAGCATGCACTTGTAGATAAGGTTGTTGAGGCTACCAACATTGCTCACGAGCAGTATCCTTCACTTTGCCTCGATGGTGAGCTTCAGCTTGATGCGGCTATCGTTCCTCAGGTTGCCAAGTCCAAGGCGCCCGGCTCAGAAGTTGCAGGTCACGCCAATGTTCTTGTATTCCCTAACCTTGATGCAGGTAACATCGGTTACAAGCTTGTGCAGAGACTTGGTAAGGCAGAAGCTTACGGACCTATGCTTCAGGGTATTGCCAAGCCCGTTAACGATCTTTCCCGCGGATGCTCATGGGAAGATATTGTAGGTGTAGTTGCACTTACAGCCGTTCAGGCACAATTAAATTAAAAATCCTATTGACATTTCATCCCGACATAGATATAATCTCTTGAGTGTGGATAGGAGTGAGAGTATGTTAATTAACCTAACTGAGTACTTTGAAGTTCAGGGTAAACATGCTGAAATCGAAGTTCCTTATGAAGCGAAGACTTTTAATGACGGATTTAAAGATTACGACATTAAATCTCGTGAGAACTTAAAGCTTTCGATAGACAATATCGGAGACGGTAAGCTCGAGATTAAGGGTAATATGAACGTAGTACTGGCCGGTGAGTGCAGTCGATGCCTCGAGCCTGTAGATGTTCCGGTTTCTTTATCCTTTGAAATTTCCGTAGTGAAGCCTGACGGTTATCATGAAATTGATGAAGATGAGCAGTACTTCATGAACGGTTACGAATTGGATGCCGAAACTCTTATCGACAATGAAATGATTATGAGCCTGCCTATGAAGGTTTTGTGTAAGGAGACATGCAAGGGATTGTGTCCCGTCTGCGGCAAGAACCGAAATTTAGGTGAGTGCGGATGTGATACTTTTATCCCGGACCCCCGCATGGCAGCAATAAGTGATATTTTTAACGCGATTAAGGAGGTGTAAAGATGTCTATTTGTCCCAAGAATAAATCTTCCAAAGGCAGAAGAGATAAGAGAAGAGCAAACTGGAAGATGAGCGCACCCACATTAGTAAAGTGCTCCAAGTGCGGCGCCCTTATGATGCCCCACAGAGTTTGCAAGGCTTGCGGTTCCTACAATAAGAAAGAAATCGTAACTGCTGACTAATATTTAGCCTTTACAAAGGATTCCACCGATTTCGGGGAGTCCTTTTTTTCTTGCTTTTTTTACGATACTTAGGTATAGTAAAAGAAGCGATTTTTTATATTCATAAGAACTATGAAAGGGAATTCGTATGGCTGAACTTATAAAGGTCTGCGT
Organism: Lachnospiraceae bacterium; assembly: GCA_017553505.1. GTDB lineage: Bacteria > Bacillota > Clostridia > Lachnospirales > Lachnospiraceae > UBA1258. The sequence continues at coordinate 54,731 of JAFZLD010000025.1, forward strand.
AGACGCTATGGGCGGCGACAATGCTCCTTCCGAGATTGTTAAAGGTGCCATAGATGCAGTTAATGAATGCGACAAGATTAAGTTATATCTGGTAGGTCAGGAGGCGGCAGTTAAGCCTGAACTTTCCAAGTATACATATGATTCGGAACGTGTTGAAGTAATCAATGCGGAAGAAATTATCGATCCCAATGAACCTCCGGTTCTTGCCATCCGTAAGAAGAAAGACTCTTCGATAGTCAAGGGCCTTGAAATGACACGTGACGGTGTATGCGATGCTTTTGTATCTGCAGGAAGCACCGGCGCTGTTTTGGTAGGCGGTCAGGTTATAGTCGGACGTATTAAGGGCGTTGAGAGACCCCCGCTTGCTCCGCTTATTCCTACGACTGACGGAGTAGCACTTCTTATAGACTGCGGTGCCAATGTCGATGCGCGTGCCAGCCACCTTGTTCAATTCGCCAAGATGGGTTCCGTATATATGGAGAACGTAGTGGGTGTTAAGAATCCCCGCGTAGCCATCGTTAATATCGGTGCCGAGGAAGAAAAGGGTAACGCATTGGTTAAGGAGACATATCCTTTACTTAAGAACTGTCCCGACATCAATTTTGTAGGCAGTATCGAAGCACGCGATATTCCCAAGGGCAATGCCGATGTTGTGGTATGCGAGGCATTTACCGGTAACGTTATTCTTAAGATGTACGAAGGCGTTGCGGATGCTCTTATAAGTGTTATTAAGAAGAGCTTATTATCAAGCCTTAAGACCAAAATCGGCGCACTTCTTATTAAGAAGGATTTAAAGAAGACGCTTAAGGGATTTTCGCTTGAAGATTACGGCGGAGCACCGCTTCTCGGACTTAACGGACTTGTTATCAAGACTCACGGAAGTTCCAAGGCTATCGAGATTAAGAATTCCGTTTTGCAGGCAGTAGTATTCAAAGAACAAAGCATCAATGAAAAATTCACCGAAAAGCTTAAGTCTGCAGATTAATTGTCAGGAAGTTGGAAGATATTTATGGAAGAAGAAATTTTAAGACAGATTATCGCTGAGGTGATGAAAGTAGACCCCCGCGAAATCGATGAAGATACAACTCTTATTGAGGATCTCGGAGCCGATTCTTTGGACATCATGAGAATCATCATTAACATAGAAGAACGGTTCAGCCTCAAACTTCCCGGAAATGCGGTCAATGAACTTCTTACTCCGGCAGATGCAATTAAAATGATTAAAAAAGTAAAGAAAGCGTAAGCTTTCTTTATTTTGCGAGAACCCTTACAAATATACGAAAGGTAACTTATGAACTCACAGGAAGCGATTGAGAGCATTGAGCGTGAAATAGGCTATACCTTTAATAACAAGGAATTACTCCTTGAAGCGCTCACACACAGTTCTTATACCAACGAAATGAAGATCAATAAGCGCAATCACTATGAGCGCCTTGAGTTTCTAGGTGATGCCGTTTTGGAACTTTTGTCGAGCGAATTTCTTTTTGCAAGATTTCCCGATGTTCCCGAAGGCGGACTATCCAAGAAACGAGCTTCCATGGTATGCGAGCAATCCCTTGCGATATGCGCAAGAAGCATGAATCTCGGCGACTACCTTTTCTTTGGCAAAGGCGAAGAAGCGGCAGGCGGTCGTAACAAAGATTCTATCCTTGCGGATGTTACGGAGGCGGTACTCGGTGCCATTTATCTGGACGGCGGTCTTGAGCGTGCGCGCGACTATGTCAACAGACATGTTCTTTATGAGCTCAAGGAAGATGAGCTTTTTGTGGACAGCAAGACTATCCTGCAGGAGAAAGTTCAGCATTTTAACGAGGGCAGCGTCCTTGAATATACGGTAATCAAGGAGTCGGGCCCTGAGCACGCCAAGATTTTTACGGTTCAGGTAAGTCTTGACGGCAAGCCCTTAGCTGAGGGTGAAGGTCACACCAAGAAATCAGCTCAGCAGGAAGCAGCTAAGGCTGCAATTCCCGTAGTCGAAAAATACGATTGGAAGACAGTTTAAAATGTATTTAAAAAGTATCGAAGTACACGGATTTAAATCCTTTGCAAATAAAATACTCTTTAATTTCGAAGAAGGTATCACGGGTATAGTGGGCCCCAACGGTTCCGGTAAGAGTAACGTTGCCGATGCCGTAAGATGGGTTCTTGGTGAGCAGCGTATCAAGCAGCTCCGCGGTGCCTCTATGCAGGACGTTATTTTCTCGGGTACAGAACTTCGAAAGCCCATGAGCTACGCATATGTAGCCATCACTCTTGACAATTCGGATCACAAACTCGCCATAGATTACGATGAAGTAACCGTTGCCAGACGTATCTATCGTTCCGGTGAGAGTGAGTATCTTATTAACGGCACAGTCTGCCGTCTTAAAGACGTCAATGAACTTTTCTACGACACAGGTATAGGTAAGGAAGGCTATTCCATCATCGGACAGGGCCAGATTGACAAGATCCTTTCCGGCAAGCCCGAGGATCGTCGTGAGCTTTTTGACGAAGCCGCAGGTATTGTTAAGTTTAAGCACCGCAAGGAAACCGCAGTTAAGAAACTTGAATCCGAAGAGGCTAACCTTGTACGTGTTAAGGACATCCTTGCCGAGCTTGAAAAGCAGGTAGGTCCCCTTGAAAAGCAGGCTGAAGTAGCCAAGATTTACCTTAAGAAAAAGGAAGAACTCAAGTCTTTGGACGTTAACGTATTCCTTCTTGAGAATAACCGTCTCAAAGAGCAGCTTGATTCCGTTCTTGAAAAGTCCCGCATTGCTACCGACGAGTACGACGAGACCAATGCCCGTTTCGAGAACACCAAGAACGAATACGAGCAGATTGAAGAAGAAATCGCAATCTTAAATGACAAGATTGAAACCGCAAGAGCAGACCTCTCCAACACCAACGTTTTAAGAGAAAAACTCGAAGGCGAAATCCTTGTATTAAAAGAACAGATTAAGTCAGGCAAGGTCAATGAAGAGAACTTACGCGAGCGTCTGGTTGTAATCAATCGCGACCGTGAGTCTCGTGAGAAAAACCGCGACGAAGTTCTCAAAGAAAAGAAAGTTAACGATGAACAGATGGCTTCCCTCGTCGAAAGCAAGAACGAGGCTCAGGAGCTTCTTTCGAATGTTCAGAAACAGATAGAAGAATTAACCGCCAAGATCGAAGACGGTAAAAACACCATTATAGGCGAGCTCAATCACCGTGCCACCATCAAGGCCGAAATCGGTCGTTATGACACGATGAAAGAGCAGATCAATATCCGTAAGGCAGAGCTTAATTCCAAGCTCCTTGCGGCCAAGTCCGATGAGGTTAAGCAGGACGAAGACATCAAGAAATTCCTTGAAGAACAGGAAGCAATCGATGCTGAAATCGCCGAGATGAACGAGACCCTCAAGAAGGGCGAAAGCACTGTTGAAGGCATCCGTTCCACCCTTTCCGACAAGGACAAGGAATTAAGAGAGATTCAGACTCTTTACACTCAGGATAAGTCCAAGCTCGAAGCGCTCACTAACATTACCGAACGTTATGAAGGTTACGGCGGCAGTGTCAAGAAAGTCATGGAGCAGAAGGATACCACAAAGGGTATCATCGGTGTGGTTGCCGACATCATCAAGGTTGAAGAGAAATACGAGACTGCCATCGAGACAGCACTCGGCGGTAACATCCAGAACATCGTTACCGATGACGAGAACACCGTTAAGAAGATGATTGCATTCCTTAAGAAGAATCGTTTAGGACGTGCCACCTTCTTACCCCTTACCGGTATTGCCAAGCCTCAGGAGTTTAAGACTCCCGAAGTTCTCAAGGAAAAAGGCGTAATCGGCATGGCCGACGAGCTCGTATCCACAGACAAGAAATACGCTAACGTAGCCAAGGCTATGCTCGGCCGTATCGTAGTAGTAGATAACGTCGACAACGCTATAGCAATATTCAAAAAGTTCGAGCAGGGCGTTCGAATGGTTACCCTAGAAGGCGAATTGTTCGTACCCGGCGGTGCAATTTCCGGCGGTGCCTTCAAGAACTCCTCCAATCTCTTAAGCCGTCGCCGTGAGATTGAAGAACTTGAGAAGAAGATCAAAGAATATAAACAGCAGATTGCCGACACAGAGAAGGAAATCGAAGAGTTAAAGCAGAAGCGTAACAAGCTTCGCATGGACAACGAATCCTTAAAGGTCGACATTCAGAAGAAATATATCGAGCAGAACACCGCTCTCTTAAATGTAGAGAAGGCCAAGGAGAAAAAGAACGAGGCCATTTTAGGTTCCGTTAACCTCCGCAACGAAGGCGTTGAGATTGAAGAACAGCTCAAAGAAATCGACCTTCGCAAAGAAGAAATTATCAAGACTTTGTCCGATTCCGAAACTCTCGAGAAAGATTTGACCAAGAAAATCGCCGAGGACTCTTCGGAACTTGACTTAATAAGAGAGAGAGAAAGCGAATACTCCACAGACCTCACCAGGTGGGATCTTGAAGTTAACAAGATGCTTCAGAAGCAGGATTTCGTTAACCAGAACTTACATCGTATCGAGGACGAAATCAGCCGCTTTGTAATCGATGCCCGTGAACTCGAGGATAAGATTACCAAGGGCGAAGAAGAAATGGCTCTCAAGGAATCCAACATTTCCGAAATTGAGAAGACTATTGTCGAAAGCCACTCTTCTCAGGATAAGAAACAGACAGAACTTACCGAAGACATCAACAAGCGCGACATCCTTAACGAGAAGCAGAAATCCTTCTTTAAGACCAGAGAAGAGATTTCAGACCGCATCTCAGCCCTCGACAAGGAAATCTACAGGCTCAACGCTCAGAAAGAGAAATTCGAAGAAGCAATCGAGACCCAGATTTCTTACATGTGGGAAGAATACGAGATTACTCTTTCCGATGCCGGTTCTTTAAGAGACGAGTCCATGACCGACCTTACCGGTATGAAGAAAGAAATCAGCAAGGTTAAGGACGCCATTAAGAAACTCGGTGACGTTAACGTTAACGCTATCGAAGACTACAGAAACTTAATGGAGCGTTACACCTTCCTTAAGACTCAGCATGACGACCTTGTAGAGGCCAAGGAAACCTTACAGGGCATTATTACCGAACTTGACGAAGCAATGCGTAAGCAGTTCGCCGAAAGCTTCAAAGACATCAACGAAGAATTCGACAAAGTATTCAAAGAACTCTTCGGAGGCGGTAAAGGAACCCTTGAACTCATCGAGGAAGAAGACATTCTCGAGGCAGGTATTCGTATCATCGCTCAGCCCCCGGGAAAGAAACTTCAGAACATGATGCAGCTTTCCGGTGGTGAGAAGGCACTTACGGCGATAGCACTTCTTTTTGCAATACAGAACCTTAAGCCTTCACCTTTCTGTCTTCTTGACGAAATTGAGGCGGCGCTTGACGAAAGCAACGTAGATCGCTTCGCCAAGTACCTCCATAAGCTTACCAAGCACACCCAGTTCATCGTAATCACCCATAGACGCGGTACCATGCAGAAGGCTGACCGTCTCTACGGTATTACCATGCAGGAGAAGGGTGTATCTGCACTTGTAAGTGTTAATTTGATTGATAAGGATTTGGATGATTAATGGCTGATAAGGAGAAAAAAGAAAAAACAGGTTTTTTTGCCAAGTTAAAATCGGGACTTTCCAAGACCAGAAGCGGTTTTGTAAGCGGCATGGATTCAATCTTCAAAGGCTTTAAGTCTATTGACGAAGAGTTTTATGAAGAACTTGAAGAAATGCTTGTTATGGGCGACGTAGGCATCAACACAACGGAAGAGTTGATTGATGAGCTCAAAGAATCGGTTAAGAAGAACCACGTTCATGAGCCCGCCGAGTGCCGAGACCTTTTGATTGATTTAATTAAAGAAAAAATGCTTCCGCCGGAAGATGTGTATTCTTTTACCGACGAGAGAACCGTCATCATGGTGGTAGGCGTTAACGGAGTAGGCAAGACTACAACCGTAGGTAAGCTTGCGGGTCGTATGAAAGAATCCGGCAAGAAAGTTTTGGTAGCTGCCGCAGATACCTTCAGAGCCGCCGCCAATGAACAGCTTACCAAATGGGCGGAGAGAGCCGGCGTAGATATAGTTTCTTCAAGAGAAGGCACAGACCCCGCAAGTGTTGTTTATGACGCTTGTACAGCTGCCAAGGCCAGAAATGTGGATGTTCTGCTATGTGATACTGCAGGACGACTTCACAACAAGAAGAATCTTATGGACGAACTTGCCAAGATGAACAGAGTTGTGGACAGAGAGTATCCCGGTGCCAAGCGCGAGACATGGGTAGTACTTGATGCAACCACAGGCCAGAACGCTCTCCATCAGGCAAGAGAATTTAATGAAGCTGCCAATCTTAACGGAATAGTATTAACCAAGATGGACGGTACTGCCAAGGGCGGAATCGCCATTGCGATAGCAAGTGAGTTAAATATTCCGGTGAAATATATAGGTGTGGGTGAGGGTATTGATGACCTTCAGAAATTTGATGCAGACGAATTTGTAAATGCTTTATTTGATAACGGTGATACCGGGGAGGATTAACAGAGAATGGATGAGTTGACACTTAAGAACTTTGAGGCGGCTTCCGAGAAAGTCAAAGAAGTCACCCTTGACACCAAGCTTGTATACAGCGACTATTTCAGTATAAAGACCGGCAATAAGGTCTATCTTAAGCCTGAAAACATGCAGTTTACCGGCGCGTACAAGGTTAGAGGCGCATATTATAAGATGAGCACTCTTTCCGACGATGAGCGTAAGAAAGGTATTATTACCGCTTCCGCAGGTAACCATGCACAGGGCGTTGCTTATGCGGCTAAATGTTACGGTGTTAAGGCAGTTATTGTAATGCCTACCACAACACCTCTTATTAAGGTCAACCGTACCAAGAGTTACGGCGCAGAAGTTGTTCTTTACGGAGACGTATACGACGAGGCTTGCCAGAAGGCATATGAACTCGCCGATGAGAAGGGTTATACCTTTATTCATCCTTTTGATGATTTCGGCGTTGCTACAGGACAGGGCTCCATCGCTATGGAAATTGTCAAGGAGCTTCCCCTTGTTGATTATATTCTGGTACCCATCGGAGGTGGCGGACTTGCAACAGGTGTTTCCACCCTTGCCAAGATGCTTAATCCCAAGATTAAAGTTATCGGCGTAGAGCCCGAAGGTGCAGCTTGTCTTAAGGCTTCAATAGAGGCCGGCAAGGTTGTTACCCTTGATAAGGTTAACACCATCGCAGACGGTACAGCTGTTAAGACTCCCGGCTCCAAGCTTTTCCCTTATCTTCAGAAGAACCTTGATTCCATCATCACAGTTCCCGACGAAGACCTTGTTGTTGCATTCCTTGACATGGTAGAGAATCACAAGATGGTAGTAGAGAATTCAGGCCTTCTTTCTGTAGCAGCATTGAGACAGCTTGATGTTAAGGACAAGAAGGTTGTATGTATTCTTTCCGGCGGTAACATGGACGTTATTACAATGTCATCCGTTGTTTCGCAGGGACTTATTTTAAGAGACAGAATCTTTACCGTATCCGTTTTACTTCCCGACAAGCCCGGTCAGCTTTCAAAGGTTGCCGATGTAATTGCCAAGCAAAACGGTAACGTAATCAAGCTTGAACACAACCAGTTTGTATCCATCAACAGAAATGCAGCCGTTGAACTTCGTATAACTCTCGAAGCTTTCGGAACCGAGCACAAAGAAACTATTATCAAGAAACTTGAAGAAGAAGGCTACAAGCCCAGAGTCGTACGCACCAACATTTAATAAGCCATGTACAAAAAACAAGGTTATTTAACCAAGGAATTTAAGATATTCCACATTAAGGATAAAACCGATAAGACCTTTGATTTCCACTATCATGATTTCTACAAGATAATAGTGTTTATTAAAGGCGACGTAATGTACAGTATCGAGGGTAAGAATTACGAGCTTAAGCCTCAGGACATAGTGCTTGTCCAGAAGAACGAGATACATAAGCCCGTAATCAATCCCGAGGTAGAATACGAAAGGATTGTGCTTTATTTGTCACAGTCCTTTTTGATTAAAGAACCCGTCTTCATGGAATGCTTCAACGCGGAAAAAGAAACTCATACCAATGTTATGAGCGTATCCGACATCGATTTTTCCAAGGTCAAGAATGCTTTGGAACAGTCGGTTAAGTACATTTCTTCCGGTGAGTTTGCAGGCGAGCTTAAGGGCAAATGCGAGCTTATGAAGGCACTCCTGGTCATCAATGAATCGGTTCACAACAACGGTTTGCTTTTTGAGGGACGCGTTTCTTACGATAAGCGAATCCTTGAGGTGTGCGATTACATAGACAATCATATTAAAGAAGACTTGTCGGTTGAAGCTCTTTGCAACAAATTCTATATCAGCAAGTATTATTTCATGCACAAGTTCAAAGAATACACCGGCGTTACCGTTCACAGCTACATTCTTGAAAAAAGAATCCAGCACGTAGGAAGACTTGCCGATGCAGGCTGGAAGGTTACTGCAGCTTGTGCTGAAGCGGGATTTAAAGATTACTCTACATATCTTAGAGCCAAAAAGAGACTTTCATCACGCCTCGTAGGAGCCGGAGATGCCGATAAAACCGAGGAATAACTCGGTTTTATTCTTTCTTTACAAACTTTTCACAAACTGTAAAGTAAAAACACTTGACAACACATATTTCTTGGGGTAATATATGCAAGGTGCGTAATGAGGTGTTCTATGGAAAGAATTATCGAACGCGGTTTGCTGTATGATTTTTACGGTGAACTTCTTACGAAACATCAGCAGGAGATTTACTCCGAGATAGTCTTTAACGACTTATCCTTAAGCGAGCTATCCGAAGCTGAAGGAATATCAAGACAAGGTGTTTTCGATCTTATCAAGAGATGTGACAAGCTTCTTGAAGGCTATGAAGAGAAGCTTAAGCTTATTGAGAAGTTTAACCTTATCAAATCCGAGGTTAAAGATTTAAACGCCGTAATCGATGCGGAGCAGGGAATTGACCCTAAGGTTAAGGACAAGCTTCGTGACGGATTAAGAAATATAGTTAAGGAATTGTAATAGATGGCTTTTGAAAGCTTAACAGAGAAACTTCAAAACGTTTTTAAAGCATTAAGAGGCAAAGGCCGCCTTTCCGAAGAAGACGTTAAGACCGCTCTTAAAGAAGTCAAGATGGCACTCCTTGAAGCCGACGTTAACTTCAAGGTAGTTAAGCAGTTTATTAACAGCGTAACGGAGCGTGCCGTAGGTCAGGACGTTTTGGATGGCATTAATCCGGGCCAGATGGTCATTAAGATAGTTAATGAAGAGATGACCCGCCTTATGGGTGATGAAGTTACCGAACTTTCTTTCAGACCCGGTAAGGAACTTACGATTTACATGTTATGCGGTCTCCAAGGTGCAGGTAAGACAACAGCCGCAGCCAAGATTGCATCAAGGCTTAAGCTTAAGAGTAAGAAGACCTTGCTTGTAGCCTGCGATATTTACAGACCAGCCGCTATAGAACAGTTAAAGCTTAACGGTGAAAAGGTTGAGACGGAAGTTTTCTCCATGGGAACCGATGTTAAGCCTTCGGTTATTGCCAAGAGCGCAGTTGAATACGCACTCAAGAACAACTTTAATGTAGTTATCCTCGATACTGCCGGTCGTCTTCATGTCGACGAAGACATGATGAACGAACTCGTAGATATAAAGAATACGGTTGACGTACACGAGACCCTGCTTGTGGTTGATGCCATGACAGGTCAGGATGCCGTCAATGTAGCAAGCGAATTCAATGACAAGATCGGTCTTGACGGAGTTATTCTATCCAAGGCCGACGGTGATACAAGAGGCGGTGCGGCCCTTTCCGTTAAGGCAGTTACGGGTAAGCCCATAATCTTCGTATCAAACGGTGAGAAGCTTGATCAGATTGAGCCTTTCTACCCCGACAGAATGGCTAACCGTATCCTTGGCATGGGAGACGTATTGTCCCTTATTGAGAAAGCTGAGCAGGCCAATGCCGACCGCGATGCCGAGAAGGACAAGCAAATGGTTTCCCGCCTTAAGAAAGGTAAGTTTGACTTTAACGACTACCTTGAGAGCATGACAGCCATGCGTAAGATGGGCGGACTTTCATCGATTCTTTCGATGATGCCCGGTATGGGAGGCAAGGCTCTCGACGGACTTGACACAGAAGAGTCCCAGATTAAGCTTAAGCGCACTGAAGCGATTGTCCTCAGTATGACACCCGCGGAGCGCGAGAATCCCAAGCTTATGAACCCTCAGCGTAAGTTCCGCATAGCCAAAGGCGCAGGACTTGATATCGCAGAGGTTAATCGCTTCATCAAGCAGTTTGAACAGTCTCAGAAGATGATGAAGCAACTCCCGTCCATGATGGGTGGCAGATTTGGCAAAAAGGGCAAATTCCCTTTTTAATAAATAACTTATATTTTTAGCCGGAGGTGAACAAAATGGCAGTTAAGATCAGATTAAGAAGAATGGGTCAGAAGAAAGCTCCTTTCTATAGAATTATCGTAGCAGATTCAAGATCCCCCAGAGACGGAAGATTCATCGCTGAGATCGGTACTTACGATCCCAACCTTGAGCCCAGCGCAATTTCCGTTAACGAAGAAGAAGCTAAGAAGTGGCTTGCAAACGGTGCTCAGCCTACAGAAGTTGTTAGCAGAATCTTCAAGACAGCCGGAATTACGAAGTAAGATTTTTCGATAAGAAGTGTGCTAAAAACTTATGGAGGTTGATATGAGAGAATTGGTAGAAGTTATCGCAAAAGCTCTTGTGGAAAACCCCGATGAAGTAGTAGTAACAGAACGTACGGAAGGTAAGAACACTGTTATCGAATTACACGTGGCTTCTTCCGATATGGGTAAAGTTATCGGCAAGCAGGGACGTATTGCCAAGGCTATTCGTTCCGTCGTTAAAGCGGCAAGCTCTAAAGATAATTCAAGAGTTGATGTAGAAATCATGTAATCATAAGGGGTACCTGTGCGGTGCCCCTATTGGTTTCTTTAATCGGAGATTTATGGAAGATTTATTTACAGTCGGAATTGTTACAACCGCACACGGCGTTAAGGGCGAGGTTAAAGTATTTCCTACAACCGACGACCCCAAGCGTTTCAAGAAGCTTAAAGAAGTTATCGTCAAAACCAAGAAAGAAAGCGTTACCAAGAAAGTTGAAAGCGTTAAGTTCTTTAAGCAATTTGTTCTTTTGAAACTTGAAGGCATCAATACCATGGATGACGCATTACTCTACAAGCAGGCAGAGTTGTGCGTTACAAGAGACAATGCCGTCAAGTGTGACAAGGACGAATACTTTATAGCCGATTTATACGGCCTTAAAGTCAATGACGAAGACAATAACTACATCGGTGAGATTTCGGACGTCATTCAGACCGGAGCTAACGATGTGTATGAGATAAAGAGAGAGGACGAATCCAAAGTTTACATTCCCGCTATCAAGGACTGTATTAAGAAAGTGGATATTGCCTCAGGATTAATGGTTATTCATGTGATGGAAGGATTGTTTTGATGTTTTATCATGTACTGACTCTTTTTCCCGAAATGATAACAGAAAGCCTTAGCACGAGTATTATCGGTCGCGCGCTTGATAAGGATTTGATTTCTTTGGAAGCGGTGCAGATTCGTGATTATACTCTTGATAAGCACAATAAAGTTGATGATTACACATACGGCGGTGGCGCAGGTATGCTTATGCAGGCTCAGCCGGTATATGATTGCTGCGAAGCCGTTCAGAAGTTTATTACAGACGCCGGAAGAAAGCGGTCACGTGTAATATACGTAACTCCCGGTGGTTATACTTTTAACCAGAAGATGGCCGAAGATTTTGCTCAGGAAGAGGATTTAATATTCCTGTGCGGTCATTACGAAGGTATCGACGAGAGAGCGCTTGAGGAAGTTGTAACGGACTATGTATCCATAGGAGACTATGTGCTTACAGGCGGAGAACTCCCTGCGATGGTTATGATAGATTGTATTTCCAGACTCGTACCCGGAGTGCTCAGTAATGCGGAGTCATCTATGATAGAGTCATTCTCGAACGGCTTGCTTGAGTACCCTCAGTACACCCGCCCCGAAGAATGGCACGGCAAGAAAGTGCCGGATATATTACTAAGCGGTCACCACGCCAATGTAGAGAAGTGGCGCTTAGAGCAATCACTTATCAAGACTCAGAAGATAAGACCGGACCTGTATGAAGCCTATATGGAGGCTCATCCCCCGGTAGTCAAGAAAAAAAGACGAAGAACTGCGAAAAAACCGCTTGCAATCGATGAGCGATTGTGATAAAATACGAACGTTGTCAGTACGGATGGTCCTCTGTTACGAAGTGTATTAAGAACATCTGCTATATAAGGAGGAACAAAATGAACGACATTATTAAGAACATCGAAGCTGCTCAGATGAAGGAATCTGTTGACGAGTTTTCCGTTGGTGATACCGTTAGAGTATTTGCCAAGATTAAGGAAGGCGAGAAGACACGTATCCAGGTATTTGAAGGTACCGTTTTAAAGAGACAGGGCGGCAGTGCTCGTGAGACCTTTACAGTAAGAAAGATTTCTAACGGCGTAGGCGTTGAGAAGACATGGCCTTTACACAGCCCCAACGTTGATAAGATTGAAGTTGTTCGTAAGGGTAAGGTAAGAAGAGCTAAGCTTAACTACTTAAGACAGCGTGTTGGTAAGGCTGCTAAGGTTAAGGAAGTTGTTAAATAATAATGATATCAAAGAGGAGCAATCTTAGGATTGTTCCTCTTTTTCTATGCTCATTTTTTTGCTATAATAAATAAGTTATGAGAAGAAGACACAAAGGTTTGGATTTTAATCACAGAAGAAGAAAGAAGATTAATGCAGGCGTCCTTAAGGAAATATTTTCCTGGATATTCTGGATAGGTATTTCGGCTGTAACGGCAGTGGTGCTTGTTGTGGTATTCGGACTTCGTACCAATGTCGTAGGTAACTCTATGGAGCCGCATCTCTACGCAGGTCAGGAGATTCTGATTAACAGACTTATATATCAGATATCCGAGCCTAAGTTTGGTGACGTAATTGCCTTTCAGCCTAACGGTAATGAGAATGCACATTATTACGTTAAGCGTGTAATCGGCGTTCCCGGTGACACAATAGTTATCAGGAACGGACGGGTATACATCGATGATGTAGAGCTTAAGGAAGACGATTCTTATGACAAGATTGCAGACCCCGGAATCGCAGAGTCGGAAATATTCTTAAAAGAAGGCGAGTACTTTGTGCTGGGAGACAATCGTAACTTCAGCGAAGACTCCCGTTCGGGTAATATAGGCATAGTTAAACATGATTACATAATCGGCAAAGTCTGGTTTAAACTATCGGACAAGCTAGATTACATCGGTATAGTTAAGTAAAGGAATAAGTATGAGCGATAAACCCATAATAAACTGGTATCCGGGCCACATGAACAAGGCTCGCAAATCCATGGAATCAGGCATGAAATTGATTGATCTTGTTATCGAGATTCTTGATGCAAGAGCACCTCTTTCAAGCCGCAATCCTGACATCGATAAAATGGCGGGTGGTAAGGACCGCCTGATTATTATGAACAAGGCAGATCTTGCCGATAAAAATATTAGCGACATGTGGCGCGATTATTTCAAAGAAAAAGGCATTGAGACTGTATTTATCAACTCCAAGAACAAAGAAGGCTTAAGAAACGTTATGCCCGCAGTCAAGAAAGCCTGTGAAAAACGCATCAAGCGTAATGAAGCAAGGGGTATTAAGAATCAGCCTATCAGAGCTATGGTGGCAGGTATCCCCAATGTCGGCAAGTCGACATTTATCAATGCTTTTTGCGGCAAGAACATGGCCAAGACCGGCAATAAGCCCGGTGTAACTAAGGGCGAGCAGTGGATTAAGGTTAACCCCGAGCTTCAGCTTCTTGATACCCCCGGAATCCTCTGGCCCAAGTTCGAAGACCAGGAAGTTGGAAGACGTCTTGCATACCTTGGTTCGATTAATGATGAGATTCTTGTAACAGAGGAACTGGCCGGCGATTTATTGTTGTTTTTAAAAGATAATTACCACAATTTATTAAAAGAGCGGTATAATATTGATGATGAGACAGAGACGGAAATTGACGATGAAGTCTTTAGCACACCTCAGTCGAGGATGATGGATTTAATTGCCCGTAAGCGAGGGTGTCTTAAACAGGGCGGAGAAACGGATTACTTTAAAACCGCAGGAGTAATCTTAGATGATTTCAGAAGCGGAAAAATTGGGAAAATTACATTGGAGAGACCATGAATAAGAAGTTAAAAGATATTTTAAGCAACAGTCTGTTTTTTCTGATAGTCATTATACTCAGCTTTTTAATCATTAAGTTTGTGGGGCAGAGAACGGTTGTTATCGGACCTTCCATGATGACGACCCTTGAAGACGGGGATAACATGATAATCGATAAGATAAGCTATAGATTTCATGATCCCGAGCGCTTTGATATTGTTATTTTTCCTTTCAGAAACAATTCCGGTAACACATATATTAAGAGAGTCATAGGACTTCCGGGTGAAACCGTAAGAATTGATGATGAAGGTGTTATTTACATTAATGACGAAGTTTTGGATGAATCTTACGGAAGAGAAATTATCCAGAATCCCGGTAATGCGCGAGACGGTGTAACACTCGGTGCCAATGAGTACTATGTACTCGGTGATAACCGTAATGATTCGGAAGACTCGCGTTTCAGTGTCGGAGTAGTATACAGACGGGAGATTATAGGGCGAGCCGTATTCAGAATATGGCCTTTTGCCAAGATGGGTCCCGTAAAATAAAAATCAAAGGGGAATTGATTTTAATGGATTCTATTAAGGACATTAAGGCAAGATTTGCCACAGACGACTATCAGTCGCTTAAAGCTCTGATAAGAGCTTACGGAGACGACGAGCGAGAAGGCGTTAAGAAGCTTGTTTTATCGGCTCGTAAGAAAATCGATACGCTTAACAGGGAGATAAAGCGTATTGAGAAGATGAAGACTTATGAGCGAGAATACGAAGCTATGGGCTATGTATGCGGTATCGATGAGGTAGGCAGAGGCCCTCTTGCAGGTCCCGTAGTGGCAGGCGCGGTAATACTTAAAAGAGACTGCAATATTCTTTATCTGAATGATTCTAAGCAGCTTACGGCCAAGAAACGTGAGGAACTCTATGACATAATCATGGAGGAAGCCGTAAGTGTCGGACTGGGCTTTAACAGCCCTCAGCGAATTGATGAGATTAATATACTGAATGCAACATACGAAGCTATGCGTGAAGCTATTTCAAATCTTAGCGTTAAGCCTAAGGTCCTTCTTAACGACGCCGTAACCATTCCCGGCGTTAAGATTAAGCAGGTACCCATTATTAAAGGCGATGCCAAGAGTATATCAATAGCTGCGGCCAGTATCGTTGCTAAGGTTACAAGAGACAGACTTATGGTTGAGTATGATAAGATTTATCCCGAATACAACTTTAAGTCCAATAAAGGCTACGGCAGTGCCGAGCATATCGCCGCTCTTAAGAAATACGGCAAGACACCCATTCACAGAGATAGTTTTATAAGTAATTTTATCTAGAAATCATTCTTTGTCCGAAACTCGGAGGTTTGTATGCAGGGAATACCGCTGTCATTACTGAATAATGCTCAAGTTTCAGAAACAAGCATGAATAATGCCAACGTTTCGGCTATTCAGGCAGAGAATGATCGCGCCCTTTTGGACCTTATAAGCGGTATTTCCAACGGGGAAACGCTTCTTGGCAAGGTACTTGCCTCCGATGAGAATTCCTACACCTTTAAGACTCTCGATTCGGGCGTAACCATCAATGCCAAGGCCGAAAACGGTGTTATCCTCACCAAGGGTGCCACCGTACTTTTTGAGGTTAATAAGCTTTCTGATTCCGAGATGACGCTTCGTCCTCTAAATGTCAATACATCATCGTCCGTAACGGCCGAAAGTGCACTTAAGGCCGCCGGGCTTCCTGTCAATAATCGTTCATTGGAACTTACCGTTCGTAACATGGAATACGGTAACCCCATTGACAAAAAAAGCCTTACCGAATCATATCGAGATGTTGCTCTGCATCCCGAAGCACCCGTTAAGTATATTGTGGACCTGCAGAAAATGCAGATACCCGTCACCAATGAAAACATTGAGCAGTATAAGGCGTATCTTAACATGAAGAATGTTTTCGCCGAGGATTTTAACGAGATTGCCACGACACTTGCAGAATCATTGACAGAGGGCACAGAGACTTCAAACAGTGATGCGGCTTTGACGATGAACAAGCTTATGGGCAGCCTTAACACGGTTGAAGAATTCGCTTCGGTACTCGATAAGAATGAATCAATGCCCGAGTTATCCGAGGCAGTTAAGAACCTTACGGAAGGTGTAAAAGAAGAAATAAACAGGTATATGGCACCTAAGGCTGAGCAAGCGCTTACGCCTGAAGAACAAGCAGTAACTAACCTCAGGGTAGATAATAGAGAGTCTACGCAAGCAGAACACCCTATGACAGAGGCTTTAGCAAAACAAGCTCTGCCCGAGGAAATCGCTACAGACTTATCTGAACGACTCAAAACAGGCCTCAAGGACGTGTTTGACAAGTATTTTACGTCCAATCTTACTCTTAACGAGCAGGAGCTTCCCGATAAGGCCAAGATTAAAGATTTGTACGAGAAGCTTTATTCAGAGACGCGCAAGATTTCAAGCGCACTGGAGGAAGCTGTTCCCAAGGAGAATCCTGCGGCACCTAAGATTACTTTGCTTAACAACAACATAGACTTTATGAATGCTCTCAATAACTTTATTCCCTATGTTCAGATCCCTTTCAGAGGCGAATCGGGAGCTAAAGCGGGAGAGCTCTACGTATACAGGAACAAATCCGGTAAGGGCATTGAGGGTGATGAAGTAAGCGCGTTCTTACACCTTGATATGGACCACTTAGGCCCTACGGATGTATATGTCAAAATGCGAGGCAATAACGTTAACACCGAATTTACACTCGCAAGTGAAGAAAGCCTTGATTTTATTGAAAAGAACATGGATTTTCTTAACAAACGACTTTCCGACAAGGGTTATTCTCTCACTACAGAAGGCAAGGTTCAAGAACGTACCAAGACACCCATAGAAGAGGCATTTGAGCAAAGCATTTCTAAAGTTTTGATAGCAAGGACTTCTTTTGACGCAAGAATATAACATGGACGATAAAGACAAGAAGCTTAAAAACAAACAGGCCATAGCCCTTGAATACGATCCCGATGACATAGCGCCCCGAGTTGTTGCAACAGGCGGAGGTCATCTTGCGGAGCGTATTATAGAAGAAGCCAAGAAAGCCGACATACCGGTCCATCAGGACGAGAAACTTGCCAAGACTCTTTCGAAGCTGGAAGTGGGCGATGCGATACCGCCCGAGCTTTACGAGGTTGTGGCGGAAATCCTTGTTTTTGTGGATGCTATGGATAAGTTAAAAGGTAAGATGAACAAGTAATGAACAAAAGAAGTGTCGGAAGCGACAAGGAAGACATGGTATGCCGTTTCCTTACAAAGAACGGTGTTACTATCTTAGATAGAAATTATAATACCGACAAGGGCGAGATAGACATAATCGGCGCCGACGGTGAATATATAGTATTCTTTGAAGTTAAATACAGAAAGGCCGGCAATTACGGCAATCCGCTTGAGGCAATTACCAAGAGCAAGGTGCGCAGGATAGTGGCTGCATCAAAGATTTATCTATACACCAATCACTACAGTGAGAACTCTTTTGTGCGTTACGATTGCATAGGCGTATTGGACAGCGATATTACCTGGATTAAAAATGCATTTGACGCTATTTAAAAAAACTTAATAATTTGCAAGTACATGCATTAATAATTTACGAATAATATAGAATTGTTTAGAAATGTGTTTAAAAGAAGAGATAATTGGAGGATTATATGGTTAATATTTTGGTTTGCGATGACGATCACGAGATAGTTGATGCCATAGAAATATATCTTATGCAGGAAAGCTACAATGTTTTCAAAGCCTATGACGGAATTGAAGCATTGGAGATTCTTAAGAAAGAAGACATTCAGCTTCTTATAATTGACGTAATGATGCCCCGTCTTGACGGTATTCACGCAATTATGAAGATCAGAGAATCATCGAGCATTCCGATTATTATTCTTTCAGCCAAGAACGAAGACCCTGACAAGATTCTGGGACTTAACGTAGGCGCAGACGATTACCTTCCGAAGCCCTTTAATCCCCTTGAGCTTGTTGCAAGAGTTAAGTCTCAGTTAAGACGCTATACCAAGCTTGGTAACATGCCTCAGGAATCTCAGGCTATATATTCGGTAGGCGGTCTTGTAATGAACGACGAGACCAAGGAAGTAACGGTTGATGATGAGCCCGTTAAGCTTACCCCTATTGAATACAACATCCTTCTTTTGCTCGTAAAGAATCAGGGACGTGTTTACTCGATAGATCAGATTTATGAGCAGATTTGGAATGAGCAGGCAATCGGTGCGGATAACACCGTGGCGGTTCATATCAGACATATACGTGAAAAGATAGAGATTAATCCCAGAGAGCCCCGTTATTTGAAGGTTGTATGGGGTGTAGGATACAAGATTGACAAGCTGTAAGCTTACGGAGACTGATGACTAACAGAAATAAGAAAGTAAAAATTTATACACCCAAGACCAGTGATACGAAGGCTGTCCTCAAAAAGGATAAGCCTTCTAAAGCTTTACGGAATATTTTTGTTCTTTTGCAAAGTATTCTGGGAAGCTTTGTTGTGTTGTGCATTTTTGTTTATTCATTCAATTCCCGTATAAAGGTTTATGATCGCGGATATGTCAAAGAAGACAATATTTCTTTTTATGACTTAAGTAACGATTATTATAAGTCCGACGTATTTAAGAACAACTTCCGCAACTACGTGGAAGCGATGATCAGATATGTCACCATCAGTGAGCAGATTACCAGAAACGGTAAGTATGACCCAAATATTATAATCGACGTCGGCGAGTTCGCTCACAGAAACTCAGCGAGCGCATACGACGGACCGGAGATTAAGTATAAGCTTGGTGTACTGCTTGAGTGGGGCGAGGCTATCAATACGGACAGCAGCGTTAACGGAGAAGATTACGGCTCGTCCATATGCACGTACGAATTCTATACGCTCGAGCAGTATTGCAAGTTCTTCAATATTCCGATTCAGTCGATAGAAGTTCCCGAGGACTATGATTACGAATCGGTTTACGAATCTTTTGAAACGTTAAAAGATAAGAGCTTCCGCACGATTGACGGCAAGCGTCTCAATGAATATGTTGACAATGCCAAGGACTACAGCGACCTTGTCAAGAACGTTCAGAAGGCTGTGGACGACCTTTATTTTAACTACACCGAGTATAAGGCCAATGAGTTTAGGTTTGACGAAAATAAAACAAGTTTCAGATACTGTGTAAGCAAGCTTGAAAACGGCAACAAGAAGATTTATTCCAATGTCAGTGCGTTTTATAAGGGCATAGACGAGAAGTTTATCGACGAAGCATTCATAGGCTATGCCGAAGGCTTAAAGACTAAGTTTGGCAACGTTTATGTAGATACGTCTTATGAGTTCTACGGCGCCAATGAAGATATGGCGATATATGATATTATCAGAGAAGCGGTTCAGCGTGACTACGCTTATGCATTTTCAGGTGATACCGATGTCTGGGTAGGCGTTGACACCACATATAACGGTGACAGCGAGAACGATGTATTCTCTTCAAATTACGAGATATTTTCGCGTTCGGCCAAGATGGTGCCGTTTGTCATTTCTTTCGGCGCACTTGCTGTTATATGCTTTATTGCTCTGTTTATAATCATTATCGGTATCGACAGACAATGGCTTTCCGTAGCCGAGAACAGGCTTAAGATGAATCGCTTTGAGAAGATGCCTATCGAGAGCATGATTCTTTCGTTTATTCTTCTCGGAGTAATTTTGTACCTGGGTGAAAACTGGGTAATAAGAGAACTGCTTTATAAAGTCGAAGAGCCGGTAACCAGCATTTATTTCCTGGTTCCCGCAGTGGCATTGATGCTTCTTGACTTGTATATTGCGCTTTCGTTCCTGTACAGCCTTATCAGAAGGGTAACAGTTCGAAATGTATTTGAAGGAAGCCTTCTTTTGCTCCTTGCACCTAAGTTTGATAAGCAAAAGAAAAAGTTAAAGGGTTGGATCGGTGCTGTAAGTGACAGCTCGGCAGTTGCAATCAGAACGTGGGTATCTTACGTAATGTTCCTGTTGTTTAACTGCTTCTGGGTATGCGTCATGTTCTTTAGCTCACACAGAATCCTGTCGATTGTGGTGCTTTTGATATTTGATTTGTGTGTCGGTGCCGGATTATTTAACCGTAACTATGAGAAGAAAGTGATTTTTGAAGGCGTCAAAAGAATAAATAACGGAGATTACGATTACAAAATCGATGTCTCTAAGATGCACGGCGACAATAAGGAACTTGCTGCCGAGGTTAACAACATCGGTCTTGGCTTAAGTAAAGCTCTTGAAATAAGTACAAGAGACGAGAAACTAAAAGCCGACCTTATTACCAACGTATCTCACGATATTAAGACGCCGCTTACATCTATCATTAACTATGTGGATCTTCTTAAGCGCGAGAACATTGAAGATGAACGTGTTAAGAAGTACATTGCAATCCTTGACGAAAAATCCCAGAGACTCAAACAGCTTACTTTTGACCTGCTGGAAGCATCGAAAGTATCGTCGGGTAACATTCAGATTGATTTAATTAAGATTGACCTGGTGGAATTCAGCAAGCAGGCCGTGGGAGAGTTTGAAGATAAGTTTGAGGAACGAGGACTGGAATTAATTCAGAACGTTCCTTCAGAACCCATGTATGCCATGGTAGACCCGAGGCATATGTGGCGCGTGGTTGAGAATATACTTAACAACGTATACAAGTACGCCATGCAGAATACAAGAGTGTACTTTGACCTTGAAAAGGGCGGAGATGACAAGATTCTTCTTTCGCTTAAGAACATCTCCAATCAGCAGCTTAACATCCCGGCGGATGAGCTTACCGAGAGATTTATCAGAGGCGACGTATCGAGAAGCACGGAAGGTTCCGGTCTCGGACTGTCCATTGCCAAGAACTTAACGCAGGCTCAGGGCGGAGAATTTGATATTTATCTTGACGGAGATTTATTTAAGGTTACGATAACGCTTGCGGTAGCAGGTGATGAAACAGAAGACGAAACTGAAGAAGAGGTATAAAGAAAGCGCTTAGGATATAAGGTCCTAAGCGCTTATATTTTATATTAATTCGAATTTCTGACGTTCGTTGTACTTGTCGAGTACTTCGTGAATCTTTTCGGTGGATGTAATTACGTTACCGATAGATAAGTCATGATTCATGAAATCGATTATCTGAGCAATGAACTTGCTGACATCGGCTTCAAGGTAGTAGGACTTGGCCTTGACTTCGGGCTTGGTGTAGATGAGGTTGGTGGTGATAACCTTATCAAAAACACACTGCTCATAAGCCTTATCAAATGCATCCATGCCGTTGGTGAACTGACCGAAGGTTGCAAGAAGGAAGATTCTCTTGGCGTTTTTCTCTTTAATCTGTCTTGCGGTATCGAGGATGCTTTCACCGGAAGAAATAATATCGTCTACGATAATTACGTCCTTGCCATCGATGTTATCGCCTAAGAACTCGTGAGATACGATAGGGTTCTTACCGTTGACAACGCGGCTATAGTCACGTCTTTTATAGAACATACCGGCATCAACGCCGAGTACGCTTGCAAAATAAACCGCTCTGTCGAGAGCACCTTCATCGGGGGAGATGACAACTGTGTGATCCTTATCGATTATCATGTCTTCCTCACCCTCGAGCATGGTCTTTAAGAACTGATAATATGCGCTGAAATTGTCAAATCCGGAAAGAGGAGCCGCATTCTGAACTCTGGGGTCGTGAGCATCGAATGTAATGATGTTCTCAACGCCCATTGAGTAAAGCTCTTCAAGTGCGTAAGCGCAGTCAAGTGATTCACGGCCGTTTCTCTTATGCTGTCTGCCTTCGTAAAGATAGGGCATTACAACATTGATTCGTTTAGCCTTACCGGTTGCCGCCTGAATAATTCTTTTCAAATCCTGGTAGTGATCATCGGGAGATTTGTGGTTGATGTAGCCATTCATGCTGTAAGTAATGCTTGAATTGCATACATCCACAAGAATGAAGAGGTCTTTGCCTCGAACCGATTCGTTAAAAATGCCTTTGCCTTCGCCGCTTCCGAATCTGGGACATTCGGCATCAATCATAAAAGAAGGCTCTGCATATCCTTCGAAAGCAGGATCGGACTTAAGACCTGTTTTCAAAGATTTTCTGAAGTCCACAAGGTAGTTGTCAACGCTTTTGCCAAGCTTGGCCGCAGAGTCAAGAGCGCACACCTTCAAGGGTGCAAAAGGAAGAGCGTTTTCAAGTACACGTAAATTGGGCATAATATTTTCCTTTCAGGTTTCTAAATCTTTCGATTAATTTATAGCATTAGGATAGTGACACGTCAAGGAATTTCGTATAAAATAGATTGAGTGAATTGTAACATGGAGAAGTAATGGATAAGAATAAGAATCATGTCATAAGTGATGTCTGCGAAGGCTCTCCCGCAGAAGCCGCAGGCATTAAGGCAGGGGATATTTTTCTTAAATTAAACGGCGAAGAAATCGAAGATATCTTTGATTATAGATACAAGATTTTGGTGCCGCATATTGATATGACCGTCTTAAGAGGAGACGAGGAATTATCGTTTTCTTTTGACAAGGACGAAGACGAAGATGTAGGAATAGAGTTCGAGAACGGCCTTATGGACGAGTACAGAAGGTGTAAGAACAACTGTATCTTCTGTTTCATAGATCAGATGCCTCCGGGGATGAGAGAGACGCTTTATTTTAAAGATGACGATCAGCGACTTTCTTTCTTGCAGGGTAACTATGTAACACTTACCAATTTAAGCGATAAGGACGTAGACCGTATTATCAAGTATCGTATGGAGCCGATTAACATATCGTTCCAGACTACCAATCCCGAGCTTAGATGTATGATGCTTCATAACCGTTTTGCAGGCGAAGCACTTAAGATTGCCGACAAGCTCTATGAAGCGGGCATTGTTATGAACGGTCAGATAGTGCTTTGCAAGGGCGTCAATGACGGCGCAGAGCTCAGACGTACTATAGAAGACCTTATGAAGTATTTACCGGTCTTAGAGAGCGTTTCCGTGGTTCCGGTAGGCCTTTCCAAGTATAGAGAGGGACTTTATCCGCTGGAGCCTTTTAATCATGATGATGCGGAAGCGGTTATCGATTTAATCGAAGAGTATCAAAAGAAAGCTTATGCCGAGCACGGCCTTCATTTTATTCACGCAAGCGATGAGTGGTATATTCTTGCAGGTCGTGAGATGCCTGAGGAAGAGCGTTACGACGGCTATCTTCAGTACGAGAACGGTGTAGGTATGATCAGACTCATGATCAATGAGTTTGAAGAAGCATTTGAGAAAGACAGAATAAAAGGCTTGCGTAAGGTATTTATGAAGCCTTATGAATGTACAGTCGTTACGGGGCGCCTTGCATATCCTTATATTAAGAAATTTGCGGATATGGTTATGGCGGAGTATCCTAAGATTAAGGTTGATGTTGTGGCTATTCGCAACGATTTCTTTGGCGAGATGATTACCGTTTCGGGACTTCTTACCGGCGGAGATATTATCAAACAGCTTAAAGAACACGGTCATTATAAGGAAGTTCTGCTTCCCAGAAACGTGCTTAAAGCCGACGAGGACATTTTCCTTGACGATGTGAAGTTAACCGAGCTTGAGGATGCTTTACAAGTTAAATGTAAGATAGTACAATCAAGCGGTCGCGGTATGCTTGCGTCCTTTATGGGACGTAAACTTAAAGATTAACGGAGAACATATGGAAAGTAAGAAAAGAAAGCCGATAGTTGCGGTTGTGGGAAGACCTAACGTAGGTAAATCTACATTCTTTAACGCACTTGCAGGCGAGAAAATATCAATAGTTAAAGACACTCCCGGTGTTACAAGAGACAGAATTTATGTCGATGTAACCTGGCTTAATTACGCATTCACACTTGTGGATACGGGCGGTATCGAGCCTGATTCCAAGGATGTTATTTTGTCACAGATGCGTGAACAGGCTCAGCTTGCTATCGAGACTGCGGATGTCATTCTTTTTATGACAGATGTTAAGCAGGGACTTCAGGATGCAGACGGTAAGGTTTGTGACATGCTCAGACGTTCCGGAAAGCCTGTGCTTCTTGTAGTTAATAAGGTTGATGATTTTAACAAGTACATGGCTGATGTATACGAGTTCTATAATCTTGGCATCGGTGATCCTTATCCGGTTTCCAGTGCCAACAGACTCGGATTCGGCGATTTGCTTGATGAAGTGGTTAAGTTATTCCCCGACGACCTTGATTACGATGAAGAAGACGAGCGTATCAAGGTTGCGGTTATCGGTAAGCCCAATGTAGGTAAGAGCTCGCTTATTAACTATATTCTCGGCGAGAACAGACTTATCGTTTCCGATATTGCGGGTACTACGCGTGACGCTGTCGATACCGATGTTCTTTATAATGACAAGGAATATGTGTTTATCGATACAGCGGGTGTGCGCCGCAAGAGCCGTATTCATGAAGATCTTGAACATTACATGATAGTCAGAACCGTCAGTGCAGTTGAGAGAGCCGATGTTGTGCTGCTTTTGATTGATGCCACCGAAGGAGTTACCGAGCAGGATGCGAAGATTGCGGGTATTGCTCACGATAACGGCAAGGCTATTATCGTTGTTGTCAATAAATGGGATGCCAAGGAGAAGGACGATAAGACTATTTACCGCTTTACTGAGGACGTAAGACAGGTTCTTTCCTTTATGTCCTATGCGGAAATCGTATTTATTTCGGCTAAGACCGGTCAGAGAGTCAATAAGCTTTTCGAAACCATCGACATGGTATACGAGAATCACTGTATGAGAGTCGGAACCGGTGTGCTTAACGAAATTATGGCAAGAGCCGTTTCGATGCAGCAGCCTCCCACGGATAAGGGTAAGAGACTTAAGCTTTACTACATTACGCAGGCTTCCGTTAAGCCTCCGACGTTTGTTATTTTTGTAAATGACAAGGAAATGATGCATTTTTCCTATACAAGATATATTGAGAACCAGATTAGAGATTCCTTCGGATTTAAGGGAACCCCGCTTCACTTTATTATTCGCGAAAGAAAGGAAGATGAGTAATGGTAAGACTTCTATGTTTAGTATTGGGTTATGCTTTCGGATTGATTCAGACCGCTTTCTTTTACGGTAAGATCCACGGTATCGACATAAGAGAACACGGAAGCGGTAACGCAGGTACCACCAACACTTTAAGAGTGCTTGGTACAAAAGCGGGCGTTATCGTGTTCATCGGCGATATGCTTAAGGCTATTGTGGCGATATGCATTGTAAGATTTGTTATCGTTCCTGTTTTTCATGCCGAGGATATTAAGCCGCTCCTTGTTCTTTATACAGGCGCCGGCTGTGTGCTCGGTCACAATTTTCCTTTTTACATGGGCTTTAAAGGCGGCAAGGGTATTGCCACCACAGGCGGCATGATGATTGCTTCTCATTGGATGTACGTGCCGGTGGGCCTTCTTTTGTTCTTTGGAAATTTCTTTTTAAATCACTACGTTTCTTTGGGATCCCTGCTTTTGTATCTGGGATTTATGATAGAGACCGTCATTATGGGTCAGGCAGGCGTGTTCGGTGTTGAACAGTCTGTCCTTAATGAGATGTACATTGTTGCGGCATTCTTGACAGTTATGGCGTTTTGGAAGCATCGCTCCAATATCATAAGACTCGCAAGGGGTAACGAGAGAAAAACCTACCTTTCCAAGAAAGGCAAAGAAAAAGCAGCTCAGGCTGAAGCTTTAAAGGAGAACAATAAATGAATGTAGGCGTAATCGGAGCCGGTTCCTGGGGAATTGCGCTCACCGTATTACTTAACAAAAACGGTTCAAAGGTAACCGTATGGAGTAAGTTCGAAGACGAAGTTAAGATGCTTACCGAGAAGAGAGAATATGCGGATAAGCTTCCGGGAGTCAAGATTCCGGAGACGGTTGACTTCACTACCGACCTCGAAGCTACGGTTAAGAACAACGAAGTCCTTATAATGGCAGTTCCGTCCACTTTTGTGCGCGGCACGGCTCACCTTATGAAGGATTATGTGAAGGACGGACAGATTATTGTAAATGTTGCGAAGGGTATTGAAGAGAACACACTCATGACCCTTTCGGATATCATAGAGGAGGAGATTCCTCAGGCCAAGGTTGCTGTTATGTGCGGACCTACACACGCCGAGGAAGTAGGACGTGGCATTCCTACCACAATCGTTGTAGGTGCACGCGAACAGAGTACTGCCAAGCTTATTCAGGATTTATTCATGAATGAGACTTTCAGAGTTTATACATCACCCGATGTACTTGGTATGGAAATCGGTTCATCTCTTAAGAACGTCGTAGCGCTTGCCGCAGGTATCGCAGACGGACTCGGATACGGTGATAATACCAAGGCAGCTCTTATTACAAGAGGAATTGCCGAGATCTCAAGACTCGGTATTAAAATGGGCGGTAAGGCAGAGACATTTGCGGGACTTACCGGTATCGGCGATTTGATTGTTACCTGTGCCAGCATGCATTCACGTAACAGACGTGCGGGCATTCTTATAGGACAGGGAAAGACCATGAAGGAAGCCATGGATGAAGTTAAGATGGTTGTGGAAGGCGTATATTCAGCCAAGGCCGCAATGCAGCTTGCACGTAAGTATGAAGTGGAACTTCCCATTATTGAACAGGTTAACGAGATTTTGTTTAATGACAAGCCTGCTGCCGAGGCAGTTAGGGACCTTATGATCAGAGACAAAAAGATCGAGATAGGAGACGGCTTTGAACAATAGCTTTAAATCAACCGGCGAATACATCGCCTCAGAAGAACTTATGGCAAGCGTTAACATTGCCGCAGCACTTGAGAAACCCCTTCTTATCAAGGGTGAGCCCGGAACTGGTAAGACCATGCTTGCCAAGGCCGTATCGGAAGCACTCGGTAAGAAGCTTATCGTATGGAACATTAAGTCTACTACCAAGGCTCAGGAAGGCTTATACACCTACGACACCATTCAGCGTTTGTACGACGGTCAGTTCGGTAACGAAGGTGTAGACGATATCGCAAGATACATTAAGCTTGGTAAGCTCGGTGAGGCATTTGACTCAGAGGATCAGGTAGTCCTTCTTATCGACGAGATAGACAAGGCCGATCTTGAGTTCCCCAATGACCTTCTGTGGGAACTTGACCAGATGGAATTCTATATCTATGAGACCAAGCGTACCGTTAAGGCCAAGCATCGTCCCATAGTTATTATCACTTCCAACGCAGAGAAAGAACTCCCGGATGCTTTCTTGAGACGTTGTATTTTCCACTATATCGACTTCCCGGACGAAGCCCTTATGGAGGAAATTGTTAAGACTCATTTCCCTGATATTGAGGAAACATTACTTAAGAACGCTATGCAGGTGTTTTATGATATAAGATCATATTCACAGCTTCGTAAGAAACCCGCCACAAGTGAACTTATAGACTGGCTTAACGCTATGATGATAGGTGGCGTGGATCCCGAGAAGATTAAGGCAGAACTTCCTTTTGTAGGTGTTTTGATTAAGAAAGACGAAGACCTTGACATAGTTCGTAAGAGAGTAGATTAATAAATGTTTACTAACTTCTTTTATACCTGTAAGGCCAAAGGCCTCGATATTTCTTTAACCGAATGGATAGCGCTTCACGATGCCATGAATAAGAACCTGTGCGGGTCATCCCTCACGGGCTTTTATTATACCGCAAGAGCCATTCTTGTTAAGAGCGAGACCGACTTCGATAAGTTCGATATGGCTTTTGAAGAGTGTTTTAAGGGTATTAAGACAGAGAACACCATTACTGACAGAATGCTTGAGTGGCTCGATAAGTCCGAAATGCAGGAGCTTCTTCATGAAGAAGAGCGTTACTGGCTTAACCAGGTCGAAGACATGCACGTGGACAAAGAAGACGTCGAGCAGAAATTCAAAGACCGACTTAAAGAGCAGGACAGCGAGCACAACGGCGGCAGTTACTGGATCGGTACCATGGGTAAGACTCAGTTTGGTAATATGGGCGGTAATATCGGCGGTATTCGTGTAGGCGGAAGCACCGGTTACCAATCTGCTTTTGCAGTTGTAGGTGCCCGTAAGTACAAGGACTTTCGTGACGATAAGATGCTTGATAACAGGCAGTTCCAAATGGCTTTTAGAAAGCTTCGTCAGTTTTCTTCAAAGCTTGATATACCCAAGACCGAGCTTGATATTAACGGCACTATCGATTCTACATGTAACAATGGCGGCTTCCTTAAGCTTGAGTGGGAGCGTCCCCGTAAGAATGCTGTTAAGCTCCTTCTTTTGATGGATTCGGGCGGTACCATGATACCGTTTACGAAGCTCTTAAATGAACTGTTCCAGGCAATTCATAAGTCCAATCACTATAAAGACGTTAAGAGTTACTATTTCCACAACTGTATCTATGCCAAGATGTATAAGACTCCCGAGTGTGAGAACGGCGACTGGGTAGATACGGACTGGATGTTCAGAAATATCGATTCAGACTACAAGGTTATAATCGTGGGCGATGCTGCGATGGCTCCGGAGGAGTTATATTCCAAGACCGGTAACTACAGAGGCCCCAACGGCGGACTTTCGGGCGAAGAGTGGTTGTTACTTCTCAAGCAGCACTATAAGAAGGTTGTATGGCTCAACCCCAAGATGGCTCCCGGCGAGGCACCCTGGCGTGAAGCCGAGACTGCGGTTAAGAAAATGTTCCCCATGTACAAACTCACCGTAGAAGGCCTGAATGAAGCCATGGTTAAGCTGATGACCAGGTAACCCCTATAATTTCAAGTTAATACGAAATCAATAGAATATTCTCAGAGCTTTGTGTGTTCTTAAGGGGAAGTATGAGCAAAATAGTCGACAGATTCCTTGGAGATGGGGTGTCGGTATCAGAGAGAATATTCTATCTTGCTATTTTCTTAAGCAGTTTCTTTTCGCTGCTTTTTGTTTCTGTTGCGGTTTTACTCAGAATGGATTATTTTACAGTGGCGGTTTATGCTTCCATAAGCTTAATCGGCACTGTTTTCTTTTTCCTGCAAAAGAAAATTCACAAAGAAATCTTATTAACCATCATCTATCTTACATACGTAAATCTTATTTGTTTCCCGGCTCTGTTAATCATTTCGCCCAAAGACTTAATTGAGATACCCTTGTATTCAATAATAGGTCTTGTGTATACTCTTGTTCTTTTGCATGGTAAGACAAGGATTATTATGTACATTATTCAAGTTGTTACCGACATGGGCGTTGCATTTTACAGATTTGTGGTAATGGATGACCCTGCGCTTCATGTGGGCCCTAATACAACGCTTGATTATCTTCGAATTCAGGCCGCAATCATAATTACCGGCGTGCTTTGCGGATGCATTATCAGGTACAGACATTTACAGCTTAGAAAAGAGATGGCAGTTCGTGAACTGGCCACCAAGAAGGCTGAGATTGTCAGTGATGCCAAGGATATGTTCCTTGTAAATATTTCTCATGAAATAAGGACACCGCTTAATGCAATAATCGGTACAACAGACCTGTTGCTTGATTCTAATGCGTCCAATCATATCAAAGAAAAAGCGTTTAACATTTCTAACTCAAGCCATGCGCTTTTGTCCATAACTACAGACCTTTTAGACTTTTCACACATGAATGTGGATTCCATAACGCCTGTGAATGTTAAGTATGATCTTGCATTTATGCTTAACGACATAATTAATCTTATGTCGGTGAGATTGCTTGATTCAAACGTAGAGTTCCTAGCTGATATCGACCCGTCTATTCAGAAGATACTTATCGGTGACAGCGGCAAGATAAGGCAGATAATCATCAATATGCTTTCCAATGCCATCAAATACACCAAAGAAGGCTTCATGGCATTAAACATCACTTCCGAGCAAATGTCGGATGACGAAATAAAGCTTAAAATCAAAGTTTCCGACTCCGGTATCGGTATCAGAAAAGAAAACCTTGATAAGATTTTCGAGCCATATAACCGTTCCGGGGAAATGACCGACCGAATTATCGAGGGAAATGGCCTGGGCCTTGCATTCTGTAAGAAACTTGCGGGCATCATGGGCGGAAATATTTGGGCAGAGAGTGACTACGGAAAGGGTTCCGTTTTCTTTTTCGAAGTCAATCAAAAGTATGACAAAGAAGACGAGAACGAACGTTGCGGAAGTATCAAGAATACCGATGATACTGTTTGCTTCTACATAGACAGGCCCGACGAAGAGAAGAATATCGAAAAAGTCCTTTCGGTTATGAACATTAAGAACGTTAAGGTTTCTTCGAGGGATGAATTTGTCAAAGAATGCGGACTCAACAAGTATACATACTATTTCGTACTTGCGGATACATATGAATTCATTAAAGAGAAGCTTGCGGAAAGTGACATTGACTGGCGTAAGTTGGTTATTATAAGCGATTGCAACTATTCGTATTCCGGAGAACCTATCGAATACGTACTTACCAAGCCTGTAAGCTGTTTGAATATAGCGGACTTAATCAACCAGACTAAGAACTTCGCTATAAGAAAGCAGTTGTTTGAAGGCGGCTTCGATATTGAGAAAGCAACGGTTATGGTAGTTGATGACAGTATTGTCAATTTGGAAGTTGCGAAGGGAATCCTTGAAAGATACAATCCTACGGTTATTACAGCATACAGTGGCGCGGAGAGCCTGATGACGCTTCAGGATGAGCATGTGGATTGCGTATTCTTGGACTACATGATGCCGGGAATGGACGGTATAGATACCCTCAAAGCAATAAGAGCATTGGATAATCCCGAAAAGAGCAATGTTCCGGTGGTAGTACTTACTGCCAACGTTGTAAGCGGTGCAAGGGAAATGTTTATGAAGGAAGGATTTAACGATTATCTGTCGAAACCGATAGAAATCGATAAGCTTGAAAAGGTACTTCTCAACAATATTCCGAGTGATTTGGTTAAGCTAAAGGTATAGAAATGAAAGCAGTTGAAACCACCGAAAAAAGAAAATATACCTACAGCATGGAAAGGGATATATTCAATATCCTTACGCTGATTCTTGCCGGATTGTGCGTATTTGCCGGTATTATTTACTATGCGGTTTTGAAATGCAGAAGCGGCGTTATTTTCGTGAATTTGCTGGTGTGCTTTATTTTATGCATTGTTGTTCACATTCTGAACTTAAAGATGTATAACAGAAGGCTGCTGGCAATTACCATAGTTATGTACATAGAGCTTGTTCTGATGCCGGTATTTATGATTTTCGGTGTTCAGATGGGTAGCAGTACGCCTATATGGTTCGCGGGCAGTATCATAGGAATAATACTATTGCTTGATTTTAAAGATGTTTGGTGGGTATTCCTGATAGTTCTGTACTGGAATACGTATCTGTATTTCAGAAATTTTATTTGGAATGGTTTTGAGTCTGTAATATCGGACAGATTTGCATATTTCTTCGGATACGCGTTTTCTTTTGCATCGATTGCTTTTGCTCTCAGTTTCGTATTAAGAAGAATAGAAAAGAACATTAATAAAGTTGAAGCTGAAATTGATAAAAGCCGTGAAATCGAGAAGAATGCCGGACTTGCCAAGGCGCGTTTCCTTGCCAATATGTCTCATGAAATCAGAACTCCCATGAACTCTATCATAGGTCTTACGGAGCTTGCTCTTCGCGAAGACATGGAAGACGGTATAAGAAATGAAGTTAATATTATCAAGAGAGCGGCTTACGACCTACTTGAGATAATCGATGATGTTTTAATGTATTCAAAGCTTGATTCGGGTAAGGTTAAGCTTGTTAACGTGGACTTCTGCTTTGATGAAATCCTGAGGCAGGTTCTTGATTCTGTAAGCGCCAGCACAAAGGGTAAGGATTTGAAGGTAAGGGTTAAGATAGACCACAATATTCCCAAGGTATTACATGGCGATGACATAAGAATCAAACAGATTTTCATGCGCCTTGTGTATATTTCGCTGTTTTTGACTCAAAACGGACGTCTTATGATCAATATTGAATGCCAAAGAAGCGACGACGACAGAACTGCCCATTTTGACTGCGCGGTACTCGATACAGGCTGCGGATTGAGTGAATACGACCTCGATGCTATATACGAAGCTTATGATACTTACGATTCAAGGCAGAATTCAAACCTCAAGGGAATAAGCCTTAAGTTCATAATATGCAAAAAGATTCTTGAACTCATGGGCGGTACTATGGATGTGCGCTCTATAGAGGGCGTCGGCCTTGAATCATCGTTTTCTTTTGAATGCGGAATCAGTGATACAAGTCCGATGATAAGCATGCCGGAAAATGTCAGGAAAAATGTGCTTATCTACATAGACGATAACCGCGAATATAATACCTGGAAGCTGATTATGGAAGGCTTTAAGATAAGGGCTGATTTTGCGGATTCATATTATTCATTTAACAAGGCTGTACAGGCCAAACTATACGATTACATATTCATTCCGTCGGAAGTATACGTATCGATTTCAAATGTGCTTTCTACATATAACTGTGAAGAAAACACTTATGTGGTGGCGGATTCCGAACAGTATTACGGAGACTTTGACAAATGCAGACTGATAAGGCAGCCGGTATCAAGCTTGAATGTAGGCGACATATTTAATGATAAATGGAACATCGACGACTACATTAAAAAGAACGAAGCTGCCGACATCGATATTTCCAAGGCAAAAATCCTTGTGGTCGATGACAATAGTGTCAATTTAAAGGTCGCAACCGGACTTTTCAATGCATACAGCGCCAAGATTGATACCGCCAAGAGCGGCGAGGAGGCTCTGGCTAAGTTAAAAGACAATAATTACGACATCGTATTTATGGATATGGTTATGCCTGAAATGAGCGGTGAAGAAACACTTAAGCAGATGCGACAGTCTGATAAGCACGAGACAAGAGAAGTCCCTGTAATCGCGTTGACAGCCAACATCGGTATGAATATCCGTGAAGAAATTCTTGATAAGGGTTTCCAGGAATATGTTGCGAAGCCTATAAGGCAGAGGTATTTGTCGCGGATTCTTTTGACGTTCCTGCCACCCGAACTTGTTAAGAGCAAGGCCAAAGAAAAAGCAAAGATTGAGGCGGCCCAGCCCGCAACCGTTAAGCAGGAGAGCAAGAAAGATAATTACGATCTCTTGAAAGCCGATTCGAACACAGAAATCTTTATTAAAGCCATTCGTGAGATGGATATAGAGAATCTCGGAGTGGTTATTAAACAACTTGCGGCCAAAAGTTACGGAGAAGGGGCCGATGCCAAGATTAAAGAGGCGTCGCAGGCTTTTGAAGCGTATGATTTTAAACGCCTGAATGCAATTGCGGAAGGAATAAAGTAACTTTAATAACAGTGTTGACAAGATTTTATGTCTTTGCTAATATGTACTTCATAAAAGCTGTGAAAAGAAGAAGTACCGCTTAAGAGTTCTTACAGAAAGATGCCGGTTGATGAGAGGCTTAAGACAAATCTTTAACGGGAATACATCTTGGAGCTGCGCACCGAAGCCGAAAGGATAGGCTGCGACGGATTTACCGCACGTTACAGCGGGATGAGTATCGCGAGAGCCGTACTCACTGAGGCAATCTGTGTGAGCAGGTTGTGAATAAGGGTGGTAACACGAGATTATATCCCGTCCCTGGTAACTCAGAGGCGGGATTTTTTATTTTCCCGTCAGAATCGGTAAAGGAGAAGAAAGATGCAAATTTACGAAGAATTGCAGAGAAGAGGCCTTATTGCACAGGTCACAGACGAAGAAAAAGTTAAAGAACTTGTAAATGCGGGTAAAGCAACCTTCTATATTGGTTTTGACTGTACCGCAGACAGCCTTACCGCAGGTCATTTCATGGCACTTACACTTATGAAGAGACTTCAGATGGCAGGCAATCGTCCCATCGCGTTAATCGGTGGCGGTACTACAATGATCGGAGATCCTTCGGGACGTTCCGATATGCGTAAGATGCTTACAAGAGAAGACATCGATCATAACGCAGAATGCTTCAAGCGCCAGATGGAGAAGTTCATCGATTTCGGCGAAGGCAAGGCAATGCTTGTCAACAACGCCGACTGGCTCATGAACCTTAACTACATTGAACTTTTAAGAGAGGTAGGCGCATGCTTTTCCGTTAACAACATGCTCAGAGCCGAGTGCTACAAGCAGCGTATGGAGAAGGGCTTAAGCTTCCTTGAGTTTAACTACATGATTATGCAGTCCTACGACTTCTATCACATGTTTAAGGAATTCAACTGTAACCTTGAGTTCGGCGGAGACGACCAGTGGAGCAACATGCTCGGCGGTACCGAACTTATCAGAAGAAAACTCGGTAAAGATGCTCATGCAATGACCATCACACTTCTTACCGACTCTCAGGGTAAGAAAATGGGTAAGACCGCAGGTAATGCCGTATGGCTCGATCCCAATAAGACCTCACCTTTCGAGTTCTTCCAGTACTGGAGAAATGTCGGAGATGCAGATGTTATTAAGTGCTTAAAGATGCTTACATTCCTTCCTATCGAAGAAATCGAAGCTATGGAGAAGTGGGAAGGTGCAGAGCTTAACAAGGCCAAAGAAATCCTTGGTTTCGAACTTACCAAGCTCGTACACGGCGAAGAAGAAGCCAATAAAGCTCTCGAAGCAGCAAGAGGCGTATTCGGAGGAACTTCCACCGAGAACATGCCTACTACTGAAGTTTCGGAGGCAGATCTTTTCAACGGAACCATCGATGCGATCGCTTTACTTGTAAAGGCTGAACTTGTTGCCACCAGAAGCGAAGGCAGACGCGCCATCGAACAGGGCGGTGTAACCGTTAACGATGAGAAAGTTACCGACATCAAGAAAGCATACACTCTTGACGAAATCGCAGCATCTGATTTCGTAATCAGAAGAGGTAAGAAAAATTTTAGAAAAATTGTTGTGAAATAGTGTTATAATGGTTTTACAGCGACTGTAGAGGGAGAGCCGAGCAGATTTACGTCTGCCCGGCTTTCTCTTTAGTCGAATTTCTCGGAGGTAATTATGACAGACAGAGAATTAATTCATGAAGCTTATGAAGCTAGAAAAATGTCTTATTGTCCTTATTCCGAATTTGCCGTAGGTGCAGCAATTTTAGCCAAGAGCGGCAAGGTCTACAGAGGATGCAACATTGAGAATGCGGGTTACAATCCTACCAATTGTGCCGAGAGAACGGCCATCTTCAAAGCGGTGAGCGAAGGGGACACCGAATTTGTAAAGATAGCCATAATCGGCGGAAATATCAACACTCCCATAGATTCATACGCATATCCTTGCGGTCCGTGCCGACAGGTTATGCGAGAATTCTGCGATCCCGACTCGTTCAGAATCATTGTTGCAGTGTCCGAAGACAAGTACGAAGAATACTTTTTAAAGGAGCTGCTGCCTAAGAGTTTTGGGCCCGAATATCTTCAATGAACACTTACATAATTATTGCAACCGTTATAGTCGGCTTATTTCTACTGTTCTTTTTTTACGAAGCTTTCGAACAGAACCGTCGTATCGAAAGACTGCTTAAGAAAGCAAAAGCATCTTACGGTAAGTTTAATGAAAAGTTTTTAAGCCCCGATGAGATGGAGAGCGTCAAGAAAATGTTTTATCGCTACCGAACCGATGATTCGATAGACGATATAACCGCTTCGGATCTTGAAATCGATGAGATTTTTAATCGTTTCAATACCGCGCTCAGCGCACCGGGCAGAGATTATTTCTATCGTATGCTTCGTACCCCGATTTATGATAGAGATACACTTGAAAAGCTTAATACAAAGGTTGAGGCCGTAAGAGCCGACGAACTCAAGAGAGACCGTATCAGAAGTCTGTTTCTTTCGATTTCCAAGATGAACGGTGTCAATTTCTTTGAGTGCATCGATTACTTTGAGACGATTCCCGAGAAAAACGTATTTATCGAACTTCTACCTACGATTTTTATGGTAGTTTCGATTGCGACGATTTTCATTAATTCGGGTCTCGGAATCTTTTTCCTTATTGCGACTCTCGGGTATAATGTATATTCGTATTACAAGAGCCGCGGCATTATCGAATCGTATATAGTTTGCTTTTCATATATTGCGAATCTTATAAAATGCGCTTCCAAGCTTTCGGGCGAGCGAATCGATGCCTTGTCCGATGAGTACGAAGAACTCGAAGAAATCACCAAAAGCCTTAAACCTTTAACCAAGAGAGTAGGCATGGTTGTAGGCAGAAGTCAGAATACGGGAGCGGGTAGCCCCCTCGATATACTGGCTGATTACACCAAGATGTTCTTCCACTCAGATATTATTGCTTTTTATAAGATGCTCAAAGTCTTTAAAGCGCACAAAGAACACGTGGAAGAGATATACATTCTCACGGGTAAGATTGAATCTTATATGGTAATTGCGTCATTAAGAACAGCAATACCCGAGTTTTGCATTCCCGAAACAACTGACGGCATAGTGGCTTCAAATGTTTATCATCCGCTTATTGAGAACCCCGTTAAGAACAGTATTGTTGCCAAGAGGGGCGTGCTTATTACCGGTTCTAATGCGTCAGGTAAATCAACGTTCTTAAAGACCGTATTGCTTAACGTCCTTTTTGCCAAGACAATATATACTTGCATGGCGGATTCTTTTGCTACAGATGATTATATTATGTTCTCATCTATGTCATTAAGAGATGATTTACTTCACAAAGACAGTTACTTCATGGTGGAAATTAAGGCACTTAAGCGTATCTTTGACTATGCCGACGCTCATCCCGACAAGAAAGTATTATGTTTTGTTGACGAGGTGCTCAGAGGTACGAACACCATAGAGCGAATCGCAGCATGTACCCAGATACTTAAGAAGCTTACGGATATGAACGTGCTTACTTTTGCCGCTACGCATGATATTGAGCTTACATCACTTCTTGAAGATAAATATGACAATTATCACTTCGACGAAGAGATAAGAGATGACGATGTATTATTCAATTATATGATTAAGCCCGGCAAGGCAACTTCCAAGAACGCGATAAAGCTTTTGTCAATCATGGGCTTCTCGGAAGACATTGTAGACAGAGCCAAGCTTATGGCGGATGATTTTACTGCTAACGGAGTATGGAGATGATGAATGTAACAATTTATTCGGACGGTTCGTCTCGAGGTAACCCGGGCCCCGGCGGATTCGGAACGGTGCTTCATTACGTAACGCCCAAGGGCGAACTGGTGAAGCTTGAGCTATCCAAAGGCTATGCGGAGACTACCAATAACCGAATGGAGCTTATGGGCGTAATTGCGGGACTTGAGGCTCTCAATCGTCCCTGCGAGGTTAAGATTATTTCGGATTCTCAATATGTAGTGAAGGCATTCACGGAAAACTGGATTGATTCCTGGGTTAAATCTAACTGGAAAAGAAAGAGCGGACCCGTCCTCAATACAGATCTTTGGAAGCGTTTGTTAAAGGCTATGGAGCCCCACAAGGTTTCTTTTGAATGGATAAAGGGACATGCGGGACATCCCGAGAATGAGCTTTGTGACAGCCTTGCTACGGCTGCTGCCGACGCAGAGCTTTCCGAACTTTTGATTGACGAAGGATATAATTCGACGTAAATCAGACTTATTTATATGTATTATTTTATACAGTGTTATAAGATTTCCAAATTGTATTTTAACATAAATGCAAATTGGAAATCTTTTTTTGTGGGTGGTTAACAGTATTGCGTATATTTGAAGACTCTATGTGATGATGAATATATTATTATGCGCAAATGTCGCTCAAATGCAATAATGCAGATGATGATATGATATAACGCTATATATATAACACATGATATCGTAATGAATAATAAATACTACTATTGACATTGCGGAAAGGGATGCAATATCATATATATAAGCTGAATAGTGATAGCAAATATATTGAATAGAAGAGTTCAATGCCGAAATAGCATGTTGATACGTCCAGTGATAAGATAATACATTGCAATATGAAAATACTAATCTGTGTATTGGAGAAAATGATGCATTATATGCCTGTATATAGAATGAAATGGGATAATATATGCTGCTTGATATTGATATTATTCGTAATTGATTGATAAGTGCAATTTATTGTGAATGTATTATAATATGATTTGAGTTAACAAGGAGACTTATTGCATTGGATAATGTGGGTATCTTTCGAATATACAATGAGATAAAAAAGTATATTGATAAAATTCCTAAGGTGGGAATTGTTTTAGGTTCCGGATTAGAAAATGATTTGTGTCATTTTGATATCAAGAAAGAGATTGACTTAAGATATATTGAAGGATATCCCAAGACTACAGTAAAAGGTCATAGCGGAAAGCTTCTTTACGGTACACTAGAAGGCGTAGAGACAATTGTTTATCTTGGACGTTTGCATTTTTATGAAGGATATTCAATGGATGAAGTGATTGTCCCGATGAGAATAGCCGGATTGTTAGGAATTGAAGTCATGATTTTGACCAATTCTGCCGGCGCCATCAATTGCAACTATAAAGTTGGAGATTTTGTACTTATTGAAGATCATATCTCATTTTTTGTACCTAACTGTTTAAGAGGAGAAAATGATGAGCGCTATGGAATAAGGTTTCCTGATATGACACACGTCTATGACAAAGTGCTGATTGAAAAAGCAGAAGAAATAGCCAAACGTGAAAATATCAATATCCACAGAGGCGTTTATGTGCAACTTTCCGGTCCCAGTTTTGAAACTGCGGCAGAGATTAGGGCTCTTAAAAATTTAGGAGCCGATTTAGTCGGTATGAGTACAGTTTGCGAGGCAATTTGCTGCAGACATATGAAAATGCGTGTGTGCGGTATTTCTTGCGTTTCTAATATGGCTACAGGAATGATCGAGCAGGAGCAATCATATAAGGATGTTAAAAATACTGCTAATTCTGTAGGGAACAAGTTTGTGACGTTAGTTTGCGGAATCGTAAAAAGCCTGGCTGAGGAATAGCATTTCTATGAAAATTAGAATTTACAATGCAAAAATATTGACATTGGAAGATAAGCGTGAAATTTTCCGCGGAGAGATTTGGATTGATGGCGAATATATTTCCTATGTAGGAAGCAATCCGACCATCTCCGGACAGCAATTTGATAAGGAAATCGATGCGGAGGGCAACTTGATTATGCCCGGGTTCAAAAATGCTCATACCCATTCGGCGATGACGTTTGGAAGAAATTATTCGGATACATTAAGGTGTGAAGAATGGTTAAATAAAGTCATTTTTCCAATGGAAGCCAAGATGACGCCAGAGCATGTATATGTTCTTTCAAAAATAGCTTTTTTGGAATATATCGTAAATGGAATTACGGCGTGTTTTGATATGTACTATGAATCTCAATCCATGTCAAGACTTTCGGAAGAATACGGGTTCAGAACTGTTTTATGCGGGGCAATTAACAATTTCAGGGAGAAACCGGAAACAATAGAAGATGCATTCTTACGTTACAACAATAGTCATAAGTTTATATCTTATAAATTTGGGATACACGCCGAATATACAACGGATTTATCAATATTGAAAAAAATGTCCGATTTGGTGCATAAGTATAAAGAGCCGTTTTATACACATATTTCAGAAACGGAGCAAGAGGTAAGCGATTGTAAGAGAAGGTATGGCAAAACGCCTGCAGAACTGTTTGACAGAATTGGGCTATTTGATTATGGTGGTGGGGCTTTTCATGGGGTATTTCTTACCGACGAGGATCTTAATATCTTTAAAAGTCATAATTTGTCTATCATAACCAATCCGGCTTCTAATTTAAAACTTGCCAGCGGTGTTGCAAAAATATGTCAGTTTGTTGAAAAGGGAATTAACGTTGGAATAGGTACCGACGGTCCTGCAAGTAATAATGGACTTGATATGTTTAAAGAGATGTATTTGGTATCTACTCTTCAGAAGATGATTAATAAAGATGCTTCGGTTTGCCCGCCCGAGCAAGTCATCAGGTTCGCAACTAAAGGAAGTGCCATAGCTATGGGACTGAATAATTGTGATACTCTTTCAATCGGCAAATGTGCGGACGTAATTATGATTGACTTGAAAAAGCCGAATATGCAGCCTATCAACAATCTGGAAAATGCATTGGTATACAGCGCTAATCCGTCCAATGTTTTAATGACAATGATTGCCGGAGACATTAAGTACTACAAGGGAAAGATTCTTATTGACGAAGATATAGAGGCTCTATATTCCCGTGCAAGAGAAATTGTAAAAGAACTCGCATAATAAAACAAATTGAATAACTAAAGTAGAAAGGGTTAATCGGGAGCCTGGTATGCCTTGTTTTACAAAAGAACAGGAAAATGTAATTAAAACTATCTATTTTGTTACTAAGCTTGGGAAGGCTAGGGGCAATTTTGAAAAAGAGTTAAATACTTTGTATTTTAAGGAGAATGCAAGTTATAGCACAAAATTATCTTATGCATTTTATCAGCATTATACTTTGTGGCAGACTTATTCCGCTCTAGATGCCCCGGATACGATTTGTCTGGAAATACTGAAGATATATGACGAGTTACTTACGGGCAAAGATGAAGACTGGTTTATAGAATGTTTGAAGTTGATGTTTTATGAACAAAAGTATGATGGCATATACGATACGGATGTATGCACGCAGTCCATATCCCGAATGTTGGAATTGCAGAAACTTGTCGGTGATAATATACCTGATTACATTATCACATATATATTGGAGGCTTTTTTCCTTTTTAAAAGAGGAGAAACAAAAAAAGCTGTCAGAGCGTTAAATGAGGGCTTGAATATATGTGCTAAAGGGAACATAAGATGTGTATTGTATAAACATTTTAAAGGCTTTTTAGAGCGTTTTTTGTATCAGACTCATAATTGCAAAGAGGATGGATTAAGTATACTGCTGGAAAAAATAGCTGATTGTTATTTTTCGTCCGGTAAATTTGGACGTTAAGACAATTGAAATGAATAGCAGAGGGGCAATAAAAAACTATGGAATGTATGGAAAAAGTATTAAAGAATAAGCCTAATTCGCTGGCAGTGGAAGTTACATACAGGTGTAATTTAAATTGCGTCTATTGTTCCAAAAGAGAATTGGGTGAGAATCACAGAGATATTTCGAAAGAATTGCTTGAGAGACTTGACCCTGTAATTAAAGATATGAAAAGGATTGTCATATGCGGTATTGGAGAAAGTTTTTTGTACTCTGGCTTATATGACCTCATTTCAAATTATCCCAAACAAAAATTTACCATAGTAACAAATGGCACTATTTTGATCGATTATGAAATCTTAGATGCTCAAAAGAATATTGAACAAATCATTTATTCGGTAGATGCGGTTGAGCAAGAAATAATGGATAAGATTTGCGGTAAATATAGATTTGATAATCTTTTGAGAAATTTGGATTTGTTAGACAAGTATCGACGTACACGTCAAAGAAGAATCACAAGCATATTGAATTGCACTATAAATAAATATAATTTAGGCCAGATGGAAAAGCTGGTTGAATTTGCCAAAACTTATAATTTTAATGTGATTCATTTTTCTTTGCCAAGAGGTGGGGAAGATTTTATTGATAAAGAAAAAGAAAATATTACAGCTGGAATAGAGAGGGCAAAAGAGATGGCAAAGAATTATAAACTGTTCTTTGTTAATCCTTTTGATGTTTGCTGCGTATTTTATGATTGCGTTCCGCCGTATATAACGCTTGACGGAAATGTGTATGCATGTGCCGAAACTTTATATATTTCAGATTCTTTGGGTAATATTTTCGAAAGACCATATGATGAAATACTCAATGATGCTAAATATAAGGAGTTTCAAACCGGTCAAAGTTGCAAAAAGTGCGGATTTTTGCAGAATACTTTCATAGGAAGACAAATTCATGATGGATATGATAGATAAGAACACATTGAATTTGATAAGAAAAAAGAATAAGACAATTCACTTTAACATTACGAATAAATGCAATGTTAAGTGTCGGCACTGCATAAACTCACATAGTGATACTGTTTTGGGTGAAGCAGAAGAAAACATGGTTTTGTCATGCTTAAACAAGGTTCGTGAACTTGGATATAAAAAGATAAACATTGTGGGCGGAGAGCCATTTTTAAAGCTTGATTTGTTAAAAAAAATAGTAGATAAAGCCACCGAATTGGGGATTATTGTTGGAATTACCACTAACGCATATTGGGCTGTCTCGGTAGAAAAGGCTGAAGATATACTTGAACAGTTACATAATGTTAAGTTGATATTGTTAAGCACTGATTTTTTTCATATGGAGAATATTCCTATGGAAAACATCAAAAATGCTGTAACTGCATGCAAAAACAAATCAGTTTCTACAGCCATTAATACAGTATGCTTAACAAAATCTCAACAAGAAAAGTTAAAGGACATTCTTTCTTGGGTTCCGAAAGATGTATTTGTCAATTATGGGATAATGATGCCTTTTGGCGGGGCTAAGGATTTTGCCTCAGAAATAGAACGTGATTTTTGCCCGAAGAAAAAAGACGAAATACCTGATTTTTGTGATGTGGAAGAAAATTATGTTGATTGTGAAGGCGGCCTATATACTTGCTGCATGTCAACGCTTTGCACCACTACAAAACAGTTCGGCTTTGGAAATTTGTATAAACAGAATACGGAAGATATTCTTACAGCTAAGGATATGGATGGGATATATAAATTGGTTTCGGGTATGGGAATCAGAGGACTTGTAGATTTGTTGGAAGAATGCAAAAGTGCCGATCTTTATCTTGATAAAAAATACAGTTCGCAATGTGAGTTTTGCGTTTCTGTTTTAAATGATTTGCAAGTAGTCAATGAATTGAAAGCAAAACTTAATTGAGTAAGCGATGAAAATGATTATCTTTTGCAGGCAGGGGGTTATGTGACAAAGTTAAAAGGAATAATGCTGAATATATGCTCTACATGCCATATGCATTGTAAGCATTGCAGCAATATACATACATTGCGTGATAGAAAATTGATGGATATAGCCATAGCGGAAAAATGTATCAACGAAATGGATGCTTTAGGGCTTGAGACCATAACGCTTGTAGGCGGAGAACCTTTTGAAGAATTTGAACATTTAAGAATAATTTGTGAGGCCGCATACAATAAAGGAAAAAAGATAAGAATTATTACCAATGGTTTTTGGGCATATGACATAAATGATGGTGAAGAAAAACTCTCAATGCTTCCCGGCGTTTCCGATATTGTTTTAAGCAGTGATTTATACCATCTTGAATTTGTTTCAGAATCTACAGTGAGAAACGCAGTCAATATATGCAAAAAGAAAAATATTTCGATTTCAATTCATGCAGTTTGCGCCAATAAAGAAGATGCAAAAAAAGTCAAGGAAATATATAAAGATTTGGGCAAGTATATTTTAATTAATACCGGTGCGCCTATGCCTATAGGAGCGGCCAAAGACTTGGATATAGAACGCTTTAAGCTAAGAGACAGGATAAATCGGTTTTCCAAATATTGCAGTATCGGAAATATATATGTGGACATTAATGGAAATGTATATGGGTGTTGCAATGCAAGTCTGGCAGTAGACGACTTTCTGTTTAATGGAAATCTTTTAGAAAAATCCCCCAAGGAAGTGTTTGGCATGGTCGATAAAGACGCTAAATTCCAATATCTCCAGAAAAATGGGCCTAGAGGCTTAAAAAATGTATTGGCTGCAAATGAAAATCGCGAATTATTTTTTGACAAAGAGTACACGTGCGAATGCGATGCTTGCGTAGATATATCAAAAAGCATGAAATATAAAGATTTATAAGAGAGTGAAGGTACAGAATGATTACAAATTTTTTTGAGGAAGGGGTTTACATAAGTCCGACACTTAGATGCAACGCAGCTTGCAGACATTGCGTTGCCAGTGAAGATACTGCAGATATTCCAGATGTTGGACGAGAGAAACTATTAGATTGGATTAATCAATTTGCCGAGAGTGGTATTAAGTCGGTAC
The DNA here is from genome assembly GCA_017553505.1 of Lachnospiraceae bacterium. Classification (GTDB taxonomy): domain Bacteria; phylum Bacillota; class Clostridia; order Lachnospirales; family Lachnospiraceae; genus UBA1258. Next base: position 98,906 of record JAFZLD010000025.1, read on the forward strand.
GATTTGTTGGGGGTGAGCCATTTCTTGTACTGACGGATTTGGTCGTCTGGACAAAGCGGATTAAAGAATTGGGAATGGAAACTACCATTGTGACAAACGCATCATGGGGCAAGACAAAAGAAAGTGCTTGTAAAACAATGGCTATGCTTCCGCATTTGGATAATTTAATTATCAGTTCAGACAAGTTTCATCTTGAATTCGTTAAACCCGAAACGGTTATAAATGCGATAGAAGCGGCATTGCAGTATGGTAAGAATGTGGTAATGAATATTACATACATAACACAGAAAGACATACATGAAATGATGCAACTGTTTGATGCTTATCAGAACCGCATTATGATTCAAATGGTAAAAACCATGCCTTTTAACGGACCTGAAGCGGAAGAAATAGTAAAGCATTGCTATTTCAAGAATCCTGAAAGAACTCCTAAGTTTTGTTGGGTTGGAAACTGTTTTGTAAGCGCGACCGGTGATGTATATGCTTGCTGTCAATCAAGTGCCGCTACAGAAACAAATTATTTAACTCTGGGCAATTTAAATGAAGATAAATTTTCGGATTTGGTTGAAAAGATTCATAAAAAAGATGTTTTCAGATTTATTGTGCAAAATGGTCCGCGTGGTATCGTGAAAGCTTTTTTGGATAGTCCATATAAAGACGAATTAATCGGAATGGAGTTTGCGTCGGGGTGCGAGATTTGCCAAAAACTTTTAAACGACCCGGATAAGTATGAGTTTTTTTTAAAACATATACAGGAGGAATAAAGCGTGTGCGGGGATAATTACAGCAATGAATTTGAAAGTAAATTTATTTATCCTGTAAAGAGTGCTTTAGAAAATATTCCCAATTCAGTCAGTTTGGAAGTTACGACCAGGTGTCAGTTGGATTGTGTCTATTGTAATCGAGACAAGGACAATATTAAGGACTTATGTCTCGAGGATGTACCTCTGATCTTGAAGCATATTAAAGGTGTAGAAAACATAGTTATATGCGGAATGGGTGAATCATTTTGCTATTCTCATATATACGATTTATTGGAATTACTTAAAGACTATAGGATTACCATTATTACAAATGGTTCTATAAAGATTGATTTCAAAAAACTTGAAAAGTGTTCCAACGTAAAACTTTTGGTGTTTTCGATTGATGCAGCAAATCGCAATCAGCTTGAAAAGATATGCCGGGGATATCGCTTTGACGTACTCAAAGAAAATCTTACTGAATTACGACAGCATCCTAAAATCATCGGTGTTATAAATGCTACTTTTGTAAGCGATAACATTACAGAAGTATCGAATATCGTATGCTTTGCAAAAGAAAACGGGCTGCAAGCCGTAAATTTTGGACTCCCCATAGGAAATACAGATTTTGTCAAAAACAATAAGGAAGAAATCAAAAAAAGTATTTGTGAAGGTGAGGAGACGGCTGAACGACTGGGGGTAATATTTAATCCATTTTATCGAATCAGTTGTCATTCAAAAAAGCGGATTCAACCGATTATTACTATCGGCGGAGAGTTTTATGCTTGTTGTAACTTGATTAATCATAATGATTCAATCGGTAATATTTTTGAGTCTGATTTATGTGATATTTGGCAAAAAGCCATAGAAAAAATTAAAAGCAATGAAGACTGTTATTCTTGTGAACTTGTTAAAAATATGTGGAATGTGATGGGGTAAAAGTATGAAATCGATAAGTATTCATTTGACAGATCAGTGTAATAATTCTTGCATCTTTTGTGTGGTAAATTCACATCAAAACAGAAAAGAGGGTGTAAACAAGAAACTGATAGAAGGTTTTTTGAAAGAAAATGCAGGAAAAGGATTTGAAAATGTAAATATCCATGGTGGAGAAGCCACTGTTTTGGATGATTTTGTTGACATATTGAAGCTGATAAGGCAATATGGCTATCCTCAGGTAAGCCTACAGACAAATGCGCGTAAACTTTCCGATCCGTCCTATGCTAAAGAGGTTTATGAGAACGGCGTTAATTTGTTTGTTGTTTCTTTGCACGGAAAAGATGCAGAAGAACACGATACCATTACTCAGGTAGAAGGAAGTTTTAATGAAGCCGTAGAAGGTATAAAAAATGTTAAACGTCTTGGCGCCAAGGTAAGAACCAATACTGTAGCTTATAAAGGTAATATCCAAAGCATACCTGAAGTCGCTTTATTGGCTATAAGTTTAGGCGTGGATCATGTAAATTTATCAGCAATGCATCCTGTTGGAAAAGCCTATGAAAATTTCAACCGTGTTGTACCCACATATGAACAGATACGTGAAAAAATATTTGAAGCAGTTGATGTATGTGTAAGTCATAATTGTGTGGTCACGTTGGAAGGTTTTCCGAACTGTGCAATTAAGGGATATGAAAAATATCAGATAAATTGGGAAGAAAACGAATTCAAGCTTTTGTACCATAATTTTGTGCTTGATAACTATGCAACATTTATGGAAAAAGAAACAAAGAAGAGAATTCCCGCATGCAAAGACTGTACCAAGAAAACTGTTTGCGGAGGAGTATACAAAGAGTATTTGGAATTCTTCGGAGATTCTGAATTTGGTTTTAAAGAAGAGTGACGGTATAAAGAAAAATGCGGTTTTTATTTATAGTAACAAGTTATTGGGCATACGGCGAATTGGCGATAGCGTGTGAATTTGCCAAAAGATTGGTAAAGGAAGGCGGACAGGTACATTTTCTTGTCCCTCCGACACATCAGAAAACAATGAATTCCTGGGGATTTGGTTTTACGACGCTGTTTGTTAAAAGCCGTGCTTTGAACGTTATCCTTTTGAAAGATATTGAAAGCAGTTTCAGACCCCAAGCGGTAATTCTTGCTGATTTTCTTAATTACAATTTTTGTGAAGAGCATTATGGGCTTACTTATAATGATTTGGCTGTTTTTTCAGGTAAAATCGGAACTTTTGATGATTTTGACTGGATGCAAACAAAAGATTGTATGGATACATATGGCTTTAGAGCTAAAAGATTTTCAGAAATTGATGTAAGAAAATACGGATTTAGTTTATGTCCGTGCCCCTTAGTCAATCCGGGGGATGGAGACAGAGAAGAGACTTTTTTTTATCGCCTTATCGACAGAAAACTTCCGTTTAGTTTAGATAAGACAAATGAATACAAAAAGTCCTTGGGAATTCCGACCGAAAGAAAAATGATTCTTTTTACCAATGCGGTTTGGCAAGACAATTATAAAAAATATGATGATGTAAAAGAATTCGTTAATGTCAATCAGACAATATTCTGGTATCTTATGGAATGCCTCGCAAAAAAGTATACGATAATTTGCATCGGAAAAGAAAGCTTTTACAAAAAATCAAACGAAAACATTATATTTATAGACAGCGTTCCGCCTGACGTGTTTGACCGTTACATTTTGGCAACGGATTTGTTTTTGTCAAGAAATATTATTTCGACTTCGCTTGCCAGAGCTGTATTATCGGGAATACCTTGCGTATGTATTCAAAATTCCCTTCGCTTTAAGCGCAATGCAAATGGTGAAATCAACGTAACAATACCTTATAGAAATGATTTCGTGAACGAACAACTTAATAAATTGCAAAGAAGTTATAAATACAGGATGTTTCCTGTGGGGTGGTACTACTTTTTACAGAATATATACGATAATAATCCATATTTTGATACGTTCTGTCAGGTAGAGCAATTTGATATTGAACATACCGTCAACACTATCACTTCCCTGCTTGAAAACAGGAATGCTTATGACAAATTGCGTTCGAAGCTTACTCAGTATGAAACAATTTTGAATAAACTTCCGAATATTGCAGAAATTTCATATCAAATAATTGGAGGAAGTGAAAGATGATTAATAAAATATTGTTTCTTTTGGCTCCTACAGAAAAGGCTATATCAAAGGATGGTTATACTTATTTGCCTCCCTTGTGTCTTGGTATATTGGCCGGATATCTTAAGCAAAAAGGAACAGATGTTGAAGTTTATGATTTGGGACAGTATTTACCTCGAATTTATTCCTCAAACGAAGAACAGTTTGCATTTCTTTTCAAATATGAGAATATCCGTGATTATGTAAGCGGCACAATTAATAAAGATCTCAAACAGGAAATAGATTTATATGTTGGGAAGTTATTGGAAGGAATATCAATAGATCAATATGATATGGTAGGTATTTCTTGCGGTGCGGATTTTTCTTTCTTTCAATTGCACAGTGCTTTGCTGCTTGGTAAGTATATTAACCAAAAATATAATAAGCAAATCATGCTTGGTGGAAACAACATTACATATTTGTTAATGTTTCAAGATACTTTTTCCGATTTACTCAAGTTGATGCTTACAAATTTCCCGTATGTAATGAAAGGACCGGGAGAATATACTATTTGGCAGATTATTCAATGCCTTAACGGAAACCTGGACAGAAACATTTATGACTTAAATGGAATGGTGTACTTAAAAGATGGTTCTGTAGTCGCAAATCAGGAAGAACCACCGAGGATTGTATGCCCTGACTGGTGCAATCTTGATATGTCATATTACGGTCTTAAGGTTTACGAAAACGGAAAGACGAACACAAGCAAAGGCGAATTGGATATTAATGTCCAATTATTTAAATGGCCGTTTTATCTGACGCATTATGTAAGTACTGTTAATAAGCATCAGACAAGGCAGAAATTTGACGATATACTTGTTCTTCCATACATTTTTAATTTTCATTGCCCGTATTCATGCGCTTTTTGTTCGGAAAGCGATACCGAAAGAAAACAAGTAATTTTGGGTGACCCCGAACAGACGGTTAACGACTTGCAATGGTTGAGCGAACAATATCACACTAAATATTTCTACTTTTTTAATAATGCCGTAAATGCGTCAGCCACATTTATGGAAAAGTTTTGCAATCTTATCATAGAAAGAAAGTTAAATATCAGCTGGTCAGATTGTGCCAGATTTAACGGAATGACCTATGAGAGATTGGTACTGTTGAAGAAAGCCGGTTGTAAAAAACTCATCTTCGGATTTGAAACTGCAAGCAAGAAACTGATAGAGCTGGTGGATAAAAGAATCGATCTCGATCAAGCCGAACAGGTAATGAAGTGGTGCAAAGAACTTGGAATCTGGGTGGATTTGGAAGTGATTATAGGATTACCTCAAGAAGGAGATGATGAATTTGCTGAGACAGTTGCTTATGTGCAAAAGAATAAAGAGTTAATCAATTTTATGACCATTAACGAATTCTTTGTGGTTCCCAGAAGCAAGATAGGTGTTAACCCAGATAAGTACGGAATCAAACTTGTAAAGAATGTTATCAATTACGAAAAAATACTTAATAAGAGTTTAGATTATTTCATGTATCACAAAGGAAAGCCTTTGGGCAATTTCAAAATATATAAATTTTTCGAGGTTGGTGGGCGCAGCTATAAAGAGATTTTGGAACAAAATGTAAAAAAAATACGGTATATGAACAGTTTACAGAACAAGGAGTTTACCGAGGTCGAAAGCATATATCGTATGATTGATAAAAAATAATAACTTATTTAAGGAGGCTATGGTTATGTCTGAAGAATTTAACAAGAATGGTGAAATGGATGCAATGCAGAATGGCGAGGAAAATTCCGCAATCAAGATGGTAATTATCCGCTTGCTTTCCGATGAGGATTTTAAAGACGCGCTGATTGAAAATCCCGATGAGGCATTGGCTGATTATGATTTGAGTGAAGTTCAGAAAATACTTATTAAGTCATTAAGTCCTGAAGATCTTGATAATTTAAGTCCCGATAATATCGAGGAATACTTTTCTGCAGATGCTGCCGTATATACGCCCGATGAAGGTGTAGATATTGATGAAATGGATACTTTTGACGAGGACGAATTGCTTGATGATAATTCAGAAAACTGATATTTCCCAATAAGGAGAGAACATAATGAGATACATTATGGAGGAGGATATAGACATTGTAAAAACAATAAATATGATCTGTAACACTCCAATCAATAAGGATAAATTATGTGAAAATTTAAGACTGCAGTATTTAAAACGCAAGGATGATTATAAAACAGCATTTTCATATGGCCTCTTAAATTTTATGCTCGCCACCAAAACAAAGGATACAACTATCGGAAGCGAGAAAATAGAAATCATATTTAATTCTTTTAATCATGCGCTTGAATTGGTTCCTCAATACTGGTTGGTTCAAATGTTTAAAGCTATTTTATTGCTTGAGCTCCCGGAAGTAATGAGAAACGATAGGGAATTGGAAGAACTGCTGTTACAGATGATAAAGCAGCAAAAGGAATGTGAGCCAAAAGCATATTTCATTATTCCGTATATTATTTATGCAGATTTTAGTTATAGTACAAAAGGTAAAGATGCCTCATATGAAGTATTGTCCGAGGCTGAAAAGACCGTTCCGCTGTACAGTTTGGAAAAGAATTATTTGAAGCCGTATTTTTGTATGCCGATAAGAAATTATTACAAAAGATTATTGCGCTCCGGCGAAAATGAATACAGCGAAAGAGTAAAAAAGATAGGTTCGATTCTTTTCCCGAATGAAAAAGTTTTTCAATAATAAATCTAAGATAAAAAGGATATGTAATGAGACGAGTTTTAGTTGTTACATTGGGTAGTTTATCAAGCGGTGAATTTACCATAGCAAATGAATTTTGTAATAAGCTTCCTTCCGATAAGTTTGAAGTTTATTTTCTGACATCGCAAAAAGGGGCATCATATATCAGTCGTGAAAACTATAAATACTGTATTCTTGAGATGCCGGATAGTAACCTGATGCTCGAAATTAAGCAAAAGAATAAGACAAAGGCGCAGGAGGTTTTATCAGAATTTAAACCTGATTTTGTCCTTATATCTGATGTATACACAATGTGGTATTCGGTGTCTTGGTCAGGTGTGGACTTAGAAATGTTAAAGTCTACAGGAGCGATTGTCGGAAGCATTGACAGCTATCAGTTTCATGATACTACATATATCCAGGATTATTATGGGGGTTATGTTGCAAAACTGCCCCCATTGATTGAAGAATGCGATTTTGTTGTAAGATACTGCCCTATAAATAAATATGTTGAAAACAGTAAAATAAAATGTACTTATTTATTTGAAGCAGAAGAAATCAGCGAAAAAGAAGAGTCTGAGTTTAAAAAAGAATATAACGTTAAAGACGGAGAAAAAGTTGTATTTATAACAACTTCAAATTGGGAGTCTTTGAATATAAACAGGTTGCCTGCTTTGACGAATTTACTTAAGTGGATTCCGCGTATTATTGTAGAGTGTTTAAAAGAGCTAAATGTTTCCATTAAATTGATTCATGTTGGCACACAGGCTTTGGATGTTTCTTTTGATGATACATCTATAGTTTATTGTCACCATGATTTTATTGATCCCAAGAAATTCGATGTTTGTTTAAAATGTTCTGATTTGTTTATTACAACAAACATTATTTCCACAACATTAGCTAAGGCGGTTTATTATAATACGGCGTCGGTTGTGTTGCAGAATTCCAAATATCTGGATTTTTCAAAGATGGCTTCTGCGTTACAGAAAATGCCTGAATGGTATCAAAAAATGGCCGCTGAAGTAAAAACAGCATTTCCTTACAGGCTGTTTCCCTTTGGCTGGTATGAATTTTTGAAACCTCTTTTTTATAATAATCCATATACAGACACCTTTACTGAAGTGAATCTTTTTAAGAAGAATCAAATAGTTAAGGCATTAAGAGATAATTTATGTAACGAAGAAAAAATAAAAGAAATAAAGGAGAAACAAAAAAAATATATAGAAGACATTATGAAACTGCCTTCGCCTTCAGACGTTTTGGAATCCTTGGAACAAGACAAGGCGATAGAAAAGTTTTTGTCTAAGCCGTGCAAAATTAATGAACAATTTACGGCGGGATATAAGAAAAAGTACCGTATTACCATGAAAAATCTGTATCTCAACAAAGAAGGTAATACATACAAAATTCAGCATTTGAACTCTAAGTATATTAGGGAGATAAAGGACATTATACCCGGTATCATTGTTTTGACGAATTATAGGTGGGACTCTGTGACTTATATCGAGAGGTATCCCAAAAAGAAACCGAATAGTATGGAGTGGAACTTTGTTAAAGGAAAAGATTTTAGCTCTCATATTTTACTGTCAGATGATTTCGAATACGAGGAGGGCGATGACAACGTATTTTATGCGACATATAAGGGAAGTTTTCGGTCAATTACCGAAGCATACAACGATTTGCCCGCATTGCCGTCAACATATCTGGTAATAATGCAAACGTTTGATATCGTATGTTTTGAAAATTTTGTCTCATATTTGTATATACAATCGCACAGTCATGGTGGGTTCAAAATTGATGAATGGGTCAAAATAAAACCATCCGAACTTGAACATGAAGCAGGAGCAGAAATTGGTATGGGAAAGTATGCAACTGGCTCATCCTTTGTCAATAATATTCTTAACATACGCTATTTGGGATATTCATTTTGCTTGGGAAGAGTTTGTTTGCTTTTTGAATATTACTGTGACGCGGCAAAAGTTTATATGGAAGATAAAGCCGGTAAAAACGAAAGAAAAGGTACTTCTTATTATCAGGGCTTTCTTTATATAGACAGAGAATCCGGTGATTTGTTAAGGGCTACACAGGAAGAAAACTATACAGCCAGTCAAACAGGAACAGAGAATAAGAGTATAAATATCAAACGAAGAATTCTTTGCGAAATGATGGATGAAGAATTAAACGGAGATGACAATAATGTATTATGAAAATCCGCCCAAAATGTTGATGTTTGAGATAACTACCAAGTGCAATTTACATTGTGTTTATTGTGCTGCAAGGAAACTGGTAAAAAAGCCCGAGGATATTCCCATATCTAAAATTTCAGAAATAGTAAGTAAATTCGATGACTTCGAATATGTATGTTTATGCGGCTTAGGTGAATCATTGCTTCATGCGGATTTTTATGAGGTTTTGAAACTGTTTAAAAATAAAAAAGTGGTTTTGGTTACAAACGGGTCCATACCTATTGATTTTGAAAAGATAGCCGAGGCTGATAATATGGATGCAATTTCTTTTTCGGTTGATGCCGGAACGGAAGAAGGGATGAAAAGAATCAGTGATAATTACAGGTTTGACGTATTACTAAATAACTTAAAGACGGCTGCAGAATATAAGATTCATACAGCTATTAATTGTACCCTGGTAAAAGACAATATATATAGCATTGATGCTATTAAAGAATTAGCCATTAAATATGGTGTAAGCCGTTTTAAGGTAGGATTTCCGTTTGGAAGCGGAAAATGGATTAAGGAAAACTCTAAGGAAATAAAAGATGTTTTAAAAAAGGTAAAAGAAGCGCTGAAAAAGAACAACATAGAATTTGAAGGCCCTACCGCTATAAAGTGTGCGTTTGAAGGAAGTCCTATAGCTGTTGTTTCAAAAAACGGAAATGTTTACCCTTGTTGTGATTACTTTTGCCAACGTCCTTTGGTAGGAAATTTGAATCATATTTCCTTCGGTACCATGTGGGAGAAGAGTTCCTATGAGAAGTTTAGAACCGGTATATATTGCAAGACTTGTGTACAGTACCACAACAATAAAGAAATAATGGATTTGTATAAGGAAACAATATAGGGGTTATAGAGACATGAAAGAACAAAAATTTTGTATCATACAAGTTCCCAGTGAGGCTGTATTTTTTGGCAGAATAGGTGCTAAACTTCCGCCTTTGTCACTTGGGATTCTCGCCGGCTATTTGCGCACACACGATATTGACTTAGATATGTATGATCTGGCGACAAGCGTAGATGTTTTTGGTAGAAATACGAATATTGAAAAGCTTGCTAAATTTTATGACAAAGAAAAGGTATATGACTATATTGAAGGGGGCAATAATGCTTTTTTTGATGAGTTTGCAAAAAATGCATTAATAGGTATAGATTGGGACAAATACGATATTGTAGGTATTTCGGTAGGACCCGATTTGACTTTTTTGCAAACTTTTTGCGGAATGATAATTGGAGCATATGTTAAAAAGACATATAAAAAGACACTTACTTTCGGTGGATTTAATCTTACGACATATGTTGCCTATCAACCGATTTATAATGAAATTTTTGAGAAATTCTTTGATAACCTGGGTTATATCATCAATGGGCCGGGCGAGGAGTCTCTCGAACGTTTGATTCGTTTGATCAGGCAGGGTTATGCCTTAGGTGACGCTGAAATCAGAAAAATAGATGGTTTGTGTTATAAAAATGAAGCCAATGAACTTGTTTTTAATAAGTTTGCTAACAGAAGAGTTGTTATGCCGGACTTTGACGGCTTGCATTTGAAAGAATATGAAAATTACATAAATCCGGAAGCGTATGAAGAAAATATGGTTGCGTTATACCGCTATCCTTTTGCATTTACAAAAAAGATGCAAAGAAACGCTTTAGATAGTAAGTATAAACCTTTTTTAATTATTCCGTATATTTTCAATTACAACTGCCCTTATAATTGCAGCTTTTGTACCGAAAGTAACCCGGAAGCGCCAAGACCTGTAATAGGCGCTGTTCAACAGACAGTATCGGAAATACAGCAATTAAAAGAAAAATACAAGACGCCTTATTTTTACTTCATAAATAATGCTATAAATCTCTCTAAGAAATATGTAACGGAGTTTTGTACGGAACTGCTTGAGCGCGGAATTGAAATATATTGGTCCGATTGCGCCAGATTTGATAATACAAGCCGTGAAATACTTGAATTGATGCATAAAGCAGGATGCCGAAAACTGGTATTCGGTATGGAAAGCGGCTGTACCGAGATGGTTAAACTCGTTAACAAAAAGATAGATTTATCTTATGCCGAGCAAGTACTTCAATGGTGCAGTGAAATCGGAATATGGGCAGAATTAGAGGTAATTATTGGAATGCCGGGAGAAACTCCGGAGTATTTTGAAGAAAGCCTTCAGTATATCAAGAAAAATATAAATAATATCAGTTTTTATACTACGAATCACTATATTCCCATGCCCGGAAGTATTATGTATAGGTTTCCGGAAAAATATAATATTACTATTGAATCGGATAAAGATCTCGACAAAGTTTTACGGCTGGATAAGGAGATTTTGCTTAGCGGAAGGAATCCAGGCAACTATAATAATACTATGCGCTTATACTATTACTCGGAAATCGGTGGAAGGGATGCAAAAACCGTATCAGAGGACACAAAGAAAAGAATAGCAAGGATAAGAAAAATATTATTGGGAAAAGTCATGAAAGAAATGATGACTTATATGAGCAAAGGCTATGTTGATATGTCGGATTTAAAAGAATTAAGTGATATGTAAAATAAACGATATATGAAAAGGAGAGTATTAAATGATTGAATTAAAGCAGGTGACGAAGCGATTCAAAAACAAAGCAGTTGTCAACAATGTTTCCTATTCGATTAAAGAAGGGGAAATATTTGGCCTGATTGGTCCAAACGGAGCCGGAAAGACAACTTCTATCAGAATGATGACTGCATTGTTGGAACCCACCGAAGGAGAAATCTATATCAACGGGATGAAAGTGGCCAAAAACAACAAAAAGCTATTCGAACAAATAGGTGTTGTTTTTGAACTTCCAAATTTATACCGCAAATCTTCAATAAGAAAGAATTTGAAAATTTTTGCTGACCTTTATGGTGTTAAAGACAGTAGAATTGATGAAGTTATGGAAGATTTCCAGTTGACTGATAAGCAAGACATGCGCGTTGAAAAATTGTCCAAAGGCTGGAAGCAAAGAGTACTTATTGCCCGTGCGGTTTTACATAATCCCAAAGTTTTATTTTTGGATGAACCGACCAGCGGCCTAGACCCTAACACACAAGAGTTAATAAGACGCTATATAGAAAAGATAAATCAAAATGGTACAACAATTGTCATAACAACTCATGATATGAACGAGGTAGAGCGCTTGTGTCACTCTGTGGGATTTATGTATCAGGGTAATTTGGCTAAAAAAGGAAACTTAAAAGAGATTATTCAGGAATATAAAGAAGCAAATAAGGGTGCGGATATATCACTTGCAAATATATTTGCGATTATCACAGGAGGAGAATTGAGCTAATGGTTGTTTTAAGACAAATAAAAAACGAATTTAAAGAACTCGTTGTAAATCCTGCTATTTTGGGTGTAATAATTTTGCCGATATTCATGTCAAAGGTCGTTACTTACGCAATGAAAGGAATTGAAGCAGGGTTCCTTCTGTTATGTGTATGGATTTTGTTTGCGGAAGTTATGGTTGGTATTATGCTTACCGGTCCTAATCTTATAGAAGAAAGAGAGTCAAAGACTTTTGACGCGCTTTTATGTACTCCGCTTACTTACGGGAAAATTATTGTTTCAAAATGTGTTCCGATTTTAATTTGTTCATTATTTTCACAGATTATGGTGTTTGTGGTTAATGAAGGGATTAACAGTAAATTGCCGTCATTATTAGGAATAATGTTATTGGGAGGAACTGTTTTTGTAGAAATAGGCGCAATTATAGGTTTGCTTATTGAATCCTCCAAAACCGGTTCGGCAATCAGTGCAATGGTAATGGTAGCATTATATCTAGTTGTTTCCGTATATCCTTCTTTGCCTAAGTGGACTTACTCAATCTTTATGATTTTGCCCAGCGTAGAAGTTGTCGAGGTAATGAATGCCTTAATTAATTCGCAGGGAATTCTCTGGAAGGAAGTTGGTTTGTTATCTGCCTGGTTTGTTATTTTGACAGGTGCTATTTTCTTTATTGGGAAGAAAAAGTATTAGTTGGTTATTTTGGAGAAAAGTTGGGGTGTTTTATGAAGAATGTGGTGGGATTTGTACCGGCAGGCGGAAAAGGTATGAGGATGAAGCCCTTCAAATTGATGAAGGAATTGCTTCCTGTTATGATAGACAATGAGAATCAGGAAACTGAGGTCTCTTTGTTGATAGAAAACGCTGTAAACGTGTTGCATAAAGGCGGAATCAAAAATGTTGTATGTACAGTAAATCATGATAAAGAAATTCTGGTAAAGATTTTGTCCGATATGGGTGCAGACTATTCTGACATGAAGATGGCTTTTGTATATCAAAGGGATCTTGATAACTTATACGGGCTGCCTTTGGCGATTGCGGCTGCTGAACCTTTTTTGAGAGGGCATAGCGTTTGCATGAAATTTCCTGATACCATTATTTATCCTCTTAATTGTTTTGATGAGCTGTATGCTTTTCATTGCGAAAAAAAATCAGATCTTACTTTGGGAGTTTTTCCTACGAACAATGCAAGAAATCTTGGTCCGGTTGTGATTGGCCCGGACAACAAAGTAGAACGATTGGAGGATAAGCCTGAAAATCCGTCTGCCGATAATACATGGAATGTATTAATATGGGAAGACTCTTTTCTGGATTTATTGATGAGTGAAGTTGAAAGCTATCGAAATGATGACATTGCCAGAAAAAAGGAACTTAAGATTTATGACATTATGTTAAAGGCAATTGAAGAAAAACTAAGTGTTAACGCATATTTGTTCGAAAGCGGGAAATGCATCGACATATCATGTATTCAAGATGCAAGAGTACATTGGAATCATCAGTCTTCAAGTAAGTGACAGGTGATGGCAATGACGAATGCAGACATTATAAGCAGATTCCAATGTGTAGTTAAAAACTTTGCGAATGAGAAAGCACTTACGTTTAAAAACAAGTCATATACATATCGAGAACTCGAAAGTATAACGGATACTTTTTCGCAAACAATTAGCAATTATTTAACCCCGGGAGCAGTTGTGGGGATTCTTATGGAGAAGTCTGCGGATTACGTGATAAGCATTTTGGCTATACTTAAGGCCGAATGCACGTATTTACCGCTGGACAGCATATATCCAATACCCAGAATTCAGTCTATACTGGATGACTCGGGATGCAAAGTGTTAATATCCGATCATGACATACATGATTTGGATGTAACTGTGATTAATATAAATGCAAACAAAGGAAAAACAACTAAAGATTTGCCGAAAGAGACCTTGAAGAGAAATGTGCGAGTACAGTATTCATATCTGATTTATACTTCAGGTTCCACCGGTAAGCCGAAAGGCATACGTATAACGGGAGAAGCCATACTTAATTTAGCAAAACGGATGAGCGAGGAATTAAAATGTTTTAATGGGGGAAAACGCATTGCAATGCTTTCGCCCTTTGTTTTTGATGTTTCTGTAGGACAGATGTATATGTCGCTTTTATTTGGGAATGAACTTGTACTTGTCCCGGATGAAGTAAAATATTCGTTGGCTCTGTTAAAAGATTTCTTTTCTGAAAATGAAATATATTGTTGCGACTTTACTCCTACAAGACTTGATTTGCAGGTTTCTTATTATGAGAAACTCAGATGTCAGCATTTTTTCCCGTATATTATAGTGTGCGCAGGTGAATCACTTCATACAGAACTGGCAAAAAGAGTAATGAATTCAAAAGGCTGCAAAAGCAGATTGTATAATTATTATGGCCCGACAGAAATATGTGTTTATTGTGCATATCATGAAATTAGTGAAAGTGATTTGAATAACGAAAGTCCCAATATCCCGATTGGTAAAGCTTTAGAAGGATTTCAGCTATATATCTTTAATGAGGAAATGAATCTTTGTAAAGATTATGAGATTGGTGAGCTTTATATCGGTGGAATAGGTGTATCCAAAGAAGGTTATGTGAATGATGTCAAACTTAACGAAACCCAGTTCATTGATAATCCTGCTTATCCCTATCAAAGGCTCTACAAAAGCGGCGATTTGGCCAAAAGAAGGAGTAACGGAGATATAGAATGTCTCGGTCGTTGCGACGAGCAAATTAAGATTCATGGATATAGAGTTGAATTGTCTGAAATTGAAAATGCAATTGAAAGAATACCGTCTGTTTCACGTGCTAAGGTTATTCTGATAAATGATGGTGATATAGATGGCCTTGCTGCGTATTATACAAAAAATGAAGATATTAAAGTAGTTGAAATCGATAATGCATTAAGAAAGTTACTCCCTTATTACATGATTCCGACATATTATATTAAGGTTGATGCCTTTTCGTATAATGTAAACGGTAAGCTGGATAAGAGTGTTTTGCCTGATTATCACAGCGGGCAAAAGTACGTTAAAGAATCAGAAAACAAATATGATATTGACAATAGTATAGGCGCAAAATTTATGCAATATTGTGCGAAAGTTCTTAATTTGACCAAGGTTGAATATGAAGATCGGTTTGTTTCGCTTGGCGGAGATTCTTTAAATGCCTTTGAACTCAATGCTTTACTGGAACTTGAATGGAACGTTTCCCTAAATATTTATGAATTGGTAGGACCATATAGTTTGGGGCGTCTTGCGGAAATTCTTACGACCCGAATTAAGGAGAATTCCGATAAAAAGCCTTTAACCAATACCTGCATATTTAAGTGTAAAGTAAATTCCTATCAAAAAGTATTACTGAAAGAAGAATTAAAGAAGGAAGCAAAAGACGATAACGATAAGAATAATTTGCCTCTGTACAACATGGTTTACATGTTGGAATTAAAACAAAATGTATTTATAGAAAAATTGCAAAAAGCATTCAATATGGTTTTGCTAAGTCATGAAATGCTACGAACACATTTTGTTAAATCAAAGAATTCTTTCGAAATATGTCGTGATGAATATAAGGAATATACTGTACATAAAGAATATATTAAAGATATTGCTTCAGTTGATGTAAGTATTTATGCCAAAAGGTTTGATGTTCTTTTACCTGAATTGTATCAAATTATTTTATTTGAAGACGAAAACTGTAAACAAGCTGTTTTACTAAATATCCATCATCTTATCGTCGATTACGCATCAATTCAAATAATCGTAAATGAATTGTTTTCTTTTTACTATAACCAAGATCTTGACGTGCCGCTATATAGCGAGTGTGCTTTCTTTTCAACCAAGAATTCTCAACCTGATAAAGCAGGCTTAAATTTTTGGAGAAAGCAATTAAATAATCGCCCTGAGTCAGTCGGCTTTTCCGGTGAAATTAATCATGATGAGGTTGCGGAAAACATTGATTCGTTTAAGTTTCAAATTGATAAAACGGATAAAATGAAAGATTTTTGTCGGGATAAAGGCCTTACGGAATACTATTTATGTTTTGGCGCATTGGCTTTTTTACTTTATTGTGAGGAAAAGAAAAAAGAATTTATTATAGGGACATATTCAATGGGAAGGGATTGTAAAGGTGTTCCGGCAAATTATATCGGGTTTTTTACAGATACAATTCCTTTAAGGCTTCAGATACAGGGGACTCTTGGCGTAAGTATGTTTCTGAATATGATGAAAAATAAATGTGTCGATATATTGCAGTACGGCGGTGTTGACGTGGGTAACCTTTTTCAATATATGGGCTTTAAAGATTTGTGCAAAGGGAGTTTATTTGATGTAGCCTTTAATTTTATAAAAGAATATAAATTTGAATTTAAAGAACATAATCAGAAGATTCTTTTACGGGATTACAGCAGAAATCCCCAATCGATATCGTTTTTGCTAACCGGTTTGTCAAAACAAAATTCTATTCAGTTTGAAATCAATTTTGAAAAAAATAGATATTCGCTAAATAATGTTTGTTTACTGGCGGAAAAATATAAGTTTATTATTGATTCCATTTTAAGGAACCCCGATTGCACTACAGATAGATTTGTGGAATTGTACAAAAAAAATTTTGGAGGAACTCGGTAAATGTGATGTAAAACGATTCTTGTTTTTAATTAGTATTATTAACTGTTTTACATTTGAGACTTTCTGTGTTGACATGAAATATATGGTGGCTTATACTTTAAGAGACACAAGATATTGTGTCTCTTTATCGTTTATTTATTTAGCTTTTTCTAATTTGGGAGGATTTAATATGAGTACGGGAAATTGGTCATCCGACAAAGATACCGGTTTGGATTACGGCGAGAAATTTAAGCCTGTAGGTGAAATATTTGTAGTTAAGAAGGACGGAAGCAAGGAAGCTTTTAACGTTCAAAAGGTAATTAATGCAGTTGCAAAGAGTGCATACAGAGCACTTACCAAATTTACTCCCGAAGAAAATGAAAAGATTTGCAGATATGTAATCAGTCGCGTGGATGAGATGAATACTACAGAGATTCCCATCCCCGTGATGCATAATATTGTTGAGAGCGCGCTTGAAGAGGTTAAGCCCATAGTAGCCAAGAGCTACAGAGACTATCGTAACTACAAGCAGGACTTTGTACGTATGCTTGATGACGTATACAAGAAGTCTCAGTCTATCATGTATGTCGGTGACAAGGAAAACGCCAACACCGACTCTGCACTTGTATCTACCAAGAGAAGCCTTATTTTTAACCAGCTTAACAAGGAACTTTATCAGAAATTCTTTATGACGACGGAAGAGATTCAGGCTTGTCGTGACGGATATATTTATGTTCATGACATGTCGGCAAGACGTGATACAATGAATTGCTGTCTTTTCGATGTTGAGACCGTTTTAAAGGGCGGTTTCGAAATGGGTAACATCTGGTACAACGAGCCCAAGAGCCTTGATGTTGCTTTTGACGTAATCGGCGATATAGTACTTAGCGCTGCAAGTCAGCAGTACGGCGGATTTACTGTGCCCAGCGTGGACCTTATCTTAGAGCCTTACGCTCAGAAATCTTATGACAAATATATAGAGAAATACAGAAGACTCGGAATCGACGACGCAAGAGCTGAAGCAGAAGCACTTGCAGATGTTACGAGAGAATTTGAACAGGGCTTCCAGGGATGGGAGTATAAGTTTAATACAGTAGCATCTTCAAGAGGTGATTATCCTTTCATTACCGTTACCGCAGGTACCGGAACCGGCAGATTTGCCAAGCTTGCGACTATTTCCATGCTTAACGTAAGACGTCGCGGACAGGGTAAGCCCGAGTGCAAGAAACCGGTATTGTTCCCTAAGATTGTATTCCTTTATGATGAGAATCTTCACGGCCCCGGCAAGGAGCTTGAGGACGTATTTGAGGCAGGCGTTAAATGTTCTGCCAAGACCATGTACCCTGACTGGCTTTCACTTACCGGTAAGGGCTATGTGGCAGGTATTTATAAGCAGTACGGAAAGATTATTTCGCCCATGGGCTGCAGAGCTTTCTTAAGCCCCTGGTATGAGCGTGGCGGAATGCATCCCGCTGATGACAAGGACGTTCCTGTATTTGTGGGACGTTTCAATATCGGTGCGGTTTCGCTTCACCTTCCTATGATTCTTGCCAAGTCCCGTAAGGAATCAAGAGATTTCTACGAAGTGCTTGATTACTATTTGAATCTTATAAGACAGCTTCATATCCGTACTTATGCATACCTTGGCGAGATGCGTGCATCCACCAATCCTTTGGCATATTGCGAAGGCGGATTCTTAGGCGGACACCTTAAGCTTACAGACAAGATTAAGCCTTTACTTAAAGCTGCAACCGCAAGCTTCGGAATCACGGCTCTTAACGAACTTCAGGAACTTTACAACGGCAAGTCTCTTGTAGAAGACGGAGCTTTTGCCGTTGAAGTGCTTGAATATATCAACAAGAAGATTAACGAGTTCAAAGAAGAAGACGGCAATCTCTACGCTATCTACGGCACTCCCGCAGAGAGCCTTTGCGGCCTCCAGGTTCAGCAGTTTAGAAAGAAATACGGCATTATCGAAGGCGTAAGCGACAGAGAATACGTTTCCAATTCTTTCCACTGTCATGTTACCGAAGACATTACGCCTATTCAGAAGCAGGATCTTGAGAATCGTTTCTGGGATCTTAGTAACGGCGGTAAGATTCAGTATGTTAAGTATCCTATAGATTACAATATCGATGCAGTTAAGACTCTTATCAGACGCGCCATGGATATGGGATTTTATGAGGGAGTTAACCTTTCTTTGGCCTACTGTGACGATTGCGGTCACCAGGAGCTTGAAATGGATGTATGCCCTAAGTGCGGAAGCCGTAACCTTACCAAGATTGACCGCATGAACGGATATTTATCTTACTCACGCGTGCACGGCGATACCAGACTTAATGATGCCAAGATGGCTGAAATTGCCGAAAGGAAGTCTATGTAATTATGCGATATCACAATATAACCAAAGATGATATGAATAACGGCGACGGCCTTCGTGTGGTGCTGTGGGTTGCAGGCTGTGTTCATCGTTGCAAGAACTGTCAGAATCCGGTTACATGGGATCCGGACGGCGGCTTGCCTTTTGATGACAATGCAAGGCAGGAAATATTCGACCAGCTTGATAAGCCTTATATTTCAGGCATTACATTTTCCGGCGGTGACCCCCTTCATCCGGCTAATAAAGAGTATGTGACTTCTTTTGCCAAAGAAATTAAAGAGAAGTATCCTAATAAGACTATATGGCTTTATACCGGCGATTCATGGGAGAGTATCTACGATTACCCTGTCATGAAGTATTTGGACGTATGTGTTGACGGAGAGTATATTGATGCGCTTCGTGATGTAAAGCTTATGTGGAAAGGCAGCTCCAATCAAAAGGTAATTGATGTACAGGCGACGCTTAAGAGTGCTGATATTACCAAGCCTATACTACATTGCGCAGATTATTACGATGCGCCTATTACAGATGCCGAGTCGCAGATGTGCAAGGGTTGCGGAGATTGATAAAGGAACAGATTTTATGGAAAGAATTGCTCATTTTGAAAAAGTAAGTTTTAAGAGATTTTACGAAGATTTTAAAGATACATTTCCGGAATATGATACCGAGGAGAAGGTTCAGGCTGTTTATGATAAGCTCATCCTTCCCAAGCGAGCCACGAAGAAGAGTGCGGGCTATGACATCTTCATGCCTATATCCGTAACGCTTGAGCCCGGTAAGACCGTTAAGGTTCCTACGGGTATCAGGGTTAAGATGCGTGATGATTATGTATTCATGATTTATCCCCGTTCCGGACTCGGCTTTAAGTATCGCTTACAGCTTAACAATACAGTGGGTGTCATCGATGCGGATTATTACGACTCCGACAATGAAGGTCACATGTTTGTTAAGATTACCAACGATACCAATGAAGGAAAGACCGTGTCGCTTCCCGAGCTTACTGCTTTTTCTCAGGGAATCTTTATGCAATACGGTATTACGGACGATGATGATGTTACTACCGAACGTAACGGCGGTTTCGGAAGCACGACATCCAAGTAGTTTTTGAAACAACATTGCTTGATTTGTATTACGAATTGTGCCAACATTTGTAACTATTTTCGTTGAATTTACTTAAATCCGATGGTATCATCATATCAAAGTAAACATTACGGAGGATTTATTTAGTGAGTGATTTTTTGATAGCTACCGACTGCGGAGCAGATCTTCCTGAGGATTACCTTAAGGAGAACAATATTTCCTGCTCCAACCTTACTTACACCATTTGCGGTAAGACATATGGCGGAAGAGGCGAACAGTTGCCTTATAAAGAGTTCTATTCTTTGATGAGAGCCGGCAATCTTCCCAAGACCAGCCAGGTTAACCCCGACGAGGCCAAGGAATCTTTGCTTGAACTTATGAAAGAGAACAAGAAGATTTTGGTTCTTGCTTTTTCTTCGGGCTTAAGCGGCACATACAACAGCTTCAGAATTGCTGCCGAGGAAATCATGGAAGAAGACAAAGATGCCGAGATTAAGGTTGTGGATTCCAAGTGCGCATCCCTCGGACAGGGCTTATTCGTATACAAGGTTGTTGAGAAGGCCAAGACCGGTGCTTCTTTTGAAGAAACTTTTAAGTATGCTGAAGAGATCGCGCCCAAGTGCGTGCATGTATTTACAGTAGATGATTTGAATCACTTGTACAGAGGCGGAAGAGTTACCAAGACAGCTGCTTTCTTCGGAACAGTTTTGAATATTAAGCCTGTTCTTCACGTAGATGATGACGGCCATCTTATCCCTCTTATGAAGGAAAGAGGGCGTAAGAAATCCCTTCTTAAGCTTGTGGACCTTATGGGTGAGCAGATGGGTTCTTACAAGGATAAGAACGATATCGTATTTATAAGCCACGGCGACTGCATTGAAGACGCTGAGTATGTAAGAGATGAGATTAAGAGTCGTTTCGGAATAGAGAAATTTTTGATAAATAACATCGGTCCGGTTATCGGCGCACATGCAGGTCCCGGAACCATAGCTTTATTCTTTATGGGAGATGTACGCTAAGGAATAGCAAGCTCTGTATACAAGAGCCTTAAGGGGAGGTTTCTATGTACGAATATGCTAAGGCAGTCAGACTATGTCTGGCCGAGTATTTAACTATTCTCGTACTACACGTTATCTATGCTTTCTATCAATTTGGCAGTGAAACAGGCAGAATGGTTCTGCTTGTTTCTGCCATGATGATTTCCGTAACAATTATCGTTGCGGTCTTTGTTAAAAAAGAAGCATTTGTCTTATGCTTCGTTCTTATTTCTGTTCTCGTTTCATCGACAATAATAGGATATCTTGTTCATACGCTTGCTTTTGCCATACTTATGTATGTGCTTATGGCAATATGCATTACAGTATTTATGGAGAAAAGGTACATAGCCGTTTCCGCTGTGCTTTCTGTAATTGTGTGCATAGGATATATATTTACCGTTCCTGACAGGATAGAGGAAAATGTGCCGATTCTCATGCACATTGTTTTTATTGTTTCTTTCATAGCGGCCATGGTGAATTTGTATGTACTCGTATATCAGGCGAGAAAATACATGAAGGGCATGGAAGAGAAAGCAACCGAGGCAGAACATGCCAATGAATCCAAGATGCTTTTCCTTGCCAATATGTCGCATGAGATAAGAACACCTATGAATGCTATCTGCGGCATGGCTGAACTTATTTTAAGAGATGATACTTTATCTCCCGAGACAAGAACCAATACGGAGAATATCCAGACTGCAGGCAAGGTCTTAATTTCAATCGTTAACGATATCCTTGATTACAGTAAGCTTGAAAGCGGCAACATGGAGATTATACCGGTTAATTATTCTTTTTCCGCTATGATTAAAGATGTGCTCAATATGATGTCGGTGAGAGTCGATGACAAGGAAGTGGATATTCGCGCAGATATTCAGGACGGTCTGCCGGATTCGTTAATCGGTGATGAGATAAGGCTTCGCCAGATCCTGTTTAATCTTTTGTCCAATGCCATAAAGTATACGGAGAAAGGCTATGTAATACTTGATGTAAAGGGCAAAGAAGACACGGGCTTTGTAGACCTTACGATTTCTGTTACCGACAGCGGAATCGGTATTAAGAAAGAAGACTTAAGCAAGTTATTTACAAGTTTCCAGCAGGTAGATACCAGAAAGATCAGGAACAGAGAAGGCACCGGTCTCGGACTTGCTATTTGTAAGGAGCTTCTCAGCCTTATGGGCGGTGATATTGAGGTTGAGAGTACATACGGCGTAGGCTCTAAGTTTACGATTCATATCAGTCAGAAGATTTCCGACAGCTCGGTTGTCGTAGAGAAATTTAAGACTCACGAAGAAAACGAACCGCAGGTTGTGGCTCCTGATGCCAAGGTATTGGTTGTTGACGACAACGCAGTTAACCTTAAGGTTTCACAGGGACTTATCAGAACGTTTGGCATTACTGTAGATACTTGTAAGAGCGGACGTGAATGTCTTGAAATTCTTAAGGACACCAAGGATTACGATATTATTTTCATTGACCATATGATGCCGGAGCTTGACGGAATTGATACACTTAATATGATTCGTTCCGACCCGAGCGAATATATGAAGAAAGTACCGCTTATTGCACTGACAGCCAATGTTGTAAGCGGGGTAAGAGAGATGTTTATTTCCGAGGGCTTTGACGATTATGTACCCAAGCCCATCGATATGGTATGGCTCAATGCGATATTAAGAAAATACTTACCGAAGGAAAAGCAGCGATAGGCTGCTTTTTCTGATATTATTGTATGATTTTTTGTACTTGCACTTATGATAAAATAAGCATACAATATGGTGTACTAATATTTTGAAGGAGGTTAGAAACATGGGAAAGGTTAGAACCAGATTTGCACCCAGTCCCACAGGCAGAATGCATGTAGGTAACTTACGTACCGCTCTTTACGAGTATTTGGTTGCCAAGCATGAAGGCGGAGATTTTATTTTACGTATCGAGGATACCGATCAGGAACGCTTTGTCGAAGGCGCGATTGACATCATATACAGAACTCTTGAAAAGACAGGCCTTAAGCACGATGAAGGTCCCGATAAGGACAAAGGCTACGGCCCTTATGTACAGAGTGAGCGTACCAAATCCGGCATGTATCTTGAATATGCCAAGAAACTTATCGAGAAAGGTGCAGCATATTACTGCTTCTGTGACAAGGAACGTCTTGAGAGCCTCAAGCAGGTTGTAGAGGGCAAGGAAATCGTAGTATACGACAAGCACTGCCTTCACTTAAGCCCCGAGGAGATTAAGGCCAATCTCGATGCAGGTAAGCCTTACGTAATCAGACAGAATGTTCCGAGAGAAGGCACCACAACCTTCCACGATGAACTTTACGGAGATATTACCGTTGATAATGCAGAGCTTGATGACATGATTCTTATTAAGTCAGACGGCTATCCTACATACAACTTTGCTAATGTTATTGATGACCATCTTATGGGCATTACACACGTAGTAAGAGGTAATGAATACATTTCATCCACCCCTAAGTACCAGCTTTTATATGATGCATACGGTTGGGAATCACCCAAGTACATTCACTTAGGTCTTATTACCGACGAGACTCACAAGAAGCTTTCCAAGAGAAGCGGACACAGCTCTTTCGAAGATTTGCTTGAGCAGGGATTCTTAACAGAAGCTATTATGAACTACATAGCGCTTCTCGGCTGGTCACCCGAGGACAATAACGAGTTCTTTACACTTGAGGAGCTTGTACAGAAGTTTGATTATCACAAGATCAACAAGTCCCCCTCGGTATTTGACATGGCTAAGCTTCGCTGGATGAACGGTGAGTACATTAAGAAGATGAGTGATGAGGACTTCCTGGAAGTTGCTCTTCCCATCGTTAAGGAAGTAATCACTAAGCCTTACGACCTTAAGAAGATTGCACTTATGACCAAGACTCGTATCGAAGTGTTCCCCGACATTAAGGAGCATATCGATTTCTTCGAAGCTCTTCCCGAGTACGATGTAGCAATGTACGAGCATAAGAAGATGAAGACCACTCTCGAATCCTCACTTGAGGTTCTCGAGGAAGTAATTCCCCTTCTTGAGGTTCATAACGATTACACCAATGACAGCTTATATGCAATGCTTTCCGATTACGTAGCACGTAAGGAAGTTAAGAATGGGTATGTGATGTGGCCCATCAGAACAGCACTTTCAGGTAAGCAGATGACTCCCGCCGGAGCCACCGAAATTTTGGAAGTTCTCGGTAAGGAAGAGTCCATCAAGAGACTTAACACAGGAGTAGCACTTTTAAAGAAAGCTCTTGGAAAATAAGACACAAATAAAAGCAATTAAGTACGGAAGCGGTCCCGCATTAATACTGGCGGGACCGGGTTCCGGTAAGACCACCGTACTTACACATCACATTAAGCACTTGATTGAAACGGGAGTTTCTCCCGATAAGATTCTCGTAATTACCTTCACGAGAAAAGCGGCTTTCGAAATGAAGAGCCGATTCACAAATTTATGTCCCCAGACGGCCGCACAAACGACCTTCGGAACATTTCACTCAATATTTTATAAGATTATAAAAGCCTTTGATAAGACAGAAAAGCGCCTGGTTTCAAGCGATGACAGGATTAATTATATTTCTTATCTTGCGTCAGACCATGCAAGTGCAGAGTATTATGACCATCATATTTCTTTTTACAAATCCCTGTCTGATAAGACTCTGTTTAGGTTTGTAAATGACACGGAAAAAGAAGAATTCCTGAAAGTTTATGATGCATATAACGACTGGCTTAAATCTGAAGGCATGATAGATTATGACGATATAATATGCGAATGTAACGAGCTGCTTAAAAGAAACAAAGAAGCGGTAAAATACCTTAATGATAAGTTCAGCCATATCTGTGTCGACGAGTTCCAGGATATAAACAATATACAATACGAGACCTTAAAGATAATGGCGGGCAAGCGCGGCATAATATATGCGGTAGGAGATGAAGACCAATCTATTTACGGGTTCAGGGGCGCTACGCCGGATATAATGAAACAGTTTATAAAGGATTATGATAATACCGCCGTAATCAATCTTGCCAAGAACTATCGTTCATATCAGGAAATATCCGACTTTTCGTATAAGGTAATCAGCAAGAATCCCGGCAGACTGAATGAATATGCTCCCGATTGCATTAAATCCGATAATAAGAAACATGTACAGATGGTAATAAGCAAGTCGAGTGAGGAATCCATCAGGGCTTTGATAAGGGATTGCTACTGCCGAAACGATAAGTCTGACGCGGTGCTTTTAAGAACCAACAAAGAAGTGGCAGAGTATAGGCGGATACTGCTTAATACTTCTGAAGATGAAGATGCCTTCAAAGCCGGAATAATAGAGGATTTCTTGTGTTATATCGAATATATTCTTACAAGAAATATTCAGGCCCTGAAAATCATAATCAATATTCCCGCACGCGGAATTCCCGGGTCTTTATTGAAAGATGCAGAAAGTCTTGAACATTTAAAGAAAAAAGTGGCCGGAACGAGGAAGGCAGACATTATTTACGTATTTGAAAATAAGTTAAATGTATTAAAGGGCTTAAATCCGTTTTCTTTTACCATGTATCTTAGAAACATTATGGGCCTGTATGAGTATCATCGCGAAAAGAGCGGTCTGATTAAGAAAGAAACTATTGATAAGATTTACGAAGAAATTCTTGGAGTTGCCGGTGTGTGCACCGATTTGAGCTCTTTCAAAGCTGAACTTGAGTTAATAAAGCCGTCGATAATACCAAAGACTTCAAACGATAAGGTCACTATTACAACCTTTCATCAGGCGAAGGGACTTGAGTGGGACAGAGTCTTCATACCTGACGCTATTGAGGGCAAGATTCCTGCGAGTATGTCGGTCTCGGAATGTAAGGTAGAGGAAGAGAGGCGACTGTTTTATGTGGCGCTTACAAGAGCACGGGAAAATCTGTATATTTACACAATAAAAAATGAGGAAAGCGGCGGTTCGCTTCCCTCAAGATTTATTGAAGAATTTATTTCTTAAAGTTACTGGTCTTCAAAATCGAGGCTGTCGAGATATTCGTCGAATTTGTCTGCGGCAGCTTCGTATTCTTCTTCGTCTTCGATGTAGATTAATTCGGGCTCTTCGTTGGAATCTTCTTCATTCTCCTTATAGCCGTAAATCCAGACTTCATCGCTGTCTGCATTGCCTTCCTCATCAAGGGGCATAAGTGCGATGTAATCCTTATCGTTCATCTCAAATATGGTAACAATGGAACATACAACGGTAGTGCCGTCATCGAGGTCGAGAGATACGGTCATTTCCTCGTCAAGTTCCTTATCAAAGTTGTTATCGTCGTTAAAATCGCTCATAAAAAATCCTTTCATACGCTGTATTGTTACTACAGTCTTATAGTATGTCAATTTGTTCGCACTTGCAAGCAAATAAATATACAAAGAAGCCTGTGTATGTGGTATATTGTAGATGTTGCAAATATGTAAAGGCGGTACCTGATATGCAGATTCTATTGTCTAAAGCAGGATTTAAGGGATACGGAGCATTTTTTGAAGGCAGCAAGCTCTATGTGTGCGCTGTCTTAAGTCATTTGCACAAGGCCGGCATCGTCCTTTATAACAGCGAGAATCTGCAGGAGACGAAGAAGATTACTATCCCCGAGGATTACTTTATCGGCGATGTAATGTGCGCGTATCTGACAGGTTCAGAGTTTAAGAATACAGCATATACTTTCTTTGCAGATGATAAGATTGTCCTCGATCCTTATGCCAGGGCTGTCAGTGAAGACGGAAAGTTTGGATTGGTAGTCAAAGAAAAAGCGTATCCTTCTTTTGCTTCCGACTCTATGCAGTTTGTAAAGTTTGAAGATTCACTTTTGTATACGCTTAATGTAAGAGGCTATACAATGGCGGATAAGAGCGTTAAGAGCGCTCGCGGCTCCTTTAAGGGACTTATTCGTAAGATTGATTATATTAAGAAACTGGGGGTCACAGGGGTTATATTTATGCCTTGTTATGAAGTGACAGATGAGGAGGATTCCAAGACTGCCGCAGACCCTGCTAAGTTAGATTACAAAAAGAACCCTCAGGTTAAAAAGCCCAATCTCTGGGGCTTTGGCAAGGGTTATCACTTTGCTGTCAAGAAATCCCTTGCATCGTCGGATAACGCTTACGGCGAGCTTCAATCGATGGTTAAGGCTTTTCACGACAAAGGTCTTGAATGCATCTTTATGATGCAGTACGAGGAAGATGCAAGCGAAGATTACATTATTGATTCGCTTAAGTACTGGCTTGTTAACTTTCATGCGGACGGCTTCAGGCTTGTAGGTCCGAATGTTCACGCGGAGAAGGTTCTTGAATGCCCGTTCTTTAAGAATATAAAGATTATTACCGATGGTATGAACTTCGGCGATTATAAGCCGAATACCGTTATGAAGGCACGCAATCTCGGAGCTCTCAATTATTCTTTTATGAACAATGCAAGACGGTTCATAAAGGGTGATGAAGATTTAGTGTCATATTTAAGCTTTGCAATAAGGGAAAATGCAAAGTTTTATTCTCCAATCCGTAATATAAGCGATTTCTGGGGCTTCACGCTCTGGGATCTTGTGTCTTACAACATTAAGCACAATGAGTTAAACGATGAAGCCAATGCCGACGGAACCGATTACAACTACAGCTGGAACTGCGGAGTAGAGGGCGACACGGCCAAGAGAAACGTCAATAAGCTTAGATTAAGACAGGCCCGCAATGCGATGCTTCTTATGATGCTTGCGCAGGGCACACCGCAGATTTTGGCGGGAGACGAGTTTCTAAATACTCAGAAGGGTAACAACAATCCTTATTGTCAGGATAATGAAATCGGTTGGGTTACCAATCGTAACGATAAGGCATCACGTGATTTCACTAAGTTTGTAATGAATCTTGCGGCCTTCAGAAAGCGCCACAGTGTGCTTCATCAGCCCAAGGAACTTATGCTTTTTGACTATATGTCATGTAAAGCGCCGGATGTTTCTTTCCACGGCCATGAAGCGTTCAAAATCGACCAGTCGCCGGTTTCGAGAGAATTCGCGGTACTTTTCTTTGGCGATTACTCCAAGCAGTATACCGGCAAGAAAGAAGACTCGGTTTACATAATATTCAATATGCATTGGGAAAAGAAAGAATTTGTACTTCCCATGACCACAAAGACCAAGCGATGGCGACTGTTGTATTCGACCGGCGGTTCGACAGATGAAAGTTTTGATGAATCAAAGGCCGGATTGGTTGAGACTGAATCATATGTGGCAGAGGGCAGAAGTATAAGCGTTTTATTACTTAATTCTTGACCGTAAGCGCACTATATTGTAGACTTTATTTTAATTTATGAAAAAATATATTCGGAGGAATTTTTGAGATGATAGACGGAAAGAAAGTATTATTCAGCGGTATGCAGGCAACCGGTAACCTGACACTCGGCAATTACCTGGGGGCCTTGAAAAACTGGCTTACCCTTTCCGATGAGTACGAGTGCTTTTACTCTGTTGTGGATTTACATTCGATTACTGTAAGACAGGACCCTGCGGAGCTTAGAAGTCGTGCAAGAAAACTGTTGACTTTATACATAGCAGCCGGCTTAGACCCCAAGAAAAATTGCATTTATTATCAGTCACATGTAAGCTGCCACGCAGAACTTTCATGGATTTTGAATTGCTTTACTTACATGGGCGA
The DNA here is from genome assembly GCA_017553505.1 of Lachnospiraceae bacterium. GTDB lineage: Bacteria > Bacillota > Clostridia > Lachnospirales > Lachnospiraceae > UBA1258. The sequence goes on from JAFZLD010000025.1 coordinate 127,778, forward strand.
GCTTAACAGAATGACTCAGTTTAAGGACAAGTCAGCCAAGCACGCGGACAATATCAACGCAGGTCTTTTCACATATCCCGTACTTATGGCTGCGGATATCCTTCTTTACCAGGCAGATGTAGTGCCTGTAGGTAAGGATCAGCTTCAGCACCTTGAGATTACAAGAGATATCGCTCAGAGATTCAATGCAATCTATGGCGACGTATTCACTATTCCCGAGCCTTACCTCGGCAAGTCCGGCGCTAAGATCATGAGCCTTCAGGATCCTACCAAGAAGATGAGTAAGTCTGATGAGAACCTTAACGCAAGCATCTATCTTATGGATGACAAGGATACCATTATTCGCAAGTTCAAGAGAGCCGTTACAGACTCAGAGGGATGCGTAGCATACAATGATACTCAGCTTGGCATTCACAACCTTATCGATATCTACAGCGCTTGCACAGGCAAGACTCCCGAAGAAATTGTTAAGGAATTCGACGGCAAGGGGTACGGCGACTTTAAGCTTGCCGTAGGTGAATCTGTTGCCGATATTCTTACACCTTTACAGGCTCGTTTCTACGAACTTGAGAAGGATAAAGCATATATCGACGGCATTATCAAAGAAAACGCCGAAAAGGCCGGTTATTATGCCAACAAGACCTTGAGAAAGGTGCAGAAAAAAGTAGGCTTTCCCGAAAGAATCAGATAATTATACATACGCTGCAAAGGGGTAGATATGCGCAAATTAATCCAGTTTCAGAACATCATAAAGGAATTTGACGGTCAGCTCGTACTTAAGGGAATCAATCTCGATATTTACGAGAATGAGTTTGTTACTTTGCTCGGACCTTCGGGTTGCGGTAAGACAACACTTCTTCGTATTCTCGGCGGCTTTCTTGAGCCCAATCAGGGCCGTGTAATATTCGATGATAAGGATATCACGGACTTACCGGCTTATAAGAGAGATTTAAATACCGTATTCCAGAAGTATGCGCTTTTCCCGCATATGAACGTTTATGACAATATTGCTTTCGGCCTTCGTATTAAGAAAGAGCCCGAAGATATTATTGCGCAGAAGGTTGCACGTATGCTTAAGCTCGTAGGTCTTGAAGACTACGGTAAGCGCGGTGTCAATGAAATGTCAGGCGGTCAGCAGCAGCGTGTGGCTATTGCGAGAGCGCTTGTTAATGAGCCTAAGGTTCTTTTGCTTGATGAGCCTCTGGGTGCTCTTGACCTTAAGCTTCGAAAGGAAATGCAGCACGAGCTTAAGAAGATTCAGCGAGAGGTAGGAATTACCTTTATTTACGTTACACACGATCAGGAAGAAGCCCTTACCATGTCTGATAAGATTGTGGTTATGAAAGCGGGCGAGATTCAGCAGATCGGTACCCCCACAGATATTTACAATGAGCCCGTTAACAGATATGTTGCGAACTTCATCGGTGAGAGTAATATCGTAGACGGTATTATGCTTGAAGATTACAAGGTTATGTTTGAAGACAAGACCTTTGAATGTGTCGACGCAGGTTTCTCCAAGAACGAGAACGTTGAGGTTGTAATTCGTCCCGAGGACCTTGAGATTGTAGCTCCCCGTTCCGGTAACCTTAAGGGTATCGTTAAGTCCGTTCTTTTTAAGGGCGTGCATTACGAGACAATCGTTGAGACTAAGTCCGGTACGGAAATCACCGTTAAGATGAACGTTTCCGATGACAAGCCTGTTGTCAATGAGCTTGCCGAGGAAATGATGAGTGCCAACGACTTCTATATCGATCTTGACGACCTTCAGGAGATTACGGACGAATTTATTATAGCAAGAGCCGATGCTCAGGCATGGAATCCCGCTACAGAAGAGCGTATTTCAATTCATTCCGTTAATTATGAAGCTGCTCCCGAGTACGGAACATACCCTGTTACATTCTCTACTCAGGCAGGTACTTCCGTAACCGTTAACATGATTATCGAAGAAGAGAACAGAGTAGTTAATCAGGAGTATGAAGAAGAAATCTTTGCGGTTAACTTCTTTAAGAATGCCGATGAAATTCAGGAGTCTATTGCTCTTGAAACAGACTTAAAGACATGGGCCAACGCTTCGGCCTGGAGCCTTGAAGATGGTTCGCCCGTAACCATTACAGAAGTTGTATACGACTTCGACCCTGCGACCGTTGAACCGGGTGTATATAATGTAACCTTTAAAACCGAAGGTTATGAATATAAAGTTGATACGACCAAGGAAACCAAGGTGGGAGATGCTGTAGGACTTAAGTTCACACCCGACGCTCTTCATATCATGGTTAAGCAGAACTACTAAAGAGGGAGCGAAGATGAAACAATTCCGTAAAATGGTTTATCCGTACCTTCTTTGGAGTACGGTGGTTATAGCGGTTCCGATGCTTCTTATTTTGCTTTATGCATTTACTTCGGGAGGCAATTCGGTATCCAAGTTTATGTTCAGTCTCCACAATTTTAAGAGATTCCTTACCGACAAGACTTTCCTTGAAGTTTTGTACAGATCTTTAAGAATTGCGGTTGAAACTACGGTAGTGTGTGTTCTCCTCGGATATCCCGCGGCTTATATTATTGCCAAGTATTCGGAGAAGGTTAAGATGCGTTGGGTGCTCGTTATTACGCTTCCCACGTGGATTAACATGCTTGTAAGAACATACGCATGGACCGGTATTTTGCAGGAAGACGGTGTTATTAACAGCTTTCTCGGGCTTTTCGGTATAGGACCCGTGACGTTTATGTATACGGACTTTGCCGTAATTCTGGGTATGGTTTATAACTTCCTTCCTTTTATGATTATCCAGATATATACGTCCCTTACCAAGATGGATTATAGTTTGATAGAGGCTGCAAGCGATCTCGGAGCCAATCCCCGCAAATGCTTTACGAAGGTTACGCTTCCTTTGTCCATGCCCGGAGTAATCAGTGGTATTACATTGGTATTCCTTCCCTCTGTATCAAGCTTCTGTATTCCCAGAATGTTGGGCGGCGGATCGTATGTTATGGTCGGAACTATAATTGAATCACAGTTTTTAACAGCCGGCGACTGGAACTTCGGTAGTGCCATTTCACTTATTATGGCAATCATAATAATGATTTCGATGTACATTACCAAGAAAGTCGACAAGGGCGAGAAGTTGGAGGCGATTAACGCATGAGTAAGAAGAAAAAGAAAATCGGCTCCACAGTATTCATGGTTTTGATGGTGCTTTTCCTGTATGCGCCGATTATATACACAATGGTATTTTCTTTTAACGAAGGCAAGTCCCTTACGAATTTCACCGGCTTTTCGCTTAAGTGGTATTCGAAGATGTTTGCCAATAAGACGATGATGGAATCGCTCTTTTATACAATTGCCTGTGCGGTTCTTGCAACAGCAATTTCGACGGTTGCAGGTACCATTACGGCAATCGGTTTGTCTAAGTCCAGACGTGCCGTTAAGAGCGTTGTGGAACAGCTCAATCAGCTTCCCATCATGAATCCCGAAATAGTTACGGCTATCGGACTGTTGATGTTATTCAGCGCCATTCATATCGAGAAGGGTTTCTTTACGATGCTTGTAGCGCACATAATGTTCTGTATTCCTTACGTAATACTCAGCGTTATGCCCAAGCTTCGTACCCTTAACCCCAACATCGCCGAGGCCGCTATGGATTTGGGTGCGACTCCCTGGCAGGCACTTACCAAGGTTATTGTGCCTCAGTGTATGCCCGGTATTATTTCGGGCGCTTTGATAGCGTTTACGATGTCGTTTGACGACTTTGTAATATCGTATTTCGTAACAGGTAACGGTGTCAGCAACATCTCGATTCTGGTATACACCGAGTCAAGACGTGTTAACCCGTCCATCAACGCGCTTTCGACACTTATTGTGCTTATAATTACCGTAGCGCTTATACTTGTTAATGTTATTCCTTCCATAGCAAGCAAGAAAGAAGCCAAGCTTGCAGTGGATAAAGATATATAGTTTCAGGAGGATTTAAAATGAAAAAAGGATGGCTTGTTTCTTTGGCCGTGCTTGCACTTTCCATGATGTGCTTAACCGGTTGCGGCTCAAAAGAAAAACTTAAAATATACCTTCCCGGAGAGTATATGAGCGACGAACTTGTTCCCAATTTCGAGAAGCAGTACAACTGCAAGGTAGACGTGGAACTTTTCGACAGCAACGAAATGATGTATACGAAGGTTATGGCAGGCGACAGCTACGATGTGCTCATTCCTTCAGACTACATGATTGAAAGACTTATCAAAGAAGATTATCTTCAGAAGATTGACGTATCTAAGCTTTCTAACTTTGGTAGCGTAACAGATGCACTTAAGGTAGCTCCTTACAACGGATTCGATCCCGACAATTCATACTCGGTTCCCTATTTCTGGGGCTCTGTAGGTATTGTTTACAATCAGAACAATGTACCTACATCGGAAGTTGAGGCTAAAGGTTTCGAAATCATGAAGGATACCAAGTATTCCGGAAAGATTTACATGTACGACAGCGAGAGAGACAGCTTCATGATTGCTTTCAAATCTCTCGGTTATTCTATGAATACTAATGAAGAGTCAGAGATTATGGCAGCATATGACTGGCTTGTAGAGCTCAACACCACTATGGCGCCTACAACTGTAACCGACGAAGTTATCGACGGCATGGCTCAGGGACGTAAGGACCTTGCTATTGTATACAGCGGTGATGCGGCTTACATTCTTTCAGAGAACGAAGACATGCGTTACTACACACCCGAATGCGGCACCAACGTATGGGTAGACGCTATGGTTATTCCCAAGAACGCCAAGAACGTAGACCTCGCTTACAAGTTCATAGACTATGTAATCAGCTACGATGCGGCTATGGGCAATACCGAGGCTGTAGGATATGCATCCGTTAACAAAGACGTTCTTGCAGAAGTAACCAAAGAAGGCGGCCTTTACGACGGTAACGAAGCATACATTCCTCGTACTGGATTTGCCAAGGACGAAGTATTCACAGACAATGAATTCCTTCGTAAGAAATTATCGGAGCTTTGGATTAAAGTTAAAGCAAGCAACTAATAATAAACCCTCGGCATCACTGCCGAGGGTCTTTTATTATCTTATTTAGTTTCTTTGGTCTCTTTGGGAGCCTCTTCCTCAAGTTTCTTAAATACTATACAGTTGGGCTTCTCTATCTTAATCTCGGGACCGTTCATAATCAGAGTCTTTAGCTCAGGATCCACATTAAAGAATGTAAGAGTATCAGACTCGTTGTTACACGATACTAAGTGCTTACTGTCAGGGAAGAGCGATACATCCTTCGGATATTCACCACTTATAGGTAAGCAGAAGAGCTTCTCAAGTGTTCCGTCCTGCAAAATCTTATAAAGGCATACACTGTTGTCACCTGCATTGGAAGCGGTAATATACTTAAAGTCATAAGAAATATTTACGCTGCTGGCCGCATTACCCTTGGCATGATAATCGTTAAGAGTCGAGATGGTCTGAATCTTTTCGAATACAGGGTTGCCGTTTCCTTTATTTTCATAAGAGTATACATCAATATAATTTTTAAGCTCATGTACGATGTATAAATACTTGCCGGATTTGGAGAACTTTAAGTGTCTCGGAGCAGATTCCTGCTCGGAACGAATAATATCTACGAGCTTAAGCTTGCCGGTAGAGTGGTTCATGGAATATACGTTAACGTGATCCATGCCGAGGTCTGCTGCCAGGAGATATTCATTGTCACGGGTCATCTTTACGCAGTTTACGTGAGGATGGAAGTTTCTTTCGGAAACGGTACCCATACCCTTTAAATAGATTTCTTCGGTAATGTCGCCGACAGCTCCGCCGGGCTTTAATTTAAGAACTGTAATCTTACCGTCGTGGTAACCTGCGACGAAGAGGAACTTGTCCTGATAATCTGTTGAAATGTAGCAGCCGCGCATACCGTTTATCGACTGCATATTAACTTTCTTAAGCATACCGTCTGGAAGAATCTTGTAGCTTTCAACACCCAGGTCGGTAATTGTATAGAGGAATTTCTGACTGTGGGAAATGGTGATGTAAGAGGAGTTGGAAACTTCTACAACGCCTTTCTTGGTAAAGCGTCCTTTCTTCATATCCACATCAAAAATTGTTATACCGAACTTTTCGTTCTGGGTATAGCTTGATACATACGCAACGTATTTATTCATCGATTTCTCCTTTGTAAAAAGAAACTACATTACTCATTTTGGAAGACATGTTGGCAAGCAACTCATCCGCAAGCACTATAGCGCACATAGCCTCCAAAACAGGAGCGACGCGCTTGACAATGCTGATATCGTGGCGACCTTTAATCTCAAGCGTTACAGGCTCACCCTTATCGTTAACGGTCTTCTGAGGAAGTGAAATGGAAGGGGTAGGCTTAATATAAGCTTTAATGACTATATCGCCACCTGTACTCATACCACCGAGAACACCGCCGCAATGATTGGTCTTGGTAACAATCTTGCCGTTCTTATTGATAAACTCATCATTGTTTTTGCTTCCAAGTGTCTTGGAAGCTTTTATACCGTCTCCGAATTCGATTGCTTTAACGGCTCCGACAGACATAATGGCGCGGGATAATAATCCGTCAAGCTTATCAAAAACAGGCTCGCCGAGTCCTGCCGGAACATTCTTAATACGAAGACTTACGGTACCGCCTACGGAATCGCCTGCGGGAATGTCTTCTTTTAACACAGGTTCGGATTCAAAAGTCACGCCAAGGGGCTCAAGAATTTTCTTGGCAACTACACCTGCCGCTACACGGGCAGCGGTTTCACGTCCTGAAGAACGTCCGCCGCCGCGATGATCTCTGAAGCCATACTTCATATCATAAGTAAAGTCCGCATGACCGGGGCGATATGTATGCTCCAAATTATCATAAGACGGAGAGTGCTGGTCTTCGTTAAATATTATAAGTGATATGGGTGTACCGAGAGTTAACCCGTTATACACACCGGACATAATCTTTACGGTATCACTTTCTTTTCTCTTGGTGGAAACTTTGTCTGTAGAAGGACGACGTCTTGACATGTCGGTCAAAAAATCATCTTCGCATAATTTAATACCTGCGGGAACACCGTCCAAAACGGCGCCGATTGCCGCTCCGTGAGACTCGCCCCAGGTAGTTACTGTAAATATTTTCCCTATTGTTGAACCACTCATCGGTAATTGTCCTTTTTGCGTATTTTGTGTACTCATTTATAATAACATATGACAATTGTTAAACAAATAAAAAATGTAAAAAATCGAGTGTGATTTAACGAAAGTTATGATATAGTATTTATGTGAAAAGAATGGCTGGGGGCAATGGGAATTTTCGAGGTGCGTTGTGAAGAAGACTTTTAAGGAGAAGGCTGTATCCAAAGCAGCCGGGCTTTCACGAAAGCACAAGTTTATGAAGCCATTTATTTTCCTGGTGCTGATTACCGTACTGGGCGTTTACAATGTAATAAAATATTTCGGAGGCAATGGCAAGAAGTACGTATCCATTGGCTTTGTTTTCGTGTTCTTTTTACTGTGTTCGAGCTTTACCAATGCCGATGCAATGAAGGAAGGCGAGGTATATCTTTCTTCGGCAGGCGGAGTGAATATTTACGAGGATTCTATTCCGCTTAATGAGGAGACGATACAGGATGTTTCGGAATTTGTTCAGTTAACAAATGATACTCCGGAGGATGAATATACTTCGGATGAATCCGCTGCATTGTCTGATTCCGACATGTTTTCTTTGGACGATTTCCTGATGTCTTATACCTTGACAGATACCCCCGGAAACAAATCCGAAGGCGGCAAGGGCTTTTCCAAGGATGACTGGAGCCTGATTCTTGTTAACAAGACTCATCCGATTCCCGACGATTACGAAGTTAAGCTTACAGTAATCAAGGGTAACATGCGGTGCGACGAGAGGGCGGTCGATCCCTTAAGAAGCATGCTCAATGCGGCCAATTCCAAGGGTATCAGCCTTTATGTATGTTCTCCTTACAGAGACAACGATCGTCAGGTTATGCTGTTTAACAGAAGAATTGACCAGTATATGGCGAACGGCAAGTCTTATCTTGAAGCATTTAAGACTGCCTCTAAGGACGTTATCATTCCCGGATGCAGTGAACATCAGCTGGGTCTTGCTTTTGACATAGTATGCAGTTATCATTCGACTCTTGACTGGGAGTTCGGCGATACCGAAGCCGGCAAGTGGCTTCAGGAACATTGCGCAGAGTATGGTTTTATATTGAGATACCCCAAGGGCAAGGAAAGCATTACGGGTATCGTATATGAGCCCTGGCACTTCAGATACGTAGGTATCGAAGCTGCCAAGTATATCATGGACAAGGGCATCACACTTGAGGAGCTCTGGGAAGATTTTTAGCTTGAAAGGTATTAAATGAATTACGAAATATTGAAAGAAGAAGGCCGCGCGAAAAGGGCGGTCTTTCATACGGTTCACGGAGATATTCAGACTCCGGTTTTCATGAATGTGGGTACGGTTGCTGCTATTAAAGGCGCCGTTTCCACAATGGATCTTTATGATATAGGTTGTCAGGTTGAACTTTCCAATACATATCATCTTCATGTTCGCCCCGGAGATAAGGTTATTAAGGAACTCGGCGGTCTTCATAAGTTTATGAACTGGAAAAGACCGATACTTACCGATTCCGGCGGATTTCAGGTATTTTCGCTTGCAGGACTTCGTAAGATTAAGGAAGAAGGCGTTACATTCCACTCGCATGTGGACGGTCGCATTATTTTTATGGGACCCGAGGAAAGCATGCAGATTCAGTCGAATCTCGGTTCTACCATAGCGATGGCTTTTGATGAATGCCCTTCAAGCGTGGCTGAGCGTAAGTATGTGGAAGACAGTGTTGCCCGTACCACAAGATGGTTAGAGCGCTGTCGCGTTGAAATGAACAGACTTAACAGTCTTGAGGATACGGTTAATAAAAAGCAGATGCTTTTTGGCATTAACCAGGGCGCTATTTTTCCCGACATTCGTATCGAACATGCTAAGCGTATCAGCGAGATGGACTTGGATGGGTACGCTGTGGGCGGTCTTGCGGTCGGTGAGACTCACGAGCAGATGTATCATATTCTAGATGAAACGGTACCTTATCTTCCTAAGAACAAGCCTACTTACTTAATGGGCGTAGGTACTCCCGCCAACATTCTTGAAGGCGTGGCAAGAGGTGTCGATTTCTTTGACTGCGTATACCCTTCGCGTAACGGTCGTCACGGACATCTGTATACCAATAAGGGCAAGATTAACCTTTTCAATGTTAAATACGAGAAGGATATGAGACCTATCGAGGAAGGTTGTCAGTGTCCTGCATGTAAGTCATATTCCAGAGCTTACATCAGACATTTGCTTAAGGCCAAGGAAATGCTTGGCATGAGATTATGCGTACTTCATAACCTGTATTTCTATAACACCATGATGGCGGAGATTCGAGACGCTCTCGATAACGGAAGTTTCGAAAAATATAAGAAATGCAAACTTGACAGCATGAGTGAAGGTTATGTATGATAATTCTTGCGGGTTTTAAGCCCGATATTATTTGGAGGTATATCTATGAATTTGTTATTAACAGCTGCCGCAGCCGGCGGTGAGGCTTCTGTAGGAATGTCTTTGGTTTCAATGCTTATAATGATTGTTCCTTTTGGTCTTCTTTTTTACTTTATGCTTGTAAGACCTCAGAAGAAAGAGCAGAAGCGTTTTAATGAAATGATGTCAGGCCTTGAAGTAGGCGATGTTATCGTTACCACCGGAGGTTTCTACGGCGTTGTAATCGATATTTCCGAAGAAGATGTTATCGTTGAATTCGGTAACAACAAGAACTGCCGTATTCCCATGCGTAAGACAGCTATTGCTCAGGTTGAGAAGGCTGAACAGCAGTAATATGACTTTTATCCCCTTAAGCTTATGAACTTAAGGGGATTTTTTTATACATATATCTGTATACATGTATATAAGAATTAAATTTATCACGATTTTATATTGAAAATATATTCGAAATGTAATATGATTAGTTTCATACTGTACTACGTTAAATCATAAAACGCACGAGGGTAGTTATGGAATTCAATATTACATGCATTCCGGGTGACGGAATCGGTCCCGAGATAGTATCTCAGGCCAAGATTATTCTTGATAAAGTCGCAGACAAATTCAATCACAAATTTAACTATAAAGATATTCTGATGGGCGGAGCATCAATCGATGTTCACGGAATTCCGCTTACAGATGAGGCAATAACAGATGCCAAGGCCGCGGATGCGGTACTTATGGGTTCGATAGGCGGTGATACCAACACATCACCCTGGTATAAGCTCGAGCCTTCCAAGCGTCCCGAGGCAGGCCTTCTTAAGATAAGGAAAGAACTCGGCCTTTTTGCCAACCTTCGCCCTGCACTACTTTACAAGGAGCTTTCCGATGCTTGCGTACTCAAAAAAGAAGTGAGTGACAACGGATTTGACCTTATAATAGTAAGAGAGCTTACCGGCGGTCTTTATTTTGGCAAGCGCGAGACTGTTATCAAGGATGGTATTAAGGAAGCTACAGATACTCTTACATATAATGAAAAAGAAATAAGAAGAATAGCAATCAAAGCTTTTGAAATAGCAATGAAACGTCGTAAGAAAGTTACGAGTGTCGATAAGGCCAATGTACTCGATTCATCCAGACTTTGGCGCGAAGTGGTCAATGAAGTGGCCAAGGACTATCCGGAAGTAAAGGTAGAGCATATGCTTGTCGACAACTGCGCAATGCAGCTTGTTAAGGATCCCGGACAGTTCGATGTGATTCTTACGGAGAATATGTTTGGAGATATTCTTTCGGACGAAGCCAGCATGATTACAGGCTCAATCGGAATGCTTGCAAGTGCGAGCCTTAACGAGACCAAATTCGGCCTCTACGAGCCCAGCCATGGCTCTGCACCGGATATTGCGGGTAAAGATATAGCCAATCCCATAGCGACCGTTTTAAGCGCCGCTATGATGCTTAGATTCAGCCTTGATCTTAACAAGGAGGCTGATGCAATAGAGGCAGCTGTTCAGAAAGTTTTGGAAGACGGTTACAGAACCGGCGATATTTACACCGAAGGCTTTAAGAAGGTGGGCTGTTCCGAAATGGGCAAGCTTATTGCCGACAGAATTTAGGAGGATTATTACACTATGAAGAGTGATAACGTTAAATGTGGTACCCAGCAGGCACCCCACAGAAGTTTGTTTAATGCACTTGGATTTACCGAGGAAGAAAGAAAGCGCCCGATGATCGGTATTGTTTCTTCTTACAACGAAATAGTACCCGGACACATGAACCTTGATAAAATTGTTGAAGCCGTAAAGATGGGCGTTGCAATGGCAGGCGGTATGCCTGTTGTATTCCCTGCAATCGCTGTTTGTGACGGTATTGCAATGGGTCATATCGGCATGAAGTATTCTTTGGTCACCAGAGACCTTATAGCAGACTCTACTGAGTGTATGGCTATTGCTCATCAGTTTGACGGACTTGTAATGGTTCCCAACTGTGACAAGAACGTGCCCGGATTGCTTATGGCTGCAGCAAGAGTCAATATACCTACGATTTTCGTATCAGGCGGCCCCATGCTTGCAGGACACGTAAAGGGACAGAAGAGAAGCCTTTCATCAATGTTTGAGGCTGTAGGCGCTGTTGCTGCCGATAAGATGACCATGGACGAACTCTGCGAATTCGAAGAGAAGGTATGCCCTACATGCGGATCTTGTTCAGGTATGTACACCGCTAACTCTATGAACTGCTTAACAGAAGCACTCGGTATGGGCCTTCGCGGTAATGGTACTATTCCTGCTGTGTACAGTGAGAGAATTCGTCTTGCCAAGCACGCAGGTATGCAGATAGTTGAACTTGTTAACAAGAACATTCGTCCCAGAGACATCATGACTAAGGACGCATTTCTTAATGCACTTACCACCGACATGGCTCTCGGATGTTCTACCAACTCCATGCTTCACCTTCCGGCCATCGCCAATGAAGCAGGTGTTGACTTAAACCTTGATATTGCCAACGAACTTTCGGCCAAGACACCGAATCTTTGCCACCTTGCACCCGCAGGCCCTACTTATATGGAAGACCTTAATGAAGCCGGCGGCGTATATGCAGTACTCAAGGAACTTACCAAAAAGAACCTTCTTAACCTTGATGTCATGACCGTTACGGGCAAGACTATGGGTGAGAATATAAAGAACGCAGTTAACCTTAATCCCGAAGTAATCAGACCTGTAGAGAATCCTTATTCAACCACAGGCGGTATTGCGGTACTTAAGGGTAACCTTGCTCCGGACGGTTCTGTAGTAAAGCGTTCGGCAGTTGTGCCTGAAATGCTTGAACATACAGGTCCCGCAAGAGTATTTGACTGTGAAGAAGATGCTATCAGCGCTATTAAGGGTGGCAAAATTGTACCCGGCGATGTAGTTGTTATACGTTACGAAGGTCCTAAAGGCGGTCCCGGTATGAGAGAGATGCTTAATCCTACCTCGGCAATCGCAGGTATGGGTCTCGGCGCTTCTGTAGCCCTTATTACCGACGGTAGATTTTCAGGTGCTTCAAGAGGCGCTTCCATAGGTCACGTATCACCTGAAGCCGCACTTGGCGGACCGATTGCTTTTGTTAACGAAGGTGATATGATTCACATTAACATTAACGAAAATCTTATCGAACTTCTGGTGGATGATGCCGAGCTTGAAAAGCGTAAAGTCGGCTTTGTGCCCAAAGAAACCGATATTAAGTCAGGCTATTTACTTAGATACAGAGAACTTGTTACAAGTGCTGCCAAGGGTGCGGTACTTAAAGTTCCGGGTAAGAACTAAGGAGGACAGACATGCTTTTGACAGGTGCGGAAATTGTTGTTGAATGTTTGAAAGAACAGGGAGTAGATACCGTATTCGGATATCCGGGCGGTACAATCCTTAACGTTTATGACGCTTTATACAACCATAGCGAGATAAGACATATTCTTACAAGCCACGAGCAGGGTGCATCACATGCAGCCGACGGTTATGCAAGATCTACCGGCAAGGTAGGCGTATGCATGGCTACATCAGGTCCCGGTGCCACCAACCTTGTTACAGGTATCGCTACAGCTTATATGGATTCTGTTCCGATGGTGGCAATTACTGCCAACGTTGTTCTTCCCTGGCTCGGTAAGGATACCTTCCAGGAAGTAGATATAGCCGGTGTGACCATGCCTATTACCAAACACGGTTACATTGTTAAGAATGTCAAAGAACTTGCTGACACTATCAGAAAGGCATTTACTATTGCAAAGAGCGGCCGTCCCGGACCGGTTCTTGTAGATATTACCAAAGATGTAACGGCCGCCAAATGCGAGTATACGCCCAAGGCGCCCGAGAAAGTTACAAGAATAGATAAATTTACGGACGAAGACATAAACAGGGTTATTAAGCTTATACAGGGCTCTAAGAAGCCTTTTATATACGTAGGTGGCGGTGCTATTGCCAGCGATGCTCAGAAAGAAGTTAAGGAGTTTGCTGAGCTTGTTGATGCTCCCGTATGTGACACTCTTATGGGGAAGGGCGCTTTTGACGGATGCGATAAGAGATACACCGGCATGATTGGTATGCACGGTACCAAGGCATCTAACTTAGGTGTAAGTGATTGTGACCTTCTTATCGCGCTTGGAGCAAGATTCTCGGATCGTGTAGTCGGTAACGTTAAGACGTTTGCTTCCAAGGCCAAGGTTATTCATTTTGACATAGACGCTGCTGAAATCGATAAGAATATCAAGACCAAAGCCAGCGTTATCGGTGACTTGAAGTCGGCACTTAAGAAAGTTAACAAGCTTCTTCCCAAGCAGGACCACAGCGAGTGGATGCAGCATATTTATGAGTTGAAAGAAAAATATCCTCTCGGATACGACCACTCAAAGCTTACATGTCCATTCGTTATGGAAGAGATTGACAGAATTACCAAGGGTGATGCAATTATTACTACGGATGTAGGTCAGCATCAGATTTGGGCTTCACAGTACTATCATTACACCAAGCCCCGTACATTCCTTTCTTCGGGCGGACTTGGAACCATGGGCTACGGCTTAGGCGCTTGTATCGGTGCCAAGGTTGGTAATCCCAAGAAGCTTTGTATCAACATTGCGGGTGACGGCTGCTTCAGAATGAACATGAACGAGCTTGCAACCGCTTCAAGATTTGATATTCCGATTATTCAGGTTATTATCAATAACCACGTACTCGGCATGGTAAGACAGTGGCAGACCCTTTTCTACGAGGGAAGATACTCACAGACCGTGCTTAACGACAAGGTTGATTTTTGCAAGGTAGCTGAAGGTTTGGGCTGTGATGCTTATAAAGTTACCAAGAAAGAAGAATTCGCGCCTGCACTTGAAAAGGCTATCAAGAATAACAGACCTTGCATTATCGAATGCGTAATTAACGAAGACGACAAGGTGTTCCCTATGGTTCCCGGCGGTTCACCTCTCAGCGATGTATTTGATGAAAAGGATTACGAAAAAAGGTAAAGCGTAGTTTATGAAGAGAAAGCTTAAGGGGTTTTTTGGTGCATTGCTGCTGATTCCTACAGTATCCTTTATTGTTTTCTACCTGTTTGTTTCTTTGTACTATACAGATGGGTTTACTTTTAATACGCGAATTAACGGTGTTTACTGTACCGGAAGGAGCGTTGAGGAAGTCAATAAGGAGCTGATAGAGACCACAACTCCAAAAGTTCTTCATGTAAACTGTGAGAAATACGGCACTGAGGAAGAAGTGCTTCTTAGCGATATCGATTACAAAATCGATTATACGGATGCGCTTGAAGATATATTCGGTAATCAGAATCCTTTCCTTTGGATTTTGAATGCTTCCAAATCTTCACCCGTAAATAACGTTAAGCCTGATATAACGTTTGATTCAGCTAAGCTTTACGAGAAGATTAACGATCTTCAGATAGTTAAAGACCATACTGAAAATGCTCATTATGAGTGCAGACTGGCTTATTCCAAGGATAAAGGCTATTTCCTTTACGAGAATATTGATGAGCTTATAGATGTGGAGGCTGTCGACGCGCTTTCTTTTACCGCGGTTACAGATGATTTAAAGGTCAATATTACTGACGAGTGTTTCACTAGGCCCGGCTACACCGAGGAGATGGTTCATGACAGAAAACTTTGGGCAGATATCAGCGGATTTTTGACGCCCAAGCTTTCGTACGATATGGGTGACGAACCTATATTGTTGGATGCAGCGATTTTGAGCAGTTTTCTGTTATACGATGCCAATAATAAAGACTTTATCAGAAACGACGACGGAAGTTTATTCATAAGTGAAACGTCTGTCAATAAGTTTATAGATGAGTTGTTCGATAAATACGACACATATGAGAAGCCTCGTAAGTTTGTAACTCACTTGGGTGAGGTTAAAGAAATCAAGTTTTCTGTTTATGGAACTTTACTTAACCGCAAAGTAGAGAAAGAATACCTCCTAAATGCCCTTAAGACAGGCGAGAAGGGCATTCATATACCCACATACATTCACGAGCCTTTCAGTCGCGGCCTTAACGATATAGGCGACACATACGTTGAGGTGGATATGACGAGGCAGACGCTTTGCTATATCAAGGACGGCGAAGAGAAGATGCTGGTGGATGTAGTGACGGGTAAGCCTTCGGCGGGTTACTCGACGCCCGAAATGCTCTGCTACGTATACAGAAAGATTCCGGGCAAGTATTTAAGGGGCGAAGATTATTGCTCCTGGGTCAATTTTTGGATGCCCATATATAAATCCATCGGACTTCATGATGCAAGCTGGCAGTCTAAGTTTGGCGGAAACAGATATTTAACTCACGGTTCCAGAGGGTGCATAAATATGCGTTATGACGACGCCAAGACCCTTTACGATGAGATAGAAATCGGAACGCCTGTTATTGTTTACAAATAAAAAGCGTTAAATTTTCTGTAATTTTCGCCAATTTTTGACCGTTAAAAATTAGTTGAATAAATATACGAAAATTGCTTGACAAAAAAATATCAAAATATAATAATACATATTAAATATTTTTTAGGAGGATGAGAAAGTGTCCAGAGTTTACAACTTTTCAGCAGGTCCGGCTACCATGCCTTTACCTGTGCTTGAAGAAATCCAAGCAGAGCTTCTTGATTACAAGGGAAGCGGAATGAGCGTAATGGAGATGTCCCATCGATCTAAGGTTTTTCAGACTATCGCTGATGAAGCCGAGAAAGACTTAAGAGACTTAATGAATATTCCCGACAACTACAAGGTATTATTCATTCAGGGCGGCGCTACCGTACAGTTTTCCATGATTCCCATGAACCTTTGCAAGAACGGTGTGTTCGATTACATCGTAACCGGCGCCTGGTCCAAGAAAGCTATGACCGAAGCTAAGAAATTCGGTAAAGTAAATGTTATTGCCTCAAGCGAAGATAAGAATTACAGTTACATTCCGGACTGCTCAGACCTTCCTGTTGACGATAATGCAGACTATGTATATATCTGTGAGAACGAGACAATTCACGGTACCACATTCCAGAAGCTTCCCAACACCAAGGGTAAGGTTTTGGTATCCGACCAGTCTTCAATGTTCTTATCAAAGCCCTGTAATGTATCCGATTACGGCATCATCTACGGCGGCGTACAGAAGAACGTAGGACCCGCAGGTCTTTCAATTGTAATCATTCGTGAAGACCTCATCAGAGAAGACGTTGCTGCTAATGTACCCGTATATTTAAGATACGATACCCATGCCAACAACGGTTCCATGTACAATACCCCCAACTGCTGGGCAATCTACGTATGCGGTAAGGTATTTAAGTACTTAAAGAGCCTCGGCGGACTTGAGGCCATGAACGAAATCAATAAAAAGAAAGCAGCCATTCTTTACAACTTCCTTGACAACAGCAAGATGTTCAAGGGTACCGTACAGAAGGAATACCGTTCACTTATGAACGTTCCTTTCGTGACAGAATCAGCCGAGAAGGATGCTGAAGTCGTAGCGGCTACCAAGGCTGCAGGATTTGATAACCTTAAGGGTCACAAGAGCGTAGGTGGCTTAAGAGCTTCCATCTACAACGCTATGCCGCTTGAAGGGGTACAGGCTTTGGTTGATTTCCTTACTAAGTATGAAAAGGAGAATGGTTAAATGTTTAAGTACGCATGCTTAAATCCCATCGCCAATGTGGGGCTTAAAAATTTCGATGAGAATTACACCAAGACAGATGACGTTAATGATGCCGAAGGTATCCTGGTAAGAAGTGCGGTAATGCACGAGATGGATTTTTCCGAAAAGCTTCTTGCCGTAGCAAGAGCCGGCGCAGGCGTTAACAACATTCCTCTTGATAAGCTTGCACAGAAGGGTGTTGTGGTATTCAATACACCCGGTGCCAATGCAAACGGCGTTAAAGAACTTGCTATCGCAGCAATGCTTCTTGCTTCACGTGATATCATCGGCGGTATCGATTTTGTCAAAGAAAACAAGGCTGACGAAAACATAGCGAAGCTTGTTGAAAAAGGCAAAAGCAAATATGCAGGAACCGAAATCAGAGGCAAAAAGCTCGGTATTATCGGTCTTGGCGCAATCGGCGGACCTCTTGCCAATGCAGCAAGACACCTAGGTATGGATGTATACGGTTGCGACCCTTACATTTCAATCGATGCAGCTTGGAACCTTTCAAGAGACATCCATCATGTAAAGACCAGAGAAGAAATCTTCCAAAAGTGTGATTACATTTCCGTACACGTTCCGCTCATCGAGAACGATGACCCCAATGTAAATACCAAGAAGATGATCAATAAAGACACCATCGCAATGATGAAGAAGGGTGTTATCATTCTTAACCTTGCCCGTGACCTTCTCGTAGACGACGACGCTATGGAAGAAGCACTTAAGAGTGGCAAGGTAAGAAAATATGTTACAGACTTCCCCAATGCCAAGACCGCCAATATGGAAGGAGTTATCGCAATTCCTCACCTTGGTGCATCTACAGAGGAGTCGGAAGACAATTGTGCTGTAATGGCCGTTAATCAGATGAAAAATTATCTTGAGAACGGTAATATTGTAAACAGCGTAAACTATCCGGCGCTTGACATGGGCATTTGCCAGAAGGCAGGAAGAATCGCTATTTTCCATAAGAACGTTGCCAACATGATTACTCAGTTTACGGCTTCTTTCGGCGACCTTGGTATCAACGTATCGGATATGTCAAGTAAATCTCGTGGTGAAGTGGCTTACACCATGATTGACGTAGACGAACCCGCTACCGATGCAATCAAAGCTAAGCTTGAAGCAATCGACGGCGTATTCAAGGTAAGAATAGTTAAGTAATATTAACCCCCTTTATATAGACTGCTTTGTTTATGTGAAGGGGGATTTTATTTTTATAAAGGGATATGTAGGGTATATGAATAAAAAGAACGCATTTAAGAATAATATCTATGCGCTGAAACTTGTATGGAAAATGTCTAAACCGCTTATTATCACAAACGGTATAGCAAGTTTCCTGGATTATTTTGAGTGGTTGTTTTTCAGTGCTTTTTTCTTACGAATTCTTATAAACGGTTTAGAGACCGGTCAGGAATTCTCCAAATTATTAACGTTTATCGTAATATGTATTGGAACACTTGGTTTCATTTCTCTTTTCCATTCTGTAAGGACAAGAAAATGGCTTCCGGTATTTAAGACAAAGGTCAATAAGGAACTGTTTAAGATACTGTTCAAAAAAGCATCAAACGTAGAGCTTGAATGCTTTGAAAATAGTGACTTCTACGACAAGTACACCCTTGCCATGGAAAAGTCAGATGAAAGGCTTACACGTACAATCGAAGTTATCTGGGGAGTTTTCTTTGGCGCAATAGCCAGCGTCTGCGCCTTCATATTTATGTACCGGGTAGACAAATACTCGGTGCTGTTCATTATTTTCCCCATAATCGGAAACTTCGGCTTCAACAGACTGCAGAGCAAGATTGACTACAACCGTAATAAGGATATGGCTCCGCACAATCGTAAGATTTCATACATCAACCGTGTAATGTATCTTACTCAGTATGCCAAAGAAATGCGTCTGTCAGATGTGTTCACCCTCATGAGAGAAGAATACAGGGGCGCAATCCGAGGCGTAACCGATGTGACAAGAAAGTATACAAAGAAAGCAATGGTGCTTCATTGGTTCTACGTAATGTTTACTTTTACATTTATCTTTGAAGGCCTGCTGATTTATGGCGCTTACAGAACATTGGTATCTTACACAATGACACTTGCACAGTTATCGGTTATTACCAGCTTGATGGTTTCCACAACATGGATTCTTATAGGCTTTACGGATTCGGTAACGGAACTTTTCAAGAACGGCTTGTTTGTGGACTATCTCAAGACTTTCCTTGAGTACAAGGAAAAGATACCGGAAGATTACGACGGTGCAGACCCGGATGATACCATTGAGTCAATTGAGTTTAAGAATGTTTCTTTTGCTTATAAGGACAAAGAAGTAATCAAGAACCTCAACATGAAGTTTGAAGGCGGCAAGACCTATGCGCTTGCAGGACACAACGGAGCGGGCAAGACCACGATTATTAAGTTGTTGTTGCGTTTCTACGACCCTACGGAAGGCGAGGTGCTTCTCAACGGAAGAAATATCAAGGAATACAATCTGCAGAAGTATCGGGCGCTGTTTGCGACCGCTTTCCAGGACCATCAGATGTTCTCGATGTCTGTTAAGGACAACGTTTTAATGGGTCACAAGACCGAGGGTGATGCGACAGAGAAGGTATTAAATGCATTGAAACTCGCGGGAGTGTATGACAAGGTTATGTCTCTTCCGTACAAAGAAAATACAATACTTACCAAGGAATTTGACGACGAAGGAGCTATTCTTTCGGGCGGTGAGTTCCAGAAGGTTGTTGTTGCCAGAGCTTTTGTACAGAATAGCCCCGTTAAGCTATTTGACGAGCCGTCGAGTGCGCTTGACCCGATAGCGGAATATACGTTGTTTGATAACATTCTTAAATCTTGTAAGGACAATACGCTTGTATTTATTTCACACAGATTATCATCTGTTCAGAACGCAGACAAGATATTCTTGCTTAGGCATGGAACCGTTAGAGAAGAAGGTTCTCACAAGGAACTCATGGCTCTTGATGGTTTGTATGCGGATATGTACCGCAAACAGGCCGAAAATTATCTTGCAGGTAGCCATGAAACCTCCGACGGAATCTTTAAGGAGGTGGCAAAAGCATGAAAAATGTATTGAAAAATCACCTCTTTCTGTGGAAACTCTGCTTTAAGACCTGCCCCGGTTATATGCTTTATTTCCTTTATGACGGCTTCAGATATCAGGGCGTTATCTTTATCGAACATGTACTGGGTATTAACTATGTACTTAAGTGTGCAGAGTTCCATGAGCCTTTTAAGAAGGCGTTTATTTACATAGGCATAATCTTACTGATAAATATAATACAGATTATCCCCGACGGCTTCTTTATCCACGGATGGAGCTTCAGGGCCAAGCCTAAGATTTATAAAGCTCTTAAAGAAAAAATGTATGCCAAAGCCGCAGAAATCGATTTGTCCTGCTATGACGATCCTAAGTATTATAACGACTTTGTGCTTGCGGTTTCTGAGTCAGAGAGCAGTATCGACAGGTTCTTAACACTTTGCAATAACCTGGTGCAGGGACTGACGATTCTTTTTACAACAGGTGTGTTCTATTTGGTGGTAGATAAGACCGGTATTTTGTTCGTGTTTGTTTCGTTTGTGTTCAGGTTCTTTATTTCAAAGGCTATGAACAAAGTTAACGTTGATACACGTGTGAAAATCAATCCCAAGGAACGCAAACGTAATTACGTAAGCAGACTTTTCTATCTCAAGGATTATGCCAAGGAATTGCGTCTCCACCCCGAAGTAGGTGCATCGCTTTCCAAAGAGTTTGAGGAAGCGGATGATGAAATAATGGATATTCAGAGAAAAGTAGGTACTAAGTTAAGTCTGCTTGAGTATATCAGAACGTATATTGTCGACACGTTCTTGCTCGACGGACTTTATATTACCTATCTGGTATTTAGTGCAGCGGTTCTTCATACGATTTGTTACAGTGATGCTGTTACGCTCTTTAACAGAACCGGAAGCTTGAGAAGGGGTATGGCTACTTTTGCCGACCTTGTTCCGAGTATGCACGAGAACAGCCTGTATGTTGATAAGATCAGAGCTTTCCTCGATTACGAAGTAAAGATTAAAGCAGACGAAGGTCGTGAAGTCGCTAAGGGACCTGGAGAAATCGTAATCGACAATCTCAGTTTCTCGTACAAAGAAGGCGGCAAGAAAGTCCTTGATAATATAAGCCTTCGTGTCAAACCTTGCGAGAGAGTTGCCATAGTCGGTTATAACGGTACGGGCAAGACTACACTTATTAAGCTTTTGATGCGCTTATATGACCCCACAGAGGGCAGCATCAGCTATCACGGCGAGAACATTAAGAAATATAAGCCTCGCGACTACAGGCACAAAATCGGCGTAGTATTCCAGGATTTCCAGATGTATGGAGCAAGACTGTCCGAGAACGTTGTAATGAGCAATATTGAGAATCAAGATTACGAAAGTCTGAAGAAGCCGATCACCGATGCATTGCTTAATGCAGGATTTGAGAAGCGTCTTAAAAAACTCGATAAAGGTCTTGATACCATGGTTACAACAGAGTTTGACGAGGCGGGAGTAGATTTCTCCGGAGGCGAAAGCCAGAAGATAGCTATTTCAAGAGCATTCTATAAAGATGCCGATATTCTTATCATGGACGAGCCTTCAAGCGCACTCGATCCTATAGCCGAGTATGAACTTAACAAAGCAATGGAATCGGCAGCTATCGGAAAGACTGTGTTCTATATATCGCACAGACTCTCGACCACAAGAGATGCGGACAGAATCATAATGCTTGAGAACGGTCATATTATCGAAGAAGGTACACATGATTCCTTGATTAAAATGAACGGTAAGTATGCTGAGATGTGGAATGCACAGGCAGGTAAGTATGCGATAAGCTAAAAATGAAAAGCCCTTATCTTAACAGATAAGGGCTGAATAATACTACAGGTTTATGATTCCTTAAAATTGCTCAAACGCCATCGGGTCACCGTACTTGGTCATATCACCCATGGTGCTTTGAAACTTTCTTTCGGTTAAGAGAGCGGCGTCGGAAGCGGCGTCCATGTACTGAATGAAGATGTCTTCGACAGGATCGCCGAGCTCCTTGGAAAGCTCTTCCATAATGGGTTTAAGCTTCTCTAACTGAAAAGAAATCTTGGTCTTCTCGGGGTCGATTCCTTCGAGTACTTTATCTGCGTATTCACTCACTTTATCAAGAATGTATTTACTTTTGTTTTCCATGACAGTTCCTTTCTTAACGAATATTGACTAAATTATAATACCACCATTTTCGTTGTTTTGAATTAAAAATTTTGATAAAATATTTTAGGAATCATTTGTTCTGAAGATTCCGACATTGGAGGTTATGTATGGCTCTCATTAAACCCTTTCAGGCAGTGAGACCCGCTCAGGGGCTTGAATCTTTAATTGCCGCTTTACCCTATGACGTTTATAACAGATCGGAGGCCAAGGAAGTTGTGTCTAAGAATGACAAGACCTTTCTTAAGATAGACCGCGCGGAAACAACCCTTCCCGATGACGTCGATACATATGACCCGCGTGTATACGCCAAGGCCAGACAGCTTTATGAAGAAATGCTGGGTAAAGGCGAATTTGTCAAAGAAAATAAGCCTTGTTATTATCTCTACGAAGAGACCATGAACGGTCGCGCACAGACAGGTCTTGTATGCGCCGCATCCGTAAGAGATTATGAAACCGGCGTAATTAAGAAACACGAGAACACCCGAGCTGACAAGGAAGTTGACCGCATCAATCACGTTGATACTGTCGATGCTCAGACAGGTCCTATTTTTCTTGCATACAGAAATGACGAGAAGCTCAATGCTTTCTTAGAAAATATTAAAACGTTGGAGAAGCCTTATTTTGACTTCGTATCCGATGACGGTATTCGTCACAGAGGATTTAAGATTGATTCCGATGATGAAATTAAGTTTATTACGGATTCTTTTGCCAAAATTCCGAATCTTTATATAGCCGATGGCCATCATAGATGTGCTTCGGCAGCCAAGGTTTCGATTAAGAGACGAGAAGAGGCGACGACCGTTGACGAGAACGCCGAATACAATTTCTTTTTAAGTGTGGTATTTCCTGATTCCGAACTCATGATTATGGATTATAATAGAGTTGTAAAGGACTTAAACGGCTTGTCGGAAGAAGAGTTTATCGCACGTGTGTCTGAGAAGTTTGAAGTGCAGTCGATTGCCGTAAGTGACAATAAACCGGCTCATAAAGGCGATATTTATATGTTGCTTAAGGGTAAGGAATATTGCATTTCGCTTAAGGATGAATATGTTAGCGACGATCCGATTAAAGCTCTTGATGTTTCGAAGCTTCAAGATTATCTCTTAAATCCGATTCTTGGTATTGAAAACCCCAAAACCGATAAGAGAATCGATTTTGTAGGAGGAATAAGAGGTGTCAAGGAACTTTGGAGAAGACTTGAGACTGATTCAACGGTTGCTTTTGCAATGTATCCGACATTAATGAGTGAGCTTTTTGCGGTTGCGGATGCGGGACTTTTAATGCCGCCCAAATCCACATGGTTTGAGCCCAAGTTACGAAGCGGTTTGTTTATACACGAATTACAATAAATTCTAAAGGGGAATATATGGACAACAAACTTTATAAGCTTATGAACTGGCCTGAGATTGAGAGTATTGTTTATTCGGAGTGCGATCATCCTCAGGAGATTCTTGGCATGCATCCTGTACAAGGGGGATTCCTTATTCAGGCATTCTTTCCCAATCACAGTTCTGTTTCGGTTTATAACAAGACAGCCGACAGATATTATGATATGGAGCTTGTGGATGAGGAAGGCTTCTTTGCGCTGTTTGTGCCGGCCAAGGCTCCCTTTTCATACGAATATATAGTTAAGAACGGAAGCGGCGATGAAATAAGACTTCCGGAAGTATATTCTTATATTCCCAAATTCTGGCTTAATCTTAAGGACAAGCTTTTAAGCGGAGTTTTCTACGATTCTTACAAGTATCTCGGTGCGCACTTCTGTGAGAGAAAAGAGGTTCTTGGTACAGAGTTCATCACTTATGCTCCGGGAGCCGAACGTGTAAGCGTTATCGGTGATTTCAACGGGTGGGACGGACGTATTCATCAGATGTGTAAGATTGATGAGTGTGGTATTTTCGGACTTTTCATTCCCGGTGTTTCTATCGGAAGCTTATACAAGTACGAAATCAAATTGACGAGCGGACTTACCTATGCCAAGAGAGACCCTTATGCATTCTCGCTTGAAAAAGGTGTTGGTGACGCTTGCAGAGTAATTGACGATCCCGATTGGGAGCATGTTAAGTATAAGAGAGCGCATATCAGCGATGCTTTTACTGTTTTAAACCTTTCTTTGCGCGATATATTTACACACTATGCCAAAGAAAACGTTGCTGATTTTGTTATAAATACGGTCAAAGAATACGACTATGACGCAGTGCTCTTTGAAGATTTTTCTTTTTGCGACAACAGAGTCGTGACCGAGTGGGGCAAGCTTTCTTTCTTCAGCGTATGTCCCGAGGTATGCAGGCTTAAGGATTTGATCGATATAATCGATAAGATTCATGCTGCAGGCATTAAGGTTCTTTCGACTATCGATATTTCTTCGTTCCTGCCTGATAACGGCGGACTTCGAGGATATGACGGAAGCAGGATGTTTGAAGTCGATAATACAGAGGTGTTTGGGGCGCTTTCTTTTAACTTCGAGAGTGCATATGTGCGTAATTACCTGATAAGTGTATGCGATTACTTCATTAGGGTTCTGAGCCTTGATGGTATTGCTGTAGGTGGCCTTGACCGTATATTGTATCTTGATTACGGCAAGGGTGACGGAGAGTGGAGAGCCAATATTTACGGCGGCAATGAGAGCATCGGCGGTCATGAATTGATTAAGCATCTCAATTCTTTCCTTCATAAGAATTATTCCAATATCTGTACTGTTGCAAAAGACTCCATGGTGTCCAATAACCTGACACTTTCTCTTGATGAAGACGGTATGGGTTTTGATTTTAAGCTTCATACGCAGTTTGACAAGGATCTGTTCAATTATTTGAAGAACGATTATAAGGATCGTCCTGCTCATCACAGTGAGCTTACTTACAGTCCTGTTTATATTTATTGCGAGAAGTTTATTCTTTCGTTCCTGTACAGTGATTACGGTAAGGATAAGGGCAGATTTTTCGCGTGCCTTCCCGGTGATGATGAGCAGAAGACTGCCAATTTGAGACTGGCGGTAAGTTATTTGTTCGCTCATCCCGGAAGAAAATGTTTGTCATTCTGCAATTTTGACAGCCTTAAGACCAAGACTTTGGTCAAAGAACTGATAGAGCTTTATAAGACTCATTCTGCGCTTAATACACTTGATGATGAAGAAGCCGGCTTTAAGTGGGTCAATGCAATCGATTCGGAACACAGTGTTGTAAGCTTTGAGAGAAGCTCGGGCGATGAGACTTTACTTGTGGTATGTAACTTCTCGGATAAGACATTAAGCTATAAACTCGGTGTGGATGAAGGCTCATACAAAGAAATATTTGCGTCTGAACAAATTAAGTACGGCGGACTCTATAAAATGAGCGGAAGAGCCAAGGAAGCGAAAGCTGCAAAGCGTGACGGTAAGATGCATGAACTTACATTAAAGCTTTGTCCTTTATGCCTTCACATTTATGCAAAATCCACTTGCCAAAACGATTAGCACATCTTATAATATCCATTGTGTCGTTAAGACGCAGGCTTCCGTGGCTCAGCTGGTAGAGCAACGCATTCGTAATGCGTAGGTCGCCGGTTCGAATCCGGCCGGGAGCTTTGAGCGATTAAAGGAATCTCTTTGTGAGGTTCCTTTTTCTTTTTATTTTAAGGGTTTGAAAGCATTTTGCTTTAACGCTTCACAAGGACGAATTGCTAAAATATGTACGCGCTCGACGTACATATGTATATTGTGTAGAGATTTTCGCTCTTTTTGCATATTATTTTGGCACTTTTTGAAGGTGTCTTTGTGTTGAATCAAAGGTACCTCTATGCTAAAATTGGATTTAACAATTACAGAGATGCAAAGGAGCATTTAACGATCATGGCACAGCTTTGGGGCGGACGATTTACTAAGGAAACAGACAAGAAAGTATACGACTTCAATGCCTCCATTAACTTTGACAAAAGGCTTATGGAAAGAGATTGCGAAGGATCTGTGGCACACGCCGCCATGCTTGCCAAATGCGGAATAATTACCAAGGAAGAATCCACCAAGATTATCGACGGCCTTGTAGCCGTTAAGAACGATGTTTTGGAAGGAAAGCTTGAGATTACCGATGCTTATGAGGACATTCACAGCTTCATGGAAGCTAAGCTTATTGAGCGAATCGGTGATACAGGTAAGAAACTTCACACGGGAAGAAGCCGCAACGATCAGGTTGCCCTTGACATGAAGCTCTACACCAGACTTGAGGTCTTATATGTGGATGCTGCGGTTAAGAAACTGCTTGGCACCATTCTTGATATCATGACTGAGAATACCGACACATATATGCCGGGATTTACTCATCTTCAGAAGGCTCAGCCTGTAACGCTTGCTCATCATCTCGGAGCTTATTTTGAGATGTTTAAGCGCGACAGAGACAGACTCAAAGACATTTTCCATCGTATGAATTATTGCCCCTTGGGAGCAGGTGCTCTTGCAGGTACCACGTATCCTTTGGATCGTGATATGACGGCTTCTTTGATGGGCTTTTACGGACCTACCCTTAACAGTATGGATTCCGTATCCGACAGAGATTATCTTATTGAGTTTCTGGCTGCACTTAGCATTATTTCGATGCATTTGAGCCGTTTCTGTGAAGAGATAATAGTTTGGAATACTAACGAATACAGGTTTATTGAACTTGATGATGCTTTTTCCACAGGCTCATCCATCATGCCTCAGAAGAAGAACCCGGATATAGCGGAGCTTGTACGCGGAAAGACCGGAAGAGTATACGGCGCGTTGATGTCGCTTCTTACTACCATGAAGGGCCTTCCCCTTGCATACAATAAAGACATGCAGGAAGACAAGGAAGTAAGCTTTGACGCTATCGATACGGTAAAGACTTGCCTCGACCTTTTCGAGGGCATGCTTGCCACTACCAAGTTTAATAAAGACAACATGGCCAAGAGCGCTGTTAACGGATTTACGAACGCTACCGATGCCGCAGATTATCTCGTTAAGAAGGGGATGCCTTTCAGAGATGCTCATAAGGTTATCGGTGAGCTGGTACTTTACTGCATAGATGAAGGTATCAGTATCGATGATTGTTCTTTGACCAAATTAAAAGAATTCTCGGAGCTTTTCGATGCAGATGTTTATGACGAGATATCTCTTAAGACATGTGTATCGAAACGCTTGACTATAGGCGCTCCCGGAATGGAAGCGATGAAGAAAATTATAGCTGTAAGCCGTGATTATCTGGAACACGACTGGCAGGATTCGGAATTTGAATAATTAAGCATTATCAATATAGCAGGAGGATAATTTATTCATGAGTGAAAAGTTGAAAGTAGGTATTTTAGGCGGAACGGGTATGGTAGGTCAGAGATTCATTTCTCTTCTTGAGAATCACCCCTGGTTCGAAGTTACCACAATCGCAGCAAGTCCCAGATCCGCAGGCAAGACTTACGAAGAAGCCGTAGGCGACAGATGGAAAATGGATACTCCTATGCCTGAGGCTGTTAAGAAGATTGTGGTTAAGGATGTTACCGAGGTCGAGAAGGTTGCTTCCGAAGTTGATTTCTGCTTCAGCGCCGTAGACATGACCAAGGAAGAAATCAAAGCAATCGAAGAAGAGTACGCAAAGACCGAAACTCCCGTAGTTTCCAATAACTCCGCACACAGATGGACCAAGGATGTTCCTATGGTCGTTCCGGAGATTAACGCAGACCATACAGGTCTTATCGAGGCTCAGAAGAAGAGACTCGGCACCAAGAGAGGATTTATCGCGGTTAAGCCTAACTGTTCCATTCAGAGCTATACACCTTGCCTTTGGGCTTGGAGCGAATTTGAGCCTTACGAGGTAATCGCATCCACATATCAGGCAATTTCCGGTGCAGGCAAGACCTTCAAGGACTGGCCTGAGATGGTAGAGAACATCATTCCCTACATCGGCGGCGAAGAGGAAAAGAGCGAGAAGGAGCCTTTGAGAGTTTTAGGTACTCTTAAGGACGGCGAGATCGAACTTAAGAAAGACCTCGTAATTACTTCTCAGTGTATCCGCGTTCCCGTATTAAACGGACACACAGCTTCCGTATTCGTTAAGTTCCGTAAGAAACCTACCAAGGAACAGCTTATCGAGAAGTTAAGAACCGCTAAGGGCGCTCCTCAGGAGTTAAACCTTCCCAGCGCTCCCAAGAATTTTATTCAGTATCTTGAAGAAGACAATAGACCTCAGGTTAAACTTGATGTAGACTATGAGAAGGGAATGGGCGTTTCAATCGGACGTCTTCGCGAAGACAGCGTTTACGACTTTAAGTTCGTAGGCCTTTCACACAACACTGTTCGCGGTGCTGCCGGCGGAGCTGTTTTATGCGCAGAGCTCTTGAAGGCTCAGGGTTACATCACCAAGAAATAAACATTGCTTTATGGGGACGAAGCGAGAATAGAGGGTTATATTTGTATGGATGATTTACGTTATCAGGTTGACCTCTTAACGGCATTAAATCAGAAACTCCAAGCAGACGAGAGAATGTATCGGTTGTTCTTTGATACTTCGCAAAGAGCTTTTTTGTATGTGAATTACGAAACGGGTTCTGCGCGAACTCTCGGAAACTGGAACACTTTTTTTGACATAACGATTAGCGAGGCGGCAAGGCTTCCTGAACTCGAAGAATATTTTTCTGAAGAGTCCAAGGAAAACGTTAGGCGCCTTCTTTTCGTTGAGAAAGAAGGAAAGTCAAGACAGGCACTCGATTGTAAATTAAAAGATGAGAAGACCTGGGTATGTGTCGATGTTTCTGTATTTAAGAATGCTTCGGGAGAAGTTACCGAGAAAATAGTAGCTGTTTCCGATGTTACAAAACAGCGTAATCGCCAGGATGAACTGGCATATATGGCATATTATGATTCCACCACAGGTCTTTATAACAGAAATTACTTTATTTCCAAGCTTAAAGACTACGTAGATAAGGCCAAAGAACAAAACGTTGTGGTAAGCGTTATGCTTCTTGATATCGATGATTTTCACAATATCAGCGATGTGCGAGGAATCGTAACAGGAGATGAAATCATACAGAATCTGGGAATCTTTATCCATGGATTATCGGAAGATAATGTAATTGCTTCCAGATTCGATTCTGATATTTTCTGCATAGGAATTTACGACCCTTGCGGTCACAGAAGCGTAGATACGATTTATCGTTCCATCAAAGAGTATCTTGCAAAGCCCATGAAACTCACAGATATGACAGACGCGTCAATAAGCGTGTCCGTAGGCGTGGCTGAGTACCCCGAGAGCTCCGATGATGCGCTTTCTTTAATCAATTGTGCCGAGATAGTTATGTACAAGGCTAAGAGACAGGGCAAGAACAATATCAAGTTCTTTGACACGGCAATACTTAACAATTTCCTTAATGAAGTTGCGATAGAGAACAAGTTAAAAGATGCAGTGTTGTCTGCTAACTTCGCCATGAATTATCAGCCGCAGTTTAGTGCTCGCAACAAGCGCCTTCGCGGGGTTGAGGCATTGATTAGGTGGAAAGATTCGGACGGAAATATGATAAGCCCGTCAGTTTTCATTCCTTTGGCAGAGAAGAACGGAACCATCATTCCAATCGGTGATTTTGTTCTTAACGAAAGCGTAAGACAGTTCATGGAATGGAAAAAGAAATTTGATTTGAATGTGATTTTATCGATCAACATTTCGTCCATACAGTACGCTAAGCCTGATTTTGTGCCTAAGGTCATGGCGGTTCTTAACAAATACGATATGAATCCCGAGCTTTTGGAACTTGAAGTTACAGAATCGGTTTTGATAGACGATTTTAAGACTATAACCGACAAAATGCTTGAATTAAGGGATTACGGGATAAAGGTTTCTTTGGACGATTTCGGAACCGGTTTTTCTTCTTTGGCTTACTTAAGAGGCTTGCCTATTAACACACTTAAGATTGATAAGTCTTTTATTGATAACATTCTTAAGGACGATGCTTCTAAGGTTATTGTTGAATCCGTTATCGCAATGTCTGAAAAGTTAGGTTTTGAAACCGTAGCAGAGGGCGTTGAGACCAAGGAACAGTTTGATTATCTTACCGAGCACACGAATTGCGATCTTATACAAGGTTTCTATCTCGGTAAGCCTACTGATGACAAGGGCATCGAGGAACTGATGCTTAGGATAATTTAGATTTGGATTGTGTAAAAGATGATTATTGGCAGAAATTCTGAATTAAATCAATTGGGGAATTATTATGACAGAGACAAGAGTCAGATTCTTGTCTTATACGGGCAGAAATACATAGGTAAGACTGCGCTTATCAGGGAATTCATGTCCGATAAGCCGGGCTTTTACTATGCCTGCGAGCCTGCAAGCGAGAGAGAGCAGAAATACAGACTCGGCTTAAGACTTGCGGAACTGGGCATTAAGACTTTAAAGTACCCGGAACTGTCGGAGGTTTTTGCGTGCCTCGGTAAGAAACATACGCAAAAGAAAGTCATTGTTTTTGATGAATTCCAGCACATTTTAAAGAGTAATCCCAATTTCTTCGAGGAGATTATTTCTTTTATTCATTCTAACTGGAACAATCAGGAATATCTTGTAATTCTGTCTTCTTCATCGGTTGGATTTGTGGAGAATTCGCTTGTAAGCAGAATCGGTGATGCGGCGTTTGAACTGTCGGGATTTCTTAAGTTAAAAGAACTTTCTTTCTACGATTTAAGAGACTATTTTTCTTTGTATACCAATGAAGATTGTGCCGTATGTTACAGCATTCTCGGCGGTGTGCCGGGACTTTGGAAGATGTTTGATGAGCATTTGAGCATCAAGGACAATATTGTAAAGAACCTTCTGGCCGAGAACGGAGCTCTTCATAATGTTGCCGGGGCTCTTGTAACTGAAGAGTTGCGCGAGACTTCTGTTTACAATACGATTTTAAGTGCTCTTGCAGTCGGTAAGAATAAGCTCAATGATTTATATGAGCATACTGAATTTTCAAGGGCTAAGATTAGTGTTTATATCAAGAATCTTATGGAACTTGAGCTGGTTGAGAAGTTGTTCAGCGTAGATACGGAAGGACGCGACAATTCTCAAAAGGGACTGTACGGAATATCCAATAATCTGGTGGATTTCTATTATTCTTTTATGTTTAACAGAGCATCTTATCTCGAGACAAGTTCGCCGGAAGAATTCTACAGACTTTGCGTCGTGCCGGGACTTAAGGCATATGTCGACAAGCATTTTGATAAGATTTGTCTTGAATATTTAAGCAGACTTAACGATAAGAAGAAGCTTCCGATTAACGTGGAGCGTTTCGGCAAATGGATCGGCAAGCAGGGAAACATCGATATCATGGGTAAGTCTGCGGACAAGAACTATATTATCTGTCTTTGCGCTTATGACAAAGCTATGGTAACATATGATGACTATGAATTATTGCTGTATCTGGCCGAAAAGGCTAAGATTTCGGCCGACCATATTTACCTCTTTGCAGGTAACAGATTTGACGAAAAGCTTTCTTTGGAAGCCAAGGTCAGAAAGAATTTAAGATTGTTGCTTCTTGACAATCTGTAAGTTTGAAAGGGATTTTAGATTTTGGGGAAGAAACTTATTATAACCGAGAAACCGTCTGTGGCAAGAGACTTTGCCAGAGTGCTTAGAGTGTCCGGCAATAACAACGGATACATAGAGAACGACACGTATGTCATTTCATGGTGTTTCGGCCATCTGGTCGAGATGTCTTATCCTGAAGCCTACGATGAAAAGTATAAGACCTGGAGGCTTGAGGATCTTCCTTTTTTACCCAAGGAATACAAATACGGAGTAATCCAAAGTTCCAAGGATCAGTATGCCCTCGTGAATAAGCTTTTACACAGGGAAGATATTGATACCGTTTACTGGGCAGGCGACTCCGGAAAAGAAGGACAGACAATTGAAGAAAACATTCGAAACTACGGTGGTGTCCGCGAGGGCATGACCGAACTTCGTGTTTGGATAGATTCTCAGACTGACGATGAAATTATGCGAGGCATCAGAGAAGCGAAGCCCATGTCTGATTATGCACGCCTTGGCAAGTCCGGTATTATGCGTACCATCGAGGACTATAGCCTTGGAATTAACTTTTCGAGAGCGCTTTCTGTTAAGTACGGTTGCATGATTAATGATGCTGCAGCAACTTCCAGCTATACCGCGATTGCCATAGGCCGAGTTATGACCTGCGTACTTGGAAT
Source organism: Lachnospiraceae bacterium (assembly GCA_017553505.1). Lineage (GTDB taxonomy): Bacteria > Bacillota > Clostridia > Lachnospirales > Lachnospiraceae > UBA1258. Next base: position 160,333 of record JAFZLD010000025.1, read on the forward strand.
GGTAGTTAATCGTGAGCGCGAAATCCGTGATTTTATAGAGACACCTTTTTACCGCATTATGGGGTCTTTTGGTGATGCCGGATTTAAGGGTGAATGGAGAGCGGTTAAGGATTCCAAGTACTTTGAGTCACCGCTTCTGTACAAAGAAAACGGCTTTAAAAAGCGTGAGAGTGCTGAAGCTCTGATTAACGATTTAACGGGTAAGCCTGCCGTTATTGACTCTATCGAGACTTCAACATCCAACAAACGTGCGCCTTTGCTCTTTAACCTTGCCGAGCTTCAGTCGGAATGCTCCAAGATATTCAAGATAAGCCCTGCGCAGACTTTGGATATTGTGCAGGAACTTTATGAAAAGAAACTTACGACTTATCCTCGTACAGATGCACGTGTACTTACTACCGCAATTGCCAAGGAGATAAGCAAGAATATCCGCGGACTTACGGGTTATCCCGAAATGGCTTCTTTTGCCAAGAATATTCTGGATAATCGCATGTATGTCGGAATCGAGAAGAGTGCGTACACCGATGATTCGAAGGTTACCGATCACTATGCTATTATTCCGACGGGACAGACTCAGGCTATCGGTGCACTCTCAGACCTTGCCAAATCTGTATATAACCTTATTTGTAAGAGATTCCTGTCCATTTTCTATCCGGCTGCCGAGTATAAGAATGTCAAGATGACAGTTGTGTCAGATGGCGAAAAGTTCTTCACATCAGCCAAAGTTTTGTCGAAGAAAGGCTACATGGAAGTTGCCGGAGTTTACGAAAAGAAAGAATCCGACGACGATGAAGGCAGCGACGATAATTCACACAAAGAAGAACTTCTTGCATTTGCCGGAACTGCAAAAAAGGGCGATGAGATAGTAGTTCAAGGTTACGAGATTAAAGAAGGTAAGACATCCCCGCCCAAGCGATATACCTCAGGTAACCTGATTCTTGCTATGGAGAATGCGGGTAACCTTATAGAGGATGAAGAACTTCGCGAACAGATTAAGAAGTCCGGTATCGGTACATCCGCAACTCGCGGCGAGATACTGGATAAACTTGTTCGCATTAAATATCTTAATCAGAACCAGAAGACTCAGATTATTACCCCCGAGAAGCTTGGTGAGATGATTTATGAAGTAGTTAAACTTTCTGTTCCTACACTTCTCAATCCCGAAATGACAGCTAACTGGGAGATGGGACTTGAGGGTATTATTAACGGAACGGTTGACGACGTCGAATATAGGTCTAAGCTTGAAGACTACATCAGACGTGAGACCACCAAAATGATTTCTTTTGACCTTACCGAGCAGATTGCGAGAAACATTAATCGCTTTACCGGAAAGGATTCAAAAGGAGTTGCGACACGTAAGAAACTCGGCATTAAGTGCCCTATGTGCGGTGGCGAGCTTACTACAACTTCTTTCGGATACGGTTGCAGCAATTACTTTGACGAGACGATTAAATGTAAGTTCAATGTCGGAACGATTGCGGGTGTTGATTTGCCCGAAGAAGATTTTGTGAATCTTGTGACCGAAGGCAAAACAAAGGTTATCGACGGCTTTGTAGGCAAGAACAAGAAGCCTTTCAGTGCTGCACTTGTTATGAGCAAAGACGACAATGGTGTCATTAACGTAAACTTTGATTTCTCCCAAGTTCCCGCAAGATACCTGGAAGGTGCTGTGTGTCCTGCCTGCGGTAAGCGTTTGATGATTACCGGTTACGGTGTGACCTGTGAAGATAGGACAAAAGAAAACGGATGCTACTTCGGCATAGGCGAGATAGCCGGTAAGCATCTGGATGATGATACGATAATTAAGCTCATTAACGAAGGCGCCACCGATATCATTACAGGATTTAAATCCAAAAGCAATGCAAAATTTAATGCAAAGTTAAAACTTATCACTGATGAAAACGGCAAGAAATCCGTCGCATTCGACTTTGAAGGCATAGAAGCCGAGAAACTCAAAGATTGCAAGTGCCCGGATTGCGGAAGCGATATTATTATCAAGTCTGCGGGCTATGGATGCTCGGCTTTTGACGCTGCCAAAGAAGACTCATGTAAATTCTTCATAGGTAAGACCATTGCAGGCAAGACAATTTCGCCCGCGGTAGCCGAGAAACTGATCAAAGAAGGCAAGACCGAAACCTTGCGTGGATTCAAGGGTAAGAGTGGCAAGAAATTTGATGCGGTATTAATCCTCCAAAAGACCGAATCAGGCAGAACCGAAGTCGTATTTGACTTTGACAATGTCGAGTCCAAGGTGGTGGAAGGTGTAAAATGTCCCGCATGCGGCGGAAATATCGTGGTTACTCAATACGGCTTCGCCTGTGAAAACAGATTTGCCGAAGAGAATAAGTGTAATTTTTCCATAGGCGAAATAGCAGGTAAGAAAATATCCGAAGCCGATGTCAAAGAACTTCTTACCAACGGCATTTCCAAGACCATCAGAGGCTTCAAAGGAAAGTCCAAGAAAGCATTTGATGCCTGCCTTAAGCTTAATATTACAGAAGACGGCAAGAAAGAAATCGTCTTTGACTTCGAAAACGTCGAGGAAAAGACAATAAAAGACGTAAAGTGTCCTGTCTGTGGCGGAGATATAGTTAAGACCAAATTTGGGTTCGGCTGCAAAAACTATAATCGCGAGAATCCCGAAGCCGGCTGCCGATTTAATGTCGGTACGATTTCAGGTGTAAAGATTACCGAGGCAATCCTAAAGGAACTCCTTAATAACGAGACAACTTCCGTCATATCGGGCTTTAAGTCCAAATCGGGTAATTCTTTTGATGCCAAGCTTACACTTGCCAGAAATGAAGAAGGCGTCGTTACCGGCTGTAAGTTTGTTTTTGAAGACGAAGACAAAGTTATGGAGAATGTTAAGTGCCCCAAATGCGGAAGTTCAATCATTAAAGGACATATGGGCTATCGTTGCGCTTCCTACGTAAGAGAAGGCGATGGCTGTAAGTTCTTCGTGGGCAAGATCGCGGGCGTTGAATTGCCGGAAGAACAATTTACCAAACTGATTACCGACAAGAAAACAGACAGAATTCAAGGCTTTTTAAGCAAAAAAGGCTCCGTATTCGACGCAGTATTAAAACTTGATGAAAATTCAAATATTGTATTTGATTTTGAGTCGTAGATGGAATATTATTTTATGCGGAGTTAATTCTGATATTTTATATTAAGTAATTGGAGGGCATTATGGCTGACATTACTATTTCTGATTTATATACACTTGACGAAACGCTGGCCAAGGACCTTCTTTTGACGGTAACTTATCCTTGGGAAGCGCTTCCTAAGATTAAGGATTATATACTTGAACTCGGAAGCAAGCTTTCGCCCGATGAGTATGATTACAAAGGCGACAACGTATGGATTCATAAGACCGCCAAGATTTATCCCAACAACTATATCGCAGGCCCCTGTATTATTGGTGCCGAAACCGAGGTTCGTCCCGGTGCGTTTATAAGAGGCAATGTTATTGTCGGCGACGGTTGTGTGGTAGGTAATTCGACGGAGCTTAAGAACGTTATTCTTTTTAATAAAGTTCAGGTTCCTCACTATAATTATGTAGGCGATTCAATTCTTGGATTTAAAGCTCACATGGGTGCAGGCTCCATTACATCCAATGTTAAGAGTGATAAGAAACTTGTAGTTGTACACAACGAAGGCGAACGTATCGAAACCGGACTCAAGAAATTTGGTGCAATGCTCGGCGACAATGTTGAGGTCGGATGTAACAGCGTTCTCAATCCCGGTACCGTAATCGGCAAGTGGAGTAACGTATATCCCACATCGTGCGTAAGAGGTGTAATTCCCGCGCATTCAATACACAAAAACAACGGCACGGTTATTCAGAAAAGGGAAGATTAATAACCGTACGTGTTTAATAAAAAATACTGGATTTTTCAGTATTTTTATGCAACAATGGAAGTTGCGATTATTATTTGTTTGAAAGGAGTAAACAATTCATGATTTATTCAAAAGAAGTTGAAGAAATGTGCCCTGTTAAACTGGGTGTAAACCATGGCTGTGCTCCCATTCCCGAAGAGGCTAAATGGGTTAAGGCTAAGAATGTTTCTGACATTTCCGGTTACACACACGGTATCGGCTGGTGCGCTCCTCAGCAGGGTGCCTGCAAGCTTTCTTTGAACGTTAAGGAAGGTATCATTCAGGAGGCTTTGGTTGAGACAATCGGATGCTCCGGTATGACTCACTCTGCAGCAATGGCAGCTGAAATCTTACCCGGACGTACCGTTTTGGAGGCTCTTAATACAGACCTTGTTTGTGACGCTATCAACACCGCTATGAGAGAATTATTCTTACAGATCGTTTACGGACGTACACAGTCCGCATTCTCTGAGGATGGTCTTGCTATCGGTGCAGGTCTTGAAGACCTTGGTAAGGGTACCCGTTCAATGGTTGGTACCACTTACGGTACTCTTAAGAAGGGTCCTCGTTACCTTGAACTTACTGACGGTTATATCACAGGTATCGCTCTTGACGAAGAAGACGCTATCATCGGTTACAAGTATGTAAACTTTGGTAAGATGATGGACTTCATCAAGAAGGGCGACGATGCTCAGACCGCTCTTGACAAGGCTTCCGGCCAGTACGGACGCGTTCAGGATGCTGTTAAGATTATCGATCCCAGAACCGACAAAGAAGTAAAGTAAGGAGGAGACTAAGATGGCATTATTTGAATCATATGAAAGAAGAGAGCCCCAGATTCTTGCCGTATTAAAGAACTACGGTATCTCTTCCATCGAAGAATGTAAGACAATTACAGATGCTGCAGGTATCGATGTATATCATCTTATCGAAGGCATTCAGCCCATCTGTTTTGAAAACGCTAAGTGGGCATACACTGTAGGCGCTGCAATCGCTATTAAGAAAGGTTGCCGCAGAGCAGCAGATGCAGCTGCAGCAATCGGCGAAGGCCTTCAGGCTTTCTGTATTCCCGGTTCCGTAGCAGACACCCGTAAGGTAGGTCTTGGTCACGGTAACCTTGGTAAGATGCTTCTTGAAGAAGACACCGAGTGCTTCGCTTTCCTTGCAGGTCACGAGTCATTCGCAGCAGCAGAAGGCGCTATCGGTATCGCTGAGAAAGCTAACAGAGTTCGTAAGACTCCCTTAAGAGTTATTCTTAACGGTCTCGGCAAGGACGCTGCTCAGATTATTTCCCGTATCAACGGCTTTACTTTCGTAGAGACCGAATACGATCCTTACACCAACACTGTTAAGGAAGTTTCCAGAAAGTGCTACTCCAAGGACGCTAACAGCCCTCGTGCAAAGGTTAACTGCTATGGTGCCAATGATGTAAGCGAAGGCGTTGCAATCATGTGGAAGGAGAACGTTGACGTATCCATCACCGGTAACTCCACCAACCCCACCAGATTCCAGCATCCCGTTGCAGGTACTTACAAGAAGGAAAGACTTGAGAAGGGCAAGAAGTACTTCTCAGTAGCATCAGGCGGTGGTACAGGACGTACACTTCACCCCGATAACATGGCTGCAGGTCCCGCTTCCTACGGTATGACAGATACCATGGGTCGTATGCACTCTGACGCTCAGTTCGCAGGTTCTTCTTCAGTTCCCGCACACGTTGAGATGATGGGTCTTATCGGCGCAGGTAACAACCCTATGGTTGGTATGACCGTTTCCACAGCAGTATCTATCGAAGAAGCTGCTAAGGCAGGTAAGTTCTAAGTTTCATAGGAACATTTAAAGATAATAAAAACCCCTGTTTCCGTAAGGAAGCAGGGGTTAAATTTTTGTTTTATTTAGTTACCGAAAGAAATCGATTCGTCCTTGGGATATTCTCCGTGAAGAAGAGTAATTATATACTGGATTCGCTTGTTGGTTCTTTTGTAACATTCAAGAGCAGCTTCAAGTGTATGTTCATTGTAAGCGCCGTCGGAAAAAGAATCATGTAAATATCCGTTTGCCTGAGTCATATAATCCGCAGCTGACTTGGCAATATCTCCGATATAAGCAAAAGTCTCGGGAACGCCTTCGGTAGGTACCGTAAGCTGAGACATAGCGGTGATTTCTTTTTCAAGAACATCAAACTGCTCAAATAACTTGGATACCGCATCCTGATCTTCAGGATTGATACTGTTTATATCTGTATTAACCTTATCTAAGCTTTCGAAAAACTTCTCCATCGAAGCTCTATATTCCTTGGCAGCGCCGGAACCTTTGGCTCCGCATCCGCACAGAAGAACTGCCGTAAGCATAATACATATAAGAACTTTCGTATATTTTCTCATAAAAACCTCCAATGTTTCACACCACTTAAAGATATCATATTAACAGACTAAATACAATTTAAAAAACTTTTAAATTGTATTAACTATTGCACATTCATGCTTTAGTGTGGTAAAATTTTACATTGAAACAAATAAAGAAAATCTATTAACGAGGTGACAGGATGATTGGAGCAGATGCATTGGTGAAAGCCCTCTCTGAAGAGAAGGTTAAATACGTATTCGGCTATCCCGGTGTTGCAATTTGTCCTTTTTACAACTCCATTCTCAATTCCGATATTGAGACGGTACTTGTAAGAACCGAGCAGAATGCAGCCCATATGGCAAGCGGCCTTGCCAGAATTTCCGGAGAAGTGGGTGTCTGCGCCGTCACAAGCGGCCCCGGTGCCACCAATTTAATTACAGGTATTGCAACTGCTTTTGCAGACAGTATACCGCTTGTATGTATTACGGGACAGGTTAATTCATCACTTCTCGGATCCGACGTATTCCAGGAAGCCGATATCACAGGTGCCGTAGAGTCATTTGTTAAATACAGCTATCTTGTTAAGGATGTTAACGACATCCCCAGAGTCATGAAAGAAGCATTCCACATCGCCAGAACCGGTCGTAAGGGACCCGTTCTTGTAGACGTGCCGATTGATATTCAGAATGCCGAAATAAAGAAATTCAAATATCCCGAAGAAGTAAACATGCGTACCTACAAGCCTACGGTTGTGGGTAACTATGCGCAGATTAAGAAGATGGTTAAGGCACTTGAAAAGGCCAAGAGACCCGTTATCTGTGCCGGTGGCGGTGTACTTCTTGCAGATGCACAGAAGGAGCTTAAGAAGTTCTCAGAGACCTTTAAGATTCCCGTTGTATCTACAATGATGGGTATCGGTTCTATGCCTACAGCTCATCCTATGTACTTTGGTATGGTCGGTAACAACGGCAAGGCATATGCTAACAGAGCCATGAACGAATCCGACTTACTTATCATGGTAGGCGCGAGAGTGGCCGACAGAGCCGTTAATCAGCCTGATTTAATTACTGAAAACAAAGTCCTTATTCACATAGACGTTGACCCTGCGGAGATAGGTAAGAACTGCGGTCCCACAATCCCTATCGTAGGCGACGCCAAGAATATTTTTGAGCAGCTTCTTTCTTTTGAAATGACCCTTGATACCAAGGAATGGCTCACGACTCTTAACGAGTATAAAAAGAAAATGGTTGTCAAAAGAAATCCGAATCCCAAGTTTACAGACCCGGAGGCATTTATCAAGCTTTTGTCTGCCAAGATGAAGGATGACGGAATATATGTGGCCGATGTCGGACAGAATCAGATTTGGTCTTGCGCTTATCACGAGGTTAAGAAAGGTCGATTCATGACCAGTGGCGGTATGGGCACCATGGGATATTCAATTCCCGCAGCATTGGGAGCCAAGCTTGCAGCTCCTAAGAAGCAGGTAATCGCAGTTTGCGGCGACGGTTCTTTCCAGATGTCCATGATGGAACTTGCTACCATTAATCAGGTTAAGAAAGGCGTTAAAATTATTGTACTTAAGAATAATTACCTTGGTATGGTACGTGAGTATCAGCACTTTACATACAAGGACAATTATTCCGTGGTAGAACTTAATGACTATCCGAACCTTGAGCTTTTGGCCAAGGCTTACGATATGGGCTACATAAAAGTTGAAAATACGAGTAAAGCCGAAGCGGCGATAGACCTTCTTTTGAAAGACGACAAGTCTTGCATTATGGAAGTTATGGTTGATCCGATGGATATCGTTAAAGGTTAGTCGGGAGGCGCATATGAAGAAATTATATTCGGTTTTGGTAGAAAACAGATCGGGTGTACTCAGCAAGGTATCCGGACTTTTTGCAAGAAGATGCTTTAACATCGATTCTTTGGTTGTAGGCGAGACCTTCGATCCCGAAGTATCCAATATGACTATCGTAAGTTCCGGTGATGAACGTACACTTGAACAGATAGAGAAACAGCTTAACAAAAAGCTTGATGTTATTAAGGTTAAAACCTTCAAAGAAGAGCAGGCAATCGCAAGAGAGCTTATGCTTATAAAGGTTAAAGTAAATAAGTCAAACCGAAAGGACATCCTTGAAATCTGCGAGATATGCAGAGCAGAAATCGTTGATATGAGTAACACTCATCTTATGATTCAGATTTGCGATACTCCCGAGAAAATCAAGGTTTTCCGCACTATGCTTTCGGGTATAAGCGTAGTTGAAGTGGCTCGCACCGGCACTTTAGCGCTTCCCAAATGTAATGATTTAGAGAATTAAAGCATTTTTTATTGACTTTTGTCTGTGTAGTAGTTACTATAAATATTAATTTAAGTGAAACGGAGACGAAAATGCATACCAAAGTTTTCCAATTACTTGTAGATAACACTTCAGGTGTTTTGAGCAGAATTTCAGGACTTTTCTCAAGAAGAGGCTATAATATCGACAGTATTACCGCAGGCGTTACGGCCGATGAAAGATTTACCAGAATCACTATTGTGACTCACGGTGACGACGATATTCTCGACCAGATTGAGAAGCAGGTTGCCAAGCTCATTGATGTTAGAGATATCAAGGTTTTAAAGCCCGAAGAAAGCGTTTACAGAGAGCTTGCTCTCATTAAGATTAAATGCTCACCCAAGGACAGACAGGGAGTTATTTCAATTGCAGACATTTTCAGAGCCAATATAATCGATGTAGGCAAGGAAAGCCTTATTATTGAGCTTATCGGTGATCAGGAGAAGATTAAGGCATTCATGGATCTTCTTGACGGCTACGAAATCTTAGAACTTGCAAGAACCGGTATGACCGGTCTTATAAGAGGTATAGACAAGGTTACTTACCTTGATTAAAACGTTATTATTTTTTATTTAAATAAAAGGAGATACCAAAATGGCAAAGATTTATTATCAGCAGGATTGTAACTTATCATTACTTGAGGGTAAGACAATCGCAATTATCGGCTATGGTTCACAGGGCCATGCTCACGCATTGAATTTAAAGGAATCCGGATGCCATGTCATTATCGGTCTTTACAAGGGCTCTAAGTCCTGGGACAAGGCTGTGGCACAGGGATTTGAAGTTTATACAGCGGCAGAAGCTGCCAAGAAGGCTGACATTATTATGATTCTTATCAACGATGAGAAGCAGGCAGACCTTTACAAGAACGACATTGAGCCCAACCTTGAAGCAGGCAACATGCTTATGTTTGCACACGGTTTCAACATTCACTTCGGATGTATCACACCTCCCGCCAATGTTGACGTTACCATGATTGCTCCCAAGGGACCCGGTCATACCGTTCGTTCCGAATACCAGGCAGGTAAGGGTGTTCCTTGTCTCGTAGCTGTTCACCAGGATGCAACAGGTAAGGCTCTTGACCTTGCACTTGCATATGCACTTGGTATCGGCGGCGCCAGAGCAGGCGTTCTTGAGACTACATTCAGAACCGAGACCGAAACCGACTTGTTCGGCGAGCAGGCAGTTCTTTGCGGCGGTGTTTGCGCACTTATGCAGGCAGGTTTCGAGACACTTGTTGAAGCAGGATACGATCCCAGAAATGCATACTTTGAATGTATTCACGAGATGAAACTTATCGTAGACCTTATTTACCAGTCAGGTTTCGCAGGAATGCGTTATTCAATCTCCAATACCGCAGAATACGGTGATTACATCACAGGTCCCAAGATTATCACCGAAGAAACCAAGAAGACCATGAAGAAAATCCTTTCCGACATCCAGGACGGTTCTTTTGCCAAGGAATTCTTACTTGATATGTCACCCGCAGGTAAGCAGGTACACTTCAAGGCCATGAGAAAGCTTGCATCAGAGCATCCCGCTGAGAAGGTCGGCGAGGAAGTAAGAAAGCTCTACAGCTGGAACAACGAAGAAGATAAGTTAATCAACAACTAATTCGGAAGGCTACAGGGAACCCCTTCGCGGGTTCCCTGATTTTTTGAAAAGAAATATGATTTATAGCAATGTATTGGAAGCCATCGGACATACTCCGATGATTGAATTAAGCAATAAAATGGTACCGGAAGATGCGGCAAGAGTACTTGTTAAGTATGAAGGTCTTAATGTCGGCGGTTCCATCAAGACAAGAACAGCTTATAACATGATTACCAAAGCGCTCAAAGAAGGCATTATCAATGAAGATACAATAATTGTCGAGCCTACAAGCGGTAATCAGGGAATAGGACTTGCGCTTATCGGCGCGGTTATGGGTTTTAAGACAGTGATAATAATGCCCGATTCCGTAAGTTCCGAGAGAAGACTTCTCGTTAAGCATTACGGAGCAGAGGTAATTCTGATAAAAGACGAAGGAAACATCGGCGAATGCATGGATAAATGCCTTCAGACAGCTCTCGATATGGCTGCATCCGACAAGAGAGTATACATTCCTCAACAGTTTGAGAATCCCAACAACCCTTTGGTTCACAAGCATCATACAGGACTTGAGATTCTTGAGCAGGTTGCAGGTCCGATAGACGGATTTTGCTCCGGAATCGGTACCGGCGGTACCATAAGCGGAATTGGCGAGACCTTGAAGGCTCAGAACCCGGATATTACAATCTGGGCAGTTGAACCTGAAAATGCTGCAATTCTTGCGGGAGGCAATATCGGTACTCACCTTCAGATGGGTATCGGTGACGGAATTATCCCTAAGAATCTTAATCAGGAAATTTATGACGATATCTACGTGGTATCTGATGAAGAAGCGATACAAACAGCCAAGGACCTTGCCCGCAAGGAAGGTCTTATGTGCGGTATTTCAAGCGGCACCAATGTAGCCGCAGCTATAGCTCTTGCAACTAAACTAGGCAAGGGTAAGACGGTAGTTACTGTCTTACCCGACACAGCAGAAAGATATTTTTCCACACCACTTTTCGAAAACGAATAAAGGAGAATGAGCCAATGGGAATGACTATGACCCAGAAGATTCTTGCCGCTCACGCGGGTCTTGAATCTGTTGTCGCAGGACAATTAATCGAAGCTGACTTAGATTTGGTGCTTGGCAATGATATTACAAGCCCTGTAGCTATTAAAGAAATGGAGAAAATGAACTTAAAGGATGTGTTCAACAAGGACAAGATTGCTCTTGTTCCCGACCATTTCGTACCCAATAAAGATATTAAATCCGCAGAACATTGCAAATGCGTAAGAGAATTCGCTCTCAAGAATAAGATTACCAATTACTTTGAAGTAGGTAAGATGGGCATTGAGCACGCGTTACTCCCCGAACAGGGCTTAACTGTTGCCGGTGACGTTATTATCGGTGCCGATTCACATACCTGCACATATGGCGCGCTTGGTGCTTTTTCCACCGGTGTAGGAAGTACAGATATGGCCGCAGGTATGGCTACAGGCAAGGCATGGTTTAAAGTACCTTCCGCAATTAAGTTTAACGTAGTAGGTAAGATGCCCAAATGGGTAAGCGGTAAGGATGTTATCCTTCACATTATCGGTATGATAGGCGTGGACGGTGCGCTTTACAAATCTATGGAATTTGTGGGCGAAGGCATTAAGAACCTTTCCATGGACGATCGTTTCACTATCGCCAATATGGCTATTGAAGCAGGCGCCAAGAACGGAATATTCCCCGTAGACGACCTTACCGAAGCTTATTTAAAAGAACACAGCAAGCGCGAATATACTGTATATGAAGCAGATTCCGATGCTGAATATGACGAAGAATACACTATCGACTTATCGGCTCTTAAGCCTACAATCGCGTTTCCTCACTTGCCCGAGAATACTCATACAATTGACGAAATCAAAGAACAGATTAAGATAGATCAGGTTGTTATAGGTTCATGTACCAACGGACGTATCGATGACTTAAGATGTGCCGCAGAAGTACTTAAAGGTAATAAAGTCGCAGACGGCATGCGTCTTATTGTGCTTCCCGCCACTCAGGCTATATACCTTCAGGCTATGGAAGAAGGCTTACTCAGAACATTTATTGAAGCCGGCGGCGTAGTCAGTACACCTACCTGTGGCCCTTGCCTCGGCGGATACATGGGAGTACTTGCCGAAGGTGAACGTTGCGTATCCACTACCAACAGAAACTTTGTAGGTCGTATGGGTCACATTACAAGCGAAATTTATCTTGCAAGCCCCGCAGTTGCCGCAGCAAGCGCAATCAAGGGCTACATTGCAGCTCCGGAGGTATAAAGTATGAACGCAAAAGGAAGAGTATTCAAATACGGTGACAACGTCGATACAGACGTAATAATTCCCGCAAGATATCTTAACTCATCAGACCCCAAGGAACTTGCGACTCACTGCATGGAAGATATCGATAAAGAATTTGTGAATAAGGTTAAAGCCGGCGACATTATAGTTGCCACCAAGAACTTTGGCTGCGGTTCCTCAAGAGAACATGCTCCCATAGCAATTAAAGCTAACGGCGTAAGCTGTGTAATAGCAGAGACCTTCGCCAGAATCTTTTATCGAAATGCCATTAACATAGGCCTTCCCATTATGGAATGCAAGGAAGCTTCCGAGAAGATTAACGCGGAAGATGAGGTCGAAATCAATTTCGATACCGGAGAGATTTTTGACCGAACAACCGGCGAAACCTTCAAAGGCCAGCCGTTCCCCGAATTCATGCAAAAAATAATTCATTCGGACGGCTTACTTAACTACATAAAAAATAGAGATTAATTTGCAAACATCTGATATACTGTTAGTTAGTATGTCAGATGTTTTTTGAGGTATAAAATGCTTTTTAACTCTTTTGAATTTATTATATTCTTTCCTATAGTGGTTGCCGCTTATCTGATACTTCCCAAGCGGATTAAGCCTGTATGGTTGCTTCTTTCCAGCTATTTCTTTTACATGTGCTGGAATGCCAAATACATCGTACTTATTCTATTTTCAACTCTTGTAACTTACCTTACCGCTATTTTAATTGATCGAGAAAGACCGGCGAAAGTCCGTAAAGCCATACTGGCTTGTGGAATTACGCTTAATCTGTTGGTACTGTTTCTTTTTAAATACTTTGATTTCTTTCTCTCAAACATTAGTCATATTACAGAGAAAATCGGCATGGGAAGTTTGTCCAATCCGTTTTCTTTTGTACTGCCGGTAGGCATTTCTTTTTATACTTTTCAGGCAGTGGGATACGTTATCGACGTGTACAGGGGAGACGTTAAGGCAGAGAAGAACATTATCAATTACGCTTTGTTTGTAAGTTTTTTCCCTCAGCTTGTAGCAGGCCCCATAGAGAGAAGTAAGAACCTTCTTACGCAGATTAAATCTATAAGAGAAAAGAATCTGTTTTCTTATGATTCTATGGTATCGGGCTTCGGGCTGATGCTTTGGGGAATGCTTTTAAAGACAATGATTGCCGACAGAGCGGCGGTCTTTGTAGATAATATCTTTTCAACTTATTCGATGTATGGAACGGTAGAGCTTGTATTTGGCGCGTTGCTGTTTACGCTTCAGATATATGCTGATTTTTCCGGTTATTCTGCCATAGCGATAGGCGCGGCAAGAGTTATGGGCATTAACTTATGCACTAACTTTAACACTCCTTATTTTGCCACAAGTATTGCTGATTTCTGGGCAAGATGGCATATATCGCTCAGCACATGGTTCAAGGATTATGTCTATATTCCTTTGGGCGGTAACAGAAAGGGTAAGGTAAGGAAGTATATTAACCTTATCATTACATTCCTGGTAAGCGGTTTATGGCACGGAGCGTCATGGAACTATGTCGCTTGGGGTTTGTTGCATGGATTATATCGCGTAATAGGTGAGGTTACAGGTTCAATTCGAGCCAAAGCATACGATGCGTTACATGTCAAAAAAGACGTATTTAGCTACAACCTGTTAAAAAGACTGATAACATTTGTACTGGTAGCATTTGCCTGGATTTTCTTCAGAGCAAGATCGCTAAAAGTCGCTGTAGGATATATTCACAGAATGTTTACCAGATTTAATCCCTGGGCGCTTTTTGATGAGTCTTTGTTCTTGCACGGCCTTGACAGGAGAGAGTTTGCGATTCTTGCATACATGATTGCTTTGCTCCTCATAGTTTCATTCTTAACTTACAAAAAGAAACAGGACGTAGGCGTTCTTTTGGCAGAGCAGAACCTTTGGTTCAGATGGACTGTATATGTGGCTGTAATTGTGGGTGTTCTCGTATTTGGAGAGTACGGCGTCAATTTTGAGTCGGCCAAATTCATATATTTTGATTTTTAGAGAGGCTATAATCTTGAAGTTAATTAAGAATCAAAAATTAGGAAATACCGTTAAGTTTATTGCATTTATCATATTGTTATCGATAATCATTTTGTCAGTTTATAATGTTCTGAAATGGAAGGACACTACGGGCGATTATTGCTCGTCGATCGAACAGCTTTATAATACCGATAAGGATTTGATTGATGTTGTTTTTGTGGGAAGCTCACACGTGTATTGCGGTATTTATCCAAGCATTTTGTGGGAGAAAAGCGGCATATCCGCATTTGACATGAGTGTGTCCGGTCAAGACAAGTATTCCGCATATCATCAGATTAAGGAATTGCTGAAGACTCAATCTCCGAAGGTTATTTTCGTGGATATTTACGGCCTTTTTTCGGATAAGCACGACAGCGAAGGCAATTTATACAGGAACCTTCTTTCCATGAAGACGTCCAAGAATTCTATTGATCTTGTTAATGATTATTTTGAAGACAACGAAGGCGATAAGAGCAATTTCTTTTACCGTTGGCCTATTATACATACACGTTACAAAGAGCTCAGCCGTTACGATTTCCGTAACAACAAGCTAAACTCTATATTGAGGGGTGAGAGAATAGGCTTTAATACAGGCAGCGACATAAGTCCCATACTTCAATTTGATTTCGACCCTGCCGAACTGTCGGATAAGAATATCGCGTGGCTTAACAGTCTGTATGATTTATCGGTGCAGAAAGGCTTTAAGCTTGTTCTTATGAAAACGCCTATAAACGGAGGACCGTTCTTTCAGTCAATTATGGATGCCGCATCGCAGTATGCCGAAAGTAAGAATATAGACTTCATAGATTTTAACAGAATGGCCGATGAATTATGTCTTGACATGGGAAGCGATTTTATAGACGGTAACCATGTTAATGCATACGGAGCTGCGAAAGTTACAGGTTATCTTAATGATTATATCAATACCAATTTTAGTCTTGCAGACCATCGAGGCGATTCGAGGTACCATCAGTGGGATGAGGATTTGAAATACTATAATCACGAAGAGTTTTTAAATAACCTACAGTATGTCAACGATTTACATGATTTGCATGAAGCTTTGTCGAGCGAAGCCGGAGCCGACTTCTTGGCAATAATCAGTGTGGAAAATACTGATTCGATTATAAATCTGTCTCATGATACCTGTGAAAAGCTTTCCGAATTCGGCATGGCATACAGTGAGATAACTGAAGGCGGAAAGTGGCTGTATTCCGGCAATACACTTACCAAACTGCTTGATAACGATTCATCGGAAGGTATTAAGTGTATCGATTTAAATGAATTTGATTCTTTATGTGTCAGATTTTCAGGCGACGGTTCTCTTGGAAATATAGTGATTGGCAATGATGATTACTCCAATCAGGATGTATATGTAAATATCGTAATATATGATAATTATCTGTATGAAACCGCAATGCAGAAAAAATATTAACATGAGGTGTTTATGAGAATTATTTTCATTCGTCACGGGGATCCCGATTATAAGAATGATTCTTTGACGGAAAAAGGAAGAAGAGAAGCCGAGCTTTTGGCTGAGAGAGTTCTTAACTGGAAAGATGATATAACTCATATTTATCGTTCTCCCTTGGGAAGAGCCAAACTTACGTGTGAATATTCGCTTAATAAGCTTCACATGGAAGCTACGGAGTGTGAGTGGCTCAAGGAGTTTTACTATCCGACACACCATGCGGAACAGAATAATGAGATACATGTTCCTTGGGATTTTTATCCGGCTGCCTGGACTGATTTTAAAGAAGCATACGACAAAGATAAGTGGGCCGAGCTTTCGCTGTTACATGAGAACGACATAAAGGGCGAAGCGGAACACGTGAATGCTTCTTTTGATAAACTGCTCGAAGAATATGGTCTTAAAAGAAACGGAGAATACTATTTAACAGATGGTTCAGACCATGGCAAGACACTGGTTTTCTTTTGCCACCTCGGTGTGTCGTTCCTGATTATGGGTCACCTACTCGGAATTTCGCCATTTGTATTGTGGCATGGTTTCTTCGTAGCTCCTACGGCTGTAACAGTGCTTGCTACAGAAGAGCGTGAGCCCGGTAAATGTGCATTCAGAACGCAGTACTTCGGAGATACGAGCCATTTAAGACTTAACGGTGAGCCTGCATCCAAATCGGGCTATTTTACAGATTGTTTCCAGGGTTAGTGAGGATTAGAGTATGATTGCTTTTTTGAAGGGTATTCTTGAAGAAAACCGTCCCGGTAATCTTGTAATAGATGTTAACGGCGTCGGCTATAATGTAGCTGTCTCGGAGTCAGTTTCCGAAAGCCTTCCGTCTATAGGCAATGAGATTAAGGTATATACTTATTTGAGCGTTCGTGAAGATGGAATGAGTCTTTACGGATTCTTGACTCGCGACGAACTTGATATGTTTAATCTTCTTATAGGCGTATCGGGAGTAGGACCCAAGGGCGCACAGGCGCTTCTTAGCATAGCTGACGTGCCTGTTATCAAGTACTTCATTGTTACGGGAGATGTGGCAAGTCTTTCAAAGGCGCCTACAATCGGCAAGAAGACTGCCGAGCGAATAATTGTAGATTTGAAGGACAAACTGGCCAAAGAACCTCTTATCGGCACGGTTTCGGATGTGCCTTCTCAGTCAGACGGTAAGCTTTCACAGGATGCACTTGATGCTATTGAGGCATTGGCGGCTCTCGGATATGACAAGAAAGAAGCCAAGGCTGCCGTACTTAAGATTGAACATCTTGAAGAGCTTAATACCAATGAGATTCTTAAGCTTTCGCTTCAATATATGTTTTAAGGGGTGACTTACATTGCAACGAATGATTGAAACCAAGATAACCGAAGAAGATGTTAAACTCGAAGGCTCTTTGAGACCTCATTTTCTTTCGGAGTACATCGGTCAGGAAAAGGTTAAAGACATTATGAAAGTGTACATCGAAGCGGCCAAGAACCGTAACGATGCGCTCGACCATGTTCTTTTGTACGGACCTCCCGGACTCGGCAAGACTACACTTGCACAGATTATTGCCAATGAAATGGGCGTTAATATTAAGATTACCAGTGGCCCTGCAATTGAGAAGCCCGGAGATATGGCGGCTATTCTTAACGGACTTAAGGAAGGCGACCTTCTTTTTATAGACGAGATTCACAGACTCAACAAGCAGATTGAAGAAGTTCTTTATCCCGCAATGGAGGACTATTCCCTTGATATCATGATAGGAAAGGGACCTTCGGCCAAGTCTATAAGACTTGATTTACCTAAGTTTACTTTGGTAGGCGCTACTACCAGAGCAGGCCTTCTTTCGGCGCCTTTAAGAGACAGATTCGGCGTTGTACAGAAGCTTGAGTTTTATAATGTAGATGAATTGTCGACTATTATCAGACATTCGGCCAAGATTTTGAACGTAAAAATCGATACCGACGGTGCCGATGAGCTGGCAAGAAGAAGCAGAGGCACGCCCAGACTTGCCAATCGTATGCTTAAGCGCGTAAGGGATTTTGCCGAGGTTAGATTTGACGGTGTTATTACCGGAGATGTAGCCAGAACGGCACTTGATTTAATGGACGTCGACAAGATGGGACTCGATCACGTAGACAGAAATATTCTTGTTACAATGATTGAATTATATAAGGGCGGACCTGTGGGTCTTGATACCCTTTCAGCCACTATCGGAGAGGATTCCGGTACGATTGAAGAAGTATATGAGCCTTATTTAATCAAGAACGGATTCATCATCAGAACCCCCAGAGGACGTATGGTTACGGAGCTTGCATACCGACATTTGGGCATTGAGATGAATGCTTGAGACCTTGCAATTTGAAAGGTTAGATATTATAATTAAAATAAGTTTGAAAACATGCGTTATGCCTTGTTTTTGACGAAGAATTCTTTGGGAGGATTGCTTTCATGGCAGCTAAAACTGATACAGAAGTTATTATCGGCGGCAAGGTTTTCAGGCTTAGCGGATATGAAAGCGAAGAGTACCTTCAGAAGGTTGCAGCTTATATTAACTCCAAGCTTGCGGAGTATAACCGAATCGAAGGCTTCAGACGTTCTCCCGTGGATACTCAGAATGTGCTTCTTCAGCTTAACATCGCCGATGATTATTTTAAAGCCAAGAAGCAGATATCTCTCCTTGAAGAAGAAATCAGCGCCAAGGAGAAGGAACTGTATGATCTGAAGCATGAATTGATTGCTTCTCAGATTAAGCTTGATAATTCCGAGAAGAATATGAAATCTCTTAAAAGCGAGCTCGATGAGAGCTCTCGAAAGTTATACAGGCTTGAATCTGAACTTAAGAATAACTAACTTAAAAGGCTGTTTTAATCAGCCTTTTTTCTTTATAGTATTGCAGGAGTTGTTTAAGTATGGAACTATTGTCGCCGGCAGGTAATTATAATGCGTTTATAGGTGCTTTAAATGCCGGCTGTGATGCCGTTTATTTGGGTGGCTCACGATTCGGAGCCAGAGCCTATGCAGACAATTTCTCGGACGAAGAAATAATTAAGGCCATAAAGCTTGCCCATATCAATAACGTTAAGGTATATCTTACCGTTAATACGCTTATTAAAGAACGTGAATACAGCGATGTCATCGATTACTTGCGTCCGCTCTATGAAGCCGGTCTTGATGGCTGTATAGTGCAGGATTTGGGTCTTATCGTACGTTTCAGAGAACTTTTTCCGGATATGGAATGCCATGTAAGTACTCAGGGTTTTGCCACGGGTATAGAGTCTGTTAAGTTCTATAAATCACTTGGCGCATCCCGCGTTGTGCTTGCAAGAGAACTTTCTTTGGACGAGATTAAGAAGATTAAGGCAAGTGTAGATGTCGAACTCGAGACATTTATTCACGGTGCCATGTGTTATTCATACTCCGGCGAGTGTCTTTTCAGTTCGTGTCTCGGCGGCAGAAGCGGAAATCGCGGACGTTGCGCGGGTCCTTGCAGATTACCTTACAAAATGCTTGATGACAAGTCAGGTGCCGATAAATACCTTCTTTCCATGAAAGATCAATGTACCGTAGATATTATTCCGGAGCTTATTAATGCGGGTATAGATTCGCTTAAGATTGAAGGACGTATGAAAAAGCCCGAATACAGCGCCTTTGTTACGTCTGTATATCGTAAATATATCGATTTATTCATGGAACATCCCGATGCTTATAAGGTCGATAAGAAAGACTTTGAAGATTTAAGACATATGTATTTGAGGTCTGAAATCGGCAAGGGTTATTATCATGTCCAAAACGGTCGTGAGATGATTACTCTCGAAAGTCCTGCATACAACGGTAATGATGATGCCCTTATGAAGCGTGTGTCTGAACTATTTTTGTCCGGTATTAAAAAGCAATCGATTACTATGTATACGAGCCTGATACCCGGCAGGAATGCTTCTTTAACAGTTATACAGGGGGAAGTATCGGTAACCGTTGAAGGTGATGAGGTTAGTACACCCCTTAATCGTCCTTTGGCTGAGGCTGACATTATTAAACAGTTAAGTAAACTCGGGGATACTGCTTTCTCTGCCGAAGAAGTATATGTTGAAATGCCTGAACCTGCATTTATGCCGGTTAAATCGCTTAACGAACTCAGACGAAATGCAATTGAACAATTAACAGATGAACTATCGGTCAAAGAACCTGCCAAAATAAGCCCGATTACATTTAAAGGGCATAAGTCGTCACATTCTTTTGTAAAGAAACCTATAGTTATGGTTCATACCAAGGAACAGTATGACGCCGCATGTGCTTTTGATGATATTTATATAGGTGTTCCCGCGGAGCTGCTTCTCAAGGAAAAAATTAGCGGCAACAATATTATTGCTGTGCTTCCGGATGTAATCAGAATTAAGGATTACGGATATGTTAAGGAATTTTTAAAGCATATATGTAATAATAACTGTTGTGCTGTTTATGTTCGTAATTTTGAAGCATTAAATATCATTGCTGAAGGTAACTATGACTTGAACGTAGTAGTAGGCAGTGAGATTTATACTGCCAACAAATCAGCTGTTGAGTTTATTGATGATATTTCCGACGTTCACGCGGCGCCTCTTGAGCTCTCCAAGCATGAGCTTGCAGAATGTTATAACGATAATACATATGTATTTGCATATGGAAAGTTGCCGCTTATGCATACCGCTAACTGCGTTTTGAAGACTTCAAAAGGCTGTGAAAAACACAAGGGCAATCCTTTTGTATATTTCAAAGACCGCACGGATACAGTATTTTCGGCATACAGGAATTGTGATATTTGTTCAAACATTATATACAACAGCGTTCCTACATTTTTGTACGAAGAATTAAAAGAAAGCCGTTTCTCAATGGAAAGAATTATTCTTTCTTTTACCGATGAGAACGCTTCAGAGACAAGAAATATTCTTTCTCTATATATAAACGGCGCAGGAGAGTATCCTGACAAATTTACGAAAGCATATTGGAAGCGGGGAGTAGAGTAATTGGTCCAATATATCACCACTCTTTCTAAATATTTCACTGCCGTAATTATGCTGCTCTACACGTTAGAGTGTTTTCTGGTGTTTAAGTACAAAGAAGAGCATTCCAGAAAAAGCATATATATAAGCCAGCTCATAATGATTGTGCTGGTTCATTTTGCTTGCTTTTTATCGATAATTCTTAAAACCGGAGAAGTAAGATATCTGATTTTCTATGCGATTCTGCAGATATTCATTCTTGGAGTCATAGAGATATTACCCATGGTCTATCCGAGGCTTAACAGGCTGCTTATCAATAATGCCTGTATGCTTATCAGTATAGGCCTTATTATGCTTGTAAGACTCAATTACAGGTCTGCGGTTAAGCAATTTATAATTGTTGTAGTTTCTTTTGCAATCTGTGCGTTCATTCCGTTTTTGATGAAGAAAATAAAGAGAATACCCAATATTCCGCTTGCTTATGCGGGAGTCGGAATTGTGGCGCTTGCGATAGTTTTCTTTGCGGGAAGCATTTCGGGCGGATCCAAACTTTCGATTTCGATTTTTGGTGTGTATTTTATGCCTTCGGAGTTTATTAAGGTGTTATTCGTAATCTTTGTGTCCGGAGCGCTTTGCTATAGCATTAAGATTAAAAATCTTGCACTTACGACGGCAATTGCGGCACTGCACATTATTATACTGGCGGCATCCAATGACCTTGGTGCGGCTTTGGTATATTATGTGGTTTTTGTTATTTTGGTATTCATCGCTACTCAGAACTATTTGTATTTATCTATAGGTACTCTGACAGGGGTTGGTATCGCTATTGCCGGATACAATATTTTCAGGCATGTACGTGTTCGTGTTGCGGCATTTATCGACCCTTTCTCGGTTATTGACAATGAAGGTTATCAGATTACACAATCGCTGTTTGCTTTAAGTAGCGGCTCCTGGTTCGGAGTGGGACTTTTTAACGGAACTCCCGACAGTATTCCTTATGTTGAGACAGACTTGATTTTTTCGGCAATTGTGCAGGAACTGGGTATCGTATTTGCGGTTTGTCTTGTATTAATATGCCTCAGCTGCTTTATCATGTTCATCAATATTTCTTTTAAATTTGATGACAGTTTCTACAAACTTATATCTATAGGTCTTGGATTTGTGTATGTCATCCAGGTATTCCTTACTATCGGTGGCGGCACCAAGTTTATCCCTCTTACAGGCGTGACGCTTCCTTTTGTCAGCCACGGAGGAAGTTCGGTCATGGCTACGCTTATGGCTTTCTTTGTGATAGAAGGAATGTATGTTGTAAGGCCACAGACCGCTGACAGTTCCGCCAAGGATCAATTGCCGACGTCCGGGCGCCATAGGAATAATATTATTCTTGTACTGACTTATCTCGTTATTGCGGCATTTATGGCATTATGTACGTATCTTTGTGTATACAGCGCCACTCACAAAGAAGAACTGTTTAACAACAGCTACAATCCTATGCAGGAAGTGGTTATAGCGCAGACCAGGCGTGGAACCATATATTCCAGAAATAATGTGATTCTGGCAGAGACCAGGGTAGACAGGCGGACAGGTGAAGAAAAGAGATATTACCCGTTTTTCAATATCTTTTCACATGCTGTCGGTTATTCCACTAACGGACGTGCGGGAATTGAAGGCGCCGCCAATTATTATCTGATAAACACCAATCAGCCTATCGGCGAGCGTATGGCTGCGGATTTGACGGGTAATAAATATATCGGTGACGGCGTAATATCTACGCTTGATGAAAATCTGCAGAAGATTGCATATACGGCTCTCGGAACATATAAGGGAGCGGTTGTCGTGTCCAATCCCAAAACGGGTGAGATTCTTGCGATGGTTTCCAAGCCGGATTTCGATCCCAATGAAATTGACGAAATATGGAACGATTTGCTTAACGACAAAGACAGTTCGGTACTTTTAAACAGATCCACACAGGGTCTTTATCCTCCGGGTTCCACATTCAAGATTGTAACTTTGCTTGAATACATTAGGGAAAATGCGGACACCTATTTGAAGTACAGCTTTAACTGTTCCGGCTCTCTTAATCTGAAAGAAGGAAGCATAAGCTGTTATAACCATCAGGTACACGGACATTTGAACCTTAAGTCTTCTTTTGCCAAATCATGTAACTCATCATTCGGTAATATCGGACTGAGTTTGGATAGGGATTCTTTTGAAAAGACGCTTGAAAGCTTGATGTTTAATTCAGAGCTTCCGCTTACGATGAATTATTCGGAAAGCGCGGCACATGCATCCAAAGACTATGATGATATTACAATGGTACGTACTGCATTCGGTCAGGGCGATACACTTATGAGCCCGATGCATCTTAATATGATTACATCCAGCATAGCCAATGACGGAGTACTCATGAAGCCGTACCTGATTTCGGAAGTTGTTAACAGCAATATGAATACGGTTAAGGCATTTGAGCCCGAAGAATATAAGCGTCTCATGTCATCCGAGGAAGCATCGATTCTTACCGAAATGATGCGTGCCGTGGTAACTGACGGTACGGGCAAACGCCTTAATACAGACAAATATACAGTGGCCGGCAAGACAGGTTCTGCTGAGTTTAGTAGCAACAGTTCTTCGACCCATTCCTGGTTCACCGGATTCGCACCGATTGATGATCCTCAGATTTGTGTTACAATAATACTTGAGGATGCGGGTTCGGGTAATCTATATGCCACACCCATGGCCAAGAAAATATTCGATGAATTCTTCAGAAATACGGAAGAAGAGGAATACTTGGAAGAGGATTAAGAGTTTATAATTAGGAGGATTGCAATGAAAGAAGCAATCAGTTGCGGCGGCATCGTCGTTTACAGGGGCAAGATTTTGGTCCTTTATAAGAATTTTTACGATCATTTTCACGGTTGGGTACTTCCCAAAGGTACCGTAGAACCGGGAGAATCCTACGAACAGACCGCTTTAAGAGAGGTCAAAGAAGAAGGCGGTTCTGTTGCCAATATTGTTAAATACATAGGAGATACTCATTATTCATTCAAAGTAGGCAATGAAGAAATTGTAAAGACCGTCAAATGGTATTTAATGAGCACGAAATCATTTTATTCAAAGCCTCAGAAAGACGAATTTTTCGAGGATTCAGGTTTTTATAAGTATCACGAAGCGTATCATTTGCTTAAATTTGACAACGAAAAAGGTATTTTGGAAAAAGCATACAACGAATTCAGAACACTCAAACAAAACGGTCAATGGTTGGATAATTAAATGAATTTATCACCCAATTGCTTTGTGGATGAAACGATTAAGCATCCCGACAAAGTCATTGATAAATTGAATAAGGGAAAGCTTTTAAAGGGATATTATCTTGTATCATATAACGATGCACTTGGAAGACTTGAGATTATTTCTTCAAGAATGTTTCTTCAGAAATATTTCAGAGAGCAGACATATAAAGTAACAGCTCTTTTAAAGACGCAGGATGATGCTTTTGAATATGTCCGTTGCATCAGTGAGCTTTCTTATAAGAAATATAACGAGTTTAAGGCTTGGGAGACTATTGAGAATACCGTACAGGCCGAGATTAAGGCTATTTTCGACGGGGAGAATGAGTGATGACGGTATTTTTTAAAATATTGGCGATTATCGGCATAGTACTTCTTTCTATACTCGGTATTATACTTCTCGCAGTTTTACTTGTGCTGTTTGTACCCGTAAGATACAAAGCCGAGGGCTCTTTTAAGGATAATAAGCCAAGATTGGTTGCCGGCGGTTCATGGTTACTGCATATAGTAAGTGTAAGATACACATTAGGTGAGACCGACCCTCTTTGTATCAGAGTGTTTGGATTTAAGATTAAGTCCAAGAAAGAGGCAGAGCCAGATTTCGAAGAAGATGACGATGAGTTTATTGAGTATACACCTGACAATGTTTCGAATGAACAATCTAAAGTGGATTATAAAGCAGAAAGTGTAGCTTCTGAGAATGTTGTCAGCGTAACGACAGTTGAAAAACCTGCTGAAGAAGTTTCATCCGAATTGGAAGATTCAAGCGAAAATACAGCGGAACCGGAAGCGAAAGAAAACTTGATTTTGGAGGACGAGCAAGCCGAAAAGCCTTCAAAGCCCGTATCTAAGCCAAAGAAAGCTAAGTCGAAGAACGAGCCAAATAAAAATTTTGAGAATCGAAGTTTTTATGATAAAATAAAAAAGTATATTGAAATAATTGAGTCGAGAAGATTTAAGAAAACCTTTGAATACTCCAAGAAAAAGGTATTCAAACTTCTTAAACACATATGCCCGAGAAAGTTGCAAATAGACGGAGAAGTCGGATTTGACGACCCTTCGGTTACGGGACAGATTCTTGTAATTACTTCTATGCTTAAGCCTGTTTTAGGTAAGAATGTCAGGATAGTGGGTAATTTTGAAGAACCGATTATTTCAATAGAAGGTAAGTTAAAAGGTCGTATAACGGTATTCAGGGTGTTATGGACCGGAGCAGTTTTATATTTCAATAAGAATATTCGAAAGATAATAAAGATGTTTCGGGAGGTCTAGATAAATGTCTGAGAAAAATTGCAGTTCACTTATAGATTCGCTTATGAAAGGTGCCGACGCGGTATTTTCCGCCAAGACTGTTGTGGGCGAGCCTGTCAGAATTGATGATACAATTATTCTTCCTTTGGTAGATATTTCTTTTGGCATGGGTGCCGGAGCAAGTGCCAAGGACAGTAAGAATGGAGCGGGCGGAGGTATTACCGGTAAGGTAAGCCCCAGCGCGGTACTTGTAATTAAGAACGGTACTTCAAAGCTTGTCAATGTTAAGAATCAGGATGCGATTACTAAGATACTCGATCTTGTGCCCGACGTAGTGGACAAGATTTCCGATATGATTAACAAGAAGGATATGCCTTCAGACAAAGAAGTTATTGAGAAAGCCTTTCCCGAGGAGGACGTTTAATGGATGGATCTTTCGAAGAGAAACTTTTAAGTGATGACGTTGAACAATTGAATGACTTAAAAAGATGGCTTTTCGAGGAAAACATCAGGCTTGAAATCCGCAAAAAAGAACTTAACGAGCTTCATGAGAAGTTCCTTAATGAAAAAGTTGCTTTTGTGGAAGAAATGAAAGCCATTAACCTTCGTAACGTAAGCGAGAGAAAACGACTTAAAGACGAAGAGATGTTTTTTGACAAGAAGATGCAGATACTTAAGGACGGCTTCGCAGACCTTGATGCCGACCGTAAACGCCTTGCCAAAGAACGCCTTGCTTTCGAAACGGAGAAGCAGGTTACAAGGACTATTAAGCATGAAGAAGCTTATACGGATCTTGCCGGAACGCTTTTTGCGGGAGTTAACAATTCCCTTGCACTTAAGAAGCGTTACAGAGACCTTCTCAAGATTTTCCATCCCGACAATCTCTGCGGAGATTCGGATATGGTTATGATTATCAATAAGGAATACGATAGATTAAAATCAGACTTTGATTATTATAAATCGGCAAAATAAAAGAGAACCGAATTTCGGTTCTCTTTTTATAAAAAGATATTAATCTGAAATTAAGCTCTTTCAACTTTACCGGATCTTAAGCATCTGGTACAAACATGAAGCTTCTTAGTAGTTCCGTCAACCTTGCATGATACGGACTGAATGTTGGAGCCCCACATTCTGCTGGACTTTCTATTAGAATGGCTTACGTTATTTCCAAAATGAATACCTTTTCCGCAAACAGCACACTTTGCCATCTTTAGCACCTCCTTAAAGCTCGGAATCTTTGCGAAACTCGCAACATAGAGATAATATCAGAAACCTAAGTAAATTGCAAGCAAAAAATAATATTATGTTAAACTCGCAAAAAAATATGTTTTCTTTTTATGAATATAAGGTTATAATGACACATGTATGAGTTTTTTTGACTTTTACCAATTTAACCGGAGGTGCGTATGAAAGGTTCATCCATGAACACCCATCTGGGTAATGTTATTGTCGATCCGGGCGTTATCATGCAGTATGCCGGCTCTGTAGCCGTAGAGTGCTTTGGTATCGTAGGAATGGCTAACGTTAATGTCAAAGACGGCTTGGTTAAGCTTTTAAAGATTAATTCCGCAGATATTTGCAGAGGAATACAGGTTTCTTTGACCGATCACGGTAAACTTTCTCTTGACTTTCATATCATAGTATCATATGGTGTGAGCATTCAGGCTGTCGTTGACAACCTTATTAATAATGTAAAATATAGGGTCGAAGAGTTCACCGGTCTTGAAATCGGAAAGATTAACGTTTACGTAGAAGACGTTAAAGCAATCGACTAGGAGGATGCCACATGGCAGCAAATGTTATAAATGCAGATTTACTCGCCAAGATGTTTTTAGCCGGCGCTAAGAACCTCGAGGCCAAGAAAGAATGGATAAACGAACTTAACGTTTTCCCCGTTCCGGACGGTGATACCGGTACCAATATGGTTATGACTATCATGTCTGCAGCCAAGGACGTACATGCTCTCCAGAGCACCAATGACATCACAATGCAGACTTTATGTAAGGCTATTTCATCCGGCTCCCTTAAGGGTGCAAGAGGTAACTCGGGTGTTATTCTTTCTCAGTTGCTTCGCGGATTCACCAAGCTTGTCAAAGAATCCGAAGAGATTACCATTCCCATGGTAGCAGATGCTTGTGAGAAGGCGGTTGAGACCGCTTACAAGGCAGTTATGAAGCCCAAGGAAGGTACTATTCTTACAGTAGCTAAGGGTATCAGTGACAAGGCTCGTGAACTTGCAGATGCAGGCTCCGACAATCTTGAAGTATTTTTAGATGAAGTAATTAAGCATGCGGAAGTAGTTCTTGCACATACTCCCGACCTTCTTCCTATCCTTAAGCAGGCAGGCGTAGTGGATTCCGGCGGACAGGGACTTGTTGAGATTCTTCACGGCGCATATGACGCATTCCTTGGCAAGGAAATCTCTTACGATTTGGGAGAGACCGCAGCAGAAGCGGTAGAGGAAGAGAAAGAAGAATCCAAATTCGCATACTGCACCGAATACATTGTTCACCTTGACAAGGTATTCAATATCAAGCACGAAATTGACTTTAAGGCATATCTTGAGACAATCGGCGAGTCAATTGCTATTGTAACCGACGAGGAAATCTTAAAGGTTCATGTATATACCAACGATCCCGGCCTTGCTATCCAGCGCGGTCTTAAGTATGGTCAGCTTACCGATATTAAGGTTGACAACATGAAGGCTGAAAATATCGAGAGCCAAGCACCCGCTAAGCCTGTTGAGCTTAAGGACTACGGCTTTGTATCCGTTTCCGCAGGTGACGGATTAAGCGAGATTTTCAAGGGTCTCGGTGTAGATTACGTAATTGAAGGCGGTCAGACCATGAACCCCAGCACAGAGGATTTCGTGGAGGCAATTAAGACCATTCCCGCCCGTACTGTATTTGTTCTTCCTAACAACAAGAACATTATCATGTCAGCCAATCAGGCTCAGTACCTTGTAGATGATAAGAAAGTCATCGTTATTCCTACGAAGACTATTCCTCAGGGTATCACAGCAATGATTAACTTCGTAGCCGATGCAACTCCCGAAGACAATGAAGCTTGCATGAGCGAAGAGATTAAGAACGTTAAGACCGGTCAGGTTACTTACTCCGTAAGAGATACCCAGATCGATGACAAAGAAATCAAAGAAGGCGACTACATGGGTCTTGGCGATTCCGGACTTCTTGCAGTCAATGAAGACTTAAAGACCGTTACCTGTCAGACCATCGATGAGATGGCTGCAGACGGTGATGTCGAGCTTTTCAGCATATACTACGGAGCGGAAGTTTCCGAAGATGCAGTCAATGAAATCGTTGAATACATCAATGAAAAGTATCCTTCCTGCGATGTTGAATGTAATTTGGGCGGACAGCCGATTTACTATTACATTATTTCAGCTGAATAATTAATCGGCCCGGCGGCTTTGGCTACCGGGCTTTTTCTTTCGGGGAGTTATGGACAATAAAACGCCTATTGACAATTTAAAAGGTATCGGAGCCAAAAGTGCCGAGCTTTTTCACAAGCTTGGAATCTTTAATTGCGCAGATTTACTGAATTATTATCCCAGAGCTTATGATTCATATGAGCGAATCTGTGATATCAAATCAGCTTCTGTCGGCGAGAGAAACGCTATTCTTGCGACCGTCAAGAGTATTCCGAAAATTCAAAGATACAATAACAAGAGTATTGTGTCTTTTTTTGTTACAGATTCCGAGAATGTATTTGAAGTCAAATTTTTCAATGCTCCATATATGTTAAAGTCCGTTAAAGCAGGCGATAGAAAAGTATTCAGAGGAATCTTACGTGCCATTAAGGACCGTCTGCTAATGGACCAGCCCAAGATGTACGCAATCGATGAGTATTCAAAGCTCGAAGGCACAATAGCGCCTGTTTACGTCCTTACCAAGGACTTGTCCAACGACAGGCTTTCAAAGTGTGTTCGTCAGGTTATAGACGGGTTGCCTCTTCCTGACGATTATTTGACTTCAGAAGAGCTTAAAGAATACTCTTTGTCGAATTATCGTACAGCTCTTAAGAATATCCATTTTCCTGCGGATTTTGAAGCTCAGTATTACGCCAGAAGACGTATTGTGTTTGAAGAATTCCTTTCTTTTGTACGCATGGCCAAAGAAGGAGCCAAAGAAAACGTTAACCTTCCGAACGGATTTAAAATGATTGAGGTGGCTGACTGCAAACGCTTGCAGGAAAGCCTTCCTTACTCGCTTACAAACGCTCAGAATCGCGCCGTTAACGACATATTTAACGATATGGGCGGAGATTACCTGATGAACCGCCTCGTACAGGGTGATGTAGGCTCCGGTAAGACTATTGTTGCAGTTATGGCACTTTTAATGTGTGCAGCCAACGGATATCAGGGTGCTATGATGGCTCCGACAGAAGTTTTGGCCAGACAGCATTTTGAGAATATTAAGGCACTTACGGATAAGTATAATTTGTGTTTCAAACCCGTTCTTTTGACAGGTAAGATGTCGGCCAAGGATAAGCGAGAAGCTCTTGCTTCGATTGCGAACTGCGAGGCCAATGTTGTTCTGGGAACGCACGCTATTATCCAGAAAGGCGTTGAATTTAAGAATCTTGCGCTTGTAATAACAGACGAGCAGCACAGATTCGGTGTTAAGCAGCGTGAAACATTTAAGAATAAGGGTAGCGAACCGCACTTGTTGGTAATGAGCGCTACTCCGATTCCCCGTACGCTTGCGATGATTGTGTTTGCAGGCTTATCGGTATCGATAATCGACGAGTTACCGAAGAATCGTATACCGGTGCAGAATTGCGTGGTTAATTCTTCTTACAGGCGCAAGTCTTACGAAAAGATTAAAGAAGAACTCGATGCGGGACATCAGGCCTATATTATATGCCCGATGGTATACGATAATGACGAATACGACCCCAATCTTAAGAGCGTAGAACAGCATACCAAGGATATTAAGGAGTACTTCGGCGATGCTTACAGGGTCGCTTCTCTTAACGGCAAGATGAAGCCCGATGAAAAGACTCGCATTATGGAGAATTTCAAGAACAAGAACATAGATATTCTTGTGTCTACCACGGTTATAGAGGTCGGTATCGACGTTCCGAATGCAACGATTATAATGATTGAAAATGCCGACAGATTCGGCCTTTCTCAGTTACATCAGTTAAGAGGACGTGTCGGTAGAGGCTCCGATGCTTCTTACTGCATTTTGATGTCCGATACCAAGAACGAAGAGACGTTGAAGCGACTTAAAATCCTAAATTCTACCAACGACGGATTTAAGATTGCAAATGAAGACATGAAGCTTCGAGGTCCCGGTGAGCTTAACGGTGTAAGGCAAAGCGGAGAATTGCAGTTTTCTATAGGCGATATTGTAGAAGACGGCGATTTGATGCTACTTGCGGGCAGTTTCTATGAAAAGGCCGCAGACAGGCTTTATGATATTAAGGGAAATTTAATTGACTTTAGGACGATTTAACAGTAAAATCTATGTGTTTGAGTCTTATAAAAGTTTAGTTAGGGGATTATAGATTTGAGTAAAAAAATTGCGGTAGTAACCGACAGTAACAGCGGAATCACTCAGGCAGAGGCCAAGGCTCTCGGCATTACGGTGCTTCCCATGCCTTTTATGATAGACGGAGTGGAATACTTTGAGGATATAAGCCTTACCCAAGATGAGTTCTATGAGAAGCTCATGGGCGGGAGCTCTGTATCCACCAGCCAGCCGGGTCCCGAAGATGTATTAAACTGCTGGGACGAGACATTGAAGGAATATGATGAAATCGTATATATTCCCATGAGCAGCGGCTTAAGCGGTTCATACCAGACCGCCAGAATGCTTGCGGAAGATTACGACGGAAAGGTTCAGCCGGTTAACAACCAGCGTATTTCCGTAACCATGCGTCAGTCCGTAATGGATGCTATTAAGCTTGCAAGCGAAGGTCTTGATGCTGCGGAGATAAGACAGAAGCTTGAAGATGACAAATTCAATTCAAGTATTTATATCTGTATAGATACACTTGAATATCTTAAGAAAGGCGGTCGTCTTACCCCTGCGGTTGCGATGCTCGGCACACTTCTTAAGATTAAGCCCGTACTTCAGATTCAGGGCGAGAAGCTCGATGCTTTTGCTACATGTCGTACGATTGCCAAGGCTAAGACCATTATGATCGATCAGGCCCGCAAGGATATTGTGGGTAGATTCGGTGGTACCGAGACAGGTGCAGGCGTATACATCTCTGTTGCATATACATACAATGAAGAGAACGCGAGAGTATTCGTTGAAGATATCAAGCAAGCTTTCCCCGACGCAACGATTTCTTTTGTCGACAAGCTTTCATTGAGCGTAAGCTGTCATATCGGCCCCGGTGCGCTAGCGATTGCAATTTCCAAGAAATCATTTGAATAATACAACAAGCACGTGAATCACACACGATGTAGTAATCGGTTCATAAAGCCGATACCATATCGTGTGTGTTTTTGTTTTTTTTTAAAAGAAAGTGTGCTATACTATTTTGGTGGGAGTTTGCGCTTCCTTTGAATTTGTATAAAGAGGTTGTTATTTATGGGTAAGAATACTTATGATGCCGAGAGTATAACCGTCCTTGAAGGTCTCGAGGCGGTCAGAAAACGTCCCGGTATGTATATAGGCAGTGTTTCCACAAGAGGTCTCAATCATCTTGTGTACGAAATACTTGATAACTCTGTCGATGAGCATCTGGCAGGCTACTGTACAGAGATTCATGTGACATTGGAAGCCGACGGCTCCGCAACCGTTTCCGATAACGGTCGTGGTATCCCCGTAGGCATGCATAAGAAAGGCATAAGCGCAGAGCGTCTCGTATTCACGACACTTCACGCCGGCGGTAAGTTTGACAATAATGCGTATAAGACCAGCGGCGGTCTCCACGGTGTGGGTTCTTCCGTTGTTAATGCGCTGTCCACATATTTGACTGTTCGCGTTAAGACGGGCGGCTTTATCTATGAGGATAAATATGAGAGAGGTAATCCCGTAATCGAGCTTGAGAAGGGCTTGCTTCCCGTACTCGGCAAGACCAAGGAAACCGGAACCTGGGTCAATTTTCTTCCCGACGACACCATATTTGATAAGATTCGTTTCAAAGAAGACGACATAAAGAATCGTCTTCATGAGACAGCTTATTTGAACCCCGGTCTTACCATTTTTTATGAAGATAAGAGAAAAGAAGAACCTGAAAAGATTACTTTCCATGAGCCCGACGGTATTATCGGTTATATCAAGGACATGAACAAGACCAGCGAGGCTGTTCACGACGTAATTTTCTTTAAGGGCAAGAGCGACAATATTGAGATAGAAGTTGCTTTCCAGTTCATTAACGAGTTCCATGAGAACGTTATGGGCTTTTGTAACAACATTTATACGCTTGAAGGCGGTACTCATATTACCGGCTTTAAGACTGCTTTTACCAATATCATTAATACATACGCAAGAGAACTCGGCATCCTGAAAGATAAGGATCAGAACTTCACAGGTACCGATGTTCGTAACGGTTTGACTGCAGTAGTATCCATCAAGCACTCGGATCCCCGTTTTGAAGGACAGACCAAGACCAAGCTTGACAACCAGGACGCTTCCAAGGCGGTGTCCAAGGTTACCAATGATGAACTTGTAAGATACTTTGATCGAAATGTCGAGATTCTCAAGAACATCATTGCATGTGCCGAGAAAGCTGCCAAGCTTCGTAAGTCCGAAGAAAAAGCCAAGACTAACATGCTTACCAAGCAGAAGTTTTCTTTTGACTCCAACGGTAAGCTCAGTAACTGCGAATCTAAAGACGCTTCAAAATGTGAGATATTCATAGTTGAAGGTGATTCAGCGGGTGGCAGCGCCAAGATGGCCAGAAACCGTATGTATCAGGCGATTCTTCCTATTCGCGGTAAGATTCTTAACGTTGAGAAAGCAAGTATCGATAAGGTTCTTGCCAACGCCGAGATTAAGACCATGATTTACGCTTTCGGTTGCGGATTTTCAGAAGGGTACGGTAATGACTTTGACATTACAAAGCTTCGCTATGACAAGATTATTATCATGGCCGATGCCGATGTCGACGGTGCGCATATTTCGACCCTTCTTTTGACATTATTCTTCAGATTCATGCCTGAGCTTATTTACGAAGGACATGTTTATATCGCCATGCCGCCTCTTTACAAGGTTATTCCGAGCAAAGGCGAAGAAGAATATTTATACAATGACGAAGCGCTTGAGAAGTATAAGGCGACTCACAATGTTTCTTATAAACTTCAGCGCTACAAAGGTCTTGGTGAGATGGACCCCGAACAGTTATGGGAGACCACGCTCGATCCCGCAAGACGCTTACTTAAACGTGTCGAAATCGATGACGCAAAGCGCGCATCAGAGGTAACCGAACTCCTTATGGGACTAGAGGTTCCTCCGAGACGTACCTTTATCTATGAGAATGCCAACGAAGCGGAGCTTGATGTATAGTTATGAAAAAGAATGAAACACCCGTAATTAACGAAGAAGACAGAATAATTCAAACCGAATATTCCGATGTCATGAAGAAATCCTTCGTGGACTACGCAATGAGCGTTATTATAGCCCGTGCGCTTCCGGACGTAAGAGACGGCCTTAAGCCTGTACAGAGACGTGTCCTTTATGACATGAACGAACTCGGTATCAAATACGATAAGCCTCATCGTAAGAGCGCGCGTATCGTCGGCGACACAATGGGTAAATACCACCCTCACGGCGACAGCTCAATCTATGATTCTCTTGTAGTAATGGCTCAGGATTTCAAGAAAGGCATGCCCCTTGTAGACGGACACGGTAACTTCGGTACCGTTGAAGGAGACGGTGCCGCTGCAATGCGTTATACCGAGGCCAGGCTTCAGAAAGTCACGCAGGAAGCGATGCTTCAGGATCTTGATAAAGACGTCGTTGACTTTATGGACAACTTCGACGCAACGGAGAAAGAACCCGTTGTGCTTCCCTGCAGATTTCCGAACCTTCTTGTAAACGGTTCTGAAGGTATTGCGGTAGGTATGGCTACCAACATTCCCCCTCACAACTTTGGTGAGGTAGTAGACGCATGCCGTGCTTATCTTAAGAACAACGACATTACAACCGCCGAGCTCATGAAGTATATCAAGGGCCCCGATTTCCCTACCGGCGGTATCGTAGTTAATCAATCCGAGCTTGCTGAGATTTACGAATCCGGTATAGGTAAGATTAAGGTTCGCGGCAAGGTCGAGATAGAGAATATAAAGGGCGGCAAGGTTAACGTTGTAGTAACCGAAATCCCCTATACTATGATAGGTGCCAACATCGGCAAGTTCTTAAATGATGTTGCAACCTTAATAGATACCAAGAAAACCAACGACGTACTGGATATTACCAACCAGTCCAACAAAGACGGTATCAGAATAGTATTCGAGCTTCGCAAAGATGCCAACCCTCAGAATTTCATTAACCTTCTTTACAAGAAGACCCGTCTTGAGGATACATTCGGCTTTAATATGCTGGCTATCTGTAACGGTCGTCCCGAGACACTCAGCCTTAAGCGTGTAATCGAAGAGAATGTTAAGTTCCAGTACGAAATTTGTACCAGAAAGTACACTAAGTTACTCGAAAAAGAACTCGAAAAGAAAGAAATCCAGGAAGGCTTAATCCGTGCCGTTAACATCATCGATCTTATCATCGAGATTCTCCGCGGATCCAAAGACCGTGCAATGGCCAAAGCCTGCATGACTGAAGGTAAGACAGAAGGTATTAAGTTTAAGTCCAAAGAGTCTAAGATTATGGCTTCCAGACTTGATTTTACCGACAAGCAAGCCAACGCGATTCTTGATATGAGACTCTATAAGTTAATAGGTCTCGAACTCGAAGCGTTGTTTGATGAGAACGAAGAAACCCTTTCCAATATTGCCAAGTATCAGGACATTCTTTCCAATAAAGACTCAATGTCACAGGTTATCATCGACGACATGGACCGTTTCAAGGCCGAATACGGCAGACCTCGTCGCACCGTAATTGAAGACGCCGAGGAAATCGTTCTTGAAGAGAAAGAACCCGAAATCATCGATATCGTCTACATGATGGACCGTTTCGGTTATGCCAAGACCGTAGATAAGATAGTATACGAACGTAACAAAGAAGCTATAGATTCTGAGAATAAATACGTTTTCCCTATGAAGAGCGATGGCAAGGTATGTATCTTTACCAATACCGGAGATATGCATACCATCAAGGCCAAGGACCTTCCTTTCGGCAAGTTCAGAGACAAAGGCCAGCCTATTGATAATGTAAGTAACTTCGATTCCCAGAAAGTCCGTGCGTTACTTGTATGTTCTCAGGAAGACATTAAGTACAAGAGACTTGTATTTGTAACCAAAGACTCCATGATGAAGGTTGTGGACGGCTCAGAATTTGACGTAGGCAAGCGAACCGTTGCTGCTACCAAGCTTAATGACAAGGACGAGGTTGTAAACGTTCAGATTCTCAACGAGCAGCTTAAGAACATCGTGCTTCAGACCGAAGACGGCGTATTCTTAAGATTTGCCCTTGAAGAGATTCCCGAGAAAAAGAAAACCGCTGTCGGCGTACGCGGCATGAAATTAAATAAGGGTGACAAAGTTGAAGCGGTGTATTATACTCACAATGCCGGTGACAATACAATCATGTACAATGACAAGCCCTTCGATTTACACATTCGTGTTAAGCCCGGCCACAGAGACAGTAAGGGCACCAAGATAAGAAGCTAGATTAGGAGGCTTTATGCTCAGAGTAATATCGGGGAGTGCAAGAAACTTAAAGCTCGTTACTCCCGAAGGTTTAGAGACCAGACCTACAACAGACCGTATCAAAGAAACTCTTTTTAATATATTGCAGTTCGATATAGCCGGCGCTACCGTTATAGATTTTTTTGCCGGAAGCGGATCTATAGGTATAGAATGTTTATCAAGAGGAGCCAAGAAAGCTTATTTTGTAGACAATTCCAGAGAAGCTCACAAATGTATTACCGAGAATGTAAAGCATACACATTTTGAAGATAAGTCAGTCATTTTCAATCAGGATGCAATCAGAGCTTCAATGCAGATTCATGAGGCCAAGGTAGACATGATATTCATGGATCCTCCTTATGAAAAGGGACTTGAAGCAGACCTGTTATCGGTGCTTAAGAATCAGGATTATGTAACAGAAGACACGTTGTTTATCGTAGAGGCCGACATTAAGACAGATTTTTCTTTTGCAGACGGTCTCGGATACGAAATAGTAAGAGAGAAACTTTACAAGACCAACAAACATGTCTTTTTAAAGCTCAAAGAAGCTTAATTTGAGGAGTAATTATGAAAGCAGCAATTTATCCCGGAACTTTCGATCCCTGTACATACGGACACCTTGATATTATCAAGAGAGCCGCCAATATTTTTGACGAAGTGGTAGTCAGTGTACTTAACAACAAGGAAAAAACTCCGTTGTTTTCCGTTGATGAACGTGTTAATATACTTAAAGAGGCTACTAAGGATATTCCCAATGTAAGGGTTGAATCTTTTGAAGGTCTTCTTACCGACTATTGTAAGAAAATCAATGTAAATGTAGTGGTAAGAGGGTTAAGAGCCGTTACGGACTTTGAGTACGAACTTCAGATGTCTCAGATGAACCGTAAGTTATCCAATCACAGAGTCGAAACAATTTACTTTAACACTACCCTTAAGTATTCGTACTTAAGTTCATCCGCGGTTAAGCAGATTGCTCAGTTCCACGGCGATTTGTCAGCCTTTGTTCCCGATTTTGTGGCAGATCTTTTGTATGAACGTTTCGGGTATAAAAAGTAGGGGAGACTGTTTATGACCAGTAAAATCGAACAGCTTATTGATGAAATCGAAGAATATATCGACGGTTGTAAGTTTATGACCTTAAGCAATACCAAAATCATCGTTAACAAGGATGAAATCGACGATTTACTCAGGAATTTAAGAATGAGTACTCCCGATGAAATCAAGCGTTATCAGAAGATGATAAGCAATCGTGATGCTATTCTTGATGATGCCAAGAGAAAAGCGGAAGCTTTGATTAATGAGGCTACCATTCAGACCAATCAGCTTATCAACGAGCATGAGATTATGCAACAGGCATATTCCAAGGCCAATGAAGTGGTTACAATGGCTACCAATCAGGCTCAGGAAATCCTTGATAAGGCCACGATAGAAGCTAACTCCGTAAGAGCGGCTGCTATGCAGTACACCGATGATTTGCTTGCTAATCTTGAGAAGATTATTACTCACACCACTCAGACTACAGTTGCAAATTACAATGAATTAATCAGCAACTTAAACAGCTGCAACGGTATCGTTAAGGAGAACAGAACCGAGCTTCACCCGACCGATGAAGACGATTTTGAAAATATCGCCCTCGGAAACGGCGACGAATCGGTTGACGATCTTGAAATAATGTAGTTTACATGCGGGCATTCTTTTGCCCGCTTTTCTTTTATTTTTAAGTAATCTTTTATTTTTCTTATTATCAAAATGTAGTATACTTTAAGTATGAGATTAGACAAGTTCTTGTGTGACACCGTAAATCTGTCGCGAAAAGAAGCAAGAGACAGTATTAAAAAGGGACTTGCGTCCGTCAACGGTGTTAAGGTCACAGATTTCGGATTCCAAGTTAATGAATCAAGTGATACTGTATTGTTTAAGGATACGCCGGTATCATACGAGAAATACGTATATTACATGCTTAATAAGCCTGACGGTGTAGTATCTGCGACAACCGACCCTAATGACAAGACGGTAATAGATTTATTTGCAGATGAAGGCCGTAAAGATTTATTTCCTGTCGGAAGACTTGATAAAGATACTTTGGGGCTGCTTATAGTCACTAATGACGGAGATTTGTCGCATCATCTTACATCTCCGAGACACCATGTTGCCAAGACATATTTGACCGGGATTGACCATCCTCTAAGTGAGACAGATATAAAGGCACTTTGCGAAGGTGTTGAGCTTAAAGGCGACGGTATTACCAAGCCCGCACAGGTACGCGTTCTTTCGCCGGAGTTAATTGAGCTTACCATAAGCGAAGGTATGTACCATCAGGTTAAACGTATGCTTAAAACAGTCGGCAATGAAGTGACTTCACTTAAGCGATTATCAATAGGGGCCGTAAGACTTGACGATAATCTCAAGGAAGGTGAGTATCGACGACTCACAGAAGAAGAAATAAAGTTATTAAAGGAATAAAGATGTTTAAAAATACAGAAGCTTTTATTTTTGATATGGACGGCACTCTTGTGGATTCGATGGGCCTTTGGAAGGAGATTGACGTAGAGTATTTATCTTCCAAGGACATTCCTTTTCCCGAGAACCTTCAGCAGGATTTGGAGGGTATGTGCTTTAAAGATACAGCAAGATATTTTAAGAAACGTTTCAAGATAGAGGATTCACTCGAAGATATCGAAAAGACATGGAACGACATGGCCGAGTACAAGTATTCTCATGAAGTGGACCTTAAGCAGGGCGTATTGGATATTATTTCTTTTGCCAAAGAAAACGGAATTAAATTAGGTATAGCCACCAGCAACTCTCGCAGACTTACCGATGCGTTGCTAAAGGCCAAGGGGCTTGAGGAGACATTCGATTATGTTTTAACCGGGTGTGAAAGCCTTAAGAGCAAGCCTGACCCCGAGATATACCTTACGGCAGCGGCCGCTCTCGGAGTTGAGCCTGATAAGTGCCTTGTTTTTGAAGATATTGTAGCGGGCATTATGGCAGGCAAGAACGCGGGAATGAGAGTATGTTGTGTAGATGACAAATACTCGGCTTATTGCCTTGAAGACAAAAAGAAACTCTCGGATTATTACATATATTCTTACAACGATATAGAATACTAACTACCGGCTCACAGGGGAGGAATCAGTATGAACGTAGCTATTATCACAGGAGCATCAAGCGGAATGGGTCGCGAAGCGGCCAAGCAAATTGATAAGATATATACAGACGGTTTGTCTGAGATTTGGCTTATTGCCAGAAGGGAAGACAGGTTAAAGAGACTTGCTTCCGAGCTTACTCACAAGGTAAGAATCCTGCCTCTCGACCTTACGGAAGAGAGAGATTTACAGGAACTGGATTTGTCATTAAACCTTATGAATCCCGACGTTAAGATTCTTGTTAACGCGTCCGGATACGGTATGGTGGGTCCTTTTAAATCTTCCAGATG
This sequence comes from Lachnospiraceae bacterium, assembly GCA_017553505.1. Taxonomy (GTDB): domain Bacteria; phylum Bacillota; class Clostridia; order Lachnospirales; family Lachnospiraceae; genus UBA1258. Next base: position 200,003 of record JAFZLD010000025.1, read on the forward strand.
CTCAGAGCAAACAGGAATGATTCGTCTTAACTGCGAATCACTTACCAGAGTAACCCACATGGTGCTCAAATACATGCAGAGAGGCGCGAGAATCGTTCAGTTTGCATCTGCCGCAGCATTTGTGCCCCAGACAGATTTCAGCGTATACGCAGCCACAAAAGCTTTCGTATTGAGCTTTTCACGTTCACTTAATGAAGAGCTTAAGAAGCATGGCATCTCTGTTACTGCAGTATGTCCCGGACCGGTTAATACCGAGTTCTTTGATGTGGCCGAGCAGCATAATGCTAACTTTAATTTCAAGAAGTACTTCATGTCCAAGGCTGATAAGGTAGTCAGAAAAGCTTTGGTCGACGCATATCACAGAAAGTCTGTTTCCGTATATTCACTTGCAATGAACGGCTTCAGACTTCTTATGAAGATATTCCCTCATGAACTCGTATTAAGAGTCATGACATTATTACAGAACGGAAAGATTATTTAGTATGAAAAGAATCAAAAAAGGAACCTACGGATATATTGCATTTCAGAGAAAGGTTGAGATTGCCAAGACTATAGTTATGCTGGCACTTTCTTTCGGACTTTACAATCTCGGAATATACTCGACCGGTTCCAATAAGAATTTGCTTACGCTTTTTGCGGTACTCGGTTGCCTTCCCATGGCCAAGTTTTGCGTAAATGCAATTATGTTTATAAGGGCCAAAGGCTGTTCGGAAGAGCTGTATAATAAGCTTGCAGGCAAGAATCTTTCGGCTGATTTTTACGACCTTTATTTTACCGCTTTTAAGAAGAATTATCAGGTCAGTGCACTCACTTATAAGCGCAAGAGCCTTATCGGTGTAAGTGAAGATGAAAACATCGATATCGCTGAGGCTGAAGCTCACTTAAAGGCTGTTTTGGAGAATGCGGGAGCCAAAGACGCAACCGTTAAGATTTTCAAAGATACAGATAAGTTTATTGATAGATTATCAGAACTCAGTTCTCTTGAAGAAGATAACGATAACGCTTTTATCAAGGACAATATATTGGGAGTATCCCTTTAATCATGCAGGAATTTAAAATATCCAAAGAGGATAGCGGTCAGACATTGATTAAGTATTTAAACAGAATACTTAAGGATGCGCCGACGGGGCTTTTATACAAACAGCTTCGTAAAAAAAATATTACGTTAAACGGTCACAAAACAGAAGGTAACGATAAGCTTAAGGAAGGCGACGTTATCTTTGTTTTTATGTCTGATGAAACTATAGCCAAGTTTAAGGGTAACAGTACTCGTAATACTGACGAATATGAAAAGGCATTCGAACGTTTCGGCAAGCCTGAAATTGTATATGAAGATGAGCACGTTCTTTTTCTAAATAAGCCTATTGGAATATTAAGCCAGAAGAGTGTGCCTTCCAATCTAAGTGCCAATGAATGGCTGATAGGTTATATGCTTGATAAGGGCGAAACGGATGCCGCGAAGCTTTCTTTTTTCACCCCGTCCGTATGTAACAGACTGGACAGGAACACGGGCGGACTTCTGACATTCGGTAAGACACTTTTCGGAACCAATACTTTAAATGCGTGTCTTAAAGACCGTTCCCTTCACAAGTATTACAGGACTATTGTCCTCGGCGAGTTCAAAGAACCGTTAAGACAATCGGGATATCTCAGTAAAGATGAATCCTCCAATAAAGTTTCTATATCTTCAGAACCTATTGAAGGAGCGGACAGAATCGAGACTTCTTTCATTCCCAAGCGCTATAATCCTGTTCAGAATATTACTGAGCTTGAAGTTGAGCTTATAACCGGTAAATCACACCAGATAAGGGCTCATTTAGCTTCACTGGGGCACCCTATTGTAGGAGATGTCAAATACAGTGACAAAGCTCAAACAGCCTTTTATAAGGCCAAATTAGGGCTTAAGAGCCAGATGCTTTATGCTTACAAGATGATTTTTCCTAAGCTTAAAGATTACGAAGAACTTTCTCTTAAAACATTTACAGCAGATTTTGATTCTTTATTCGATAAATTCTTTGGAAAGGAATAACGATGCCTACCTGGAAATCAAGAGGACTCAGAGGTTCAGCATTTGAAGAAATGGTCAACCGCACCAATGAGAAATACGAAGAAAGCGGTCTCGCCCTTATTCAGAAGATACCTACGCCCATAACCCCCATCGACATCGATCAGAAGTCAAGGCATATTACTCTTGCATACTTTGACAAGAAGAGTACCGTCGACTATATCGGTGCCGTTCAGGGCATTCCTGTGTGCTTTGATGCCAAAGAATCGGCCACGGACACCTTCAGTCTTCAGAATATCCACGACCACCAGGCTGACTTTATGCTTAAATTCAAAAAGCAGAAAGGCATCGCTTTCTTTTTAATCTATTACACTCACAAAGACCTTATATATTACATGCCCATCGAGGAAATGATGGTATTCTTGACCCGTGCAAGAGAAGGCGGGCGTAAAAGTTTCAGGTTCGATGAGCTTAATCCGTCGCACTTTCTTGAGAAACACACAGGCGTTATGGTGCCTTATCTTGATATGATTGCTAAAGAGTTGGAAGAAGAGGAAAATTCTAAAAATTGTTGACAAATATTTAATATGCTACTATGATAATTGGGTAGCACGTTACCACGCTAAAGTGTTTTAAAGCGTTAAATTGTTGAATTGACTTTATTGAGGTTAACAATGATTAAAGAATTAGTACATACTCCCGACGGTGTCAGAGACATCTACGGAGAAGAAGAACAAAGAAAGCTCTATCTTGAAGATGCCATCAAAAAGGTTATCTATACTTACGGATATGAGGACATTCAGACACCTACATTTGAATATTTTGATGTATTTTCCAAAGAAATCGGAACGACTCCTTCCAAGGACCTTTATAAGTTCTTTGACAAAGAAGGCGATACGCTTGTGTTAAGACCTGACTTCACACCTTCGGTTGCAAGATGTGCATCCAAGTATTTCAGCGATGAGACAGCGCCTATTAAGCTTACTTACCTCGGCAACACTTTTGTCAATAACTCAAGCCTCCAGGGTAAGCTTAAGGAAGTTACCGAAATCGGCGTAGAGTTCATGAACGATGACAGCGCCATGGCAGATGCCGAGACCATTAATTTGTGCATCGAGGCATTAAAGGCCACAGGTCTTAAAGATTTCCAGATAGCTATCGGCCAGATGGAGTACTTTAAAGGGCTTTGCGACAATGCAGGCATTTCTGAAGAGAACGAGCTTTTGCTCAGAGAATACATTTCGTCCAAAAACTACGTACTTGCAGAGGAACTTATCGATTCACTCATTAACGACTCCGTATCCAAAGAACTCCTTATGATGACCGGAGAATACATGGGCGATGCTTCCGTTATCTGCAATCTGAAAGCTCGCGTTAACAACGACCGTTCCAAGCAAGCATTGGAGCGTCTCGAAGAAGTGTACGAATTGCTAAAATTATTCGGCAATGAGAAGTATGTTTCTTTTGACCTCGGAATGCTTTCCAAATACAACTATTACACAGGTATCATCTTTAAGGCATATGCGTACGGCCTCGGCGATGTACTTGTTAAGGGTGGCAGATACGACCATCTGCTTGAAGCTTTCGGCAATTCCAAGCCCGCTGTCGGCTTTGTAATTGTTGTCGATGATTTGATGCTTGCACTTCGCAGCGCTCATATAACCGTACCGGTTAAAGGCAAGCCGGAAATCGTTACGTACAATGTTTCCAATGTTCGTGAGAAGCTTGAATATGTCTGCAAATTGCGTAAAGAAGGCAAGGCCATAAGCCTTGTGGCGGAGGTGTAATTATGAGCGATGAAAAATACTTAACCTTTGCCCTCGGCAAGGGACGTCTTGCGGAGAAGACGCTTGAACTTATGGAAAAAATCGGTATTACATGTACCGAAATGAAGGATAAAGGCACCAGAAAGCTTATATTTGTCAATGACGATTTGAAGCTTAAGTTCTTTCTGGCTAAGGGACCCGATGTTCCCACATATGTAGAATACGGTGCCGCCGATATCGGTGTAGTGGGCAAGGACACATTGCTTGAAGAACAGCGTCGTGCTTACGAGGTTCTTGATTTGGGCTTCGGCAAGTGTCGCATGTGTGTGTGCGGTCCCGCCAAAGCAAGAGAGCTGTTACAGCATCATGAAATGATTCGTGTAGCCAGCAAATATCCTGTTATTGCCAAGGATTATTTTTACAATAAAAAGCATCAGACCGTAGATATTATCAAGTTAAACGGAAGTGTTGAACTTGGTCCCATTGTCGGTCTTTCAGATGTTATCGTTGATATAGTCGAAACCGGTTCCACACTTCGTGAAAACGGTCTTGAAGTGCTTGAGGAGATTTGTCCCCTTTCCGCACGCATGATTGTCAATCAGGTCAGCATGCAGATGGAAGCCAAGCGCATCAACGAGATTATTTCCAAGCTTAAAGAAGTTTTAAATATGGAGAAAAACTCATGAGAATTGTTAAATTGACGGAGGATAACAAGAAGGATCTTCTTAACAAGCTTCTTAAAAGAAGTACCACCAGTTATCCCGAATATGAAAAGACCGTTGCCGATATTATCGAGAATATCAAGGCAGGCGGCGATAAAGCTTTATTTGAATATACTTTGAAGTTTGATAAGTTCGAGCTTACAAAGTCAAACATAAAAGTTACACAGGAAGAAATCAAGGAAGCATACAGCCTTCTTGACAAAGATTATGTAGAAGTCATCAGAAAGGCCAAGGCCAACATTGAAGACTTCCACAAAAAACAGGTACGTCAGACCTTTATCACCACCAAGCCCGACGGTTCGATTCTCGGTCAGCGTATTACACCTATTGCATCCGCAGGTACCTATGTGCCCGGCGGTAAGGCAGCATATCCGTCCAGTGTTCTTATGAATATTGTACCCGCCAAGGTTGCCGGTGTAGAGAAGATTGTAATGGTTACACCTCCCGGCAAGGAAGGTAAGATTAATCCCGGTACACTCGTTGCCGCTGATATTGCCGGTGTAGATGAAATTTATAAAGTAGGCGGAGCTCAGGCCATTGCTGCTCTTGCTTTTGGTACAGAGTCTGTTCCCAAGGTTGATAAGATTACCGGACCCGGCAACATTTTCGTAGCCCTTGCCAAGAAAGCTGTGTATGGTAACGTAGGAATCGACTCAATTGCAGGCCCTTCAGAAATAGTTGTTCTTGCAGATGAGACACCCAATCCCCGATATGTTGCGGCAGACCTTCTTTCGCAGGCAGAGCACGATGAGCTTGCTTCAGCAATTCTTGTTACCACAAGCGAGGAGTTGGCTCGCAAAGTTTCCGATGAAGTGGACGGATTCTTAAAAGTTCTTGAAAGAGCTGAGATTATCAAGAAGTCTCTTGATAACTTCGGTTATATATTGGTTGCTGATACTATGGACGAAGCAGTCGATGCAGTTAACGACATTGCTGGAGAACATTTGGAAATCCTTACCAAGAATCCTTTCGATACGATGACCAAGGTTAAAAATGCGGGTGCGATGTTCCTCGGAGAATATTCATCCGAGCCTCTCGGAGATTACTTCGCAGGTCCTAACCACATTTTACCTACCAACGGCACCAGCAGATTCTTTTCGCCCTTGTCAGTCGATGATTTTATTAAAAAATCCAGCATAATATGTTATTCTGAAGAAGGGCTCAGAAAAGTTCACGAAGATATCGAGCTTTTCGCTGCCAAAGAAGGCTTAACGGCTCACGCCAACTCAATTAAAGTAAGGTTCGAATAATAATAAACGGAGGTCTTTATGGCTCGTTGCAAACTTATTGAAAGAGAAACCAAAGAAACGAATATTTCCCTTCAGTTGGATCTTGACGGCACAGGCGTTTCATCCGTCGATACCGGCGTAGGCTTCATGGATCACATGCTCGAAGGCTTTGCCAAGCACGGTTTCTTTGACCTGAAGGTTAAGGCTAAAGGCGATTTGAATGTAGATTGTCACCACACGGTAGAGGATCTCGGCATAGTTCTCGGCATAGCCATTAAAGAGACTATCGGAGACAAGGCAGGCATCAAGCGTTACGGAAGCTTTATTTTGCCCATGGATGACGTGCTTGTTCTTTGTGCCGTTGATTTATGCGGAAGACCGTATTTTGAGTTTGATTGTGAATTCGCAACCGAACGTGTGGGATATCTTGAGACGCAGACCGTAAGAGAGTTCTTCTATGCAATTTCTTACAGCGCAGGCATGAATCTCCACATCAAAGTTCTTAACGGTATTAACGACCACCACAAGATAGAAGCAATGTTTAAGGCTTTTGCCAAGGCTCTCGATGAAGCAACAACACCAGAGCCCCGCAGCAAAGGCGTACTTTCCACGAAAGGAACTCTTTGATTCAGACTATGAAAAAGAAACTGATTCCCTGTATTTATCTTAAAAATAAAATGGCTGTAGCGGGTTTTGACGATAATACCGTTATCGAGACGGACCCGCTTCGTCTTGTTAAAAATTTTACCGACAGCAAGGCTGACGAGATTCTTGTTTATGACCTTTCCATCGAGGATAATGGGCACGAAGAAGCTTTGGATGTTATCCGCGAAATCTGCGAAGCTTCAACCGTTCCCGTAATCGGAGCCGGCAATGTTAAGCGCATGGAAGATATCAAAAAGCTTCTTTATGCGGGTTGTAAGCGCGCTTGTCTTAATTACTCCAAGCAGACTAACGTAGATATTACCAAAGAAGTTTCGGATAAGTTCGGCAAAGACAAAATAGTTGCTTGTGTTAAAACATCGGATGAATTGATTGATAACCTTGATACCGTCAAGGCTTATGCAGGCACGGTTTTATGCCTTGACAGAGATGTATACAGAGAAGAAGACAAAGATGTTCTTAAAGGCCTTAAGTTCATCATTAACCTTCCTAACATTTTGCTTGATAAGCTCATCGAATACATGAAGTTTGATGATGTTGAGGGAATTACCGGTGCGGTAGTCAATAATAACACCGAAGAATTTTTGAAGATTAAGGATCTTGTGGGCGAGAGTGTAACTCCTTTTTCTGCCTTCAAGTTAAACAGCGACGGTCTGATTCCCGTTATTGTTCAGGATTACAAGACCAATGAAGTTTTGATGCTCGCTTATATGAATGCCGAGGCTTATGAGAAGACCGTTAAAACCGGCCAAATGACTTATTTTTCCAGAAGCCGTCAGAGCTTATGGCTTAAAGGCGAGACCAGCGGACACTTCCAGTATGTTAAGTCATTAAGCTACGATTGCGATGCGGACACACTTCTTGCCAAGGTTGAGCAGATAGGCGCGGCATGCCATACCGGCGCTTATTCATGCTTCTTTAACGATATTATTTCATATGATTTTGAAGAAAAAAGTCCTTTATCTGTACTGACAGACGTATATGATGTTATAATGGATCGTAAGGTTCATCCTAAAGAGGGTTCCTACACCAATTATCTTTTTGACAAAGGAATCGATAAGATTCTTAAAAAGGTTGGTGAAGAGGCTACCGAGATTGTTATCGCGGCCAAGAACCCCAATGCCAACGAAATAAAATACGAGATTTCCGATTTTCTTTACCACGTAATGGTTCTCATGGCCGAGAAAGGCGTTACCTGGGACGAGATTATGAAGGAGCTCGCCAACAGATAAGGGAAGTTAGAATATGATGCAATACACCGCGTTACCGGAAGAAGTTTTAATGAGTATCGAAAAGCCCGAGCGCTATATAGGGCATGAGATTAATGCGGTTTACAAAGACAAGAATAAAATCGCCGTCAGGTTTGGCATGTGCTTTCCTGATGTATATGAAATCGGGATGTCACACCTTGGCATCGCGATTTTGTATGATATGTTCAATAAATTTGAGGATACCTGGTGCGAGCGTATTTACTCGCCCTGGGTGGACCTTGATAAGGTTATGAGGGAGCGCAATATCCCTCTTTTTACAATAGAATCCCAAGAGCCCGTCAAGAACCTGGATTTTCTCGGTATCACTCTTCAGTACGAGATGTGTTATACCAATATTTTGCAGGTACTTGATTTATCGGGCATTCCTTTAATTTCAACCGAGCGTACATGGGACGATCCCATAGTCATCGGCGGAGGTCCTTGTTCGTACAATCCAGAGCCTATAGCAGATTTCTTTGACCTTTTCTATATCGGAGAAGGTGAGACAAGATACCGCGAGCTGCTTGACGTTTATAAGGCTTCACGAGCGGCCGGAGAGTCCCGCGACGAGTTTCTTCACAAGGCTGCCAAGATTCCCGGAATGTACGTACCGAGACTTTACGAGCCCGAATACAATGAAGATTTCACTTTAAAAGCATTCAAGCCTTTATATGATGATATTCCAACCAAGATTTTAAAAGAACTTGTAACCGATCTCGATGATACATATTATCCCGAGAAACCTGTCGTTCCTTTCATGAAGGTTACTCAGGACCGTGTCGTACTTGAGATTATGCGCGGATGTATAAGGGGCTGTCGTTTCTGTCAAGCCGGCCAGATTTATCGTCCGGTACGTGAGAGAAGCGTTGAGTTTCTTAAGGACAAGGCCGAGAAGCTTCTTAAGAACACCGGTCATGAGGAAATATCACTTAGTTCCCTCAGTTCCTCCGATTATACACATATAGAGGAACTTGTCCGTTTCTTAATTGATGACTGTACGAAAAAGAAAGTAAATATCGCCCTTCCCAGCCTTCGTATTGACCAGTTTTCGGTTGATGTAATGGAGAAGGTTCAGGACGTTAAGAAGTCAAGTCTTACCTTTGCTCCCGAGGCAGGTTCGCAGCGTATGCGTAATATCATTAACAAAGGTCTTACCGAGGAAGATATTATTAACGGTGCCGTTCTTGCCTTCAAGGGTGGTTGGACTAAGGTTAAGCTATACTTTATGTTAGGCCTTCCTTTTGAAAAAGAAGAAGATATCGAGGGCATAGCTAAGCTCTGCAACTCAATTGCGGCTGCTTTTTACGAAGCGATCCCCAAGGAGAAGCGTGTTAATGGTCGTGTTAATATCACTGCCAGCACCTCTTTCTTTATACCCAAGCCTTTTACGCCTTTCCAGTGGGCGGTCATGGATACTCCGGATGACTTTATCAGAAAAGCAGGTCTTACCAAGCATTATATCCATGAACAGCTTAACCAGAAAGTTATCAGATACATATGGCACGAGGCTGATGTCAGCATGCTTGAAGGCGTTCTGGCCCGTGGCGACAGAAGATTGTCTAGGGTCATTCTTTCTGCCTACAAGAAAGGCTGTATCTACGATGCATGGTCAGAGTTCTACAAACACGACGCATGGCTTGAAAGCTTTAAGGAATGTGACGTAGATCCCGATTTCTATATGTATCGTGAGCGCAAGGACGATGAATTGTTCCCTTGGGATTTCATAGACTGCGGTGTCTCCAAGGCTCACCTTTTAAGAGAATGGAAGAGAGCTAAAGAAGGAATCGTTACCGACAACTGTCGTACCCGTTGTTCAGGTTGCGGTTCTGCAAGATTTGATTGCGGTATTTGCATTAACGGAAGGTAATCATGAAAGTCAGATTTAAATTCAGTAAACACGGAGTTTTAAAATATATAGGTCACCTGGATCTTATGAGATATTTCCAGAAAGCATTCAGAAGAACCGATATCGAAGTCCTTTATTCAAAGGGCTTTTCTCCTCATATGATTATGTCATTTGCTCAGCCTCTCGGTGTCGGAGTCGAAAGCGACGGCGAATACTTTGACGTGGAAGTAGCCGATGAAGAAGATATCTCTACCATGGTTGCCAAGCTTAACGAACAGATGGCTGAAGGTGTAGTGATTCTCGACGTTGTTAAGCTTCCCGAGAAATTCACCAATGCCATGGCCAGCGTAGCGGCTGCGGATTATGAACTTAATTTCTATAAAGAAAGTCCATTAAGTACTGCATTACTTGATAAGTATAAAGCTGCCGATGCGGTTACTTTTGTTAAGACTACCAAGACCGGAGAGCACATTATTAATGTCAAAGAATTCGTTTTTGATATTGCTCTTAAAGATGACGCGACTCTTTTTGTTACAGTTGATGCATCAAGTGCCGGCAACTTAAAGCCCGCCAATTTGCTTGAGGCGCTTCTTAAACTTGAAGACAAATCTGTGGCGGATTATCCTTTCCACATCTTAAGGAAAGATACATATATGCGTGATGCTTCCGGCAATCTTGTGCCGCTTAATAAGGTTGATTATGAATGATAACAAGCTTATCTTAACCAAATACAAAGACTTCAACGCCGCCTTTTTATTCAAAGACGGCGATATTGATGAGCTTATATTGTCCAAAGAAACCGCGTTTAATGTAGGCGATATATATGTGGGACGCGTAAGTATTGTCAAAAACGATTTGAAGGCATGCTTTGTTGAGTTTAAAGAAGGCTTAAACGGGTTCCTTCCTTTCTCGGAAATCTATGCTCCTTGTCTTTTAAACAGAGAGTATGACGGCAGATTGATTCAGGGAGATTTAATAGCCGTCATGGTGACTCAGGAGCCTCTTAAGACCAAAGGAGCCTCTTTGTCCATGAAGCTTTGTATTACCGGCTCTTACAGTGTTGTTACACTTGATGATACCCACATACATATTTCTTCCAAACTTCGCAAAGATTTTAAAAAGCAACTTGAAGATTATTTTAAAGACATATCTTTGAAATATGGATTTATAGCTCGCACTAATGCAGCTGAAACGCAGATAAGCATTCTCGAACAAGAAATCATTGAAAACTGCAATACCCTTTCCGAAATTTGTTCCATAATGAAATATCGCAGTCCTTTTACGGCGCTTTACAAAGCAGATTCAGGATTTAAACAAAGAGTTATCGGAATTAAAACCGACAAATATAACGAGATCATTACGGATTACGAAGAATTCTATGATTCGTTCAGCAAGCTTAACAATATACGCCTTTATTCAGACGTGCAGATGCCACTTAAAGCAATATATTCTTTTGATAAAGCCTATGCGCTTGCTACCGAACGTAAAGTTGATATCAAATACGGTGGCTATTTGATTATTGAGCCCACCGAAGCGCTTACGGTAATAGATGTTAATTCCGGTAAGTTCGATAAACATGTATCCAAAGAAGAAGCCATAGAAAAGATAAATTTTGAAGCTGCCAAAGAAATAGCAAGACAGCTCAGACTCAGAAATATTTCCGGAATTATTCTTGTCGATTTCATAAATCAGCAAAGTGATTCTGACAACGAACATTTGTCTTCGGTTATTCGTCATGAGTTGTCAAAAGATTCATTAAAAACATCGTTAATTGACTTTACATCATTGGGGCTTGCTGAGATAACAAGAGAAAAGAAATATAGTTCGATATATGATATTGCGAATAATAGCAATGTTTAATTAGTTGTTCGCAATAATCAAATAGCATGTTGCCTTTTTTGCAAATTAGAATAAGTATAAACCAAATATTTGCGAAAGGAGGTAATATTATGAAGAAAGCATTATCACTACTTGCTGTTATGGTATTGATTCTTGGTATGTTTTCTGCATCATCAATGGCTTGCCCTAGACAGAATTGCTATGCTACAGGCATTTCTTATTCATGTACCGGTGCTAGACCCGAATATGGTAGCCATTATGTAGCTTATCCTGATGGATGGGAATACAAATGCAGCATAACTGTAAAATCAGGCAATCATTCCAAAGTGTGTTCCGGATGCGGCTATAAATATGGCGAAGTGTTCAAAACTTGCAGCGAAGTTCATAGCGACAGTCACTGTTTTAGCAGATATAACATGTGCAAATAGTTGACTAATACCACTAAGGTACACGATATTGTGATTACTTTATCGTGTACCTTGTTATCTATTATGGGGTCAAAGGTAAATAACATGAAATATTACAGACATTTATTGATTTCAATAATTCTCTTAGTTTCTCTTTTTTCCTGCGCTTGTGCAAACAACAATTTCTCAACCGATTCCTCTAAAGAGTCTGCCGATTTATACGACAGAGATATCTCTTTTGACTATACTACCGATATTACCAAGAATTACAGTGTTGTTAATAGTATAGACAATGGCTGGAATATAGTTAATTACACGGAATGCGGTTCCTTTTCTAAAGAGCTCAACTCGCAGAACAGTAATTATTTCTTAAGTGCATTTGAAGATTATTATGCAATCTTAAACGAGTCCTATTTTCTTAATGAAAATAACGAGTTAAATTATAAGTTTTCCCTTTTTACAAAAAACGGTGAGAAAGTTACAAATATTAAGTCTATCTATGATATGGACTTGCCTTCGAATGAAGATAAATCCCTTCGAATAAAGGAATTATTCAATAAAGCTCTAAACGGTCATGCAATAGTTACATCTATAGATTACAAAAATAATAATGTATATTTATTTTTCAACGATTTGGACGAGGATTTTTTAATAAATGATTTCGTATGTTTGGTAATTGAAAATAATGGAATTATCAAAGACTTTTTTTCATTGGGTGAATTCATTGGCGAAAAAAGTTCTAAACAAGATAATGACAATCACAATCACAACCACGATTGCGATCATGAGCACGAAATAACTCGTTTATATTACGCTACGTTTACCCAAGAAAACGGCATAGTATTATGGAACAATTTTTCAAATACAGTAACATGCATTTCCAGCGATATGAAGCTGATTAATAAAGAAACGATAAACGATTGTCCGGAAGATGCAATTTCTTTTTCCGGAAAAACATCTGACGGAATACCGGTTTTTGAATATGTTGATTTAAACTCAAACGTAACATTGTTTCTGGTAACAAACGAATTCAAGAAAATAACATCCGGGCGAATTGATTCGGCTGAATGTCGATACCTTTCCGAAAACGGTTTTATTTATTATATAAGTGGTAATTCTTTGTTTTGCTGGGATGTATCTAAAGGTAGTTGCGAAAAAATATATGTTTTCGATGGAATTGATTATTGTTCATGCAAAAACATACATATGAATTCCGACGGAGACATAGATGTTATGTTTTATGACTACTTCGAATCAAAGTTGTTTGATTATACTTTATCTGTCAATAAAAATGTTGATAGAACTGATTTAGTAGTCTATAAATATTCGTTTGATGAATACATTGATGATTGTGCTGCGGATTTTGCCAGAATGAATCCTTCAATTAATGTCATCGTTCGCACAATGGAAGAAGATTCCAAGAGCCTTACAGTACTTGCAGATGAGATCAAATCCGGCCAAGGTCCTGATATTATAATTGCAAACCGTGCAATGTTAGAAACACTGCAACATGTCGGAATTGCAGATGATTTAAACAATTATATCGACAAAATAATTCTAGATGAATTGTTTGCCGGTATATTGAATTACGGAACTATAGACGGAAAACTTTATGGAATACCATTTGATGCAAGTATTTATACTCTTGTTGGGATAAAGGGCTTATCAGATAAAGAAGATTGGAATATCAAATCACTAATGAGCGATTTCGAATCTATAAAAGGAAACAACCCCAATATTCGCCTAATGGCAGTACCGGAATATCCTATGACCGCCAACGAATTATTACTGATTTTAGGTACTGTTGGTCTGGATTATTCTGATTTTGTTGATTTTGATAGAAATGAATGTTATTTTGATTCAAATGAATTTATAGATTTTCTCAAATTTATCAAAGAAAATGCAGAAAGTGATAATGCACGTTATTTATCCGAAGAAGAAGTTTATTCTTTGCTCAAAAACAAACAAGCTATGCTTACTATTGTAGAAGGTGGTTTTGTAGGGTTTTCATCAAAGATGAGCGCCTTATACAATTCATGTGATATCTTAGGACTCCCTTTACGCAAAGGCACCAATATAATTACTTGCTACAGCTGTCTTTCTATAAATAGTTTCTCGGACAAAAAAGAATTAATCAAAGAATTTATAGAGACCGTTCTTTCCGAAAACTGCCAAGTAAAGTATAGTGTCAACCACGTTAGGAAAGACGTTTTGCTTAATCATGTGTATGAACATACCGACATAACTCCTGAACCCATAATATTAATAGGTGGGCATAATATTATTCCTCTTGGGAGCAAGTCGGATAATTCCTCTTTTTTGAAAGAATACATTGAAATCATTGACACAGCTTTACCCGCGACGATTGAATATGAAATTCAGTCTATAATAATCGAAGAAGCTTCGGCTTTCTTTGACGGTGCAAAGTCGGCGGAAGAGGTTGCCAAATTGATTCAAAGCAGGGTACAATTGTATCTTGACGAACGCAAATAATAGTTTAATAAAAAACATTTGACAAACGCATATGTAACTGTTATTATATTCGAGTATGCCGCACAGTGAGGTATAAGTATGTCCATTTGAGCATCACCACAGCTGGCGAGTAAAACCATTATTGGTTTAGAGATAGGAGGTACAGACTATGTACGCTATTATTGCTACCGGCGGAAAACAGTACAAGGTTTCCGAAGGCGATGTTATCCGTGTTGAAAAGCTTGACGCAGAAGCAGGAGCTTCCGTTACTTTTGACAATGTAATCGCAGTAAGCGCTGATAAGCTTAAGGTTGGTAAGGATGTTTCCGAAGCTACCGTTTCAGCTACCGTTATGGATCAGGGCCGTGCTAAGAAGGTTATTGTTTACAAGTACAAGAGAAAGAGCGGATATCACAAGAAGAACGGTCATAGACAAGCATACACTCAGGTTAAGATTGACAAGATTAACGCGTGATACGGTGTAATATTTATGACACATTTAAAATTCTATCGTGACAGTAACGATAAATTGACGGGTTTCGAGTGCAAAGGTCATGCAGGATATGCAGAGGCAGGCGAGGATATCGTGTGTGCGGCTATTTCGATACTGACCATTAATTTCGTTAATTCCGTCGACCTCCTTACCGATTCTTTTCCGGAGGTCGTTGAGGATGAGAAGAAAGGTTACCTTAAAGTCACGATAAAAGAATATGATAAAGCAGATGTTCAGCTTTTATTCAATTCTTTGAGCTTAGGCTTGGATAATATCCGGGAAGAGTATCCGAAATTTTTTGATTTGACTTATGACAAATAGGAGGTGTTTTACCATGATGAAATTAAACCTTCAATTTTTCGCTCATAAAAAAGGTGTAGGTTCTACCAAGAACGGTAGAGATTCCGAATCCAAGAGATTAGGTGCGAAGAGAGCAGACGGACAGTTTGTTAAGGCCGGCAACATTTTATACAGACAGCGCGGCACCAAGATTCATCCCGGTGTTAACGTTGGTCGTGGCGGCGATGATACATTATTCGCTCTTGTAGACGGCGTTGTTCGTTTCGAAAGGTTAGGAAGAGATAAGAAGCAGGCTTCCGTATATCCTAAGGAGAACTAATTCTTTCTTTTGACTTTTAAGGGTTTCGTACTATTGCGAAACCCTTTTTATTTTTGTAAAATAGACTAAAGTTTCATTAATGAGGTCACACATGTTTGCAGACAGAGCAACGATATATTTAAAAAGCGGAAAAGGCGGAGACGGACACGTTTCCTTCAGAAGAGAAAAATACGTACCTGACGGCGGTCCCGATGGCGGTGACGGCGGCCATGGCGGAAGTGTATTCTTCGAAATTGACGAAGGTATGAATACACTTATGGATTATCGTCATAACAGACACTATCGTGCCGAAGACGGCGAGCCCGGCGGTAAGAAGAATTGTCGTGGCAAAGACGGTAAGGATATTACTTTAAAGGTTCCTGAAGGTACTGTAATAAAGGACGAAGAGACCGGTAAGATTCTTCTTGATATGTCAGGCGATAACCGCCGCGTAGAGTTTCTTAAAGGCGGCAGAGGTGGCCTGGGTAACCAGCACTATGCAACAGCTACCATGCAGGCTCCCAAGTATGCCAAGCCCGGTCAGCCCGCCAAGGAATTAAATGTAATCCTTGAGCTTAAATCTATTGCAGACGTAGGTCTGGTTGGTTTCCCGAACGTAGGTAAATCTACGTTACTTTCGGTTATTTCCAATGCGAAGCCTAAGATTGCCAATTATCATTTCACTACATTACAGCCTAATTTGGGTGTAGTTGATATGGAAGGCATCGGCGGTTTTATTGTTGCGGACATTCCCGGCCTTGTTGAAGGTGCAAGCGAAGGTGTAGGCCTTGGTCTTCACTTTTTAAGACACATCGAGCGTACTCGTGTACTCGTTCATGTTGTTGACGCTGCTTCTACAGAGGGACGCGATCCTATAGCAGATATTTATGCCATCAATGAAGAGCTTAAGAAATACGGCGCAGACGTGGCCAAGAAGCCTCAGATAATCGCTGCCAATAAAATGGATGCCTGCGAGGACAAAGAGGCCGTCCTGGCCAAGCTAAAGGCCGAATTTGAGCCTCAGGGATATGAAGTATATCCAATAAGCGGTGCTACCCGTGAGGGCGTTAAGGATCTTCTTTTGCATATATACGAATTATTGCAGAAATATCCCAAGAAGACTATCGTATTCGAGCCCGAAATCACGCCCGAATTCGGCGGCATTTACTCCAACGAGCCCTTCACCGTATCTTACGACGAAAAGGCCAAGGAATATGTTGTCGAAGGTCCCCGTATCGAGAAGATGCTCGGTTATACTAACCTTGATTCCGAGAAAGGCTTTACATTCTTCCAGGGATTCCTCAAAGACAACGGTATTCTCGATGAGCTTGAGGCTCTCGGCATTCAGGACGGCGATACCGTAAGAATGTACGGTTTATCCTTTAATTATTACAAATAACATTACTACGGCTTTATGCCGGGGAGATTTATATGAATTCAAGACAAAGAGCTTATTTAAAGAGCCTTGCAAGCAATTTGAATCCTTCTTTTCAGATTGGCAAAAGCACACTTACACCCGAGATTACAGAGGCTGTAAGAGAGTGCTTCAATACTCATGAACTCATCAAGGTTTCTGTTCTTCAGAATTGCCTTGAGGATCCCAAGGTAATTGCCAATGCATTGGCTGACAGAACCGGTTCCCAGCTTGTACAGGTTATAGGCAAGAAAATCGTGCTTTACAAGCCTGATAAGAAGAATCCCAAGATCATTTTACCCGATTAAAAAACGGAGCGCTTATGAGTGACAGAATCGGTATTCTGGGCGGCACATTCAATCCTATTCATATGGGACATCTTAAGCTTGCCGAGCTTGCTTTGACAGAACTTAATCTTAACAGTATTATGTTTATACCAAGCGGTAAATCGTACATGAAATCTAATGTACTTGATGCGTCATTAAGACTCGAGATGGTTAAGCTTGCAATCTCAGGCAATAGTAGATTTTCTGCAAATGATATCGAGATAAAGCGTTCGGGCAATTCGTATTCATACGAAACCCTTGAATTATTGCATGAAGAATATAAAGATACTGAGTTTGTATTCATCACCGGCGCCGATTCTTTCTTAAATATTGATAAGTGGAAATGCCCCGGAAGAATATTCAGGGCCGCTTCTCTGGCAGTATTGGCAAGAGGCGATTCAACCGATGAAGTGCTTAAGAAAAAAGCATTTGAATATAAACGTATCTTTAATGCAAAGGTTTTCTTTTTACATGCACCGATAATTGATATATCTTCAACACAGATTCGCAATATGATAAAAAACGGCGAGCCCGCAGATAAGCTGGTACCGCCGTCGGTATACAGGTTTATTAACGAACACAAGATTTATTTGAAGGAGTCCTTCGATGAATGATTTAAGTATTACCGACATTAAAAGTATTTTATCAAAGAGCTTGAAAGAAGAGAGGTTCTATCATTCGCTGTCCGTCAGTGCAGTGGCGGCATCTCTTGCCATGAGATATGGCGGAGATATCAGAAAAGCCGAGCTTGCGGGGCTTATTCACGATTGTGCCAAGGCATATCCGACCGATCAATTCATCAAAATGGCCGATGATTTCGGAATCGAACTTTTGGATGTAGAGAGAGATAATCCTCAGCTGATCCATGCCAAGCTTGGTGCATATTATGCAAAAAAAGATTTCTTTGTCTATGATGATGAAATTTTAAATGCAATCATATATCATACAACCGGTCGTCCCAATATGAGTCTGCTTGAAAAGATTATTTATATTGCAGATTACATTGAGCCAGCAAGATATAAGGCTAAGCGTCTTGACGAGGTCAGAGTTGCGGCGTTCGAAAATCTCGACAAGTGTCTTGATATGATACTTAGCGATACCGTCGAACATTTAATAGAGAAAAATTACGTAATCAATCCGATTACTCTTGAAACTTACAAATATTACTCCAAGCAAGGAAAAGGAGATTAAATATCAAATGGCAGAAATTAAAGATTTTGTGTCTATCGCCAAGAATGCGATAGAAGAGAAAAAGGGCAGTGATGTCAAGGTATTGAATATTTCCAAGATATCGCCCCTTGCAGACTATTTCGTACTTGCGACCGGTAATAATATCAATCAGCTTCATGCAATAGCTGATGAAGTTACCGAGAAGCTTTATGAAGTAGGTGTACATCCCAAGCAGACAGAAGGTTACAATACAGGCAGCTGGATACTTATTGATTACGGCGATTTTATGATTCATTTATTCTCGCCCGAATCAAGAGATTATTATAACCTCGACAGAATCTGGAAAGATGCAGCTGTTGAATAAGAAAAACCCCTCAAAGTGTTAACTCTGAGGGGCTTTATAATGTACAAAGAATTATTATTTGTAGAAGCGGAAGACTCCGTATACCTTACCGAGGATCATACAATCATCAACAATGATAGGTGCCATGGTGTCGTTCTCGGGCTGGAGACGAATATGATTGTCCTCTTTGTAAAAAGTCTTAACGGTTGCGGAATCATCAATTAAAGCAACAATAATCTCTCCGTTTCTTGCATCATTGCAAGATTCTACAAGAACATAGTCTCCATCCATTATACCAACGTTAATCATAGACTTACCTTTAACTCTTAACATGAAAGCGTCTCTCTTGGGAAGTCTGTCTGCGGGAATAGGGAAGTAGCCGTCAATATTCTGCTCGGCAAGTAAAGGCTGACCGGCTGCAACATATCCGACTATCGGAATGCTGGCGGTTTCGGTTCTTACCGTCTGGAACGAATCATCACATATTTCAATAGCTCTGGGCTTGGTAGGGTCTCTCTTAATGTATCCGTTCATCTCCAAACGTTCGAGATGAGCAAAAACGGAAGATGTGGACTTAAGCTTAACTGCCTCACAAATCTCACGAACAGACGGGGGATAGCCCTTGCTTAAGACTACTTTTTTCATATATTCAAGAATTTCTTTCTGTTTGTCGGAAATAGGTCCTTTTTTCATCGATAATCCTCCTTTTGATAAAATCATAACATATAGTCATGCAAAAAGCAAACACATATTCAGAAAATTTGTTCGATAAAAGTATTGACAAATGAATGAATGTTCGATACTATGTTCTTGTAAGGCAAACAAACGTTTTGAACATTCATTCGAGGTAATGATATGAATTCGACATTAATGACAAGATTTGAATACAGTGAGAGAAGAATAATAAACAATCGTTCCAGACGTAACAGACAGCTAAAGCAGAGATTACTCATATCTGCATTAGTTTTGACACTTTTTGTTGTTCTTGCATTTATTCTTTTTTCAACTAAGAGTATGGCCAGCAATGACGAAGCATTATATAAGTATTACAAAAGCGTTCAGATTCAATCCGGCGATACTCTTTATGATTTGTCTTTGGAATATGTTAATCCTACCATGAACGATACAGAATCTTTTATTGAGGAAGTAATGTATATCAATAATCTTGATGAAGATTATCACCTGTATGAAGGCAATTACATAATAGTCCCCTATTATGATACATATGCAGGTTAATAAGTTTACTTATTGGTCAGCACTATTTCATCCAGTAATTTATAGAATTCATTTACATTAATAGGCTTGGGAATATACGCATTCATACCGGCTTCTATACATTCCATTTTGTCTTCGCTCATAGCGTTGGCAGTCATGGCGATTATCGGTACGGTCTTAGCGTCTGTTCTTTCAAGCTTTCTTATTTCTCTGGATGCCGTAAGTCCATCCATATTCGGCATTCTTATATCCATAATTATTGCACAATAATGATTGGGCTCACTGTTTTTAAACATATTAAAGCCCATAAGACCATCATCGGCCACTTCTACAGACGCACCTAGATTACTAAGTATTTCTGAAGCTATTTCCTGATTGATGATATTGTCTTCACATAACAGGAATACACTGTTATTGTAATCATTTTTAATTGAAGCCTCATCATTGGATTCAGTGACAGCAGAAGAGGATACATCATCTATTTCGTCATCACTTACATATGAGCAAGGCAGCGTAACCGTAAATGTTGTGCCTTTATTTATTCGACTCTCGACACTGATTTCTCCACCCAGCAATTCTATAAGATTATGGGTAATAGCCAGACCAAGTCCGGTTCCTTCATTGAATGTAGCGTTTATCCTGTTTTCCTGAGAGAATGTTTCGTACAAATGTCGCTGAAATTCTTCACTCATACCAATACCGTTATCCTGTATTTTGAAAGTAACTATACAAGTAGAATCGGTTACTCTTTCGGTCATTATATATAGGTCCACATTTCCGCAATCATGAGTATATTTACATGCATTGGACAGAAGATTAAACATTATTTGATTAAGCCTCAATTTATCAATAACTATATTTAATATTGGTAAAGGCTCTTCATAATGAATACCGAAATTGATTTTCTTTCTTTCGCACAAGGGCAGAATCACAGAATTTAAGTACTCTATAAATTCCCCAAATTTGTAGACTTCAGCATTGAATTCAACTTTACCGGACTCGATTTTGGCCATATCGAGCAGATCGTTAATAAGGCCCAATAAGAATCCCGAAGACATTTCAGCCTTCTTAAGATAATTCTTTATCTTTTCAGGGTTGTCTTCATTATATGCAAGTTGAGTCATGCCCATAATACCGTTTAAGGGTGTTCTTATATCATGGCTTACAAGCGATAGAAAATCAGACTTAGCTTTATTGGCTTTCTCTGCAGCCTCCAAAGCCTCAGAAATTCTTCTTTTCTGTTCCTGATCTTCATTATATAGCCTTGTCGAATCGCGGCAGGAGATAGTAATAATATCACGCCTGCTGTTTAAGAAAGAAAATCGCATAACATAGTGCTTATTTCTCTCCTGGACAGGGCTTGTATTATATTGAATTGTATATTCGCCGTGTTGGTTTATTTTATCAATAAGATTGCTTAATTCTATTTGCCTTGATACTTCTTCGAGTTCATCCGGTATCTCAATCTGCGCCGCAAGTTTTTGCTTAAAGTGAGCAGTGAAATTGGGAGTTTCTTCGGATATATCGTTGTTGAACTTATCTATAAGAATATAACTGTCGGTTTTGACATATATAAGTGCAATATAATCAAACTCTCTTTGAACGGTACCGTTTATAAGCGAGTCAAAAATTTTAATTCTATGAATATTATTAATATGTATTACAGCTTCAACATCAGATGTTACAGGGTTTCTCAACAATTCTGCTGTAGTACATACCCACTCATCATTGTTTTTCTTTAACATTAAATGATGGTCGATTTTAAGTTGCAGAGTTCCCTGATTAAAGGCGGAGAGAAGACTGCTTCTTGAAATAACATTGGCGAAATGCATTTTTTCGACCTTATCATTTATAAGGGCCATAATTCCTGTAACAAGATCATCGACTGTCTTACTATGAGTCACAGCAGCGAATTGACTATTGGCAGAAGATACTCCGTTACAAATATTCTCGGTAACATTTACCTGTATAGTAGCAACAGATTCGGGCGCTATTCTCAATATCGCATTTATTCTGTTTTCAAAAGATATTTCCGCGTTCTTTTGCTCTGTAAGGTCAATACCCATACCATGAGCGACAGAAGGCTGATTATCATCATCAAATTCTACTATGTAATGACTTTTAATGTATCTTGCCTGATTAAATCCCGGGAAATGATACCAGTTTTCAAAAGAAACCTCTGTTGCACCGGAAGACAATTTATTGACATTTGATAGAAACGTTGAACAGTCACTGACATCAATAATGCCAAAATTAATCAAATCTCTGGGGAAATTTACCTTTTCAAAGTTTCTGAAGTAAGGTGTGAAAAGATTATCGTTAAATAAAGTACCTGTTTTGATATTGAAATCCCAGGTGATAATATTGCAGAATTCAACAGCAGCAAGGTAATTTCGTTGATTTTCAATCAAAGCTTTGGCAATGCTGTCTTTTTTATCATTGCAAGAAAAAGTATTTGTTAAGAAGCAGATAAAAACAGAAGCATTATCCTTAGAGTCAAAATAAACACATTGACCCTCAAGAATACTGCCTCCTTCATCTTTGGTGCGTACATGTACGCATATTGTTGCTTCTTCGGTATTGTTCTTGGCATTATTTAAAGATTTGGCAAGATATGAATAGTCATATACAGAAATAAAATGATATTCTTCATCGGCAAGCATAGCAATGAATTCTTCATAAGAATAGCCGAATAACCCCGGAATCTCCTTAGAAAAATGAACAATAGAAACTTCATGGTCCGACATACTGAATAATACGTACGGATGAGAAGCCGCATCTGCAATTTTAATTGCCTTGTTCAATATAGAATTCATTTACTCTCCCAAATTACCCTTTATTGGTCCATCCGTTCAAGTTGCTGTCCTTAATGGCTGTAAACATACGCTGTTTAACGCCCGGATTTTCTCTGTTTAAATCTTTTAACAAGTCTTTAACGTATTCACGTTTTGTATGTTTATCGACAGGACAGGGGCTCTTGACTACAGGAATATTGTTTTTGTTAACAAAACCTATAACATCCGCCTCATTCATATAAATCAAAGGACGTATAACATGTAAATCCGTTCTGTCCAGATAGGTAACAGGAGCAAAAGTATGAAAGCGTCCTTCATAAATGAGCGACATCATCATAGTATCCACAACATCGTCCTTATGGTGAGCATAAGCTATCTTGTTGACGTCCTTTGCTTTCATAGCATCGTTTAAGGCACCTTTACGCATCTTGGCACACAGAGAGCACGGACTTTTTTCTTTACGTTCTTCAAAAACTATTTGAGCTATGTCTGTTTTAATAATGACATATTCAACATCGAGATCCTTGCAAAACTCTGTAATCTTATCAAGATTAAGGTTATTAAAGCCCAAATCAATTGTAATTGCCACAAGTTCATATTTTTTCGGATAAAACCTTCTCATATGAGCAAGAGCAGTCAGAAGAGTAAGAGAATCCTTGCCGCCGGATATTCCCACCGCAATTTTGTCTCCGTCTTCAATCATATTATAATCGTCACATGCACGGCGCACGAGACTGAGTACTTGCTGAAGTTGCATATTACCTCACTTAGCTTATCTTTAGATATATTTTATTTTATCATAATATCTATATTTGTTTAATATATGATATAATTAGTTTATTAAATTTTAAAGGAAGAATTGTCATGAAATTCAAACCGCAAAAGAAATATTTTCATATAGGATTAACCATATTTCTTACCGCAATCGCAATTATGATTGCCTATTTTTTGTTTTTCAGAATCGGGCAGATAAAAGCAGGACTTAACAGAATAAATTCTATCCTTGCGCCGGTATTCTACGGCCTGGTTATAGCCTATTTGATGACACCTCTTTTAAATATAATTGAGCGTAAGTTCGTAAGACCTCTTTTTGACAAAGAAAACTGGGGTCGTGAGAATCCCAAGCGTAACGATCATATAAGAACACTTTCTGTTATTCTGACGCTGTTAATCGTCGTAATGATATTATATCTGTTTTTCTCATCAGTAATACCGCAGATATATACCAGTATTCAAAGTATTATTTCACAATATTCAGTCTATACACGCAATTTGACCGACTGGATTAATTCAACAATGAAGAAGAATCCGGAAATAGCCAAATACTTATCATCATTGGTTAACGATTTTTCTTCGGAGGCTGACGATTTTCTTAATGATATTGCACTTCCCGCAATTAAGAATTTATTGCTTCCCAACATGAACGACATTTTATCAACCGTTTCATCGGGCGTTATTAAAGTCTTAATGTTTGTATGGAATATAGTAATCGGCCTTGTTATTTCCGTATATGTACTTGCAGGCAAGGAAAGATTCGCTCAGGGCAGCGTAAGATTATGTTATGCATTTCTTGAAAGAGACTCTGCCAACAGATTTGTCGACAACGTAAGATTCACTCACAGAACCTTTATCGGCTTCCTTGGCGGTAAGGTTATTGATTCCGCAATAGTCGGTGTATTATGTTATTTTTCGTGTCTGATACTTAAGATGCCTTACGCATTATTGGTAAGTGTAATTGTAGGTGTAACCAATATAATTCCTTTCTTTGGTCCTTACATCGGAGCAATTCCTTCGACACTTATCATATTGCTCGTCGATCCGAGCAAAGCGTTAACATTCATAATATTTATAATTATTTTACAACAGATTGACGGTAATTTTATCGGCCCCAAGATTCTGGCTCAGTCTACCGGTATCACCAGTTTCTGGATAATCTTTGCGATTACTCTATTTGGAGGATTGTTTAAGATAATGGGTATGATTATCGGTGTTCCGGTAACGGCCGTAATTATATCGTTCATAGAAAGAATAACTAAGTCCAAACTTAAAAAGAAAGAATTGCCGGAAGCTCCCGAAGAGTATTTAAATGTCGGTAAGATTACCGAAGAAGGCGATATTCAAAGATTTGTATACAAGAAGCCTGAGCGAAAGAAAATGGACCAAAACAGCCTTGTTTTTCGTTTCTTTAAGGCCATATGGAATCTGTTAAAGAGACTGGGCGGCATAATTGCAGCATTTTTCACCGGATTTTCCTCTAAGATGGATATTAAGAAAAAATCTGCACCTAAGAAGGATGACACCACTTCAGAAAGGACCGCTGAAAAGACCGAAGAAAAAGAAGAGTAGTAAGAAAGGAGAGAAGCGATATTGCCTCTCTCCTTTTAATTATTCACTGTATGGATCAACCTTGGCTGCCTGACGCCTATGAGCGTCCTCAGAGGCCGCGTAGTGCTTGGCTGTGGTATTTATATCTGAATGCCCCAGAACGTCCGCTACGAGCCTTATATCGCCTGTTTTGTTGTATAAAGCGGTACCATATGTGGAACGCATCTTGTGAGGTGATATTTTCTTGTTGGAAACTGCAACTTTGGCATATTTGTCGACCATTTCCTGGATGGATCTGACAGCCATTCGTTTCTTTCTGAGCGACATAAACAGAGCTTTTTCGCTATCTGATTCAATCATATGAGGGCGTTCGATCTCAATATAATCGGTCAAAGCTTCTTTGGTAACGTTATCAAAGTACAAAATATGCTCTTTGCGGCCTTTTCTGACCACGCACATGGAATTTTCATTGAAATTGAGGTCTGAAATATCTAGTGAAACGCATTCCGACACTCGAATACCCGTTCGCAAGAGAAGAGTAAGGATGGCAAAATCACGATATTTGGTGTTTTGAAGCATTTTTTGCTGCCTAAGTGACCCTACAGCGCTGTTTTTGATGATTGTTAAAAAAGTGTCAACCTCTGAAGGAGTAAGCCTGATAATAATATGGTCGTCATCCTTACGTGATTGTTTATTGGCACCGACAGTCGGATCATTGGTCATGAAATCGTGCTCACATTGATATTTATAAAAAGACCTTAATGCAGACATTTTACGGGCAATCCCGTTAACATTATTCTGAAGGTCCTTGGTACCTATAACCGTGACGTCTTTGGCACTTAAATATTTCTGATATTCATTTATGTCCTGGAAGGCCAGATTATTTAAAATATCAAGGGGAATATCCTTAACATCGTAAGTCTTGGCCGGCGGACAGAATTCTTTGAGATATTCAAGAAAAACATATAAATCATATGCATATGAAATCGCTGTGTTGGGATTACGCATTGCACGTGAATCAAGAAACTCATAAGTATAAACCGGAAGATTCTTTTTAAGTTCCTCAAGTTTAATTCGATAATTTCGATCTTTTTGCTTGTTAAATTCAGAATCTCTGCCCATAAGCCTAAAAACCTCCAAATCGTGGAAATCCCATAATATGCTTTAATATATGCACTGTTTAGCGTTAAATTGAGATTTAACGCTATAATAGATATATTCATACTACCACTATTTCGTACAAAAATCAACTAAAATCGCGCAAATCAGCGGTTAATCAGACAATCTCACCCATATTGTAATATTGACTTTAACCGGTATAAATCGTAATATTTTTTTGTTAGTTTAGGTTTGGAGGCGTTATATTTTGAGTTTTAAGATTTTTTCCGATACATCCTGTAATATACCGATGTCACGTTTATCGGATGCCGGTGTTGATTTGATTCCCTTTTCTTTTTATGACAAAGAAAACATTAATGATGTTAAGAACTGCATCGATATAGATTCTTTTGACGGTGTATCCTTCTATGATTCAATCAGACAAGGAAAAGTATTCAATACTTCTCAGATTACACCACAGATTTACTATGATTATATGGAGCCTGTAGCCCGCGAAGGTATAGACATATTATATGTTGGCATGTCTTCAGGCATCAGCGGTTCTTACAACTCTTCTCTCGCAGCAATGAAAATGCTTGAAGAAGAGTACCCCAATGTAAAATACTATTTTCACGATACAAAGGCTGCATCACTCGGTGAAGGAATTGCAGTTTTTAAGGCAATTGAGCTTCGTGAAAAGGGCTATTCTATCGAGGAAACATATCATTTCCTTGAGAACATGGCAAAGAACATTTATCAGGTATTCACGGTAGATGATTTGAAATCTTTAAGTCGTACCGGTCGCCTTTCAAATGCTGTGGCCATTATCGGTAATTTGCTTAATATTAAGCCTTTGCTTAAAGGTAATGAAAACGGTCAGATTGTTTCTTTTGACAAGGTTCGCGGTAGCAAAAAAGCAATGTATGCCCTTGCAGCCAAGTACAATGAGCTTGTGGTAAATCCCGAGAACCAAATTGTAGGAATTGCGCACGCAAATAACCCTGAGGACACACAATTACTTATCGACCTCATTAATAAGGACAATCCACCCAAGGAAATCCTCAGTGTATGCTACGAACCTGTTACCGGCTCACATGTAGGTCCCGGTACTGTAGCACTCTTCTTCTTAGGCGACGACAACGTAAGATTTAACTAAACAATTGGTAATTAATTTTAAAAGGGAAAGGCGTTTATAGCCTCTCCCTTTTTTGTACCCTAAATTATTTAAGTGTTTCTGTCCAATAGCTCTGATTGTATAAATCAGTGAACTTGTAGGCTATTAAACCTTCCTTGCTGGTATGAACATCGCTGATAACCATATTATCGGTAACAGTCATCTGCTCACCGAATAAGTACTGATCATCAAAGGACATGTCATACTTATAATAGTTGCAGACAAAATCAAGCGTATCTCCTACGTTTAATTCGGTTAAACCTCTGGCAATTGTCTCAGTAACATTTTCCTCGTAATCGGGCAATGCGCCGGCAATGTAACCATATTCGTTATCATTGTCAAAGATGATTATAAGTTTAACTCTCTCACCGTTTAAGAAAGCAGGTACATAACCTGTAATCGTATAGTTGGTACCGTCATCAACTGTGTCGAGATGATAATATGCAACTACCTGATTGTTGATAGCAAGCCAGGTATCTTCAGTGTCAGCAATGAGATTTCCTTCATTGCCAAATGAAAACATATTATCAAGTCCAAGATCAATATAGCCTTCACCGTCATCGATAAACATACATCTATCAACGCTGTGAACCATCTTCCACTGCTCTTCATCCATGAAAATTGAAGGCTGACCGAGTGAATCATTCTTCCATACAAGGTTGGAAGTATCGAAGTAATGCTCGGATATGTACTTGGCACAATCTTCATCGCTTAACGATCTGCCTGTAAGCAGGCTTGCAAGTCCGAGAATCGAAGAACCCGATGACGACGATCCTGTATCGGTAAAAGAACTTACCAACGAAAGAATCGAGTCAAGTCCTACGCCGCCTGAACTTGATGTTGACTGACCGCTGAAACCGCCGAGTAATGACTCAAGAGGGTTAGTCGACATACCGCCTGTAGCAGCCTGACCTGAAAGCTCTAAGCCTGCGAATTCACGGATACAATCAGAATACTCACTGTCGATACCGATTGCATCATAAGTCTGAATTGCGGAATTAACTTTAGACGTCTTTCTGTAAGGGAAATAAATTGATATTCCATAAGAATCCGTCATATTATCGGAGGTTCTGTTGTACTTAACGCAGTTAAGAATAGTCTTTGCAAGCTTGTCGCCTTCTTTGGAATTTAAGTTTCTGGCGAAGCTGTATAAGTCAATCTGGTCAATCTTATTGGAAACCGCAAATTCTCGTGAATTGCTACGTGCGTTGGATACAACGGAATAATCTCCGTCTTTAATCAAGTTTGTAGTTCCCTTGGAGAAGTCTTTCAAATCCTTGTTGATTGTAGCTGAAAGTTCTGCAAGGTCAACGATTGAAAGTGTAGCCTTTTGACCGGGACATACACGCTCACAAGTATCGGTAAAGTCATCAATAATGTTCTTACCAATCTCGATTGTGGGCATAGATGTGTTCTTGGAAAGAGCTGTAAGCCAGTCTGTATAATACCAGCCTACACCGGGCTCGGTTTCCTCAGAAGCCACGATATAGTCGGCATAATCAGCCATCAAAATATCGTTTTCGAGTGTAGCCATAAGGCATGTATCAAAGCCCACAAAGTCAAACTTTGCTCCTGCATTCTTAAACGCTGTATTGATTCCTGCAAGGTTCATTGAACCGGAACCCTGATTCTTTTCATCATAGCCGTAACCGGAAATCGATCCTCCGCCGTGATCCCAGAAAATAAACATATTTCTGTTGGCCGGATAGTTCTTGGTACAGTATTTAATAAAGTCTGTAACGTTGGAAGGATCGGTCATGGCCTTAGTGCCGTAATCCTTCTCAAGACAATATAATCCACCGTCCTTAACCTGATAAATCTGATTAACACGGTTGCTGATAATGTTGTTCTTCCACTGCTTGCATCCGCCGGTAAGAACAATAAGATTAACATTATCGGAAAGCTTGGCCTTGGTCATCTCGGTTAAATCCTGAGTGGCCATTCCGCTTCTGGATTCAAGGTCTGTACCACACACGTATACCATGATTGTAACGGTGTCCTTGCCGTTTCCGAGAATGTTTGTATATCTGTCTCTTACATTGCCATTTACATTTCTGTCAAGCTTACCGGTATTGGGCGTAAACGACCATCCGGAAGAGCTGCTTGATGAAGTGCTGCCTGAGGACATTCCAAATGAACTGATTAAATCCATCGGGTTAAAAGAATATCCCGATGATGAAGATGATGTCTGAGTCTGTGTCTGTGTCGCAGGCTGCTGATATGAATAATCATCCGTATAATCTTCTGTTCCTGAGCCCAAGCCCAAAAGCGAACTCAAGAATCCGCTCTTGCCGCCAAAGAACAAAAGCGCAAGCACGATAAGAATAAGCGAAGCCTTTCCGCCTGCTCTTGTAAGCGTAGAACCGCCCGAAGGTCTTCCTCCTCCGCCCAAAGGACTTCCCGAAGGTCCGGGTCCTCCTGAAGGTGCAGATGAACCGCTTGTGGGAGCTCCTGCATTAAGGCCCTCTCCTCTCCTATATAATCCGTTTCCGTTACCGGTAACATTTTTCTTACGAGATCTAGGTTTATTCTCCATTTTTACCCACCTCTTTTTGAATTAAATTACAATGCTAATTTTATATTAAGAATATCAGTTTTTCAAGAGATTGAGCCATTCTCGCAATAGAAAAGACCTGTCGGAAGCAAACCGACAGGCCCATATTGCTGCTTAACTATACATTATGATACTTTTCATAATCCTCAACATATTGAGTTATAAACTTAACTGTACCTTCCACTCCTAACTTGGCTGAATTAATGCACAAATCGTAGCTTTCGGCACGTCCCCACTTCTTTGAAGAATAATAATTGTAGTAAGATTGTCTTTGTTTGTCTTTCTTTTGATACAAATCTCTCGCATCTTCATCAGACTTTACAGTATCATCAAGCTTCTTAATGTACTTGCACTTAAATGCATCATCAGCATAGATAAATAAGTTCAAAACGTTTTCATAATCAGCCAATGCATAGTCGGCGCACCTGCCTACTATTACGCAAGGTCCTTCATTGGCGAAGGATTTAATCGCATCAAACTGTGCCAAAAATACCTTGTGGCTTATGGGCATATCAACAAATGATGATGAATTGTAGCCAAATGAATATGTATCCATAACCAGGTTATAAAGAAATGAATTGGTCGGCCTTTCGTCGTGATTCTTAATCATTTCTTCGCAGAAACCACTGTCCTTGGCTGCTCTTGTAAGTATAGACTTGTCGTAAAAAGGAATTCCAAAGTATTTGGCAACTTTCTCTCCGATTTCGTGACCGGCAGATCCATATTGTCTTCCGATAGTTATAACTGTTTGCATAACTTATCAACCTCCTTTTTATGAAAAAGAAATATTCTGACAATCTACTACTTTTGTCTTATTCTATCACAAAACTTCGAAAATAGCAAGAAAAGGTTAACATAATATTATTATGTTAACCTTCACATATTTTTATCTGTTTTCGCGCAAATATTTTAATGCTTTTTGAAAATCTTCCGGCAATTCAGAGTCAAAATCAATATATTTGTTGAGCGTCGGACTCACAAATCCAATAGTCTTGGCATGCAACATTTGCCCGGTAAGCTTTATGGGTTCTTTTTGCGGATTATACATCGGATCGCCCATTAACGGATGCCCCAAGCTTGTCATATGAACTCTAATCTGATGAGTTCTGCCGGTCTCAAGTTTAAGCTCAATATATGTATAACCGTTAAAGCGCTCCAAGACTTTGTAATGCGTAACAGCGCGCTTCCCGCCGGGTACTATAGCCATCTTCTTCCTGTCTACGGAACTTCTGGCAATAGGTGCGTCTACAGTGCCCTCATCGTCCTTGACATTGCCGTGAACAATAGCATGATAAATCCTGTTCGCCGAATGTTCTTTTAACTGTTCGGCAATCTTAGCGTGTGCAAAATCATTTTTACATATAATCAGTAATCCCGAAGTATCTTTGTCGATTCTATGGACTATTCCCGGCCTTAGCACCCCGTTTATGCCGCTCAAACGCCCCTGTAGGCGATATAACAGTGCGTTTACGAGTGTTCCGCTATAATGACCTGCACTGGGGTGTACCACCATTCCACGCGGTTTATTGACTATGGCCACATCATCATCTTCGTAGACTATATCAATCGGTATGTCTTCAGGCTCTATATCAGGCACAACCGAGTCCGGCACCTGCAAAAAAATGTCGTCATCGGCCTTTAATTTATAGCCTGCTTTGGACGGTTTGTCATTAACCTTTAAAAGTCCGTCGTTGATTTGTTTTTGAATATATGATCGGGACAGGTCAGGCAGCACATCTGACAAGTATTTGTCCACTCGGATGCCTTCGTCTTCATCTGAAATAATAAAATTAAATTCTCTCATATCGGTCTCCCCTTTTCACAGAGGGTTAATCAATATCACGAAGTCTTTTCTCCATAAATCGAAGAAAGTTTAAGTCGTCTTCCTTGTAATAAAACAGCAGCAAAAGAACAAGCACTGCCGTCGCAACAGTTATAAATATATCTGCAATGTTGAATATGGGAAATTTGATAAAACTCAAATATATGAAATCCACCACATAATCATATAGTATTCTGTCGCAGAGATTGCCTACAGCTCCGGCAAGAATAAGACTTAAAAGAACATGACACGAAATGTATTTTCTTTTGCCCGGACTCTTAACCAGAACATACAAGCAAGCGAGTATTACAATAATGCCCACAAGTATTATGAAGGATTTCTGTCCCTTCAAAAGTCCGAAAGCAGCGCCTTTATTCTCAAGGTATTGAAACTCAAGAATTCCGGATACAATAGGCACAGCCGGTCTGTCCTTTAAACTCTTTATTGCATAGAGCTTGGCAAGACGATCAAGCAATACCGCTATGGCAAAAATCACAGCATCGATTATATACAGTTTGCTCTTTTTAATCTTTTTGGTGGACATATTTAGCCCTCTTCGGTGAAATTAAGCTCGTCGAGTGCAGCAAATATCATATCTTTGGATATGTCTTTAACAATTTCGGCCTTACCGATTTTTTTAAGGAGTACAAGATTTACGGTACCGCCCGTATTCTTCTTGTCCTTTATAAGGCGATTGTAAATGTCCTCATAATCTGCCTTGTCGATTTGAATTGAAATAGGCAGATTGAAAGGAACGAACATATCTCTTACTTCATAATAATCTTCCATCGAAATCTTGTTAAGTTTCCATGAAATAAACGCAGCGGCCACACAGCCTAACGCAACGGCCTCACCATGAACATATTCGCCTGCGAAATAGCTTTCAAGAGCATGGCCGATAGAGTGTCCGAGGTTAAGGAGCGCTCTGTCTCCGTTCTCAAAAGGATCCCTCTCAACAATCGCCTTTTTGATATTGATTGAAGTCTCAAGCATTTGTGCAAGGGTGTCCTTGTCCTTGTCACAGATTTCATACATGTTGTCTACAAGCCACATGTAGAACCTGGAATCAGCCAAAAGGCCATGCTTCATAATCTCTGCAAAGCCGGCATAGAATTCTCTTTCCGGAAGTGAATCGAGTGTGTTTAAAGGCATATAAATCAAAGAAGGCATCTTAAAAGAACCGATTATATTCTTAATACCTTCAAAATCCACTCCGTTCTTACCGCCGATGGAAGCGTCTGTCATGGCAAGAAGCGTTGTGGCAATAAATGCGTGGGCAATTCCTCTGTGATATAAACTTGCGGCAAATCCGGTAATGTCGGATACAACGCCTCCACCAAGTCCAAGTAATACATCCTTCCTGGTAAAGCCTGATTCCTTCAGAAACTTTTCGATTTCAAAAACAACATTAATGTCCTTGGAAGCTTCACCGGGCTTAATGACAAAAGAAACCACTTCGAAGGATTCTTTAAGTACCGGCTCAACGGATTCTTTGTACAAAGAATAAACCGATTCATCCGAAACGATGCACACTTTCTTGGCATCGGGAAAAAGAGGAACAAATCGCTCTTTGAACCCCGAAAAATCAGGCTCTATAAATATAGAGTAGCTGTCCGTTCTCTTAGATATAACAGGAATTTCCATGTAAAAACCTCACTTAATACAAAATAAAAGTCCTGCCATAAATTACTCTATGACAGGACTGTAAATTCAAAACTTATAAAGCATCGAACGCCCCGGTTAATGAATCCTGGAACTCTCCGGAAACATCTACGCTTGCGGGAGTGGCAATAAAGATGTAATTGGAAATCTTCTGAAGATTACCACCTACCGCAATACAAGCGCCGGTAACGATATCAAGAATACGCTGAGAAATAGCAAGATCAACGCCTTCAAAGTTCATAACAACGGTCTTGTCCTCAAGGAATGTATCAACAATTTCTCTGGACTCATCAAAGCCTGTAGGCTTAAATACACAAACTGAAGAATCAACCATAGACAATTTCCTCCTGGGCTGAGGTGCAGGTTTCTTTTCAAAAGGCTTGCTTATCTTACTCTCTGAAGCTTCGGGCTTCGCAGGTTCTGCGTAGTCGTCATCTTCTTCATAATCATATTCATCATCAATATCTTCCCCTGTTTTAAACATGGAAGAAAGTTTATCCATTACGCTCATAGGTACACTCTCCTTATAAATTAGTATTCCGTTCCCCGAATATTGCGGTACCGACTCTTACCATAGTGGCACCTTCTTCAACCGCAACTTTATAGTCGCAAGTCATTCCCATGGAAAAGATTTCCATAGAAACATTATCGATGTTTTGATTATCTATGTCAATGCCTAATTGTTTCAAAGCAACAAAATGTTGACGATTATCTTCGCTGTTTTCTACATATGGTGCTATGGTCATTAGTCCCTTAACCCGCACATTAGGGAGTTTGGATATCTCTCGAGCCAAAGAAACCGCTGTCTCTTTAGTGCAACCAAACTTGGTCTCTTCACCGGCAATGTTGACTTCAATCAAAACATCCGTAACAACTCCTGCCTTCAAAGATTCTTTCTGAATGGTCTTGGCAAGCTCAAGATTATCTACGCTGTGAATCAATACAGCCTTACCGATAAGATATTTAACCTTGTTCTTTTGCAAATGACCTATCATATGAAATCTGGTGTCAGAAGGCATCAAATCGAATTTCTCAACCAGTTCCTGCACTCTGTTCTCGCCAAAGTCTCTTACGCCGGCTTCATACGCAGCCTTTAAATCTTCAATAGGCTTAAACTTGCTGACGGCAATTAAGGTAACTTCCTTGCAGTCTCGGCCTGCCTTGTCACAGGAATCGTTTATACCGGTTCTGATTGTCTCTAAATTATCTTTAATCGTAGTCATTAATATACAAAATCCTTATCCGATACAATCGATGCATCAAGTGCTATATAGTCATACGCTCTCAAGCCGTAGCTGATGTTGGGCTCGATTATCGTATATTCGTCATTGGAATATAAAATCTCTATACGGTTAAAATCCGCATAACCTTTGTTAATGTTATAAACGCCGGTAAGAGTTCCCTGCTTACCTACAATAAACATATTCGACTCATCACCGTCCACCGGCGCATTGGGCTTAATCAGTATGTTACCGGTGGAAAGTGAGTTAGTATCTACGTAGTATACGTCATCGTCTTCTTTGTAGACGGAAATTTCAACGTTCTTAACAACCTCTCCGTTCTCGCTCTGCTCTTTTCTGAGGACCGAAAGATTGGACGAGTTGCCGCCTTTTGTAACGTATTCTTTGTCTATTAAAAAGAAAGGCTTCTCGGCAATTGAGGAATTGGGTATCTTAAGTCCGTTGTCTTCCTCGACCA
The DNA here is from genome assembly GCA_017553505.1 of Lachnospiraceae bacterium. GTDB lineage: Bacteria > Bacillota > Clostridia > Lachnospirales > Lachnospiraceae > UBA1258. The sequence continues at coordinate 234,889 of JAFZLD010000025.1, forward strand.
TAAGCTCGATATCTACAAACCTGTCCTTGCAAAAAGCAACCATCGAGTTGGTAAAAGAAAGCTCAATTATAGAGTATTCATCAGTATCCTGCACAACCGTTACCTTGCCCCAGGATGTGGTAAGAGTCTTTAAGAACTTAACCTCTACATAATCCATATCCTTAACACGCTTAGCCTCTTCCGGTGTGGCGAGGATAACTAATGACCAGTTTTCGTTGTTAACGTATTTATAGACAAAAGAACCTGCTTCGACCAAATCATCGTTGAGAATATCGGTTCTTACATATTTATCCTTTTTAAAGCTGTCGGGTGTCAAATCTGAGGCTTTAAGGCTCTCGAATCCGTCATGGTAGAAAAGCGTAATTCCTGCGGCCTTGGCACGGCAGAAATTAATCATATCATTTGAATGGTCTGCAGTAATTTTGGTGACGTCCTCTATAATACGACGATTCTCTATCTGAGACAGGCTATTTTCTGTCTTATTACTGAAAGCCTTGGCATCGGCAAAGGTCTTTTCATCAAAGGTCTTTGAAAAAAGCATAATGTCTTGTTTTAACGACTTAAGCTCGGCCTTTGACAAAGAATTGTCTTCGACGGGGGACTTACCTATTAAATCCGAAATCTTTCCGGTTTCATCAATACAATAAACAAGATTGGAATACGCGGATCTTTCACCTTCTCTGATGAAATAATTGACATATCCCGAATAATCGCTCATGACCTCGTGCTCATCACGAAGAGCAATTGCACTGTACTGTCTGTTTTCCGAAAGGGTACCGATTTTAACCTGATAACCTGTAATCGATTCGTTCTTGGAAGATATAAAAAGACATACTATTACATACAAAAGAATAACTGCGAATATGGCTATTCCCAGATCTTTAGTCTTAACGTTATGATATTGTACAATGTTCTTTTTATTAGCCATATCCGAATAAATTCCCGAAAATATCAAAATGCCCCGGCTGACCTGCCGGGGCGCCTAAATCAAAATTAAAGAGAAATAAGAACTTTTTCCTTAGCGTAGTCTGAAAGGTCTGCCTCTGTAACCGAAGCGGATACAACAAAGTCAACACCAAACTTCTCGCCGACTTTTTCAAGCTTCTTAATACAAGCATCAAGGTCGCTCACGTTAGCCTTGGAGATGGGGAAGAAACTGTCAAAATACATCTGCTCAAGGTCGTGGTCCTGAGAAATAATACCACATACGAATCCCAAAAATTCACTGAAATTTTCAATAAAATAATCGGATACATCAATCAATCTGACTTTGTTATTAAGCTCATACATGTGCTTAGTGCTCTTGTCCAGATAAACGATGTTACCCGATACGGTTTTAATCTCACTATTAACTTTGTCAAGAAGGTGTTTGGTCTTGCCCTTTCCCTTTTCGCCTACAATTAATTGTACCATTGGAAACCCTCCGTATTTCTATTTGTCCCTAAGGACTTATATTCATTATAGATTATGGAGCCTCAAAATACAACACTTAATTCGTGATTTGTATTAGCAAATCAGTCATTTGTTTATACAAAAGATCTTTGTTATCAGCCCCCAAAATAATAGCTACATAAGGGTTACCAAACTTATCCTGCGCCAGCAAAAGAAGGCAGCTTCCGGCTTCTGTAGTAGTACCGGTCTTAGCGCCCATAACCGTAATTGAATCAGGCATTTCTACCTCTCCTCTAAAATACCAGTTGGTAGAACGAACTGATGCCGAAACATCCTTGTCATTACGATCCTTGTATGTAGTCTGATATTCTTTCTTTTGAATTATGTCGCGAAGGCGCTGGTCCTTTATGGCTTCCGAAAAAATAAGGTACAAATCATAAGCTGTAGTAAGATGAGTCTCGCTACCGAGTCCGCATGCATCGGTAAATGTAGTCGATGTTGCGCCGAGAGCCTGGGCTTCCTTGGTCATTAATTTGGCAAACTCTTCTTCCGTTCCGCTGATATGGCAGCCTATAGCTATTGCAATATCGTTGGATGAAGGAATAAGACATAAATTCAATGCCTGGTCCATAGTCATCTTATCACCGAGATTAACACCCAGACGTGTTGCTGTCGGATCGCTGATATTGACGGCTTCGGTTCCGATTACTACAGTCTCGTCCATGCTGCAGTATTTAAGCGCAAGGTAAGCAGTCATAATCTTGGTAAGACTCGCCGGAGCACGCAACTCAAAAGCATTCTGGGCAAATAACACCTTATTGTTATTCACATCCACTAACATTCCTGCAGCGGCATTCTCCAAGACAAATTTATCAATATAGTCGTCTTTAAACGTTGCCACATCACAAGAAAAGCCGGTGATAACACCATCCGACTTTGAAAATGTAACGCCTGTTTCCGTATCATCCATTGGGAAATCAGAAAATGGCATCTTAATCTCAGCCTTTGAACAGGCAGAAAGACAAGATACCATTAAGAATACTATTAAGATATGGCAAAGTTTATTTGTACATTTCACGCCACTCAAGATCTCCTCGATCAAGTGATTTAATTAAAAGTTCCGCACTTGCAAGATTGGTGGCAAGCGGAATATTATGCATATCGCAAAGTCTCATAAGATTGCTTACATCAGGCTCGTGAGTCTTCTGTGTAAGCGGGTCTCTTAAGAAAATAACAAGGTCAATCTGGTTGTGTTCAATCTGAGCACCGATCTGCTGTTCTCCTCCGAGATGGCCTGCAAGATACTTATGTACCGTAAGATTGGTAACTTCCTCTATAAGTCTGCCTGTCGTACCTGTAGCGTACAAATCGTTACGGCTCAAAATGCCTCTGTAAGCTATGCAGAAGTTCTGCATAAGTTTTTTCTTGGCATCGTGTGCTATTAAAGCAATGTTCATTCTTCCCTCCACTTAATCTATTCCCCTTTAAAAGATAAAAAAGACACTTCTCGCTTGTCCCTCGGCGGCTTACTGTGCAGCCTTACGCTTAAGACAAATCCCATGCCTATATACATACTCACAAGAGCCGTCAATCCGTAACTGACAAACGGCAACGTAAGACCTGTATTGGGCAGGATAAATGTTGTAACACCTATATTAAAAAATGTCTGTATTCCGATAAGAGTACCCATTCCGACGCATATTGCACGACCTGCAACGTCATGAACGCGCCTTGCAATGAGAAAGCATTCAATTACAATCAAGAAAAGTAAAATAATAACAGCAATTGTTCCCAGAAATCCAAGTTCTTCGCCGATAACCGAAAAAATAAAGTCGGTCTCGGGCTCAATAATATAACGACCGTTCTTAAGAGACGTAATCTCGTTATTATTAAGACCCTTCCCAAGAAGTCCGCCCGAACCTATAGCTATAACGGAATTGGCCTGCTGATAAGCGTTGTCGGCATATTTCTCGGGGTAAAAGAAAGAAAGTATTCTGTTACGCTGGTAATCCTTAAGCAGAGTCTGATCTTCCTTAAGAATCATACTCAAAAATATAATAGATGAAGGAATAGCGACCGTAATTGCTCCAATTATCAATTTCCAGCTTAATCCCGAAATGAACAAAATAGATATAAGGATGGTTCCTATAACTATCGTAGTGGACATATCGGGCTGCTTGTAAATAAGTGCCATTGGTATGCCACACAATACAAAATAGCTTACCAAAAACATCAAAGTATTAATCTTTTCCCTATACTTCATAATAAACTGTGCGAAAAAAATAATCAACATTATTTTCGCTGTTTCGGATGGCTGAAAAGTAATTCCAAAGACATTAAACCATCTTGTTGCATGATGTGAAGAATGGCCGGCCACAAGTACGGCAACAAGCAATCCGCAACAAATTGTGTACCATATCCAATGAAACTTAAGTATTACATTATAGTCAAACAACGATACCACAACCATCAAAAAGAAACCGAGAATCGAACCGAGAAGTTCCTTCTTAACATACAAAGGGTTGGCACTTCCGACGGCAAGATTACCGATAACGTTTATCGCAATTATAAAAGCGACCAGTTTGAAGTCGTAATCCGTAATTTTTAATCTTTTAAACATTTACAATTCCTATTTCAAATTCTGCAAAGCTTCCAACGTGATATTTTCTGCAACAATATCATTACCCGAAACATATAATAATTTGGGAGACATTTTGGGGCGAACCACCCATCTTGCTTTTTCCTTGGAATAGTATCTGTGTCCGCCTATCATAACTTTCTCGGCACTGAGATTCATAGCCGCAACAAAATACTTGTATATGTCTGTAGTTGCCTCGCTGACAGCCGTTCCGTAAAGACCGCCGAGGACAATTATATTACCTTTGGCATATACCTTGGCCCCGGGCTCTACATCTCCTACTATTACCACACTGCAATCAGACTCTATCTTATCGTCCTTTCTGACATTGCCGTAATAGAATCTTGCATATAATGCATCATCTTCTCTGTGCGGAATAGGCCTGTCCACAGCCTTCTTAAAGTTTGTATCAGACTCTTCATCCTTGCCGATTATATAAAGAACAGTCACGTCCGCTGCTTCTTCAATCGCTGCCGTAAGAGCTCTTTCTTCACCTGGCGCAAGCTTGCGTCCTTCGTAGGAAACCGCTATCTGTCCACCCTTAAAGAAATCTCTTGATTCGCGAAATTTCCTGATAATTTCATCAAGTATCTCTGTAAAAGGGCATTCTGCGTCAAGATTGACCGTAAGTCCGTTCTTATAACTTTTGATATAAACCTTTGAATTCATATATACTCCTAATCCCCGTGAGCACCCGAAACTTCGATATCGGTTGCGGTACCTGTAATAGTGTCGTTCTTGTCTCCGACATTAAAGATATATTTATAAGCATCCTTGGCCACATGGGAAGGATAGCTTGATGTATAACCATTGGCAATTCTTATCGCTATTGAATACTGAGGGTCATTATACGGTGCATAAGAAATAAATAAGGCATGGTCGGGATGCGATGTCGACTGCTGAGCCGTACCGGTCTTACCCGCTGCTTCAAAAGGAAGTTCCTTAAAGTAAGCAGTGTCTGCCACCACTCTTCTCATACCTTCCTGAATAGCATCCCAGTAAGAATCCTTCATATCGATTTCGTTCTTAACTTCTGCTTTACATTCCACCAAAACATTGGCGTCACTGTCTGTAATCTTATCAAGAAGCGTAAGATTATATACAGTTCCTCTGTTGGCCAAGGCTGTCACGTATCTTGCCAAGCCTACTGTCGTAAATGAGTTGGTACCCTGACCGATAGCCGAAGGAACCGAAAACTTTGTGGTGGGATTGGGCGAGTATTCTTCTATTTCCACGCCCGATTTATCGCAAAGGCCGAACCAATCCGCATATTTGTTAAGCTTATTGACACCCAGCTCTGAGTTGTATATACCGTTCTCGTCAAGACTTAATCTGTAACCTACGTTGTAAAAGAAAGAGTTACAGGATTTGTTAATAGCGCCTGTAACATTCAGCGCTCCGTGAGAGCCCGGCCATACCCAGCATTTATGAGTATCCGTTGCAACAGTAAAAGAACCTGTACATGTTATAAGTGTATTTAAGCTGATAACGCCTTCCACAAGTCCGGCTGTAGACGAAACCATCTTATATGTGGAACCGGGAGCTGTTCTCTGCTGAGTCGCATAGTTAAATAAAGGCATCGACAAATCATTGGTAATCTTGGCAAGATATGCCTGGTCGGCGCCGTTGGCAATATAGTTATTGTCATAGCTTGGATACGATACCAAAGCCTTAATCTTGCCCGTATTGACATCGGTAATTACCATCGATGCCGCGTAAGGCTCCAGTGCAAGCTGAGCAGGTGTAATCTCAAGATTCTCAATTCTTCGAATCATGAAATCATAAGCGGATATCTTACCGGCATCCCAGGATGCTCGCTCTTCGTCCGAAAGGACTACGACATTCTGATCAAGCAGGCACTGACAGATTACACGAGGTTTAACATTGTCATTCTTGACAATATACTTAAACATCTGCTTTTCAAACAAAATATCCGTCTGCAGTACATCTGTTACGATACGTACCATCCCATCAAAAATCTCGCCCGATTCCGAATAGTCCGTATCCAGTTCAAGTGCATCTATATCAATCCAGCTTTGAGAAATTGCGTAGTTAAGATAGTCATAAAGACTTATAGTCTCGTCTTTGTACCATGCTTTATAGGTGGCATCTTCTTTGTCAATCTTGGAATTTACAAGTATTCCCTTACTGAGAAGAATGTCCTCGACTCTGTTCTCATATACTTTATACTCAGTGGTAAGTTTGTTATACGGAGTATGCTTTTCTTGAAGTTCATATGTAAGTTTCTCTATAACATCGTCTTTTTTCTTAAGAAATGCGTTATAGACTTCCTGCTCCGCAGGTGAAGCTTCAGGGTCTGAAAAGTGCGTAATATCCAACACCGAATTGTTGATGAGTGCATAATAAACATCGTATATCGGAATCATAATATCCTGAGAGGTGCTGTTCTCTCTCGGAATGTATTCTTTGGCATTGTATATTTTCTTAAGCAGGATTCCAGCAAGAGTCTGCTCAAGAAGGTCGTACATAGCCTCCTGCCACTTGGAATCTATGGACAAATAAATATCGTTACCTGCCGTAGGCTCCACGTGATCATCAATGGATATTACCTTACCTGTGGTATTAACGTAGATGGTCTCGTGACCTTTAAGGCCCCTAAGAATCGCATCCATGCTCTTTTCAATACCTGTCTTACCGATAATGTCATTAAGTGAATACTGTTCGTCATCCTGAAGCTCGGCAAGCTCCTCGGCATTAATCTTACCGGTATAGCCGATAATCTGTGATGTGTATATACCGTTCGGATATACTCTCTTGGTATTCTCAACAATACTTACGCCGGGAAGTATGTCCGAATTCTCATAAATAACTGCAACTGTTTCAAGTGAAACGTCGTCGGCAATTGTAGTTGCTATGTATTTCTGGTAAGCGTTAAGGCTCATTGCATATCTGATTGCAACTATCTGAAGGAGTTTGTCTTTGGTCAGATTCTCTATTTGAATATCAAATCTATCTTCACCGGTTAAATATTCCATCATTTCATCGGGAGTTGATGAAGATTCGGAGTAGTCCATTTCATAAGTATACTTTTTACCGTAAATATCAGCTTTAAAACGATCGAGTCTGGTACTCGAAAGGGAATAAACATACCTGTTCTTCTCATCAAGCTTGATACCGAAATCAGTCTCAATCTTGTCGCCGTTTCCCTCTATTATGTTGATGGTCTTATAAATTGTCTTGTTAAGTTTTTCGTTCTTGGTCTTACCGGAATCCAGAACGTCTTCTATCGTTACGGAATATGCAAGCTCATTATAAGCAAGCAACACTCCGTTGCAATCGTAAATCTTACCTCTTGTGGAATTGATGGTACGTTCCTTTTTGCTCTTAAGCTCAAAGTTATCTTGATAATCGTTACCGTGAACAATCTGAAGGTCAAAAAGGCGCGCAACCAATATCGAAAAAAGAACACAGAATACCACGATAAGATAAATCACACGAGTCGTTATTAAGCTTAAAAAATATTCTTTAATCTTATTAAACAAACTTCTTTTCCTGCTTTCTTTCGCCCTTTTCGAGCCGTTTGTGTATCCATAACAATGCGGGATATAAAATAACGGTTACGACCATTGTGTATACACACTCCGGAATACAAACATGAAGCATGTAATAACCGATGTTAAGTCTGCCTCGCAGCAAAAACATGAATGCATAACATGTAAATCCGTAAATTAAATCGCTTCCGGCTATAAGCGCCATGGGGAGTTTAACGTCTTCCGGGAAAAATACTCTGTTAAAGCTTCCCGCCATATATCCCAAATACATATAAACAATTGAATAAAAGCCAATATAAGGACTTAAAAACACATCACAAAGAAGGCCTGAGAAAAAGCCTGCTATAAGACCTGTTCTCTGCCCTTTCATAAGTCCCATGGAAACAACTATTATAAGTAAAAGATTGGGGGATACATTGCCGAAATCCAAAGCCTTAAAAAGTGTTCCCTGCAAGACAAAAGATGTAATTATGATAACTATACTGATAATGGTTCTTTTCATCTTTTATTCGAGTTTTTCGGCTTCTTCGATGTCCTTGTCCGTAATGTTCATCTTTTGATCGAGTATTATAAGAACTTCCTCGATATTTTCAAAATTAACCGCGGGTATCAAAAGCCCGGACTTGGTAAGGTTATTGGAGTCGTTCTCAATCGTCTGAATGTAGCCGATCAATATGCCGGGAAGGTATTTGTCACTGATGTTACTGGTAACAACCTTGTCGCCCTCTCCTACGGTTTCTTTGGAATCAAGGAGCTGTGAGTAAGATATAACACCCTGGTTTATAAGTTCAAGAGAACCCGATACTATCAGATTCTCAGATGAATATAAAACAGTGCCGGATACATTGGTATTGTCGGATATAATGCTGGTAACCCTAGACCAATTGGGTCCGACCATGGAAACGTATCCCACAAGTCCGTTACCCGCCACAACATTCATATTAAGTTCAATACCGTCTTCCGAACCTTTGTTGATTATAAAGTTCGAGAACCAGTTACTTGCATCATGATAAATAACACGTGCGCCGGTCTTCTTGTATCCTTCGTAAGCCGCATCCAGTTCAAATAAAGCTCTTAAATTATTAAGTTCGTACTTATCCTGCATGAGTCTGGTGTTCTCATCTTCAAGTTCGGAAACCTTGGCCTTTAAAGCTTCGTTTTCCTCAATAAGATCCGCTATCATAACAAGCTCGTCTTTCTTGGCAGAGAGTCTCGAGCCGATGGCGGAAATACCCTTTTGATAAGGCACAATAATATAATTTACGGCATAACTGAGAGGCTTGTCGAAAATATCCGTAACATACGTAACAACAAGCATTATCGAACATATAATTGTTAAAATAAAAAGGAGATATTTACTTGGTAATGTAAATTTTTCTCCTTTTTTCTTGATAACAGGACTCATTTACCCATTCCTTCTATCGAGTATGCAACTGACTTGAAATTGTCGTCTTTAATAATCTTTGCAAGGCCGAGTGCAACGCTCTTCTGAGGGTTCTCGGCGATGTTGACCTTAAGACCGGTGCCGTTGGCAATGCGCTCTGCAAGCTTATTAACCATCGATCCGCCGCCGGTAAGATAAATACCGTGACGATAAATATCAGCGGAAAGTTCCGGAGGAGTACGCTCTAAGATAACTTTGATATTATCGATAATTGAGTAGAAGTGCTCATCCAAAGCTCTGTTAACAATGTCTGTCGAGATTTCTCTCTCAACAGGAAGACCGGTTACAATATCACGGCCGTATACAACGGCGTTCTTGCCTTCTGCTTCAAGTTCAGCCAAATGAACTTTAACGTTCTCGGCAGTCTTACCTCCTATGAACAAAGAAAACTCTTTTCTGACAGCATTCTTAATAGCTTCGTCAAACTTAAGGCCGCCAATCTTGATAAGACGGCTAAGCACGATACCGCCGAGAGAAAGAATAGAAATCTCTGTAGTATCAAACCCGATATCCACTACAAGAACACCCTGAGAGTTCTTAATATCGATATCCATTCCGAGGCCGTCAGCGATAGCTTTCTCAACTACCATAATCTTCTTGGCCTTGACGTTGCTTTCTTTTATAAGATCGTAGAACGCTCTCTTTTCAACCTCGGTAACGTCGGTAGGAACCGCAATATAATAATCCGCAGGCTTAACATTGTTATTCATAAGAGCTGTAATAAAGAATCTTATGATAACTTCCATGTTATTGATATCCGCAATAACACCGTTGGCAAGCGGATAAGAAATATTGATATTGCCCGGCGCCTTCTCATACATTTCAAAAGCAGAATCGCCGTAAGCAAATACACGCTTCTTGTTCTCGATGGCAATCATGTTCTTCTCCATCATGATTTCATCGTCTGTTCTGTTGTATATTCGTATGTTACTTGTTCCCAAGTCAATTCCGAATGCGTTCATGTCTCCTCCTATATGTAGCCGTGCTCCTTCATTGAAAAGAACCGGTTATCGCCTATTATTATGTGGTCGGCAAAGTTAAGCTCAAGCATCTTCGCCGCTTCCTTAATCTTCCTCGTGACATTGATATCATCTCGCCCCGGCGTCGGGTCACCACTTGGATGATTATGCAAAAGAATGAATGACACCGCATTGTGTTTCAATGCTTCCGAAAACAGTTCTCTTGCATCAAGTACGCTTGCATTGACCGTTCCTATGCTAAGTACAGTCTCTGTAATGCGCTTATACCTTGTGTCAAGAAAAACAGCTATTACACGTTCTCTGTCAAGGTTTCGTAATTCCTCCATGTAATAATCCGATACTGTCTCGGGATTGCAAAAAGAAACCGATTCGCAAGCGCTCGTAACTCTTATACGCCTGGAAATCTCGGCAGTGGCCATAATCTGTGCCGCCTTGACACTTCCTATGCCATCAATCTTAAGCAAATCGCTCCGACTTACGCGAAGTAATCCGGGTAAGCCGTATTTCTTAACTTTATCAAGTTGTAAAACCTCCGAAACCAATTTAAATACATCTGAATTCTTAGTTCCGGTTCTTAAAATAATGGCCAGTAAATCGGCATCACTCAAAGTCGATACCCCAAAGCGTTCGAACCGCTCAATGGGTAAATTATCTTTAAGAAATGTATATGACTTACCGCCGCCTTGATAAATACTCATAAATTCAAAGTATCATCCCAAGGAAAAAACCAAAAATAAGTATATCACAAAACACAAATCTTGTGTACCTAATATGTTTCCACAATTATCTTAAGAAATCTTAAATAATGGACTTATCTTTCAGGACTTCGCAAGCATATTCCATAAGCTTGTCGGTATCATAATCAAACTCGTACTTATTAAGCCATATAACATCACGTTCTCGCTTAAACCATGTAATCTGGCGTTTCGCAAAATGCCTTGAATCACGCTTAATCCGATATATGGCTTCATCAAGTGAAATTTCACCGTTTAAGTACAAAAGAATTTCTTTGTACCCAAGACCCTGCATTGAGACATCGGTGATGGTCATCCCTGCATCTTTAAGCCGCTCAACCTCTGCAACAAGTCCTTTCTCCACCATGATATCTACTCTGGCATCGATTTTCTTATAAATCGTCTCTCTGTGATCATTAAGGACAAAATAAGCAAAATTATAATCGCTTTGCTTTTCGTACTGCTCTTTGTTATGAACGCTGATAGGCTTGCCGGTCTCGTGGAAGAACTCAAGCGCTCTTACGACACGCTTTTCATCATTCTTGTGAATAATCCCTGCAGTCTCCGGGTCGACTTCTCTTAATTTATCAAACAGATAATCCGCTCCCTTTTCATCATATTCTTTCAAAAGAAAGCTTCTGTACTCGGGATTCTCACCTATCGATTCGCTGAAATCTATATCATATAAAAGCGCCTGAATATAAAAGCCCGTTCCTCCGGCAACTATCGGAATCTTGCCGCGGTCCGTTATTTCTTTGATTGCTTTTTGAGCATAGTCTTTAAAGACAGCGACGCTGAATTCATCCTTGGGATTAAGTATGTCTATAAGATAATGCTTGATTCCCTGCATCTCCTCAGGCATAACCTTGGCCGAACCGATATCCATGCCTTTATATACCTGCATGGAATCGGCTGAGATTATTTCACCGTTTATTCTTTTGGCAAGTTCAATCGCAAAGTCGGACTTACCGACCGCCGTGGGGCCTGCGATTATTACAAGCGGTAATGCCATTAAACAATCCTCTTAAATTTCTTCTCAAGTTCGGTTTCTGTAATTCTTATGAATGTCGGTCTTCCGTGAGGACAATTGTACGGATTATCAAGCGCAAACATTTGCTTCATGAGATTCTCCATCTCGGTCTTGGTAATGTGCTGTCCTCCCTTGATGGCTGCTTTGCAGGACAAAGAAGCAAGCTTCTCAAGTATGAACGTAGGCGGAAAATAACCATCTTTTTGAATCAGTTCGTCGAGTAACCTGTGGAATAACTCTTCCTCATCTATTCCGAACAGATTCATGGGAATCGCTCTTATTGCAAAAGAATTGATTCCGAATTCCTCTATTTCGTAACCTATCTTCTCAAATACTTCAAGATACTTCGTAAGCGTCTCGCTCTCAATAGGCGATAAATGAAGCACCGTAGGCGGCGAAATCATCTGACCGTACGAACCGCCCTCGCTGTTATAGTGCTTAAGGAAGTTCTCGTAATTAACCTTCTCATGAGCCGCATGCTGATCGACTATATAGAGGCTGTCATCAAGCTCCATTATCCAGTATGTATCAAATGCGACACCTATAATTCGATATTCTTTCTCTTCCTCGGGATTAATAAGCTTCTTGTCAAAGAAAGATTCCTGAACAAACTCCGGCGCTTTTTCGTATTTAAACTCTTCTTTTCTGGATGTTTCAAAAGGTTCCGGTGCCTTAACCGGCTTTTGAGGCTCAATAGTCGATGTGACAGATGTGTCATCGTCGAAACTCACTTCAAAACTTGTCTTGCGCTCCGATGTATTCTCAACTTCTCTGACAGGATTAAACAATGAATCTTCTTCACGTGTCAAAGCATCTGCAGAAACAGGTTCACGCTTAGCCGGCGCGGGAATTTCAACCTTATATTCCGTCTGCGGCTCTTCTCGTACTACAGGAAGCTCAGGATCCGCAAGTTCATCAGAATCAGCCGAAACTGTCGGAATTAGTTCTTTGTCCACGAATGCGTCCTCGAGAGCACGCATAACAATCTTAGATACCAATGCACCATCATCAAACTTAACTTCCAGCTTCTGAGGGTGAACATTAATATCTATCTTGTCGGGAGCTATGTCGATATAAAGCACACAGAACGGGAATCGGTGCTTCATAAGGTAGTTGCGATATACTTCTTCTATTGCCGTATTAACGACTTTAGACTTGGAATAACGTTTATTAATAAAATAAATCTCGCCGTTTCTCGCCTGATACGAGACCTCGGGTCTTGCCGTGAATCCTGTAATATGTATGCCTTCTTCCGTGTAATCTACGGGCAAAAGAATATTATATGTTTCACGACCGAAAACATGAAATATAACGTCTTTAAGACTACCTTTTCCCGGAGTCGAAATCTTGGTCTTTGAATTAACTATCAGTTGAACAGATATGTCGGGTCTTGAAAGTGCAAGCTTTTCAAGCATTTCCTCAACCATAGCAGCTTCCGCTGTAGGGGATTTGAGGAACTTTCTGCGGGCAGGTGTATTGTAAAACAGACTTCTTACAATAACGGTCGTACCGTTGGGTGCACCCACCTCGGAATTCTCCATGAGGCGTCCGCCCTCTACTACTACATGGGTACCCAAGAGTGAATCGGGAACTTTGGTAATCATTTCGGTCTTGGACACCGCGCTTATGGATGAAAGCGCTTCGCCTCTGAATCCAAGGGATACCAATGTTTCCAAGTCATCAATAGTCGTAAGCTTACTTGTGGCGTGTCGTAAAAACGCTTTGGTACATTCACTGCCTTCGATACCGGAACCGTTATCGGTTACTCGAATAAGCTCGCTGCCGCCGCCTTTAATCTCGACGGTAACGGCTGTTGCTCCGGCGTCTATGGCGTTCTCAACAAGTTCTTTGACCACGTTGACGGGACGCTCTACGACTTCGCCTGCTGCTATCTTATCGATTGTTTCATTACTGAGTAATGTAATCTTGTTCATGTTACTCCCTGTTTATGCTTTCCATCGATTGTTAAGCATTCCCTGGAATTTTGAAAGCTGATTAAGCGCATCAAGGGGTGTCATATTGGTAAGATCCAGGCTCTTAAGTTCATTTATGACATCTTCATCCTTAACGGCCTCAAAAAGAGAAATCTGGCCATAATCCATATCGTCTCTTTCGGATTTCTTTTTACTCGTCTCGTTCTTGATATTTACGTTAATGCTGTGAATCTTCTCTGATATATCATTATCTGCAAGTTCATCGGCAATTTCTCTTGCTCGGTTAAGTACAATCTCGGGAATACCGGCTAGTCTTGCTACCTGAATACCGTAGCTTCTGTCGGCTCCGCCGGGAATAATCTTACGGAGGAAAACAATGTCCTCACCGTCTTCTTTGACCGCTACGCAGTAATTGTTGACGCTTGAAATCTTACCTTCAAGTTCGGTCAGTTCATGATAGTGGGTGGCAAAAAGCGTCTTGGCACCGAGTATTTTCCTGTTGCTGATGTGCTCTATAACAGCCCAAGCAATTGAGAGACCGTCAAAAGTAGATGTTCCACGGCCGATTTCATCAAGTATCAGAAGGCTCTTGGAGGTTGCATTGCGAAGGATATTCGCAACTTCATTCATTTCAACCATGAACGTACTCTGACCGCTTGCAAGGTCGTCTGAAGCGCCCACACGGGTGAACAGTCTGTCTACAATACCGATATTGGCCTTTGTGGCGGGCACGAAGGAGCCTATCTGGGCAAGAAGTACAATTAATGCTACCTGACGCATATAGGTCGATTTGCCGGCCATATTGGGGCCTGTGATAACGCTTACAAGATTCTTGTTGTTATCAAGCTTGGTATCGTTGGGGATAAAGAGTCCGTTCTCCATGATGCGTTCAACAACCGGATGGCGGCCCTCTTTTATTTCAATCACACCGTTGTCGTTAAGTGTGGGGCGCACATATTTGTTATGCTCGGCCACATAAGAAAGCGACGCAAAGACATCGAGCTTGGCAATAGCTTTAGACGTCTCGTATATGCGGTCGACACTGGCTGCGATAGTATCACGAACATTACAGAAAACATCATACTCAAGACCGAAAAGCTTGTCCTCGGCGTTAAGGATGGAGTCTTCCATTTCTTTTAACTCTTTGGTGGTGTAGCGTTCGGCATTGGTAAGAGTCTGTTTGCGAATATAATCTTCGGGCACGAGGTCCTTGAAGGAATTGGTAACTTCATAGTAATAGCCAAAGACCTTATTGTACCTGATACGAAGGTTCTTAATGCCTGTACGCTCTCTGTCCTTCTCTTCGAGAGCAAGAAGCCAGTCTTTACCTTCGGTCTTAGCCTTTCGGAAGTGATCTATGTCGTCCATGTAGCCGTCTTTGATGATGCCACCTTCCTTGAGCGTGATGGCGGGTTCTTCGAGAATTGCATCATCAATAAGCCTGTACAAATCTGACAGCGGATTAAGCTGTGACTCAATCTCGCAGGCAAGCTTAGACTCGAAATCCTTAAGGATAGTCTTAATATGCGGCAATATATAAAGCGAATTCTTAAACGCTATAAGATCTCTGGGATTAGCAGTCTTATAAGTAATCTTGCCAAGAAGTCTTTCAAGGTCGTATACCTCGTCAAGGTACTCACGAAGTTCGTCTCTGTTAACAGGGTTCTTGCAAAGTTCTTCCACAAGGTCGAGACGCTCATTCATGGTATTCTTGTCAAGAAGCGGCTGCTCCACATAGCTTCTTAACAAACGTCCGCCCATAGCTGTTCTGGTCTTATCGATAACCCATAACAATGAGCCACGCTTCTGTTTCTCACGCATAGTCTCGACAAGTTCGAGGTTACGTCTTGTAGAACTATCCAGGTGCATGAAATCCGAAGAATCATATGCGTGAATTGTGGAAAGATTGGAAAGAGAATTCTTCTGAGTCTCGAAAAGATAAGATAACATAGCTCCGGCTGCTATAGTACCGGACTTGTAGTCAAGAAGCCCCAACCCTTCTACGGAATTAACTTTGAAGTGTGATTTGATTGCCTTAAGGCACTCTCTTTCATCGAAATAATGTGAGTCGATGGTGTTAAAAGAAAGCTCCGTTCTGTCCTTGAAATTAGAGAACGGGAAGTCCGACATCATGAAGGATTCATTGCAAATAATTTCACGAGGTGAGTATCTGATTACTTCATCTAAAATGCCTCGTATATCCTTAACCTCAGTAAGATAGAAATCACCTGTGGTAATATCCGCAACAGAAATTCCGGAGCCGTTATCAAGGTAACATATGCACATGAGGTAGTTATTGGTACGCTCATCCATCATGGTCGTATCAAGGTTGGTACCTCTCGATACAATTCTTATTACCTCTCTCTTAACCAGTCCCTTGGCAAGCTTGGGGTCTTCCACCTGCTCGCAGATAGCTACTTTATAGCCTTTATTAACCAGTCTGTTCAAATAAGAGTCTACCGCATGATATGGAACGCCGCACATCGGTGCCCTCTCATCCATACCGCAGCTCTTGCCCGTAAGTGTAAGTTCAAGCTCCTTGGACGCAGTCTTTGCGTCATCAAAGAACATTTCATAGAAGTCACCCAGTCTGTAGAAAAGTATGCAGTCGGGATATTCTTTTTTGGTCTCCAGATACTGTTGCATCATGGGCGTATAGTCAGCCACTGTTATATCCTGCCTATCCGGGTATTAACGTACCCTCTTTAGTCTACGATTTCCCCATCATAGTAAAATCCGTGGAAATCTGTAAGTTTAACTTTCTTTAATGTGCCGATCAAAGATTTGTCACCTTTAAAATGCACAATTGTATTCTCTGACATTCTTCCGTCAAGATATGAATCATCCTGCTCATTAATGCCTTCACACAATACGGTCACCTCGCGACCCTCAAAACGCCTGGTGCGTGTTCTTGCCATCTCCTGAACAGTAGAAAGAACAAGGTCAAAGTGCTTCTTAACCGTTTCCTCATCTACCTGATCTTCCATGGCGGCAGCAGGCGTACCCGTACGCTTGGAATATATAAACGTAAAAGCATTATCGAATTGAGCCTTTTTAATTACATCAACCGTCTCCAGAACATCTTCATATGTCTCACCGGGGAAGCCGACAATAATGTCAGTTGTAATGGCAATGTCAGGCATTGCGGCTCTGATTTTATCTACAAGTTCAAGATAATGTTCTTTGGTATATCTTCTGTTCATTCGTCTCAAAACTTCCGACGAACCGGACTGAAGCGGCAAATGAATATGTCTGCATATCTTCTTGGACTCAGCCATAACCTTAATGAGCTCGTCAGATAAATCCTTCGGATGCGATGTCATAAATCTGATGCGCTCTAAGCCTTCAATCTTCTCGACTTTCTTAAGAAGTTCGGGAAAAGAAACTTCGTTGTCGAGCCCATTTCCATACGAATTAACGTTCTGACCGAGAAGCATTACCTCCACTACGCCGTCTTTAACAAGATTCTCAATCTCCGCAACGATTTCATCGGAGCGTCTGCTTCTCTCTCTGCCTCTTACATAAGGCACAATACAATAGGTGCAGAAATTGTTGCACCCGAACATAATATTAATTCCTGATTTGAAAGAATACTTGCGTGCTACGGGCAATTCCTCAACAATCTTGTCGGTCTTGTCCCATACTTCAACAATTTGTTTATTCTCGGAATACATACGTACGCAGTATTCGGCAAAAGCAAAAATATTATGTGTTCCGAATATCAAATCGACAAAAGAATAGCTTGCTTTAAGCTTTTCAACCACACTCGGCTCCTGCGTCATACAACCGCAAAGAGCAATCTTCATGTTCTTGTTCTTTTTCTTGTGACTCTTAAGCGCTCCGAGTCTTCCGTATACGCGCTGATTGGCATTGTCACGTACGGTGCAGGTGTTATAAATTACAAAATCTGCGTCGTCTTCTTCTGTCTCAACAAATCCTGCGTCAAGTAAGATTCCGAGAAGTTTCTCGGAATCTCTTGCATTCATCTGGCAGCCGAAGGTTGTAACCTGGCATGTCAGCTTTCTCTTTAATTCATCTTCTTTTTCTTTAACTATTTCTTTGAGCAGTTCGATGTATTCAAGCTGCTTTAATGCTTCTTCATTATGTATCAAATCAAATTACCTCAAAAACTCTTTAGACAAAGCTTCGAGCTTGTCTGCTCCCGTATTTTCGGATACGAGAAAATCCATCTTAACATCCTGATTCGAAACAGGAATCTCGTCAAGTATCTGCATGGAGAAACACAGCCCGCACTTAATTATGCTCGGCTTGTCGCTCAAATACTTGTCGTAGTAACCCATTCCGTAACCCATACGATAATTACGCTTATCAAATGCTACTCCGGGAACGGTCATCAGTATGTTCTTACCGTCCCAATCGTTGTAATTAAACGTTCTCTGTCTGTTGCCTGTAGGCTCCATGATACCTTTGTAACCCGAAATCAAATCTACGGTTGAAAAGATCTCATAAAACTCCATCTTTCTTTCCGTAAAGTTATCAAGAACCTTGGGCAAGAATACCCTCTTTCCTGAAAGAAGCGCATCTTCAACAATCATAAGAGTGCCAACTTCACCGTGAAAATCGGCATATGTCATGATACAATCTGCCTTCTTGTACAAAGAAGACTGTATGACGGTCTTCTGAATCGCCTTGGAATTTATCTCCCAGTCGCGTCCGTCTACAGAATCCCTCTTTTGAATTAATTCCTTCCGAATTTCCCTTTTATCCTCCATGATATACCCCTTTACCTAACTCCTTTTCTTAAGTTTGGTTACTGTACCGTCCTTCTCTTGAATTTCAATATTATCAAGCTGAGCTTTAAGATTGTTCTTAACCGAATCTATGTAATCACGCCTAAGAGCAGCCTGCTCTGCTTTTTCTTCTTCCGTAAGCGCGCGAGCTTGTGATAAGTGATACAGCTCGTTGATACGCTTTATTTTTTCATCCATTGTCATGTTAATTCACTCCTAAACGGCTTGTACTTGGCCGCTATCCTTTCTGCTGCTTTCATGCCGTCCATTGCCGCAGATGTAATACCTCCGGCGTAACCCGCGCCCTCTCCGCATGGATATAACCCCTGTATGTTAAGCGCCTGGAAACTGTCATCTCTGGTAATTCTAACAGGCGATGAGGTTCTGGTCTCAACAGCGCTAACAATTGTCGAATTGTCAGAAAAACCCGGAATAATCTTTCCGAAGTACTCCATTCCTTCCACCAGGGTTCGTGAAATTTCCGCAGGCAGGACTTCGCTGACTTTGGCCATGGTATATGCGCCTTTACAAGCAGGTGACACTTTGACTACGTTACGCGTGTCTATTTCGTCAAGGTTCTCCTTGTCAAATACTTCTGCTTTGAAATCTCCGTAAAGCTCCACCGGAATGTTTCCGTGACCTACTTCATAAGCCTTTCTCTCAAGCTTACGCTGAAACTCCATTCCGCTTAACGGATGATCGTCTTTAAAATCATCCTTGCCGACAGCTACTACAATGGCGCTGTTGGCATTCTCGCCGTTTCGACCCGAATAGCTCATGCCGTTAATACAAAGCATTTCTTTCTCACTCGAAGCATTAACCACATAGCCTCCGGGACACATGCAAAAAGAATACACTCCGCGACCGTTATCGGCCTTGTAAGTAAGCTTATATGATGCATGCGGAAGTTTCCTAAGCATTTCCTCGTCATCGGAATACATCGCTCTGTCAATCATTTTCTGGCTATGCTCTACTCTTAAGCCCACCGCAAAGTCTTTCTGCTCCATATAAACACCTTTTTTATAAAGCATCTCAAAGGTATTTCTGGCGCTGTGACCGATACACAAAAGAACATCATCGCAATCGATTCTGGTAATACCGTTAACCATTACGCCTTCCACAGAACCATTATTGATGATTATATCCGTCATCTCTGCGTTAAACTTAAATTCGCCTCCCTTAGCCTGAATCTCGTCACGCATTGCCTTGACAATCTTTTCAAGTACATCTGTACCGATATGAGGCTTGGCATCGTACATAATCGAAGGATCCGCACCGAATTGAACGAAGGTACGGAGGACTTCTTTGTTCCTGCCTTCTTTATCCTTGACTAAGGTGTTAAGCTTGCCGTCGGAAAAAGTACCTGCGCCGCCTTCTCCGAATAGTACGTTGGAGTTCTCATTAAGAGGCGAGCCGTTCCAGAAATTCTCAACATCAGCCTTACGCATTTCAACCGGAAAGCCTCTTTCAAGCACGAGCGGTTTGTAACCGTTCTTGGCAAGCATATATGCCGCAAATAAGCCGCAAGGACCGTCACCTACAATTACAGGTCTTCTTATAATCTCGGTCTTACCCGTTATCTTAAACTTATATTCAGGCGGATTATACGCGCTTACATTTCCGTCGTTTATACGCCTTAACACCGATTCTTCATGGCGTACTTTACATACTACACTCAGAATCAGGAAAATATCAGGCTTTCTGCGGGCATCAATTGACATTTTTTCAAGTTCATAAGAAATAATGTCTTCAGGCAGAACCTTCAAGGCAGCCGTGAGCTTTCTAAGCAGTTCGTGTTCCGTATAGCCCGGTTTAAGTTTTAACTGATTAACTAATAACAAGTGGTATCTCCTTATTTGGTCGCGGCATTCTTACCTGCGATGGCGCCTGTTGAAAATGCCCATTGAAGGTTGTATCCCCCACAGATACCGTCAACGTCCATAAGCTCTCCCGTGATATAGAGTCCCTCACAAATTTTGGACTCAAGAGTGTCGGATAATTCCGCTGTCGGAACACCGCCCCCCGTAACCTGCGCCTTATCGAATCCATTCACACCGACCGCTTTAACCAAGATTTCCTGCATCGACAAAACAGCATTTATAATCGTATCTCTGTCATAATCGCAGACTCTTGCGGACGGCTTAAGACCGTTACGCTTAATGATCTCTACATTCAGCTTTTTGTTCAGGAAACCTGTAAAGAAATTCTCTACAGTGCTGTTCTCATGAAGCAAAATCTTCGAAATTACAAAATTCTTGAGACTTTCCTCATCGAATCCCGGAAGCAGATTCATAAGGATGTTTACATCCTTTTTATTATCCAATAACTCAGCGACGCAATGGCTTACCTGAAACGAAACTATACCGGAAAGTCCGTTATCCGTAAAAAGAACCTCTCCCGCTTGCTGCATAATAAGATTCTCGTCGCTGAATACATACATTTCGCAATCGCTTCTTACACCCGCAAGTCCCTTAAAATTGAGTCCTTCGCATTTCATCTGAGTAAGTGCCGGGTATAGCTTACCAATCTTGTGTCCAAGGGATTTAAGAAGATCGTAACCATTCGCCTGTTCCTTGGTACCTATACCGGCTTTTCCACCTGTGGCGATAATAATTTTGTCAAAAGAAAACGTCTCGCCCGACTCAGTCTTTACACTAAAGCCCGACTTATTCTTCTTAACTTCCGTAACCAAAGATTCCGTCTTAATCTCTACATCAGTCTCATCCAGAGCGTTTCTTATAACATCAAGTACCGCTGAGGCTTGTTCACATGCGGGATAATAGTATCCGTTCTTTTCTTTGATGAGAAGTCCCAGTCCCATAAAGAACAAGCACAAATCATCTTTGGAATACTCCGACAAAACCTTACCCACAAAATCGGTGTCATCGGTGTAATAACACTCGGGTTTCATATATTCGTTGGTAAAATTGCAGCGCCCGTTGCCCGTAACAAGAATCTTCTTGCCTACTCTGTCTTTTCTTTCAAAAACAGTTACCGAAGCTCCGTTCCTGTGGGCATATAAAGCAGCTGTAAGACCGCTGGCGCCGCCTCCGATTATTCCGACCTTTTTCATAAATTCCCTCATCTTACCAAATGAAAACGTTCCAGTATTCCTGCAAGCTTTCTTCCGCCGGGAAGTCTTGACAGTTCTTCTTTGGAAATGGAACGGGTCAATAACATAATTAAAAAGTAAACTGCTGCGCCGATTGCAATTGTCAGCAATATCTTAATTCTTGAAAATCCGTTACCGCACAGTACCTTGTTGATAAAGTATATCAAAACACCCATAACCGCTGAGGATGCAAGCGGCATACCAAAGATTTTCACAAAATCAATTCGGCATCTCAATATCTTCATGATGGCTCGTACGTTCAATATGCACATTACCAGCGCAAATACGTTATTCGAAAGAGCGACAGCATAAATCTTCAAATCGGTAGTGAACAAAAGTAACGTCATCAATGACAAATGAATCATCATTGATATAAGCGCATGCTTAATCGGCACATATAAGTGGCTCATGCCCTGCAAGATGTATCCCGTAATCGACGAAAGCGAGAAAAGAATGATTCCCAGCGAACCGATTCTTAAAAGCGTGGGCGCCACTTCATTGGTAGTCGAGAACAAAAGAAACATTACCGAAGGAGCAAGTGCCGCAAGACCTATAGCTGCGGGAATTGCCACCAACATAGTAATTCTAATTACGCTCTTAACCTTTCTGGTAACAATATCGAATTCTTTCTTTTTCACATGACCGGAAAGAGTCGGAACGGTAGCCATTCCCATTGCGGATGAAAGCGCAAGGACAACGGAAACAAGCACCATATACTTACCTGAATAAATACCCCAGTTGACGGTCTTCATCTCCGCAAAGCCCTTGATATCCATGACCTTGTTATGAATAAAGTGGTCGCAAAATCCGGAAACCGTAGTAACGGAAGAACTTATAACTATAGGAATAATGGTAAGTATTACCGATCTGTAGATCGAATACGAACTGTCAATTACAGTCGTCGGATCTTTATATATATTGCGCTTAAATCTTCTGCTTCCCGCTTTGTACATAAGGAGCATGAAAAGAAGTGCCAAAACAGCTCCGGCAACGCATCCTCCGATAGCACCGGCTGCGCCGTAAGCGTATTTGTATTGCTCGTTATGAAGGAGCATTCCTACCTTCGTACCATACTTGGCAAGGAAATACGAAGCTCCGATACCCACTCCGACTACCGCTATCTGCTCCAATACCTGCGAAATCGCCGTCGGAACCATGGTACCCATACCCTGATAGTAGCCTCTGAATACAGACAGTACGCAAACTATCAAAAGTGTGGGTGAAATCATCCTAAGCGCCAGGTAGCTCATAGGCTCACCAAACGCCCCGGCCAACTGATTACTGAAAAAGAAAACGATAAACGACGATAAAAGGCCCATTACAATTGAAAACTTTAATGCGCACTTAAATATCTTGTCAGCGTTCTTGTATTCACCCTTACTAACTTTAGCCGATACCAGCTTGGAAAGCGCGACCGGTATGCCATATGCAGATATTGTATAGAAAATCTGGTAAATATCGAATGCGGTCGCATAATATCCGTTACCTGTATCACCTATGATATATGCAAGCGGAATACGCTTAAACAAGCCAAGCAGACGTACGAGTACGCCTGCTATGGCAAGAATGCTTCCCTGTACTATGAAATTATTGCTGTTTCTAGACTTGGTCCCCTTAGTATCCATTAGTTCTCTCTTGTTATATTGAGTGTCTGAAGAACAGCTTCCTGCTTGTCCTCCATCACTTTTCTTTCTTCATCATTCATGTGGTCATACCCAAGCAAGTGTAATAAACTGTGGGTAATCAAAAATGCAATCTCCCGCTTAAAAGAATGTCCGTATTCTTCCGCCTGAGCATGAGCTCTTTCCAATGATATCATTATATCACCAAGTATAAGCTCTTTCGTATCGGGATCGAAATAATCTGCAGAACCCTCTTCAATGCCCTCAAAGTCCGCAGGGCTTTCAAAATCTATTGCAGGAAAAGACAAAACATCGGTAGCCTTGTCAATTTCCCTAAATTCACGGTTAATCTCTTTAATTGAGGCATCATCCGTAAAGGTCACATTTAATGTTACGTCTTTAAACGGAACCGATTCGATTTCAAGTACCTTCTCCGTTAATGCCTTAATGAGTTCATCAATATTGAATTCAAACTTCTCTTCTGTTTCATTCTCAACGTAAAAAGTCATAATACAATGTTTCCTTAAGAAGTATCTCTTTGATAGTGTTGTAATCTTTAACGCTTATATCACATTCAGCCATATTTGACTTAAACATGTTCTTATCAATCAAGGTTTCGATTAATTCATTATAATCGACTTTAATCTTTTTGTCCTTCTTAAACAGGCTCATTAAACTTGCAATAAGCTTGTCTGAGATATATACAATTCCTGCTTCCTTGGAAACAGGAGTGCCTTCATGCTCATAATACTCAAGCAAGAGCGCCGATGCTTCCGGCGGAAACTGATTGTCTTCAAGAAATTTAACAACGTCTTCCTGCTTGTATGAATATGCATACTTGATCCGATGGTAATAAGCACAGTTCTTGACATTATCAACGTCACAGCCTATAGCTCCCGCCATTCTCTCTGCAAGATATGCTGTATGTATGGATCTGAAATACTCATCTTTGGAATGAGCTTTCAAATCCGCCAGTGCTTTATACTCCTGGTCGTTAATCTCAAGGTACTTGTTACGATAACGATTGACTACGTATGTATTAAAGTATTTCAGTACAAAGAACATGACGATACAGTTAATTACCACGTTCGCAATAGGCATTACAAACTGCTCGGCAGACAGTTCTTCGTTCTTGTTAATGATAAATCCTGCGGTTTCAAGTATAAACAAAACCAGATTGGATATGGCAATTGCAGGCACAACCTTAAAGCTCTTATCGATATCCTGGAACAAAACGGTAGCAATCATTACTGCCGTGAAATAAACGAAATACGTTACTATATCGCCGTCTTTAAGAAGAAACAGTGACAGGAAAATAAAGCCTGACATTGAATACAGAGCTATAAGTGTATTCGAAAAAAGCAACAATGCCACAGCAACACAAAGGAATACCCATCCTTCTTTGTCAATAAGAGGGAACAGGCCGGAAAGGACCAATCCCACACAATATACTAACAGGAATCTGTAAGGGTGCATCTCGTTGTCATAATCAAGCTTTTTAAAAGCAAAAGAATAATGACATAAAAGAATTTGTCCCAAAGAAAAAAACACACCAAAAACACCGTTTCGAAGTATCTCTCCCACTGATTTATCGTATATAAACGATACAGCGACAATCAATACTATCGTAGCGATGAACATTGAAAAACTTGTGATTAAAAACTTGTTTCTGGTGCTTTTCAAAGTAATTTATTTCCTTTGATTTTTGTTCTTTCTTGAAATCTTCTCTTCGTAAGTCTCGTATGCCTTAACAATCTTCTGAACAAGAGGATGTCTTACTACGTCCTTACTGGTAAGGTTACAAACAGCGATCCCGTCAATCTTATTAAGAATCTTAATGGCAACATCAAGGCCGCTGGTAACGTCCTTGGGAAGGTCTTTCTGAGTGGAGTCACCGGTAATTACAACCTTAGAACCAAAGCCGATACGTGTCAAAAACATCTTCATCTGGGCAGGTGTAGTGTTCTGAGCTTCGTCTAAGATAATGTAAGCATCATCGAGTGTACGACCGCGCATATAAGCAAGCGGAGCGACTTCGATTAAGCCCTTCTCCATATTCTTCTGAAAGCCTTCGGCACCCATAATCTGATACAAAGCATCATAAAGGGGTCTTAAGTAGGGATCTACCTTACTCTGTAAATCACCCGGCAAAAAGCCGAGCTTTTCACCTGCTTCGATAGCAGGTCTGGTAAGGATAATCTTATTAACCTCATTGTTCTTAAAAGCTGTAATCGCCAGCGCCATCGCAAGGTAAGTCTTACCTGTACCTGCGGGACCGATTCCGAATACTACCATGTTTTTCTTCATGGCTTCAACGTATTCTTTCTGTCCTAAGGTCTTGGGCTTAATAGGCTTACCGCTTACGGTGTGGCAAATTACCTCTTTGTCAAGCACGGTTATATCCTCGCCGTTATTTTCCTTGGCAAGGGTAAGTGCGTAGTCTACTTTTTGCTCTTCCAAATCGTCTTCCTTTCCGACAGAAGTAATAATCTGTCGCATAAGCGAAGCAGCGCTCGAAACATCGCTTTCTTCACCCGATATCTTAAGCGCACCGTTTCTGTTAACGATAGAAACATTTAGTTCTTTCTCAATTTTCTCAAGATATTTGTCGTTTTGTCCGAAAAGAGTTCTCAACTCTTCACCGGTAAAATCAATCGTACGTTCCATAAATTTTATTTGTGGTAGGGCTCATTAGCATTAATCTTGAAAGCCCTGTATATTTGTTCAAGTAAAATAACACGCATTAACTGGTGAGGAAAAGTCATATCCGAAAAGCTTATGGAAAGAGAAGCATCCCTTTTAATAGACGCATCAATTCCGAGAGAGCCGCCGATTACAAAAGCAATCGAGCTTACTCCCGAGATAAAAAGATTATTAAGCTTGTCAGCCAAGCCTTCGCTTGAAAACTTCTTACCCTCTATAGCAAGTGTAACAAGATAATCTGAGTCTTTCAACTTGCATCTGATGCGTTCGCCTTCGCGGGCAAGAATTATATCTCTTTCCGTATCGGAGCATTTATCGGGCGTCTTCTCATCCTGAACTTCACAGATTTCAACATTCGCATAACGCGAAAGACGCTTAGCATATTCGTCTATGGCGTCTCTGTAAAATTTCTCTTTAATCTTTCCAACACAAATAATCTTAATCTTCATCCAGTATATCGCCTGCGTAGCGGTCTGTTACAAAGTATGCAAGTCCGGGTTCAAGATCTTCAAACTGTTCTTCTATATCGTTTACAATTTGGTCGTTAAGCTTAATGTATTCAGTCTCAAAGTTCTCAGACTCTTCGGGAACCTTATAGTCGCCTGCATTCTTCTTGGTCTTAATAAATTCGACAATTTTGGCTATGGTTTCTTTTTCTTTTAAGGCTTCGGGTTTAAGCTTGGATGCCTTGAAGAAAGAAAGGATACCGCATGCCAGGAAAATAAAGAACAAAGCTCCCATTACCGCATTGGTAAGTGTAGTACCCGCTATGGGAAGCGAAATAAGCTTTAATGCGTTAAGCACAACAAAAGCAAGTCCCAGAACTCCTACGAGAGTAAGTGAAACCGCACCCGACTTGTGCTCGGTATATGCTTCTTCTTTGGACTTATACTTGGGAATAAGAGCGGCTTTTCTCATGTTTTCAATCATGTCTTCGCGCTCACTCTCATCCATATCCGAAAAATAAGCTCCCAACGCATCTTCTACGTTGTCACCTTCTTCTTTAAATTCTTCGCTGAAATCAAATTCTTCTTCGGCAGTGTCTTCAAGACTGTCAACAAGAGCTGTCTTACAGTCGGGACATACCTTTATACCTTCAACATATTCAAGCTTACAATTGGGACACCAGGGCATGTTCTTATCTCCTTAATAAACCATATACAAGGAGCCTTGCAGCTCCTTGTATAAATAATCTTAGCGTAATCCTCTTAAGTATTCGTCGATACCCTTGGCCGCGTTCTTACCTGCACCCATCGCAAGGATAACGGTAGCTGCGCCTGTTACGGCATCACCTCCGGCATATACACCGGTCTTGGAAGTCTTACCGAATTCTTCTTCGGCTACGATACATTTTCTCTTGTTAATCTCAAGACCCTTTGTGGTAGATGAAATAAGGGGGTTGGGGCTTGTTCCGAGAGACATGATAACTGCATCAACTTCAATGTCGAATTCGGAACCGGGTACTTCTATGGGTGAACATCTGCCTGACTCGTCGGGCTCACCAAGTTCCATGCGGATACATTTAATACCGTTTACCCAACCGTTTTCATCGGTAAGGATTTCAACGGGGTTTGTAAGAAGGTTAAAGATGATACCTTCTTCCTTGGCATGATGAACTTCTTCAACTCTGGCGGGGAGTTCTTCTTCACTTCTTCTGTATACTACGTGAACTTCAGCACCAAGTCTTAAAGCTGTTCTTGCTGCGTCCATTGCTACGTTACCACCACCTACGACAGCGACTTTCTTGGCACGCATGATAGGTGTTGTGGATGTCTCATCAAAAGCCTTCATGAGGTTGCTTCTGGTAAGGTATTCATTGGCTGAGAATACACCGTTGGCGTTCTCACCGGGAATACCCATGAACTTGGGAAGTCCTGCGCCTGAACCGATGAATACTGCATCGAAACCTTCGTCGGTTAAAAGTTCATCAACTGTAATAGACTTACCTACTACTACGTTAGTCTCAATCTTAACGCCGAGTGACTTAACGTTCTCGATTTCCTTGGCAACAACTTTCTCCTTGGGGAGACGGAACTCGGGAATACCGTATACAAGTACACCGCCGGGCTGATGAAGTGCTTCGAAAATGGTTACATCGTAACCCATCTTGGCAAGGTCGCCTGCACAGGTAAGACCTGCGGGGCCGGAACCGATAACGGCTACTTTCTGACCCTTCTTCTCGGTAGCGCCTGTAGGCTTAACACCGTTCTGAGAAGCATAGTCTGCAACAAATCTTTCAAGTTTACCTATGGAAATAGGCTCACCCTTGATACCTCTTATGCATTTTCCTTCACACTGGCTCTCCTGAGGACATACACGTCCGCAGACAGCGGGAAGTGCGGAAGATTCGCTGATGATTTCGTAAGCTTTGTTGAAATCACCGTTCTTAACCTGCTCGATGAATCCGGGAATGTTGATTGCAACGGGGCAGCCCTTCATACACTGAGCGTTTTTACAGTTAATGCAGCGGGAAGCCTCTTCCATTGCTTCTTCGCTGTTGTATCCTAAACATACTTCTTCAAAATTCGTGGCACGAACCTTGGGATCCTGCTCACGAACGGGAACTTTCTTCATTACGTCCATGACTGATTCTCCTATATATGTGTATTAGTTGCAGTTACCGCAGCCGCCGTGATGAGTAGCGCCTTCTTTGGCCGCAAGGAATGCACGTCCTTCAGCGGTCTTGTAAAGGGTCTGACGCTTCATGGCTTCGTCGAAGTTAACGAGGTGACCGTCAAATTCGGGGCCGTCAACACAAGCGAATTTAACTTTATCGCCGACAGTAACTCGGCAAGCACCGCACATACCTGTACCGTCAACCATGATGGGGTTAAGGGATACAACTGTGGGGATGTTAAGTTCTTTGGTAAGCTTGCAGACAAACTTCATCATAATCATGGGACCGATTGCAACGCATACATCGTAATGCTTGCCTTCAGCCACAAGGTCTTCGATGGTCTTGGTAACCATACCGCTTCTGCCGTATGAACCATCGTCTGTAGTAATGTAAAGGTTACCTGCTTCTGCTTCCATTTCTTTTTCAAGGATGAGCAGGTCTTTGGTCTTGGCGCCTACGATAACGTCGGCAAGAACACCGTTCTCTTTGAGCCATTTAACCTGAGGATATACGGGAGCTGTTCCGACACCGCCCGCAACGAATAAAATGCTTTTCTTCTTAAGCTCGTCGAGAGGCTCGTTGCAAAATTCCGAAGGGCAACCCAAAGGTCCTACGAAATCATGGAAAGTATCTCCTGCTTTTAACTCAGACATAAACTGAGTTCCCGCACCTACTATCTGGAACACGATTGTGATGGTGCCGTTCTTTCTGTCATAATCGCAAATTGTAAGAGGAATACGTTCACTGTCCTCTTTGGTGCGCACGATAACAAACTGACCGGGTAAACAGGACTTAGCTACTCTCGGCGCCTTAACAACCATTAAATAAATATTGGTTGTAAGCTCTTCTGCTTTTAAAATCTGGTACATGATATATTTCCCTTTCTTTGTATGATTCTTAAAAATCTATAAGCTTGTACTCTCCGTCACCTTCCGAGTTAACCTTATAAACTGAAAGATCGTTGACATTAACGGCATAAACGTTACTTGTATTGGTCCAGTTGCCGTCCGATTCCACATGATATTCTACAACAAAATAATACGTTCCGCGTCCCGAAATCGGATAAATTGCAGAATACATATATTTAAATTCACCCTGAACACCGGGCTTAAGCTCTGAATCGGGCAAAAGAATGCCTTTCTCTCTTAACACATTTCCTAAATGTGAAACCGCTTCTGCCGGTGTGTAATTGGCACTGAGCCGGAATGTGTATTCACGCTCAATAACCGAACTCTGCGTTCCGTCGGGTGCATAACATACAAACTTGAATGTAGTGGTTCCCTCGGGCATGGGAATAGGTGCCACATAACGCTTTGAATCCTTGTCAGGCTCTGAGCCGTCTGTAGTGTAATAAAGCGTATATAACACGGGTACGTCAGCCTCAATCAAAGTAGCCTGGTCGTATTCGCCCGAATCTGTAAGTATGGTGGGTTCAAAGACAAAATCTTTGTCAATCAAATATGTTTTGGATACGGGAGCACTCTTAACTCCGTAACCGTTAACAAAAATAGCTGTAACGTTATAACTTCCCATTTCAAGGAAGATGGGGGTTTCGAACAATGTCGAACCGGTTGTGGGCGTGGAACCGTCCAATGTGTAATAAATATGGCCGTCACCCTTGGCTGAAATCTTAAGAAGAACAGCGTCCTCATATGTACCTTCAGCCACATTGAATTCAGGCTCGTAAACCGCATAATCTCTGTATGCGGATAAAATAGCATTATTATCACAGTTTTCAAGAAGTTTGGCTATGTCTTCGTAATCTTCACTGTCAAGGTATATTGAAATCAGTTTTCTATAAGCGTTTTCTTTGTCGATGGCGTTAAAAGCACCTTGCGTGACTTCCTGAAGGGTATAGATGCAATCGTTCTCTCTTCCGAGGCTGTTGTAATGCTCGGCAATCTGCATAAGAACTGTTGCATCGGGCTTAATCTTATATGCTGCTTCAAGTGCCGATATAGCATCAAGGAGCTTACCGGATTCTTCATATTCCTTGGCAAGTTCTATCTGGTGATCGAAACTTCCGTTGGCACTGATCTTACGTCCGATTATAACTGCTCCGATAACAAATACAAGAAGAACAAGCGCAGTAACAACATACAATACCTTGCCGCCCTTATTGGTGCCTGCAAGCATTGTAAAAATGTTGGGATCTTCGTCATATTCCATGTCAAACTCTTCCGGGAATTCGTCATGGGCTATGCCGGATAACGTCTCTTTCATTTCTTTTTCGATTTCAACTTCGGTGTCGTAATCGATTTCAGGTACAATCTGAAGTTCTGCGCCGCAAGATTCACAGTATAACTTACCCTCGGGAATTGCAGCTCCGCAATTGGGACATTTCATAACTTAATCAACCCTCTTTTTTATCGTTCCATAGCCTCTACGCAATTGTTCATAAGCATTGCAATTGTCATAGGTCCGACTCCTCCGGGAACCGGAGTAATCTTGGAAACCATATCTTTAACATCATCAAAATCTACGTCTCCGCACATTTTGTTATTCTCATCCCGATGGATGCCTACGTCGATTACTACGGCACCTTCCTTGACATACTCGGAATTAATCATTCGAGGCTTGCCCACCGCAGCAATAAGGATGTCAGCACCTTTACATATCTCTTTAAGATTCTGAGTCTTGGAGTGGCAAATCGTCACCGTAGCGTTCTCTCTAAGCATAAGAAGCGCCATGGGCTTGCCAACTATGTTACTGCGGCCGATTACCACGCAGTGCTTGCCGGCGATTTCAACGTTGCTTCTCTTAAGAAGCTGAATAACTCCGGCGGGAGTGCATGAAACAAATCCTCTGTTGCCTACACACAAAGCTCCGACGTTTTCAACGTGGAATCCGTCCACGTCTTTCCGAGGCGAAATTGCCTTAATAATCTTATCCTCGTCAATGTGCTTGGGAACGGGAAGCTGAACCAGAATACCGATTATCTCGGGCTTATTGTTGAGTTCATC
Source organism: Lachnospiraceae bacterium (assembly GCA_017553505.1). Classification (GTDB taxonomy): domain Bacteria; phylum Bacillota; class Clostridia; order Lachnospirales; family Lachnospiraceae; genus UBA1258. Next base: position 266,321 of record JAFZLD010000025.1, read on the forward strand.
GATAATGGTTAAAAGTTCTGCCTCGGATGTATTCTCACTGAGTTCGTAAGATACAGAGCCGATACCTATGTATTCACAAGCTTTCTTTTTGTTCTTAACGTAAATGGATGAAGCGGGATCGTTGCCTACCTGAATAACAGCAAGTGAGCCGTCGTGTCCGTGCTTCTTAAGCTCTGCAACACGGGCTTTGAGTTCATCCTTGATAGTCTGTGAAATAAGTTTGCCGTCGATTAATTCCATAACGCCCTCCTGATAGGTTTATGGCTTAGAATAAGCCCTTTATTACTCCATTCTCATCAATATCGATTCTGTATGCCGCAGGTTCCTTGGAAAGACCGGGCATCGTCACTACCTGACCGGTAAGTACTACCACAAAGCCTGCACCTGCAGAAATATATACTTCACGAACATTAAGTGTATAGCCTTCCGGACGACCGAGAAGTGTAGGGTCGTCAGACAAAGAATACTGAGTCTTGGCAATACAAACCGGAACCTTGCCAAAACCAAGCACGGTAAGCTTATCAAGCATCTTAAGAGCTTCTGTTGAGAACGCAACGTCCTTGGCACCGTAAATCTTGGTGGCAACTGCCTCAATCTTATCTTTAAGCGGCATGTCGTCATCATAGATAGGCTTAAAGTTGCTCTTCTTTTCTTCAAGAGTCTTGAGAACCTTCTCGGCAAGCTCTATGCCACCCTCGCCGCCTTTCTCCCAGACTTTGGAAAGAGCGAATTCGCAATCTCTGTCTTCGCAGAACTTCTTGACAAAAGAAAGCTCCGCTTCTGTATCTGAAGAAAACTCGTTAAGAGTGATTATTATCGGAACATTGTACTGCTTAAGATTCTCGATATGCTTTTCAAGGTTAACGATACCTTTCTTAAGTGCATCAAGATTCTCGGTACCAAGATCAGCCTTGGCAACGCCACCATTATATTTCAACGCGCGAACTGTAGCAACAAGTACTACTGCATCAGGCTTAAGGCCTGCCTTGCGACACTTAATGTCAAAGAACTTCTCCGCTCCGAGATCTGCGCCAAATCCTGCCTCAGTAATAACATAGTCAGCCATCTTCAAAGCGTATTTGGTAGCTCTTACAGAGTTACATCCATGCGCGATATTGGCGAAAGGACCGCCGTGAATAATAGCGGGTGTATGCTCAAGTGTCTGAATAATATTGGGCTTAAGTGCGTCTTTAAGAAGAACAGCCATGGAACCTACCGCCTTAAGCTCGCCTGCGGTAACAGGCTCACCCTTAAAGTTGTAAGCCACAATAATCTTGGATAATCTGTCCTTTAAGTCAGCCATATCTTCGGCAAGACACAAAATAGCCATAATCTCGCTGGCAACGGTAATAACAAAGTGATCTTCTCTTACCATACCGTCGGATTTCTTGCCAAGACCTACTACTATATTTCTGAGAGCGCGGTCATTCATATCAAGACATCTCTTCCAGATTACAGAACGAGGATCGATGCCAAGCTCGTTACCCTGCTGGATATGATTGTCAAGAATCGCTGCAAGTAAATTATTGGCTGATGTAATTGCATGAAAATCGCCGGTAAAATGAAGGTTTAAATCCTCCATGGGAACTACCTGCGCATATCCGCCACCTGCCGCACCGCCTTTAATACCGAAACACGGTCCCAAAGAAGGCTCACGCAAAGCAACTACGCTTTTCTTACCAAGCTTGTTAAATGCTTGTGTAAGACCAATACTCGTAGTAGTCTTGCCTTCTCCGGCAGGAGTGGGGTTAATGGCCGTAACAAGAATAAGCTTACCGTCTTTTTTGTTCTTATTCTTCTCGTACCATTCGTCGGAAATCTTGGCCTTATATTTGCCATAGTACTCAAGATCGTCCTCGGTAATGCCGGCCTTTAATGCCACATCTCTGATATGAAGCATCGTAGCTTCCTGTGCGATTTCAATATCACTCTTCATTAAATGTATATCTCCCTTATCCGCCGTATTCTTCAAGATAATTCTCAAACTGGTCACGGCTCATTATTATCTGCCTTGGCTTAGTTCCTTCATCGGGGCCCACAACCCCTGCGTCGGATAACTGGTCCATTATTCTGGCGGCTCTGTTAAAGCCCATTTTGAATTTTCTCTGTATATTACCAATCGAAGCCTTATTGGAATCGATTACGTAAAACCCTACGTCTGTAAAGAGCGGATCGTTGCCGTCATCACCACCGTCTCCGGAAGCTGCGCCTGAGCCGCCTTCTGCCTTTCTCTCGCATGCCTTGATCTTTTCTTCAATCATTGCATCGTATGCGGGAGTGCCTTGTTTCTTAACAAATTCAACAACAGAGTTAACTTCCTTGTCGGATACGAAACCACCCTGAAGTCTGATGGGTTTCTTAAGTCCTTTCGGGAAGAACAGCATATCGCCCTTACCGAGAAGTTCTTCCGCGCCACCCATATCAAGTATGGTACGCGAGTCAACGTTACTGGATACAGCAAAAGCAATACGGCTCGGCATATTAGCCTTAATAACGCCTGTAATGACGTCTACGGACGGTCTCTGAGTTGCGATGATTAAATGTATGCCTGCAGCTCTGGCAAGCTGTGTAAGGCTCTGTATGGAGTCCTCAACGTTCTTACGCTCTGCAAGCATTAAGTCAGCCACCTCATCTACAATAATTACGAGATGAGGCATCTTCTTCTCTTCAAGCTCGCCACGCTGCTTAAGCGCACTTGTATAGCCTTCGATATCTCTTACACCATACTCGGCGAACTTATTGAAACGCTCATGCATTTCGGTAACTGCGAAGTTAAGTGTCGCAGCCGCCTTCTTAATATCCGTAACAACCGGCAACATCAAATGCGGGATGCCGTTATATACGCTTAACTCAACGACCTTGGGGTCAATCATGATAAGCTTCACGTCGTCGGGGCTTGCTTTGTACAGAATACTCATAATCATGGTATTGATACAAACCGATTTACCGGAACCCGTAGCACCTGCAATAAGAAGATGCGGGAAGCTGTTGATATTATAAACGATTGTCCTGCCGGTGATATCCTTACCTACGGCAAAAGCAAGATTGGAGTCTGATTCCTTGTATTCCTTGCTCTCCAATAATTCTCGCAAAAGAACGGGCTGCGATTCCTTATTGGGAACCTCTATACCTATAGCGGCCTTGCCGGGAATAGGTGCCTCGATACGAATCTCCGATGCGGCGAGGTTAAGCTTGATATCGTCGGAAAGGTTCTTAATGCGGCTTACCTTAACACCGAGCTTGGGCTGAAGTTCGAATCTTGTAACTGAAGGACCCTGGCTGATGTCAGTAACGGTTGCTTCCACACCAAAAATTGCAAGAGTATCCTGAAGTTTCTGGGCAGTCTGTCTGATAGACTGGGCAGAGTCTCCGGCTTTCTTGGTACCGACGCTTAAAAGGTCTAACGGAGGAAGTTTGTATCCTGAATAATCAGATACTTCCGCAGGCTGAATTACAGCAGGTGCTTCAGGCTTACGCGCAACGGGGCGTTTAACCTCGGAACCGTTTCTGCCTATACCCGGTGCGGGCTCAGGCTTAGCAGGTATATACTCTTCCACAACCTCTTCGACAGGAGCTATATCTGTCACTCCGTTAATCGGTATTTCAGGTACAGTGTATGTTAATGTAGCGGGATCGAAGTCATTAAGAATAATCTCGTGAACATCGCCCACTTCCGGCTTAGTCTTCGTATCATCGGGCTGAACTTCTTTGACTAAGGTTGTGTCTGTTGTTACACCGGTTACCTTTCGGTTCTTTCTAAGCACTTCCTCGTCCATCTTGGCCTGACGTTCGGCGTCTCGTCTTTCCTGAAGAGCCTTCTCTCTGGCCTGGCGTTCTTCCTCAGCTCTGCGACGGTCTTCCTCGGCTCTTAAACGTTTCTCCTCTCGTCTTTTAGCTGCCTCCTGACGTCTGTCTTCGTAGAACTCCGCCTTGTAACGACGATCCTCTTCCTTCACGCCCTGCATGTATTCCTTGGTATCACGAACACTCTTAACGAGAGATTTCTCAGTCAAAAGAACAATGCATATAAGAATAAGGGCAATGATAACAATCAATGTTCCAACAAGGTCAATCAATGACAAAAGACCGTAATTGAGCGAAGCAGCAATAACTCCGCCACCTTTGTGAGTGGTCTTGGAAAAATTGTAAATTTCAGCAACGTTATACTTGTCCAATGTGGAAGTAACACCGTTAATAAGATCTACAATCATCGACACCAGCACAAACAGCATCGAAGCGCATACGCACTTTACCGTAAGTCCTCTGCGTCCCACGCTCATGGATGCATAAATATAAAGTCCTGCCACAAATATAGCCACTATGTAGTTTAAAAGGCCAAACACGCCAAAAAAGAAGCCCGATAATGCGGCTCCGAATTTGCCTACCAGATTAAAGTTGCATACGAAAAGAAAAATGCACACGCAAACAAAGAGGATAATCTTAATATCCCTTGCAAGCTCGTAATCCTGTTTGGTTCTTTTTCTCGATTGAGTTGAGGAAGTTGTTCTTCTCTTAGTCGAATTGCTCTTCCTTGTCTGAGGTTTTCTGGTTGTTCCCATTGATACCATCCGATTTATATCAAAATATATTTCTCAAAATTATAACATAAATAGTCTATTTATTTAATGTCAAAATCATCATTCGGAGAAATTTCGACATCGTATTTCATGAGGTCATCCGAAGGTTCGAAAGCATAGTCGATTGACTTCTTAACATGCTTCTTGGGCATGGGCAAAGGAGTCTCGAAGAATTTGGGTACTTCTCGCTTTTCTTCTGTCTGCTCGGCAGTCTTCTCTTCGACGTTCTCTACCGGCTTATCTTCGATACTCTCTACCGGCTTATCTTCCGTAGCTTCATTAACTGCAGGCATCTCGGGAGTTGTCTCAAGAGCTGTCTCTTCAGGTGTCTCCACAATAACAGTTGCGGGCTCCTCTGTAACGTCTGCAATCGGCGCTTCGAACTTGTCCTGCTCTGTAGCCTGTACCGGTATAAAGTAACCATCGATATTGTCTTCAGGAACGCCCTCTGCCTTCTTATAGTTCTTAAACAGCAGATTGTCGGCTCCTATTCCGGCCAGAATACAAAGGCTGATTATTATGAACCAGAATGTATTATTAGATGATTTATCAAACAGATGAATAACCATCAACACCACCAACAATATGTTGGCAAAAGAAATCTCATCCGATTCATTCTTAAGATGCGAAAGATACGCAAACAGCGCAAAGGTTGCAATGACCGTAACGCATACCAGCGCAACAAATGTAATATTCTCAGGCGTGATTGCAAAGATATCAACATCATAAATACTCTTAATTTCAAACGGTTTAAAAGCAAAATGATTAAGCAAAATTACCGCAATCAGCGTAACACCCGCAACTATATAACACATTACGGGCTTGGTCTTGGTATATACATCAAGAAAATATGTAACCAGGAACACTAAAAGCGATACTGTCAAAAAGAATAAATTGAATCCCGCAATTTCATACATTAAACCTACGGTCGCTCTCGATATCATCAGAACCGCGAATACAACAAGCGAAGGAAGCTTTCCGAAGATGTACTTGACAGACATAAACATCATCACGGAAGCAATCACATAAAGGATAATGTTCAGCACTGAGGGAACAGTCAACGTATCACCGAAAATGCGCAAAAGAAGCGCCGCTATATATGAATATAGCTTATGGAAAAAATTATCAAAAGAAACTTCGTTACCAAAGAACAGATTCAAAAGATTCTTCCAATATCCCGCCCCTGCGGTAGTGTCGGTATAATTCTTGATGGTTTCCCATTCTTTGATAACTTTGAGATTATTGATTCTTACAAATACGCCGTACGATAATAACAGCGCAAACATAAACCAGTAGATAACTGTTGAAATAATGGCACCGTCACTTGTATTTCTGACGGCAATCTTGCTCTTAATCAGAGAAAGAAGGAAGTATAATCCTGCCAAAGCAATAACTATAACTCCGCTGATAAGATAAGGGAGTCCGATACCGTAGAAATATACTCTGCGGCCGGCATTTTCCTCGAAAATTGTCAATAACGAAACAAAGAGTGTATAAAGATATACACTCATTATTACAGTTCCGATAGTGAAATTGATATAACCAAATACACTTTTCTTAAGGCGCATAGGGCTCCCCTTTTTCTATGCTTCTTGATCTGATAAAACCTTTTCTATATTGTAGCGAGGTCTGTGCTTGGACTCAACATAAATCTTGCCTATGTACTGACCTATAAGACCGATACATAAAAGCTGCACTCCACCCAAAAACCAGATGGAAAGAATAAGTGATGTCCAACCGGGCTCCACCGAACCCGTGAAGTATGAAACAAACGCATAAATAGCGGCACAAATGCTTAAAAATACTATAATTCCGCCCACCCATGTAATAAGGGAAATGGGCTTAATACTGAATGAAGAAATTCCGTTAAAAGCAAGTGCGAGCATCTTTTTAAGCGGATACTTACTCTCTCCCGCCACGCGTTCCTTGCGGTCGTAATATACGCAGTCGGTCTCGTAACCGATCTGAGTAACAATACCGCGAATAAACAAATTCGATTCCTTGTACTCGGAGAACTGCTCCATGGCACGCTTGCTCATGAGTCTGAAATCGGCGTGATTGTAAACCGTCTTAACACCCATGGCATTCATAAGCTTGTAGAAGCCTTCTGCGGTAGTACGCTTAAAGAAAGTGTCTGTAGTACGTTTCTTACGTACACCGTATACGATGTCCTTGCCCTCATGGAACTTGTCCACCATTTCTTCGATAACGGCTACATCGTCCTGAAGATCGGCGTCTATTGAAACGGACATATCGCACATGTCCTTGGCTGTGTTAAGCCCTGCGGTAAGTGCAAACTGATGGCCTACGTTACCCGCAAGCTTAACTCCGAATATCTGCTTCGGATATAAAGCATGCTCTTCTTCTATAAGCTTCCAGGTAGCATCCTTGGAGCCGTCATTTACAAACATAACAAAGCTGTCCTCGGATATCTTGCCCTTGGAAACTAAGTCATTAAGAACTCCTCTTAATGCTTCGGATGCAATTTTTAATACTTCTTCTTCGTTGTAACAAGGAACAACTATTCCAAGTCTGTCCACTTAACTATACCCCTCTTATTAACCGATAGCCTGAGCTAAATCTTCGATAATATCGTCAACGTTCTCAATACCTACTGAAAGTCTTACAAGATCAGGTGAAATGCCTGCCTCTTTGAGCTGTTCTTCATTCATCTGGCGATGTGTATGACTTGCGGGATGAAGCACGCAAGTACGCGCATCCGCAACGTGAGTAACGATTGCAATAAGTTTAAGCTTATCCATAACAGCAGCGGATGCTTCTCTGGAGCCCATACCGAAGGTAATTACTCCGGAAGTACCGTTAGGCATGTATTTCTGAGCTAAATCATAGTATTTATTGGACTTAAGTCCGGGATAGTTAACCCATGCAACCTTGGGATTCTTCTCAAGCCACTCGGCAACCTTCTGTGCATTGGCACAGTGACGCTCCATTCTGAGGGCAAGAGTCTCAAGACCGATGTTAATATAAAAAGCATGCTGAGGAGACTGAATGGAACCGAAGTCTCTCATAAGCTGAGCGGTACATTTGGTAATGTATGCGCCCTTGCCGAATTTCTCGGCATATACAAGACCGTGATATGTCTCATCGGGTGTGCAAAGTCCGGGGAACTTATCCTTATGAGCCATCCAGTCGAAGTTACCGGAATCAACGATACATCCGCCTACTGTAGCAGCGTGACCGTCCATGTACTTAGTGGTAGCATGGGTAACGATGTCTACACCGAATTCAAAAGGTCTGCAGTTGATGGGTGTAGGGAAAGTATTGTCTACGATTACGGGAACGCCGTGAGCGTGAGCAACCTTGGCAAACTTTTCAAAGTCGAAAACGTTAAGTCCGGGATTGGCAACGGATTCACCGAATACGCACTTGGTATTGTCTTTAAATGCAGCGTTTAATTCTTCCTCTGTGCAGTCGGGATCTACAACGATGGCTTCAATACCCATCTTGGCCATTGTGTTCTTTAAAAGGTTAAAGGTACCACCGTAAATAGCGCTGGACATAATGAAGCTGTCTCCGCACTCACAAAGGTTAAATACTGCGTAGAAATTGGCAGCCTGACCTGAGGAAGTAAGCATTGCGGCAACACCGCCCTCAAGTTCACAAATCTTCTTGGCAACATAGTCGTTGGAAGGATTCTGAAGTCTGGTATAGAAATAGCCTTCAGCCTCAAGATCGAATAACTTACCCATTTCGTCACTTGACGAATACTTAAAGGTAGTACTTTGAATGATGGGCATGATGCGGGGTTCGCCGTTCTTAGGCTCATATCCGCCCTGCACGCAAATGGTTTCTTTCCTCATGGTACACACTCTCCTAAATTATTATTGTATTATTCCTGCTCTTCCCAGTTGGTGTAAACGTTCTGAACATCGTCGTCTTCATCGAGAAGATCGAGAGTTCTCTGAAGGCTCTTAACGGCAGTTTCATCTGTGAGGCTTACGTAATTCTGAGGAATCATGGTAACCTCGGCGCTTGCTGCGGTAAGTCCTTCTTTCTCAATAGCTTTCAAAACGTTATCAAATTCATCGGGATCTGTTAAAATCTCGTAGCAGTCGTCTTCTTCGCTGAAATCTTCTGCGCCGCAGTCAAGTACGGTCATCATAAGAGTATCGGCGTCCATAGGGCAGTCTTCCTTGTCAATGTAGATCTGACCCTTCTTGTCAAACATAAAGGATACGCAACCGGGAGTACCGATACTTCCGTTACCCTTTGTGAATGCGCTTCTTACGTTAGCAGCGGTTCTGTTCTTATTGTCGGTAAGGCAGTCAACGATAATAGCGATACCGTTGGGGCCGTAGCCTTCGTATGAGCAGTATTCGTAGTTAACGGCACTACCTTCGCCTGCGGCTTTCTTAATACCGCGGTCGATGGTGTCGTTGGGTACGTTATTGGCCTTAGCCTTGGCAATAACGGTTGCAAGTTTAAAGTTATTAGCGGGATCGGGACCGCCTTCCTTAACAGCTACGGCAATTTCACGGCCGATGATGGTAAAAATCTTGCCCTTAGCTGCGTCGTTTTTCTCTTTTTTGTGTTTGATGTTGGCAAATTTTGAATGTCCTGACATTTATAAATCCTCTTCTTTCTCTTTATCATCAATTTTCTTAACGGATACTTTGGAAATCATTCTGTTCTCAACTTTGAGAATTGAGAATTCGTATCCTCCGTAATCCGTCTTGAAGCTTTCTTTCTTCTCGGGAAGGCGGTCGAGTCTTGAAATCATGAAGCCGTTAAGGGTCTCGAAATACTCTGTGTCAAACTTGATTCCGAGAGTGACTTCAACCTCTGAAAGGGGCGTTAAACCGTCAATTATGTAGGTATCGTCGCCCTTGCCGCGAATATGCATCTCGTCCACGTCGTACTCGTCCATGATGTTACCCACGATTTCCTCAAGGATATCTTCCATGGAAACAAGGCCGACGGTCTGACCGTATTCGTCGACCACGATGGCCATCTGGGTCTTCTTGGACTGCATGGTCTTGAAAAGGTCGTCGATGTTGGTAGTCTCAAGAACCACCAGTGCCTTTCTTATAAGATTCTTAATCTCACCTATGGGCTTATCAAAAGACTCATCTTTCGAATGAAGACGCATCGCATCTTTAAGATATAGAATACCGATTACATGGTCGAGATTCTCATCATAAACAGGATATCTTGAATTGCTGTTGTTAAGCATGAAATTAATTGCATCAAGAAGTCCCGTATCCTTATCGATTGCAACAATATTGGAGCGGTTGGTCATAATCTCCCCCGCTTCCTTGTCGTCAAAATTAAAAATATTGTTAATCATCGTGGCTTCGTCGGTCTCAAGCACGCCTTGCTCGTGACTTTCATTGACCATGTCGATGATTTCATTCTCCTGTTTTGGTTCTTTCTCCGCTTTTTTCTTAAAAAGGCGAATCAGAATATCAATTATGACCAGGGCGATAAGTACAATTAACAACCATATCGCGACGTCGCCTGATTCCATACAAATCCTCCGAAAAAATTGTAAGTGTCTTAAAAACACAAAAATAAATATAACATTTGAGCCTGTTTACGTCAAGAAATCAAGGGCTTTCCGCATACCTTTCAATGCGGTCGAGAGCCACAGGTATTTCATTCATAATGTCACTTGCCGTAACAGACATTGAATTACGTTTTGAAACGGCCAAATCTCCGCACAATCCATGTATAAACACCGACAGCGCCACACCCTCGGCCAAAGAATGCGAGACGGTCCTGTGAATCATTCCTCCGAGTATGCCCGAAAGCACGTCTCCGCTTCCCGCGGTAGCCATACCTTCATTGCCCGTAGTGTTCACGTAGGCTTCCCCGGCCAAAGAAACCGTTCTATCGCCTTTGCGCACTACGGCAATATTATAATTATTATATATGTATGCGGCCGCTTCGTCATCGTCTAAATCAACAATTTTGAGATGATTTTTGAGTCTGCCTAGTTCACCTTTGTGAGGTGTAATTACAGCCTGCAATTTATTGTCTCTCACAGCCGAAACAAGGGCATCGAAAAGTGCGCCGTCCGTAGACAGAATATTGATTGCATCCGCATCAATTATGAGCACCGAACCGGCTTTAATCCGTTCTATCGCAAGCTTAACCAATCGTCTTGCCTTGCCGCCTGTCGAAAGTCCCGGGCCGATAACAACGCTGTCCGCCCAGTTTAAGGCACTTTCCACACGCTTACCGCTAACAATCCATCTATAAAAAGAAAACATCGTTTCAGGCAAGTCTCTCGTAAGCGGAAGTCTGTTATTTACGTGTGTAACAATCCTTATCATTCCTGCACCGGACATCAGTGCGCTTTTGGCCGCAAAAAAACATGCTCCGTAAACATTCCTGCTTCCGGCAATCACAAGTGTACGACCGTATTTAATCTTGTCGGCATCCGAATACTTCTTGGGGAAGCATTGAGAAGCATGTTTTAAATCAAATTCTTTTATATTCAAGTCAGTTTTCGTCTTTTTTGTCCTGTCCGATTTCTTTGGTCTCTTGTTCGGTAAGCGGTTCTACTCCATATTTCAGGTCGAAAATGTTGATTACGTCCGCGCCGAATATGTCGTGCATGTATGTGTAGAAATTCTGATTCTTTTTAAGTTTCTGTTGCTTAATAACAACTTTTTTCTTGAGCTCGACACGCATTTCATTGACCCATTCGCTGATTTCCTCAATGTCTGCATTATTGTCCTGAATCTGCTCATAACATACTTCCATGGTGGCAAGCATGAGCTTATAGTTAACGTCATTAATCTGCTTGGGAATATCGTAAATATCGTCGCCAAATTCTTCAAGCTTCTCATTACACTCCTCGATAAGACGCTTATTTTCGTTAAGCTTCTTTTCAAGCGCTTTGGAAGGATTTTCGTTAAGCGCGTCCATCTGTTCCACTATCTCCGCCATCAGACGTTTCTTGAGCGCTTTGATATCCTTCGTATCATTATTGAGCTTGCCTTGTTTCTTTAAAAGCTCGTTAAGTTCTTCGGAGAGCTTAAGAATCTCCGGTGAAGGATCCGTCTGTGTAAAGAGTCTGTGCCATGTATTGTCAAGGGTAAGCAAAGGAATCTTTTTATCCTTGAGAGCCGGTATAAAAACATCTTCTTTTCTCGACATTTAAAGAAGTCCTTTCGCTATTGATTGTCGGTTTCCTGTTCTTTACGTGTAATATTATACGTTAACTTCATTAATGAATCCGAAAGATGAACATTCTCCACCACAATGTCGCTCGGAACGTTCAAATCCACATGCGCAAAGTTCCAAAAAGCCTTTACTCCACACTTTACGAGCTTGTCCGCAACCTTAACCGCGCCGGTCTTGGGAATGGTAAGAACGGCTATGTCTATGTCATTGTCCTTAACAAAGGTTTCAAGATTCTCCATGGGCTGTACGTACATGTCGCGAATCTTTCTGCCGTATAAGGTTTCATTGCAGTCGAATATTCCTGTAAAATGAAAGCCTCTTCGCTCAAAGTTCATATAATTGGCAAGAGCCTGACCGAGGTTACCGGCGCCCACAATAATCAGGTGATGAGTCTTATTGATGCCGAGAATCTTGGCTATTTCATCGTACAGGAAATTAACCTTATAACCGTAACCCTGCTGACCGAATCCGCCAAAATTGTTAAAATCCTGTCGAATCTGCGACGCAGTTACGTTCATAAGTTGTGAAAGTTCCTGAGAAGATATTCTCTCAACATTTGAATCCTTTAATTCACCCAAATATCTTAAATATCTCGGGAGCCTGCTTATCACAGCCTGAGAAATGTTCTTATCATCCATATCGATTTTAACCCTCTGATTGTTTTATATTTAACACATTTAATTATAAAATATTGTTAAATACTTGTCAATCAATCAAAAAGAAAACCGACCTCTCGAAAAAGAAGTCGGTTTGGTACATTACATGTTTGATTTAATAGCCTCAAAGAAATCGTGTGTATTGACAGTCTTACAGTTGGGATTGGCACTGATTCTGGACAAATCAGCTGTCATTACACCGCTTTCAATTGTCTTAATAACAGCTTTCTCAAGCTTCTCGCCAAACTCAATGAGAGCTGCGTTACCGTCAAGCTCACCACGCTTCTTAAGAGCGCCTGTCCAAGCAAAGATTGTAGCTACGGGATTGGACTTAGGTTCTTCTCCTTCAAGATATCTGTAATAGTGCTTCTGAATGGTTCCGTGAGCGGCTTCGTACTCGAATACTCCCTTGGGAGAAACAAGAACACTTGTCATCATGGACAAAGAACCAAACGCTGAAGAAACCATGTCACTCATAACATCGCCGTCGTAGTTCTTGCAGGCCCAGATAAATCCGCCTTCTTCTTTCATTACACGGGCAACGGCATCGTCGATAAGGGTGTAGAAATACTTGATACCGGCCTTCTCGAATTTTTCTTTGTACTCTGATTCGTAGAGGTCTTCAAAGATATCCTTGAAAGTATGGTCATACTTCTTGGAAATGGTGTCCTTGGTCGCAAACCATAAGTCCTGATGAGTCTCAAGCGCGTAGTTAAAGCACGCATAAGCAAAGCTTGTTATGGATGCGATGGTATTGTGAATACCCTGAATAATACCGGGGCCTTTGAATTCATGGATAAGCTCACGAGTTTCGGTTCCGTCTGCTGCGGTAAATACAAGTTCAGCCTTGCCCGCACCGGGAACTTTAATCTCCGTATTCTTGTAGACATCACCGTATGCGTGTCTTGCAAGGGTGATAGGTTTCTTCCAGTTTCTTACGCAGGGATTGATGCCTTTAACAATGATAGGAGCTCTGAATACGGTACCGTCGAGGATTGCTCTGATGGTTCCGTTGGGGCTCTTCCACATTTCGGAAAGGTTATACTCCTTAACTCTTGCCGCATTAGGGGTAATCGTGGCACATTTGACAGCCACACCGTACTTAAGGGTAGCCTCAGCCGAATCCTTGGTAACCTGATCGTTAGTCTCGTTTCTGTGCTCGAGACCAAGGTCGTAGTACTCAGTCTTCAAATCCACGTAGGGAAGAATGAGTTCATCCTTAATCATCTTCCAGAGGATTCTGGTCATTTCGTCACCGTCCATCTCTACGATAGGGGTGGTCATGGGTATTTTATTCATTGGAATAGGCCTCCTTAAGACCGTTTTTAACCATATTTTTGTAGGCGTTATTGATATGAACCGTGGCGAGGCGCTCTGCATCCTCGGGGTTCTTGGCCTTGATAGCTTCCATAATCATCTGATGCTCGTGATTGGAAGCGATACCTCTCTCTGTAGTGGAAAGGGTCTTCTTACGTACTCTCTGAACATACTGATGGAAATCCTTAAGCAAATGCTCAAGCATTTTCGAATTACATGATTCGTACAAAATCTCGTGGAATCTTGAGTCAAGCTCAGCCATCTGTTCAAAGTGACCGCGCTCCGCATGGAACTTGGCAAGATAGATATTCTCTTCCATTTCTTCAAGCTGCTCATCCGTAATATGCTCGCAAGCCCATGCTGCGCAAAGGCCTTCAAGCTTGGAACGAATCATATAAATATCTTTAACATCTTCGATGGTGATACCGGTAACATATGCGCCTTTATTGGGCACAATCTGGATAAGGCCTTCGAGCTCTAACTGTCTGAACGCTTCTCTTACGGGGGTTCTCGATACACCGAGTTCCTCGCCGATGGCGATTTCTTTGAGCTCGTCGTTCTCCTTGTATTTGCCGGACAAAATGTCTTCACGAATCTTGTTAAAAACACGTCCTCTTAATGAATATTTATCTGTTACTTCCTGCTTTAAGTCGTAGCTTCCCATATCTTCTCCAATCCAAGCTTCTTGGTGAATTTCTTGATTGCCGTTACAAGTTCATCGTCGGTCATAACCGTTACACGACCGCCTGCATACTCCTCATCAACCCAATCTTTGATAGCATGAACCAGTTCTGAATTTTTGTCAACGCACTTATCGCCTTTTAACTTATATTTGAAGTTAATCCAGTGTGCGATACCCGCAAGGCCCGAAGTATTCGATACCGCGCAAATAACGGGACGATTCAGGAATTTCTCTGTATCAAAAATATTGTATATCTCTTCGTTCTTAAGTAATCCGTCGGCATGGATACCTGCACGGGTTACGTTGAAGTTCTTACCTACGAAAGGCGTTCTGTCGGGAATGTGATAGCCGATTTCTTTCTCATAATACTCGGCGAGTTCTGTAATAACCGTAGTATCCATTCCATTTAAGTCGCCCTTAAGCTGTGCGTACTCAAATACCATAGCTTCAAGAGGTGTGTTACCTGTTCTTTCGCCGATACCGAACAAAGAAGTATTGACGCCTGAACAACCATATAACCATGCGGTAGTAGAGTTCGCAACTGCTTTGTAGAAGTCGTTGTGTCCGTGCCACTCGATTAACTCGTGAGGAACGCCTGCGTGAACGTTGATGGCGTAAATAATACCCTGAACGCTTCGAGGAATAACGGCACCGGAGAAGTTAACTCCGTAACCCATCGTATCGCAGGCACGAATCTTAATCGGAATCTTGTATTCATCCATAAGCTTCATAAGCTCAAGGCAGAAAGGAACTACATATCCGTAGATATCTGCACGTGTAATATCTTCAAGGTGACATCTTACTGCAATGCCTTCCTCAAGGCAGTCACGAACTACAGACAAATAATGTTCCATAGCCTGCTTACGAGTCATCTTAAGTTTTAAGAATATATGATAGTCGGAACAGCTTACCAGAATACCGGTTTCTTTCATACCGATTTCTTTGACCAGTTTGAAGTCTTCTTTGGAAGCTCGAATCCAGCTTGTTACCTCAGGAAACTCATAGCCCTTCTCCATACATTTATAAACCGCGTCACGGTCCTTCTTCGAATAAAGAAAGAACTCACTGGCCTTAATCATGCCGTTGGGACCGCCGAGTCTGTGGAGATAGTCATAAATCGTAACAATCTGCTCGGTCGTATAAGGTGCGCGTGACTGCTGACCGTCTCTGAAGGTCGTATCGGTTATCCATATGTTCTTGGGCATATTGTGAGGAACTATTCGATCGTTAAAAGGAATCTTGGGAATCTCTGAATACGGGAACATATTACGAAAGACATTCGGCTTGGGAACGTCGTTAAGAATGTACATATGCTCCTCGATTTGAAGAAGGTTATTCTTCTCGTTCATGGAAACCGGACGATTTGTAAACAAATCTGCGGCATCCTGACTGAATATATCATTCTCATTTAAAGGCATGGCGGCACCTCTCACATAATAATTGTATTCTTTGTACGATTGTATACAATGATGCAATTATTGTCAAGAACATTTTGCCGAAAATTGCCCCTAAAACAATCAAAAGAACCGCAAATATCACTATCTGCGGCTCTTCGTATCTTATGCATTTGTAATTGTATTTATGCCTGTACTATTGCTTTTTCTTTGCCTTTGATAAGAATCATGACAAGTCCGAGTGCCAAAAGTCCCACTGCCAGGAACCACTTCGGATGGATTCTGTCGCCGGTATCGGGCGATACATCAAGGTTATATTTGGAAACTGCGGTAGAATTGAAGGAATACAATCCGTAATATCCGGTATGCGAAATATCAAACTGCACCGACAGCTTACCATCGCTCTCCTGCACCTTAAACGGCAAGTCTTCAAGCTGATCGTATTCATCTATACAAATCACATGAAGGTTGCTCGTAGGCATATTATCAGGGAGTTCAATCGTAATCGGATAAGTCTGTTTTCCGAACTTGGTAATTCTCACACCACTTTCCGCATCTGTCATATAAATCGTATACGTCGTGAAGTTCGCGGGAACCGTGTCACCGTAAATACGCTTATAAGCATCCTTAACAGAGATATTTACGTAGGAATCCTTAATAACATCAAGTACATATTTCTCACCCGAACCGGTAAAAGAAACCGTCGGAGCTTCTTCCACATCCTCGTAATATGCGCCGCTTCTTGCCATGGTCATAACCGACTCAAGCTGGTCGCTTCTGAAGTTATAGCCCTTACCGTAAATGTATACGGTACTCGGAATATCAATGTTTGCTGCTTCTTTGGCCGTCAATGTGCAGTCGATAATCTTAAGCTCGCCGTTGAAATACTCCGTGGGCTCATCGCTTATTACACATACCAGACCGCTGAAACCCGACTCGCTTCTGTCAAGGACCGTATTAAGACGATTTACATCTTCATTCTTAACAATAGCTACATTGACGTTCTCAAGTGCATCTCCTCTGTAGGAAGAATTGGTAAGTCTCGATGTTGTCTTATTGTAAGATACAAGCGGTAACGCGCCTGAACTGAACACCGCTGTTCTGTGCGCCGAATCGTTGCCTGCCGCACCGGGGTCGAATGCTTTGATACCCATCTTTCTTACAGTATCTACAATTCTTACCGTATCTATAGGGCACCCCGCGAAGGCTCTGTCCTCGATAACCTCTACAGACATACCGCCGCCCACTGCCTTAAGCGCCGAGCATCCGCTGAAAGCTTCCTCGCACACGCGCCATACGGTATCGGGAATCGAAACTTCTGAAATATATATATTATCCTTAAATACCTGAGGCCCAATCTGCTTAACGCCCTCGGGGATCTCTACATAGTTACCGCTTCCTTTATATGCAACCAGTATTCCGTCGCCCATAATAAGGAAGTCGCTCTCGCCGTACATCTTCCAGTTGCTCATCATTCTGGTACGGTCAAAAGCAGACGGTTCTATATCCGTAACCGTACCGGGCACAAGAATGGTCGCAAGATTATCACAATGATAGAATGCTCCGTAACCTATATGTGTTACACCGTTCGGAATCGTAACCGATTCAAGATTACTTCTGGCAAAAGCAAAATCTCCGATTGAAGTAATATTCGAAGGAATCGTATATTCGGTAAGAGTCTTGTCTTCATAAAAAGCCTTGCCTGCCACTTTATCGCCGATAATGGCAAATTTCGGAAGTGATAAACCTTTTCCGTGAGTCTCGGTCTGAAGAGCCGTCTCCATCTGCTCTACCATCTCAGCATAATCTTCGGTATTATTCGAATTACCTGTGATATCCTTCGCACCCGGTCCCGAAACAACTTTCTGTTTGGTATTGTCGATAAAGAATACCGCTTGTCTTCCCACAATCCTTGTTTCGGATAACAATCCTTCAATCTTGGGCGCCACATATGCAGGATCGTCAATTACATTACCCGAAGCGTCCTTATTTCCACTGCTTGATGAGTTATTGTTATCTTCCGAATCGATAATATTAACATTCGAATTATCAAACTTTTTAAACCAGTTGGCCGCATAGCTTCCTTCCGGCGCCACTATCTTAAGCTTGGAACATCCGTCAAAAGCAGTATCATGAATGAACGTTACACTTATGGGAATCTCTACGTTCTCAAGGTTTACGCAGTACTGGAATGCCTTTACGTCTATTCTTTTGACAGAATATGG
Source organism: Lachnospiraceae bacterium (assembly GCA_017553505.1). Lineage (GTDB taxonomy): Bacteria > Bacillota > Clostridia > Lachnospirales > Lachnospiraceae > UBA1258. Next base: position 284,324 of record JAFZLD010000025.1, read on the forward strand.
AAGTTTAAGCTCGGTCAGACCGTTGCAGTACGAAAACGAATACTCGGGAATTTCTTCAAGCGCGTTTGACAATGTTACCTTTTCTATGTTCTTACATCCGTAAAAAGCATAAGGGCTGACCTTAACTACGGAATCGGGCATTGTATAACTTGTCATATTAACAAGGTCATTTGATGAAGCATCTCTCTTAACCTTGGCGTTCTGAAGGACTTCGTAAATCTGCGTTTTATCTTTGTCGTAGATAACACCGTTCTCACAAATAATTCTGTCATTGCCGGTAACAGATGAAAGTTCGGGACATCCTGTGAATACACCTATTCCGAATGTCTTGGTAGAACTTCCTATTGCCGCCGAGGCAAGTGCCGTACAGTTGGCAAAAGCAGCCGTGCCGATTTCCGTTACGTTACCGGGCACGGAAACAGTCTTAAGATTATTACAACCCGAAAAAGCCGCATAGCTTATCTTTTCAAGATTAGCCGGCAGCTTAATCGATGTCATATATGTATTGTCAGCAAAAGCTTCTTCGCCAATAACTTTTACTGTATCGGGAACAGACACGGTTGTAGCCGTGCCTGTGTATTTAACAAGTGTTGTCCCGTCAAGTTGAAAATCGGTCGCTACAGATTTTGTTTCTTCTGCTCTTGCTTCATTGGTGGGAAAAGAAGCCACCACCAATGACAGTATTATAAGCAGCGCGCCGACACACCTTCTGAATGCTCTTCGTCCCATATTGCCTCTCTTAGTTAGAGTAAGTGTATTTAAGCGATTGAGCGCTTCGGTACAGGTTTTTTGTCCTTCATGAAGAACAATGCAATACTTATTGCCACAAGTCCCGCAACAAGGAACCACTTAGGATGGATTCCGTCGCCGGTCTTAGGGCTTCCGTCTATGGTAACGGGCTCACCCGAAAGATTAGCCGTGTTGACGTAAATTGTGTAAGGCGAGAAGTGAGTCGCTGTAAAGGTTACGCAAGGTACACCGTCAATTGAAGTAAACTTAGGCTTAAGCTTATCGAGCTTCTCATTGACTACACCCGCAACCTTATTATTACCTGCATACTGAGTCATTACATCAGGTATGGGCATTGTAATCGTAATGCTTAAGCCTGAGTAATTGGTAATACGGTTAACGCCTGATGCATCGTACAAGGAAATATCCATTGCACTGTAACGTACATTATCAAGGCTTCCGTACTCATTGGTAAGAGCCTTCTCTACCGCTGCCGTTGCCTGAGCAGTCTCTGAAATTCTTATTACGTAATTGTCCGAAGAACCGCTTACCTGAGCCGATGCAAGGCTGGTATTGGATACGCCGGGCTTGGTAATGAATACGGTTGTGCCGTTATTCTTATTACCCGAGTTGTTGCCGGAAGTAGAACCACCACCGCCGGAACCTGAGCTGTTCGAAGGAGCCTTCTTAAATGTAGCAGTCACGCTTGCTTCGTGAGCAGGCATCTTAAGGGTTGTAGCCGCAACGTTTACGCTTGCTATTCCAAGGTCATCAGTTGTAGGTACCCACTTATCAAATACCTGTCCTGAAGGAGGATTTGTACATGTGATAATTACGGTTGCACCTGCAGCATATGAACCGGAACCGTTACCGTTTGTAACTGTCAGTGTATAGAACTGAGTGTTGTTACCTGATGTCGAACCCGAACCATTACCGGAACCATTGCCGTTGCCTGAATTGTTACCGGAAGTGCCACCCTGGTTGTTGCCGCTGGGGTCTGTAGAGTTGGTGGGCTTGAGTTCATATGTTGCAAGGATAAATGTATCTTCTTTAATCTTTAAGCCCTTAAGCGGAGGATACCAACCGGTGAAATCGTATCCTTCACGTACAGGGTCGTCCGGAACATCATCCATCGAAATGGAACCGCCGTCCTTGACAAATACCACGCCACCAATCTGGTGTCCGTTATAGTCAAAAAATCTAACCTTAAATGAGTCATCAAGCGTCTTGGTAACATCGGCACCTATATCTGCAGCTGCCTTTCTTACCGCTGAATCCGAGTACGATGTAACCTTTTTTGTATTAACATACTTATAATCATCTGTGGTAGTCGGTGTTCCGAATGCATCCGAAGGCAAATAAACTTCTTTACCATAGCATACTACTTCAATACCTTCCATACATCCCGCAAAAGCATTATGGCCTATAGACTTAACGTTTTCGGGCAATACTACCTGACTTAAAATATCACAGTCCTTAAAACAGTTATCAGGAATGTCTGTAATAGTTTTGTTACCGGTGAAATCTACGCCTGTAAGGGAATCACAGTTTTCAAATGCTCCGGGAAGAATTTCCTTAACATTATAAAGTGTCGGGTCAGTCTCGCTGGGCATTACAACAGTACCGCCCACAAGCTTACCTCTTGCCGATAAAACTTCAACAATGTTATAAGTTCCATCGCTGTTCTTGGAATAAACAATACCGTTTTCGCAAAGGAAATTGTCGGTAGTGCTTCCGATACCTGTAAGACTCTTACATCCTGTGAAAGGAGCATCTCCCATCTCTGTAAGTTCTGAGCCTAAGTTAAGGTTGTTAAGGTTCTCACAGCTGTAGAACACGTAATCGGGAAGGTACTTAACAGAATTCAAAGTAACCGATCTGAGTCTGTCGTTACCGATATCCTCAAGCTCCAGAGTATCACCTGCAGGATACTCTCTCTTGCCTGTTGTTCCTGTAACTGTACCGTAGTAATTTCTGAACAAACCACCCTTATCTGCATCCTTGTACTGCAGGAAGTAAGGTGATGTATTCAAATATGCCGATACGTTATATGAGTTTGATGCATATTCGTTACCTTCTGTCGCAGGCGAAGTATTGTTGATATATCCATTAACATCGATAGACTTTATGCCCGAAGGAACAACAAGATTCAATGCCTTCTCAACAAGCTGTCTTTCTGCTTCATTAACCGAGTAAGAATAGATATTACCCGATGCATCGGTTTCTTCCGTACCCTGCTTCTCATATCTTTCGATTACTGAAGGATGAACCGTATCTGTTACTATGCCCTTAGCCTGTGCATATGCATCAATTTGATCATAGTGTAAGTAATCTACCAATGTAGGATAGCCGTTTCTGTTATCAACTATTACAGTCTGATACGTCGGATATCCGGTCTTGTAGCATACTCTTGTACCGTTGGTAGGATCTACATAGTTATCTATATCAGTTGCCCATACAAAGGGGCCATAGCTCTCATCTATATCGCCTTCAAATATAAGTCTTGAAGCGCCTGTACTAAACGCCTTCTCACCGATATTTTCAAGCGGGAATGATGAGTATCCGCCCTTAGGAGTGTGGAACTTAACATATTCAAGCTTATTACATCCTTCAAAAGCAGATGCACCAATCTTATTTACTGAATTACCGATTTCAACGGATTCAAGCATTGCACAGTCTTTGAAAGCGTTAGGTGCAATTTCTGTGATGGTATCATCTTCAATTTTTAAAGTCTTGATATATGGATGTAACGTAGGTGATGAGAAACAATCTGATGCTACACCCGTAACTTTCTTGTCACCTACGGTACTCGGAACTACCAAATCAAGACCATTGGTCTTGGCATCAAGTTCCTGCTCGGGAGTTGCAAACTGACAGGATTGGAGGACACCATTATCATCAATTATCAAAATGTATTGATCGCTTCCTAACTCTACCTGTTGAGTGCCGTCAGTATCAATATAGATATAGGGTATATCCTTACCTAAAGCAGTCTTCTTACCCCAGGTAGATTGTCTGGGATATGCAACGCCGCCTGCCATGTTACTCTTAGGACCATATACACAGAAATCTGAAGTCTTGACTGTATCAAACATAGTGCGTACATCTTCATTGGCAGAGTTCTTCAAAGATCCGTATCTGACATACCCACAAGATCCGCCGGCATCAGGGAACTTGACATCAAGTAAGCTCTGGCAGTTATAGAACACGCCGTAAGGAAGTTCTACCTCTACGTTCTTACCGTAATCAGCGGGCATAACAACATGCTGGAGATTTGTACGTCCCGCAAGCACAAAGTTACCTATAGGATCACGCGCTTCTACAGTTCCGTCGGGACGCTTTTCATTAACCGCACCCGCAATATGATCGGGGAAGTTAAATGTGAAAAGGTTACCTGAAACGCCCTTATCACAAGCAAAACATCCGTCACCAAGTCTTGCGATGTTGTCTGACATCTTCAGATCTGACAAGGAAATCGCATTATAGAAAGCGAAATCACTTATGTTACAAGCCTGATTAATTGCAGAAAGATCAAGCGATCTTAACTTCTGACAATCTGCAAAAGCACCGGGTCCGACATAGGAAATAGACTGCGAAAGTGTAGCTGATTCAAGCATATTACATCCGCAGAACGCTTCTGTTCCTATGTTAACCGTTGTATCCGATATTGCTATCTGTGTAAGCTTTGTGCAATCTTTAAACGCTCTGTTACCGATATCCTGAACGTTTGAGAATACAACCTTATTAACGAAAGACTTATAGAAAGCATAGTCACCTATGTATTTAACTTCGCCGGCGAGGTTAAGCTCTGTAACGTTTGAAGTATTTTCAAAAGCATGAGCGCCGATACCGATAACTGAAGTTAATCCAATGACTCTGAATCCGTACTCGTCGTTTCTGGAGGAAGAGCCAAAAGAAACATTGGGTGTGCCCTTAGGCATATATACGTATTGGTTGGTAAGAGTTCCGGAAGCTGTTCCTCCTCTTGAATCCTTAACAGACTCAAGCACATACGTATCGCCACCCAACACATTATAATAGTCGGGATGTGTCTCACAGAAATACTTATAAAGGCCATCTCTGTCCTGAGGCATATCTGCCACCCAACAAGTTAATGACGGACAATAGTTCGTAGGGTTGTTTACAGTCTGATATACAGGTGAACCTACATTAGTCTGAGCAGCTGCGGGGTATGCATTACTCGAACTATATTGAGGAAGATCGGGAAGTTTAGGCGCATCTCCCGGATGCTGATATGTAGTAGGATCGTTCTGCCAATTCTGGAAATTGGTATCATAAGTAATTTTATCGGAATTGTATTTTGTCATATCAACGACAAAATTATCATACTTAGCCTTATCACTTACCCAGTCCTCATATTTCTGCTTGTAAGCCGTGTACTGAGTAGGGAAATACTTCTTAATCCAATAGTCATCTTCAAGGTTGTTGTCTTCTCTTGAAGAATCGATATTGGGCATTACAAACTTACTTTTGCTGTGAATGTCATGCGCAGTGTAGGTAGTGCCGTCAACCTTCTTAATTGTTGCATATTCGCTTGAAGGGTTGGAATTCTTGGCTGTATTGTGCGCAGCGACGTATTCGTTAAAGAAATCATTCTCAACGATGCTATATGAAAGTGGAATAGATGCTTCAATAGAAACGGTACCGGAGGCATAAGTATCGTTATATTTGCAGACAATCGAATAGGGTGAACCGTTAACTGCCTGCTGGTACACCTTAAACTGCCAGTTATAATCATATGATCCGTCCGAAAGCTGACGCACCATATATGTTTTTACAAGATTAGTCTCATCATTGTTATAGCCATAGCCTTCGTATGCGGAATTGTTGTATTTATCAAGAACAATTCCCGAGAGGCTGCTGTCGTAGTACGATAAATCTGTGCTGTCGCTCTCTTCTACACCATAACTGTATGAAATCGCATAACTCGAGTCCGCTCCCGGCTCCACATAACCTCTAGTCGGTCTTGCGGGCACCAACGCCACTATCAATGCACTCGCCATGCACACGCCCGATAAAGCCTTTCGAATGGTTCTTTTCACCTTTCTTGAAAGTTTTCTTTTACCTGATCCCATGCAATCTACCTCCTAAGTTCCATGGATTTAATCAATTCTCTTGGCCACAACTACAAATCTTCCGTTCTCCTCCTGATAATCACAGGTGGAAAGCGTAAGTAATTTGTCTCCGTATGTGGCATATACTCCCGTGTCGATTAACGACATTTTATCCATTTCTTCCATGTAGGAGTCAAACTCCTCGGAAGAGTTAGCGTCAATAAACTGGTAATACTTAAAAGTTATCTCGTCCTGATTGTAGATACGTGACCTGAAGGCGTACATTACTTCGTAAGTGCCCTTCTCGTATATCGTGTCAAAACGAATGTACTTGTGCTTCTCGTAATAGTCCTTGTCAGCGTACTTGATAAGGGAACTGAACATCTTGCCGTTCTTCATGTGGTGGCCGTAGAGAATCCAGTTATCGTTACCGAGAATCACGTCGCAATTGGTGTCAAGGAATATGCAACCGTTGGCATCATTCTTTTGATTGAAGTCGTGCTTGAGGTAATATTCATTGTCCACTGTCTGCATAACAGGGTAATCAATTATAGTATCGGCTATTTCTATCCATCCTATTAGACTTTTATTCTTATTATATAAAGCTTTATATTCGTCCAGGATGTCTGGGATGACTACAGTTTCATCATAATCCTTCCTAACAACAGGTTCAACATTCTTAAGAACTACAGCATATTTCTCATCTTTTAGTTCTGAAAATTCGTCGGATTGCTCCTGAACTTTTCTTGCATCCTGATAATATTTTACGTAATATCCGATGGAACCGATTGCTATCAGCAAAAGAAAGCCTATCAAAATATTCCTGATTAAGTACTTGCGTTTAAGTTCCTTAATGGCAGCAGCTTCGATTTCTGCGTCGCGCTTTTTGTCTTTCTTGGAAACCGATGAGGCTCTCTCAGGCTTTTCTCTTCGTGTCGAAACCTTCGCCGCAGTTGCTTTGGGTGCCGGCGCATCATTCACAATAGGCTTGCCTCGCTTGATTGCTTCCAGCCTTTCGAAGACTTCGTCATCGAAATTGTCTCCGACTTTGGTCTGGAAATGAACCGTTCTTAATTCCTTAGATGCGTCAAGCAATCCGGTCTTGGTATTTAAGTCATATTTACGACGTAAATCGTCGATAATTTTCTTATCGGAAAGAGCAGCTTCGTATTCAGCCTTGCTCGTAAATCCTACTCCTTCAACGTAAAGCATCTATAATAAAACCTCTGAAAACTCTGATATATTTAAACCGATTGTTGAAAAATTCGATTAATAGGCATACTAATACCAATTTTATTGACATTCTAACTTTATTTTACTATATATTGGAATATTTACAAGTATAAAATCAATATCTTGTGCAAATTAAGAACAAAATAATACCCGTAAGATTATTCCTACGGGTATCTTAGTTACAACGTCTGAATTGTACTTATTGCTTCAGAGTAGGCTGCTTTCAGCCTTTCAAGATTATCCGTATCATAATCCATGGAGCCTGCTCTGAATACTTCCGTGATTACGCGAAGCTCATTAAACAATTTATTGAGTCCTAAATTGGCAGACACGCCTTTAAGGGCATGCGCCGCGTCAAATGCTTTGCCTGCATCCGTTCCTTCTTCAATGGCATCGCACATGAGCGAGAAATTTTTGTCGTCCTGCAATTTATTTAAACATCTAAAGTACAACGCTTCATTTTCGACAAATCTTTCCAATGTCTCTTCGATGTCTACGCCCAGTCCCTCAAGACGTTCTTTCTGTAAATCCGTCATAACCTTTATCCTTCTCCCTTTTTTAATCCCAAAGTATAGTATACATTCTCACGATTTACCAAAAATTAAAGGCGACTGCCCGGTATATAGGCAGTCGCCGGAAAAACGATTTTATGCGTCCACGTTGCTCTCTGCAACCTTGGCAGCTCTCTCTTTGACCTGAGCTTCCTGAATATCGCTGGGAGCCTGTTCGTAACGATCGAATTCGTACTCGTATTCGCCACGACCGCCGGTCATGGAACGAAGGTCTGTGCAGTAGCCAAACAAGCTCATCTGAGGAACGGAAGCCTCGATTATCTGTCTGCCGCCTGCGGTAGGATTCATACCAAGCACGCGTCCTCTTCTCTTGTTAAGGTCACCCATAACGTCGCCGGTATAAGCATCGGGCACGTTAACCTTAAGGCTCATGATAGGCTCAAGAAGGATGGGGCCTGCTTCCATGAAGCCTTTCTTGAAGGCCTGTGTGGTAGCCATCTTGAAGGCCATTTCCGAAGAGTCTACAGGGTGGTAAGAACCATCGTACAATGTAGCCTTAACGCCTACTACAGGATAAGCTGCAAGAGGTCCTCTGAGAACGGATTCCTGAAGTCCCTTTTCAACTGCCGGGAAGTAGTTCTTGGGAACTGCACCGCCGACAACTTCTTCGGTGAACTCATAAGGTACAGTGATGTCTGCTGAAGGCTCGAAACGCATCTTAACGTGACCGTACTGGCCATGTCCGCCGGACTGCTTCTTGTACTTATATTCAACGTCTGATTTCTTCTTAATCGTCTCTCTGAACGCTACCTTCGGCTTCTCGAGAGTAATCTCAACCTTGTATTCATTCTTAAGAATCGATGTTACGATATCAAGGTGCATGTCGCCCATACCGTAAAGAAGTGTCTGTCCGTTGTCAGAATCGTTAACGTTCTTAAGGGTAAGATCTTCGTGCATCATCTTCTGGAGTGCCTGAGAAATCTTATCTACGTCGCCCTTGTTGACAGGACGATATCTCATGTAAGTATAAGGCTTGGAGATTTCGAACATACCATACTTGATGGTGTTAGCCTTAGTGGATAATGAGTTACCTGTTCTTGCGCCGGTAAGCTTAGCTATAGCGCCGAGGTCACCTGCGTGAAGTTCTGATACTTCCACAGCCTTGCCGCCCTGCATGGTGTAGAGCTTGCTTACTTTTTCCTCAATGTCTTTATCAAGATTATAAATCATGTCGTCTGACTTGAACACGCCGGAGCAAACCTTAATAAGTGAATACTTACCGATGAAGGGATCCACAATTGTCTTAAAGATAAATGCGGATTTAGCCTTGGAGAAGTCGTAGTTGGCTTCAAAGATATCGTTGGTCTTCATGTTAACGCCTGCAATCTTACAGTTCTCAGGGCTCGGGAAGTACTTAACGATATCGTCAAGAAGTGTATAAATACCGTAGCAAAGAAGGCTGGAACCCATAGTCATGGGAACTACGCTGCCATCGATGATGTTGGTTCTGAGAGCTGATCTGATTTCTGCTTCTGAGAAGGTCTCACCTGCAAAATAACGCTCCATGAACTCTTCGCTGGTCTCTGCAACGGTTTCCATCAAAGTATCTCTGTACTGCTGAAGGTTGGGCTTAGAGTAATCGGGAACGGGGATTTCAACCGCTTCCTTACCCTGCCACTTGTTACCGGTCTCGGATATAACGTTAACGTAACCGATAAGCTTCTCGTTCTCACGAATAGGAAGGTGGAAAGGAGCCATTCTCTTTCCGTACTTCTCTGTCATTGTCTCAAGAACGTTTTTAAAGGATGCATTGTCCACATCCATGTCTGTTACGAATACAAATCTGGGAAGTTTGTGCTTTTCGCAAAGGTCCCATGCTTTTTCGGTTCCTACTTCGAAACCGGACTTACCGGATACTACGATGATTGCGGCATCGGCTGCTGCAACTGCTTCTTCAACTTCGCCTACGAAGTCGAAATAACCGGGAGTATCAAGTAAATTTATCTTAACTCCTCCCCACTCAAGTGCTATAAGAGAGGTATTAATTGAAAACTTTCTTTTCTGCTCTTCTTTTCCAAAATCACTGAGGGTATTTCCGTCGTCAATTTTGCCCATACGGGATGTTAATCCGGCAAGATACGCCATAGCTTCTGCCAAAGAAGTCTTTCCGCAGCCGCCGTGTCCCAGCAAAACTACGTTACGTATTTTGTCTGTTGTGTAAACGTTCATAAAAAAATCCTCCAATGTATTTCTTTTGAGCTTCTTTGTAAAAAATCCCCAAATACATTCTTTAAAAAGAAAAACTCATGTTTATATTTTACAAGAACAGACCCATATTTACAAGTAAATTGTGGAATAATTGTATTAAAAATTTGAAAATTTAAGGGGTTTAAAGAAATAGAAAAGACAGTTTATTCTATACAATTAAAATGGCACACAGATGTCCCTCTAACAGGGCAAAAAGAAAAGGCGCTTCCCGCAGGAAACGCCTTGTAAAATCAACAATTACTGTATGTTATTAAACTCGTCAACCGTCTGATAAGTCTCAATTCTGGCCGCATCCATCTCGGGCATACCGATAAAGATCGCACCATATGAATAGCCTTCATCAACCTTCTCGATTCTGACAATCTCAAGGAATGCATGAATCACTTCTCTGGTCCAGATAGTAAGATATGCTTCGTAAACAGCACCTATGGAAAGAGCCTTTCTCGAGGTGAAGCCGACACCGGATTTAGACACATCGCTGATATCGATGGTAGCCTCTTCAACTTTGGAACCGTCAAGTCTCTTTAAAATAATCTTTGAAAGAAGTTCTGTACGTTTACTTTTTCTCTTTTCAAGCATATTCGTAACCTCCGAGTTAATTACTTCCCACTTACATTGTAATCAATTGTACCTGATATGTAAAGAAAGATGCCCCAAATTTCTTTACTTGGTGAACTTGGAATAGTCGGGCGTGTAGTTCTGCTCGACAGTCTTAACCTCTATGCCAAGCGCATCGGCAATATACTTGTAGTAATCTGTATCCATAATCTTCTGAGACATCGCCCAACGGTTGTTAAGAGTTCTCTTACAGTTCTTAAGGTACTCTTCGTCGGGAATCTCATCGGTTAAATATGTGTATTCCTTGGTCTGGGAGTTATACATTACTTTATCCGTAATGTAACTTCTGTTGATAAATATGATGAAGCCTTCAGTATCGGAAAGAATATCTCTTCCCATGAAAAGTCTTGAATCATAATCAAGACCGAACAGGTTCATAAGCGTAGGAACTATATCCATACTGCAGCACTGCTTGGTAATATGGATAGGCTCTTTGATGGCTCCGCTCCAAAGAATAAGGTTGCTCTTATAAAGTTCGAAGTTCTCTTCAACGGGATGACCGAGAATCTCGGAAATCTCGTCATTGGTAAGGCCGTAAGGCCAGTGATCGCCGGTAAAGCAGATAACTGTTCTGTCAGCAATACCCTTCTCTTCCAACTGCTCGATAAGATACTGCATCGCAAGATCAAGCTCCATGTTACAAGCGATGTATGCCTTACAAGGTTCCGAATAAGGCAAATCCTGAACATCGTCATAGTGAATCTTGGCGCAATAGTTACCTGCGAAGTTGTAATTTAAGTGACCGCTTACAGTCATGTAATAGATGTTGAACAAATCATCATCTATGTACTCATTAAGCGTCGACTGCATCATCTCAAGGTCTGACTCGGGCCAATGCTTGCCTACCACTACACCGTTACCTACACCCTGGTAGTAATAGCCCATACCCGGGTATGTAATGTCACGTCCGTAATACTCGTAGTCATTGTCATGATAAGCTCGGCTGGTAATTCCGTAAGTACGGTTAAATGTGTTACCGAGCGAGAACGGCATGCAGTTCTGTCCCACAATCTTAAAGTTCTTGGCACCGCCATTGGTCGGTACTAAGCTGGTAGAGCAAACAAACTCGCCGTCACTGGTAGAACCGCCGGTTCTGGGGTTGTAGAAATTCTCAAATACGAAGCCTTCATTGACCAATCTGTAAAGAGTAGGCGTGTGTTTCTCATCCACTGCCATTCTTGAGAAGCCTTCGGCTGTAAGGAATATAAGGTTAAAGCCCTTAAACATTCCGGTGTATTCGTTCTTGTATGAAGGCTCAACCGATGCGAAGTACTTATGAATAGCCGCAACATCTTCGTTGGTCTCATTCTCAGCCAAAGAAACAAAATCTATATCAAGGATATTGGGTGAAGTATCAATCTTCTTAACAATCTCCTGAATAATCTCCGCATCGCTTCCGGACACATCAGAACCGGAAACGTCTCCGCTCACATCGACGCCCTCAGGCTCTTTATTATCGTCGGGATTGTATACCCATACGCCTAAATCCTCATCATCCAAGCGCATTGAGCGAGGGAAAATAAGGTTTCTTACCTGAATTTCACTGGTGCATACCGCACCTAACTTTTCAAAAGAATACTCAGTGGTATTCTCATATTTCATAAGATCGTAAGCACTGAAATCATCATCGCCGTAAAGCGGCACAATAAGGCATGTAAGCCCGATTACAACTGCCAGATAAACAACAGGTATATAAATGCATTTAACGGACATGGGCTTATACTTAAACACTCTGAAAACGTTAAGCAATATAAGCGCAATTACAGGTACCAGTATTACGGCAAGAAGCATCAGCGCATTATCTTTAATACCCTGTATGATCTCTCTATAGTACTGCACAATCTTGGCATTGTTCTTGTCAATAAACTCGATGGAAAAGAAAACCTTGAATATCTGATGATAAAGTACTTCCACGCAATACAGAATAATCAGTAACGCCGTCAGTACCCATGTAACAACTTTATTGACCTTCCTGCCCCCAAAAGAAACAAAAAACGAAAGAATTACGGCTGTGGGAAGACACATAAAAATCTTTAACAGAAAATATAAAGATATTCCGTCAAATGCCCAGAAATGAAAAATCGTCTCTTCATATACCAAAAACAAAAAGAACCAAAGAATTCCCCGCCACGAACGCTTAAGACTTTCTTTGAATATATCAAAGTAAGTCTTGTCATTCATGTCCGGAAATGCCGGTCCTACATGTTCATTATCCATATCATAAAGATTAATAGAATTCATGATTGAAAATACTACCCCTTATTCTTAATGCCTGTCTATTCTGACTTGATGAACATAGCATCACCGAAGCTAAAGAATCTGTAGCGTTCAGCCACGGCTTCCTTGTACGCATTCAAAACGTTCTCTCTTCCCGCAAGCGCAGAAACAAGCATTATAAGTGTAGATTCGGGAAGGTGGAAATTGGTAATAAGGCAATCAAGCACCTTAAATTTGTATCCGGGATAAATGAATATCTCGGTGTTGCCTGAGCCGGGAATTACTTTGCCTGACTCTTCGCATGAGCTCTCAATGGTACGACAGCTTGTGGTGCCTACACAGATTACACGACCGCCGTTAGCCTTAGTAGCATTGATTTCATCAGCTGCCTCGCGTGTTACCTGATAGAACTCGGAGTGCATGTGGTGGTCTAATATATTGTCTTCTTTGACCGGTCTGAAGGTGCCTAAGCCCACGTGAAGTGTTACAAATACAGTCTTAACGCCCATGGCACGAATCTCATCAAGAAGTTCCTCGGTGAAATGTAAGCCTGCGGTGGGTGCTGCTGCACTGCCCTCGTACTTGGCATAAACTGTCTGATAACGGTTCTTATCTTCAAGCTTGTGAGTAATGTAAGGAGGAAGAGGCATCTCTCCGAGCTTATCAAGAATCTCTTCAAAGATACCTTCGTAGTGAAACTTAATGTGTCTGCTACCCTCTTCACCTATGCTAAGCACTTCTCCGCGAAGAATTCCGTTACCGAAATCAATAATACGACCGGGACGAACTTTCTTGCCCGGCTTAACAAGAGCTTCCCAGGTACAATCATCGAGACGCTTCAGTAAAAGAATCTCTACAACCGCGCCTGTGTCAAGCGTAGTGCCGTAAAGGCGTGCGGGAATAACCTTGGTGTTATTAAGCACCAGGCAATCCCCTGCCTTTAAATATTCTTTAATATCGTAAAAATGTCTGTGTTCTGTCTTACCCGTATTCTTGTCAAGAACCATAAGCCTTGAATCGGAGCGCTTAAGAAGCGGATCCTGAGCTATCAGTTCTTCGGGTAAATCATAATAATAATCAGACTTTAAAAGCTTATCCATTACTTACTAATTACATTCCGCATCCGCCTAAGAATGCTACATATCCTCTCATTGTTTCATAAACGTCAGCCTTGCTGGTAGCTTCGAAAGGAGCATGCATGTTAAGAACAGCAACACCTGCATCGATAACGTTCATACCGTACTTGGCCATAATGTAAGCGATTGTTCCGCCACCGCCAAGGTCTACCTTACCAAGCTCGGCAAACTGGAATACAACCTTCTCATCGTCCATAATCTTACGAATGTAAGCGATGAACTCTGCATTGGCATCATTGGAACCGGACTTACCTCTGGAACCGGTAAACTTGTTAAATACCATGCCTGCGCCCATGATAGCCGCGTTCTTTTTTTCAAATGCGGAAGCATATGAAGGATCGTATGCAGCGCTTACGTCTGATGAAAGCATATGTGAAGCTGCAAGAGCTCTTCTAACAGTAAGTTCTGAGTACTTGCCCTCTAAGTTAACAAGCTCTGCGATAACGTTCTCAAAGAACATGGAAGTCATGCCGGTTGCGCCTACGCTGCCGATTTCTTCCTTGTCAACTAAGATGCAGCAAGCGGTTCTCTTAACGTCCTTGCAAAGAAGGAAAGCGTAAAGAGATGTAAATGCGCATACTCTGTCATCCTGGCCGTAGCCTAAGATCATGCTTCTGTCAAAGCCTGCCTCACGAGCCTTGCCTGCGGGAACAACTTCAAGTTCTGCAGAGAGGAAATCTTCCTCGTCGATATCGTAATCATCCTTAAGAGTCTTAAGAACCATTGCCTTAACGGGATCTTTTTCTTTCTTCTCTTCTTCACCCTTCTTGGCCTTAACGGTTAAAGGTCTGTTACCAACAATAATGTCAAGTGCTTCGCCTTCGATAACCTTGGCAGCCTTCTTCTCAAGCTGCTCCTGAGAAAGGTGAATAAGAAGGTCTGATACGAAGAATACGGGATCGTCCTCGTCCTCACCGATGGAAAGCTCAACGGTGGTGCCGTCCTTCTTAACAACTACGCCGTGAAGTGAAAGCGGAATGGTAACCCACTGATACTTCTTAACGCCACCATAGTAGTGAGTGTCAAGATATGCAATGTCTGTATCCTCGTAAAGGGGATTGGACTTAATATCCATTCTGGGGGAATCGATATGAGCACCGAGAATGTTCATACCCTTTTCAAGAGGCTCCTCACCGATGTTAAAAAGAAGGATGCCCTTATTCATGTTAACGGCATAAATCTTCTCGCCCTTCTTAAGCTTGCCGCCCTGTTTAAGTCTCTCTTCAAGCTCAACGTAGCCGGACTTCTCAACCATGTTAACGATTACATTAACGCACTCTCTCTCGGTCTTACCGTTGTCAAGAAAATCTCTGTAATCCTTATTAAGTACTTCTAATTCTTTAAGCTGCTTGGAAGAATAATTCTCCCAGATCTTCTTATGTTCCATAAACTTCTCCTTGATAATATATTTACGCTTACGCGAATAATGTTCCTAAAAAAGAATACACTCAAACACCGATTAAATCAATGAACTATTTCTTAATCTTCTTCCAAACTTTCAAGCTGAGCCTTTAGTTCCGATATGGGCTGCTTGTTAAAAATACCTCTGATAAGCGGTCTGAAATACTTGTTAAGATTGTCTCCAAGGAAAAGAAAATACATACACATATACAGCCAAATCATAAGAATAATGATTGCTGTAAGGCTGCCATACATACTGTATGCGCCGAATTTGTTAATATACCACGAAAACAGGAACGAATAACCCGTCCAAACCGTCGCTGCGAGAACAGCGCCCGGAAATGTCTCTCTGAACTTGTGCTTCTTGTAAGGAAGAAGCGAATAACACAGCATAAAAAGAATGGACAACACGCCGATTGAAATAAGCGTTCTGAAATTCATCAGCACTTCAAATACCTTGGCAAGTCTCGGGAACGCGCCCACGGACACATCCATAATAAAGTTACCGCTTACCACAAGAATCAGCATAAGAAGCACGCCTACAAGAAATACCAGCGTGTATAAACATGCAATTACTCTTACGAGCAATCCGTTTCGCTTATCAACGTTCTTGTCTATGGCATTGAAACCTGCAATAAGTGAATTAATGCCCTTGCCTGCCGACCAAAGCGTCAAAACTGCCGTAACAGAGATTAATCCAATCGATCTCGTCGAAATCTCTTCAAGGACAGAAATAACAAAATTACCTGTACCTGCCGGAAGTTCCTCAAGCACCCACTTGGTAAGCAGGGCCGGATCTATGGGCGTGTACGGTAATATGGCCAAAAGAAGCATTATCATCGGTATTAAAGACAAAAAAATAAAAAATGCACAGCTCGAAGCATAAGCGGTAATGTTATCCTCTTTAAGTTGTCTGCCGAAGCTGTCCATTATCTTTAAGAATTTTTTCATAAGCTAAATCACTCCAAAAAAGGCAGCTACCGCCGCCTTTTTCGGTAAACTATAAAGTTTAATCCCCCCGAAATGCCGACCTCTTTTTGACTCCTAGAACAAATCTAGGTGGGCAACCGCATACATGCTTCTGCCTTCCACTGCAAAGGAGGCCTGACATCCACATGAGAATATAGGAATCCCGTTTAAAGTAACTGTAGGTTCAAAACTAAAGGTCAAACACCCGAGGTTGTAATTATAATACCATAAAACCTATGAATAATCAACCTTCTCAAGGCACAGGCCGCATGCCGGCGCCGTATCTCCGGCAAATCTTCTGTCCTTAATCTGCAGGAGTTCCTTAACACTTTCAGGCCTTCTCTTAAGGAATCCGACATCTAAAAGTGTACCTGTAAGAATGCGTACCATGTGCTGTAAGAAACCGTTACCGTGATATGTAAAAATAACATAATCGTCTTTCTTACGTATATCTATCATATCTACAGTCCTTACCGTAGATTTCTTCATACGGGGATTGGCGCAAAAAGAAGCAAAGTCATGCTCACCAATCAGATACTCTGCCGCTTCTTTCATCTTGCCTATGTCGGGACATGAATCTAGCGCATATACGTATTTACGGTCAAATATGGGCTTAGAATCGCCCACATAGCACGTATATACATATGTCTTGCCTCTTGCATTGTAACGGGCGTGAAAACGGTCTCCTGCGACGTTTACGGAGTTGATACAGATATCTTCGGGCAGATAACGGTTCAGATATTTCTTGATGTCTTCTTCAGACTTAAGAGTATCCAGCTCGACACTGGCAATCATAGCCTTGGCATGAACGCCCGCATCGGTTCTGCCGGAGCATTGAATATCGGGCATCTCTCCCGTCATCTTCAAAAGAACATTCTCAATCTTGCCTTGAATGGTCATATCGGTATTGGGCTGATGCTCCCAGCCGTAATATCTGGTACCGTCATAAGAAATGGATAACTTGTAGTTTCTTTTCATAACCCCTCGCTTGAATAAAAATACACAGTCTATCTTACATATTCATTTTAATATAAAAATAGACCGGAGGCAAACCGCCTCCGGTCAAAATTAGCTGAATTTCAAATTAAAGCTGGGGACCTGCTGCAACAAGTGCCTTACCTGCATCGTTGGTCTCGTACTTCTTGAAGTTCTTGATGAATCTTCCTGCAAGATCCTTAGCCTTCTCTTCCCACTCGGAAGCGTTAGCATAGGTGTCGCGAGGATCAAGAATACCTGTGTTAACTCCCTTAAGCTCTGTAGGAACTTCGAAGTCAAAGTAAGGAATCTTCTTGGTAGGAGCGCTGTTGATGGAGCCATCGAGAATAGCATCGATGATACCTCTGGTATCGGGGATGGAGATTCTCTTACCGGTTCCGTTCCAACCTGTGTTAACAAGATAAGCCTTAGCGCCGGACTTCTTCATCTTCTTAACAAGCTCTTCACCGTACTTGGTAGGATGTAACTCAAGGAATGCCTGACCGAAGCAAGCTGAGAATGTAGGAGTAGGCTCGGTAATGCCGCGCTCTGTACCTGCAAGCTTAGCTGTGAAACCGCTTAAGAAGTAGTACTGTGTCTGTTCGGGTGTAAGAATAGATACAGGAGGAAGTACTCCGAAAGCATCTGCTGAAAGGAAGATAACGCTCTTAGCTTCAGGACCTGAAGACTTGCCGTTAACCTTCTTAACGATGTTCTTAATGTGGTCGATAGGATAAGATACACGAGTGTTCTCGGTAACGCTCTTATCGTCGAAGTCAATCTTACCTGCAGCATCAACGGTTACGTTCTCAAGAAGTGCGTTTCTCTTGATTGCGCCGTAGATGTCAGGCTCATGCTCTTTATCAAGACCGATAACCTTAGCATAGCAACCGCCTTCAAGGTTGAATACGCCGTTGTCATCCCAGCCGTGCTCGTCATCACCGATGAGGAGACGCTTAGGATCGGTTGAAAGTGTGGTCTTACCTGTTCCGGAAAGTCCGAAGAAGATTGCAGTGTTCTTACCTTCCATATCGGTGTTAGCTGAGCAGTGCATGGAAGCGATGCCCTTAAGAGGAAGGAAGTAGTTCATCATAGAGAACATACCCTTCTTCATCTCGCCGCCGTACCAGGTGTTAAGGATAACCTGTTCCTTGGAGGTGATGTTGAATGCTACGCAAGTTTCGGAGTTAAGACCGAGTTCCTTGTAGTTCTCAACCTTAGCCTTTGATGCTGTGTATACAGTGAAGTCAGGCTTGAAGTTAGCTTCTTCTTCAGCAGTGGGAACGATGAACATGTTCTTAACGAAGTGTGCCTGCCAAGCTACTTCCATGATGAAACGAACTGCCATACGGGTGTCAGCGTTAGCACCACAGAAAGCATCTACTACGAAAAGTCTCTTATTGGAAAGTTCCTTCTTAGCAAGATCCTTAACAACAGCCCAGGTCTTCTCGTCCATGGGATGGTTGTCGTTCTTGTACTCTTCGGTGGTCCACCATACAGTGTCTTTGGAGTTAGCGTCCATAACAATGTATTTGTCTTTGGGTGAACGTCCGGTGTAGATACCTGTCATAACGTTAACGGTATCAAGCTCGGTAACCTTACCTACTTCGAAACCTGTAAGACCTGCTTTGGTCTCTTCTTCGAACAAAAGCTCATAAGAAGGGTTGTAAACGATTTCGGTTGTACCGGTAATACCGATCTGGGTTAAATCGATTTTTGCCATATTTGATCTCCTTATATAAAAAATTTTGTTACTAAGTTCACACGCTGAATATTATAATAAAACACAATTACAAAATCAATAAAAATAAATTAAAATTTTGCTTGATTACATGGGCGCACATGCGTCTTTGAGCCACTTAAGCTCTTCGCCTTCAAAGTAGGAAGCAGTCTTCTCATAAACGTCTTTATGATATGCGTTGATGCGCTCGACATCCTTCTCTGAGAGGTATTTCTTGTCCAGAAGCTCCTTATCGAGAGGTGCAAAAGTAAGATGTTCAAACTTCATGAACTGTCCGTCGCTGTTCTCGACGTCCTTACGGCACAAAATAATATTCTCGATTCTGATGCCGTGGCTTCCGCCTACATATACGCCGGGCTCATCGCTGACTATCATACCATCCTCAAGGACTGCCTCTCTCATACCGTCAAGATATTTCCATCTGATATTGTGAGGTCCCTCATGAACGTTAAGAATATAGCCTACTCCGTGGCCGGTTCCGCACTTATAATCGATACCGAGCTCCCACAAAGGAAGTCTTGCAAGTATATCCACATTACGTCCTGTGCATCCGTATAAGAACTTCGCATCCGCAAGTGCAAGCATACCTGCCGCAGACTTTGAGTAATGAAGCTTCATCTCGTCGGTAACAGGGCCGCACGCAAATGTTCTGGTAACATCGGTTGTACCCTTAATGTATTGTCCGCCGGAGTCGATAAGAAGCATGCCTTCGGGCTTAACAACGCTGTAACTCTCGGGAGTGGCGCTGTAATGCATCATGGCCGCATTGGGGCCGTATCCGCTTATGGTAGGGAAAGAAAGCTCAATGAAGCCGGGCACGTTCTTTCGCAAATTGTCAATGTAATCGGCAGCAGTAAGCTCTGTAATCTCTATCTTGCCGATGTTCTGCTTAAGCCAATAGTGGAACTTCGATACACATACTGAGTCTTCAATATATGCTTCCTTAAGGCGGGCAATCTCTGTCTCGTTCTTAATGGCCTTCATAAGTGTTGAAGGGTTGGCCGCATCCACGACTTCAGCCTTGGCACTCAAAGTAAGAAACGAAAGGTAGTTAACCTTCTTGGTATCAAGAAGAACCTTGCCGTCTAACTTAACACCGTTTAAGAATTCGAATACGTCTTCGTACTTCTTAAGGCTGATGCCGAATGACTCAAGGTAATCGCGCACTTCATCGGTTGTCTCGCTCTCCTGAAGGAACATAACAGCATCATCAAGAGTGATGTACATATAAGAAAGTGCTACGGGATTACACTCAATATCATTAGCACGTAAATTGGTAATCCACATAATATCATCAAGAGATGTAAGGAAATGAGCTGTAGTCTCATCTTCTTTCATCTTCTCGCGAATTCTTGAAAGCTTGGACGCTACGGACTCACCCGTAACATCGTCGCCCAGGATAAATACCTTCGAAGAAGGAAGCGCGGGTCTGTCTTCCCATAAATCTCCTGCAATGTCGATGTTGCAAAGAAGCTTGCCGTTCTTCTTATCTACTATCTTCTTAAGTTCCTTACCGAGGGATGTGCTTAATGCACGACCGTCAAAAGTAAGGGTCTCGCCTTCCTTAAAGTTGGCCTTAAGGAATTCACCCATTGTGGGAACGCCTTTCTCGGCCATGCGCATAAGGTCTACGCCGGAACCTGCGAGTTCTCTCTCCGCCTGGATAAAGAATCTGCCGTCGGTCCACATCTTGGCAACGTCTTTGTTAAGCATTAAGAAGGCATTCTCGCCGGTAAAACCTGTGTAATGCTCTCTTACCTTGTAATAGTCCGCTACATATTCGGAACCGTGAAAATCATCACTGGTGCAAAAGAACCAGTCTGCTCCCACCTCAGCCATCTTGGCTCTTAAGGAAGCAATTCTTTCTGAAACTGCACTCATGTTACGATTAAGCCTCCAAGATTGAAATTGCACTGGAAGTACCGAGTCTGTCGGCACCGAGGCTTAAGAATGTTTCCATGTCTTCCTGTGTACGGATTCCGCCTGCGGCCTTAATCTTAACGTCGGGACCTACGTGCTCTTTGAAAAGCTTAACATCATCAAAAGTAGCTCCGCCGGTACCAAAGCCGGTAGAAGTCTTAATGTATTCAGCCTTAGCGCGTGTTACGCATCCGCAAAGCTTAATCTTCTCTTCATCGGTAAGATAGCAGGTCTCGATGATAACCTTTAAAATCTTATCGTCGCAAGCAGCCTTGATAGTCTTGATTTCCTCTTCGATCTTGTCGAAGTCGCCGTTCTTGGCATCGTTGATGTTGATTACCATATCAACTTCATTGGCGCCGTCTTTAATAGCTTCTTTAGCCTCAACAACCTTAGCTGCGGTTACGGAGTATCCGAGAGGGAAACCGATTACGGTACAGATGTTGAAGTCCTTACCGTACTTGTCGTGGATTCTCTTGATATAGCAAGGGGGAACGCATACGGATGCAGTCTTATACTTAACTGCCTCGTCGCAAAGCTTAACGATATCCTCCCATGTGGCAAAAGCCTTTAATTGTGTGTGATCTACATGACTGTACAATTCCTGTTTGGTCATAGTTTTGATCCTCCTTTTCTAATCTTCTCTCATTATTAAAACAAATATTTATTCTGCGCCTTAACCGTGATTACAGCATAAATGACAAGAACTATGATTGACCCTGCATTGGCGATTATGTGAAACCAGTCATTGATAGGTCTGAAGTTCTCATATATAAGCACCGCGCTCAAAGCACAGATTAAGATACCGAAAATCATATTTATCTTATACATATAACTGATGTAGCCGGGGATGTCATGCGCCCTTTCAAGCTTAATCTTGGCGCTGAGCAACTGCTTGGGAATCTCTCCGCTGGCTTTCATCTTAACAGTCATATAAATAAGATAAAGTCCCCATAAAAATATAAAAACGGTTATTGCTATCATGCGTTTCTCTCTTCCTTGTCACCCAACATTTCTTCCATATCATACTTAAGCAAAATGTTCTGATTATGGTTATTCTCATTCCAGTTATCAAGTATACGTCCCACCGCAACCTGACGACTCTGCTCATCCGCATCTATAAGGATTACTATGTACTGGTTATTGGTATATCTTGCGGATACGTCATTCTTACGAAGCGTACCGCGTACGCAGTCTTCAAGCGTTCTCATGGCTTTATGAAGGTCTCCCGCGTCAGATTCCTTTTGCATGGAAAGGTCCTTAAGTGTAAAAAGAATCAGCTGAATCTTGCTTGAAGTTCTCGAGACGTAACGCTTCAAAAATCTGTAAATGTTCTTAAAGCTGTTGTATTCAACCTTAAACGGTCCGTCGTCTTCGTCATCTTCATCGATTCCGCCCATTAAATCCGACAAATCGATGGCTCCTTCATTGTCGTTCTTAAGAAAAGAATACTTCTCGGCTGAATCATAGAAGTGAAACCCGGACTTGCCGTTATTTTTGACAAAATAAAGCGCTTTGTCCGCGTTATTATATAATTCGATAAATGTCTTGCCGTCAAAAGGATAAGCCGAAATGCCGACCGAAACAGAGCTTGCGGAATCGTCGTTCTTAATGATGCAAAGCTCTCTCTCGACTTCCTTGATAAGCGAAGCCACTCTTTCTTCGAGCATCTCGCGTCCGTAGCAGTTGTTAAGGAATACTGCAAACTCGTCTCCACCGAGTCGCGCCACAATATCATCTTTGTGTACAAATCTGCTTAAGGTGTCTGCAAAAGCAACCAGCGCTTCATCACCGACAACATGGCCGTAGTGATCGTTGATACCCTTGAAATTATCAAGGTCCATAATCATAAACGTACCAGTAGTGTCGGGCGAAAGATTGTCTATCTGCGTCTGCATATAGTTACGGTTCCAAAGACCCGTAAGTGAATCCTTCAAAGCGGCTCTTTTAATCTCGCGAGTCTTCTCATCCTGGAAAAGTGCACGCTCAATACGACCCACCATAACCTCGGGCTCATAAGGCTTTCTGATAAAGTCATAAGCACCGAGTCTTAAGCCTTTTAATTCGCTTTCGCTCTCTGTATCGGCCGTAAGAAAGATAATCGGAATATCTTCAAAGCCTCTTATCTCTCTGATTCTCTCAAAAGTCTCGTACCCGTCCATACCGGGCATCTTAACGTCAAGAAGTACAAGGTCGGGCTTAACCTTGGAAAGCATGCTCAATGCCTGCTCACCGGACTTGGCCATTGAAAGCGAATATTTGTTACGTAATATCTCCCCTAAGCATTTAAGATTCGTGGTAACGTCATCGACGATCAGAATCTGTTTCTTAACCTTCACGATAGTTGTATCCCCTGATTCTCTTTATTCTATTCCGATGTTTTCCATTACAAGCTTCTTCATGTCTGCAATCTCGCATACGGTGTCGTGTACGACGGGTGAAGTGCGGATTTCATTGATTGCATTAGGAATCTCTACATTGGCGGTCTTGGAAAGAACGTCAATGAGTTTGAAATCGTCTTCCTTTTCATATGCGGGGTCAATTGCCTTCATAACGGAACGAGCAAACTTGAAAGGACTTGCCGTTGAAGCAATTACGGTCTTGGTGTAGTCGCCTGTTGCCTTAACGTACTTGTCGTAAGAAGCCGCCGCAACTGCTGTATGTGTATCGATTACATAGCCGGTCTCTTCGTAAAGTGACTTAATCTTGCCGCTGCAATCGTTCCAGTCTGCGAACTCGCCCACAAACTGGTCCTTAACCTTGGCAAAAGAATCCTTTATGTCATAAATTCCCTTGGTCTTAAGGGATTCCATAAGTTTCTTGTTCTTAGCGGCATCGCAACCTGTGGAGAGGTAAATAAGTCTCTCAAGGTTAGAAGAAATAAGTATATCCATTGAAGGAGAATCTGTAAGGATAAACTCTCTGTTCTTGTCGTATACGCCGTCTTTAAAGAAGTCGAAAAGCACCTTGTTGTCATTGGATGCGCAGATAAGCTTGTTAACGGGAAGTCCCATGTTCTTGGCATAAAATGCGGCAAGGATGTTACCGAAGTTACCGGTTGGAACGCAGATATTAATCTTCTCGCCGTCTTTAATACGGTCTTCCTTAAGAAGCTTGCCGTAGGCATACACATAATATGCAATCTGGGGCACAAGTCTGCCGATGTTGATGGAATTAGCACTTGAAAATTGAAAGCCGGCCTCAGCCATCTTCTCTTTAAGCTCTGCATCTCCGAAAAGTTCCTTAACCTTAGACTGGCAATCGTCGAAGTTACCCTTAACACCGATAACCTTGGTGTTGGATTCCTTCTGAGTAATCATCTGAAGCTCCTGAACCTTGGATACGCCTCCCTTGGGGTAGAATACAATGATTCTGGTACCGGGCACGCCTGCGAATCCTGCAAGAGCTGCCTTACCGGTGTCGCCGCTGGTAGCGGTAAGAATTACGATTTCTTTGTCCGATTTGTTCTTACGGGCTGCGGTGGTAAGTAAGTGAGGAAGGATGGAAAGTGCCATATCCTTAAACGCTATGGTCTTACCGTGGAACAGCTCCAGGTAATATGTTCCTTCAGCTTCTACAAGGGGAGCAATCTCTTCGGTATCGAACTTGGAGTCGTATGCTCTCTCTATGCAGTTTCTGAGTTCATCTTCCGTATAGTCAAAAAGAAAGTCTTTCATGACCGTGTATGCGGTCTCCTGATAACTCATTTCGCTAATCTCGCGAAGCGATTTGGTAAGCTGCGGAATCTCACTGGGCACGAAAAGGCCGCCGTCGTCGGAAAGTCCCTTTAAAACAGCTTCCGAAGCAGTAAGCTTAATGGAATTGTCTCTGGTACTTGTATAGAACATGAATGATTCTCCTGTAGATTTGTATATTATATTGGCTCCTATAAATGTAACCGAAAATTCTGTCAAGTTCAAGTGTTAAAGCAAAAAACCCTTCGGATAAACCGAAGGGTTTCTTTGTGCAAAATCACTATTAGTTCTTTTTAGCCTTAGCCTGTGCAGAGAATGTCTTAACGCCCTGTACAATTAAGATAATTGCAAGTACAAACATTGCAGCTGCGAATACAAGCTGGAACCAGTCGCCCCAAGCTGCAGCCTTATCGGGTACGAGACCTGCGATAAGTTTAACAATGCTTACAACCTTCATAGCAAGGAATGTAAGTGTTGCCGCAAGCATGAAAATCATGGGGATAAAGAACATCTTATTGTTCTTGCCTACTTCACCGAGCCATGCAGCTACTGCCATAAGAGCGATACCTGCAAGGAGCTGGTTGGCTGCACCGAAGAGTCCCCAAATCTGGGAGAGGCTTAAGCCGCCGAGTACGCAACCGATAACAACCATGAGGGTTGTACCGAATAAGGGATGTGCAAGAACTTTTCTGATACCCTTAGCGTCTTTCCATGTATTCTCCTCATCCTTAAGAAAGAGCTCGGAGAACATGAAACGTGAAAGTCTTGTACCAGTATCAAGGCTGGTAAGAGCGAATACGGATACAGCAAGTGTAAGTAATGCGTAGATTGTCTTGTAAACGCTAGTAGCATCAGAGGTGGAGAACATTGTAGCAATACCTGCTGCGAAGTAGTTGGCAGGTGATGTGCCGAGTTCCTTGGCCTGATACTTACTGAAGATCATACCAACCGCAATGAGGGCGATGATGCCGAGTGCGGATTCGATAAGCATTGAGCCGTAGCCGATAGCCTTGGCGTTCTTCTCGTTGTCAAGCTGCTTACTGGAAGTACCGGTTGAAATAAGTGAATGGAAACCGGAGCAAGCACCACATGCAACAGTGATGAACAATGCGGGGAAAAGGTTACCGAGTCCGTTGGACCAGCCTGTGAAAGCGGGAATTTCGAACTTGGCATTGCCTGTAATTGCACAAACGATAATACCTACAACAGCAACGATCATCATTGCATAAAGAAGAAAGCTGGAGAGGTAATCTCTGGGCTGAAGCATAATCCATACGGGAATCAAAGATGCAACAGCGATATAAATACCGATAACGATGATCCATGCGGTACGGGTCATAGCAAAACCGCAGTTAAGACCTACAACAACAGCAATAACGATACCTGCGATACCGATGATGGTAGCGGGTAAAGTCTTCACGCCGCACTTGTTGGTAAGTACACCGTAGATAATTGCAAGAACGATGAATAACAGGGAAATCATTGCAGTAGTCTGTGTGCCTGTAGGACCGGTAACAAAGCCCAATGTCTTGGGAGCATCTGCAGCGGTAGCAAAAGTAGCTGCTACGACGTTAACGAAAGATGCGATAACAAGGATGAGTACCAGCAAAGCAAACACGATAAAGAGCTTCTTAGCCTTGGATCCCATGGAATCCTTGATAATCTCACCAACTGATTTTCCGTCATGACGAATGGATGCAAAAAGCGAACCAAAGTCCTGAAGACCGCCAAAGAAAATACCACCGATAACACACCAAAGGAAAACCGGAACCCAACCGAATACGGAAGCCTGAATAGGTCCGTTGATAGGGCCTGCGCCTGCTATTGATGAAAAATGGTGACCCATTAATACTGCGGGCTTAGCTGCCACGTAGTCAACACCGTCTTCTTTTTCATATGCAGGTGTCTTTTTGTTGGGGTCGATGCCCCACTGTTTTGCAAGCCATGAACCGTATGTTACATAGCCGATTACCAGCAAAACAATTGCCGCAAGAACAATTAATAATGCAGTCATTTCTGTCTCCTTTTACTGTAAGAGTATTGATAATGCCGTGGTAAAAGGGATATTGTCCCATGTACCTATTTATTGTTAATGATCTTCTTTAAGTCTCTGCCGTGGCGGTTGTAGGCAGTTTTACCGTTTGAAAGATCAATAGCAATCAATTTGTAATTGCTCCATCCGTGGATGGTAAATAAATATGATTTGGAATGTTTAAACTTCTTAATCTGCTTAAAAGCGTCTTCTTCAATCTTATCCGCAATAATTATGAGTGTGACATCGGAATTACGGTGTCCGGACTTAGGAACCACTCTTGAAAGTCCCGTCTCCCACGCTGTCCTGTCAAGTTCTGTAAGCTTTTCAAAGGTTAAGTCTTCTTCCGATGCGAAAAAAACATATTCGTTGGAATCCATTTCGGAAATCTTGGCGGATTTAACCAAGATATATTGTTCATTGTGTGATGTAAAATCGGCTTCAGCCACAAAAGGTGGCGTTACACCATCTTTACGTATCGTATAGTAGCGTGTGAATGCATTGAGCACGCTTTCAAGCTTCTCTTCCCTGGTCATTTTGCTTCCGATTCCCCTTTGTACATTGTGTCGATGTGGGGAGCCTTTTCTTTCAATTTTTCTAAGATTTCCTTGGCGGATTTGGTGCCGGATACTCCGATATTCGCAACCTCGGTACCGTATGATATAAGCACCAACGATTCAGCCGGAATAGAACCCTTACGACCGCTCACCATGTAAACGCGTCTGAAAACCGCATTTAAATCCTCATAAGCGATGTAATATGTCTTGAAGAATTTGCGAAAAAAAAGATGGCGCTTTGAAAGACCGATAATTCCATACTTATCCGCAGAATCATCTTCACTCTTCAAAACGTCTCTGTCTTCTTCTTTGCCTATTAAACTTTTGTAACTCATAACCCGCCCTTTGTTGCTTTACTAAGTTAAAACGTTAAAACAATTTTATTCCAACTTAATTCAATAATCAATAGTTTTGTTTATATTTTTTTAATAATTGAGGCGGAACAAACCTAAAGGGTTTGTTCAAAGCCGACCGATAATAAATTACTTCAGGAATTTATTATAGAACAGGAAAAAACGTGTAGCGTTTTTTATGGTTTAAAAAGTATGCAAACTATGAGATAATTTAGTTATCGGAGGTTACAGAATGTTACCCGGAGTCTATGTCGATACCAAGAAAAACGGCGAGAAAAACTACCGTGCTTCTCTTACAATCAATCAAAAGCACATCAGTCTCGGAAGCTATGATTCGGAAATTCAGGCATCCGCGGCTTATTCCCTTGCCAAAGAAATCTTATCCGACAAAAAGCACTCCTGTTACAACTATCACGAAGACTATCCGATTAATTACGACAAATACGTGTCTCTAATCAATTTAAGGGACAACGGTCTTTATTTTTCCAATCCCATCTACATAAGAAAGCGTGATTTTTCTTACTTCTACTCTCCTTTTGAAGAATTGAAGTTTGATATTGATGATTTGTTTTTCTTTTCCCAGCATAAGATTATGTGCAGGGGCAATCATTATTTCGTGTCGGAGTTCGGTATGCAGACTTCGATTAAAGAACGTTACGGTATTATGAGCTTCGCCGTTGAGGGAAGGGATTATATATTTGTGAATTCAGATTCTCTCGATTTCAGACGCGAGAATCTTAAGGTGGTAAACCGCTATCACGGCGTTACCGTTATCGAAAAGAAAATGAAAAAGATTTACAAAGCCACCATACATGTGCGCTCCAACTATGTAATCGGCAAGTATTCAAGCGAAAAAGAAGCCGCCGTTGCATACAACAAGGCGGCTGACATTCTTATTAAAAACGGTTTCAAAAAATCCTTCATGCAGAACTATATCGACGACTGCACCAACAAAGAATATGCGGAAATCTACAGTCGTGTAAAGATTTCCGATACTATTATGAATCTTAAAGCATAAACATTACTTGAGCGCGTAATCTACGAAGCTTATGTTGAAGTTCACATCTCCCGCGATTCCGTCCACAGAGCCCTTATAGTTGTACTGCCACATGGCGTATTTATAAGGATAATCGGGATAATCAACTCCTGTCTGGGTAAGCCAGATATCAAAATCTCCCACTATCTTGGAAAGGTCTATATCCCGGAACAGCCAACGCTTGTCTCCGTATACTATCGGAACGTAGCCTTTGTCCTTAATAGCCTTGAGAAATGCTCTTATTACGGTAGTTCTGTCTTTCTTTGAGAGCGCGTCGCTTCTGGCGGTGTCGTTCTTAACAGGTTGCATCACAAGTGCCACAGGATAAGATATTGAGTAGCCAAGCAGATTATCAATTACGTACTGAGCCTCTTCTCTTGCCTCATCTTCCGTCACTGCCTGAGACATGAAATATACACCCACATCAAGGCCCGCATCCGTCGCGCGCTTGATATTGTCTCGGAAATAGTCGTCTACAGCGAGCTGTCCCGTCTGATAGCCTCTCGATCCAAGCCTAATCATAACAAAAGAAACTCCGTCTTTCTTGACTTTGTTGTAATCGATATAGTTATTGTCCTTGCTTACATCGATGCCAAAGAAACTCTTGCATTTGTCATTTTCGAAATATTTAAGTCTTCCGTTCTGGTCAAAAAGATTGGTGTAATCGTATTCACACTTAGGGATATGAGGACTGATAACAGCCCACTCAGTGGTACCGTCGAGATTGGTGATAAGGGTATGCTTGCCGTCGTTCTCTTCGGTAAGTTCGGGTGCAGAAGCGGTTGTTGACGTTGTCGCGCTTGTATCAGAAGCACTTGAATCGCTTGCAGATGACGACGATCTGTCTTCGTAATCCTTATAAAAGCTTAAATCGGACACAAAAACCTCTGATGTGCTCGTCGATACTCCTGTTGAGGACTGTTCTGTAGTATCTGAGGCAGAAGCCGTGACAGACGAACTGTCGGAGCCGAATCGGCGCTTCAAATAATCCTTATTGGCTACGAGAACTATAATAATTACGGACAAGATAAGTAAAACGGCCAAAGCAGCCGCTCCGGATGCAAATCTTCCACCGGTTCCCTCATCGTAATCGTTAAGCTTCATAAGTTACTTTCCCATCTTTAAACGAATAAGCCCCCGTGAGGGCTTATTCAAAATTAATATTGTTTCGTAATGGTCTTTCTCGGGCACTTCTCTGCGCAAGTACCACAGTTCTTACATACGGAAAAATCTATAGTAGCATTGAAGTTCTCGACTTTTACCGCTTCAAGCGGGCAATTCTTCGCACAAATTCCGCAGCCGATACAGCCGACCTTACACTGTTTCATGGTAACAGGTCCTTTCTGCTGTGAAGAACAAGCCACCAAATACTGTGCGCTATACGGTACAAGCGAAATAAGATGCTTGGGGCATACTTCGATACATTTACCGCAAGCCTTACACTTTTCTCTGTCTACAACAGCGACACCGTCCACTACATGGATAGCATCAAAAGGACATGTCTTCATACATGTGCCGTAACCTAAGCATCCGTCGTTGCAGGACTTGGGGCCGCCGTTAGGTACAAAGCTTAACATACGGCAATCTTCAACACCGTAGTAATCGTAGTCCATGGTCATGTCGCCGCAATGTGCTTTACACGCGACAAAAGCAACCATTTTCTCGGTCTTCTCCGCTGTGGTGCCCATGATGGCTGCTATCGCATCCGCTACAGGCTCACCGCCTACGGGACATTGATTAACAGGTGCTTCGCCCTGTGCAATCGCATGAGCCAGACCTGCGCAACCGGGGAATCCGCAACCACCGCAGTTGTTGCCGGGAAGTGCTTTTAAAACTGCTTCTTCTTTTTCATCTACCTTAACCTTAAACGCAATGCCTGCGACTCCCAAGAACACGCCTACAAAAAGGCCAAGTCCCAGCATCACAATCAAAGGTGTTAAAATCGCTGAAAAATTCACGTGGCACCTCCTACAAGAGTCCCGCAAAGCCGCAGAAAGCAATAGCCATAAGTCCTGCCGAAACAAGTACTATGGGCATGCCTCTGAAAGCTTTGGGAATGTCATTATACTGCATCTTTTCACGGATACCTGCCAGGATAACAATCGCAATCGTAAATCCGACTGCAGTTGCAAATCCGTTAACGGTGCCTTCGAGAATCGAATAATCCTTCTGAACGTTGGTAATTGCAATACCGAGAACCGCGCAGTTGGTGGTAATAAGCGGTAAGTAAACGCCCAGCGCGCTGTATAGAGACGGTACAAATCGTTTTAAGAACATCTCTACGAACTGAACAAGTGCAGCTATTACAAGTATAAATACTATTGTCTTAAGGTAGGTCAGATCAAAGGTCACCAAAAGACCTTTATAGATAAGACCTGTCACTATGCTGGCAAGCGTTATAACGAATATAACCGCAGTACCCATACCGAGAGCCGTCTTAACTTTCTTGGATACACCAAGGAAGGGGCAAAGACCTAAGAACTGGCTGAGCACAACGTTATTGATTAATGCAGAACCAAGCGATAACACTATCAGATTCTTAATCATTTTGCTCCTCCTTCACTGATTCTTCGGCCTTTTCAAGCATAGCTTTGGCTTTTTCGAGAGATGCTTTCTTACGTACGGGCTTTCTGGTATCTTTACCGCCTGCTTTGACGGCTTTCTTAAGATCCGAGAAATCCAGGAATTCAAGCTCGTCATCATCGGAAGCGGCAGCCGCCTCAGTTTTTTCTTCTGTAGCAGGTTCTGACTTAACTTCTTCCTTGACAGGCTCAGTAACTGTAGGCTCTTCAGTCTTAACTTCGGGAGTTTCAACCTTCTGTTCCTCTGCCACCGGTGCCTCGGGAGCTACTTTCTCGACCGCTTCAGCCTTGGACTCTTCTTCTGCCTTGGGCTCGTCCTTGGCAGGTTTGGATGATTTTTTCTCATCCTTCGCCTTGGATTTTTCTTCTTTGGCAGACTTTTCTTCTTTGGCAGGCTTGTCGGCTTTCTTGACAAGGCCTTTCAGTTTATTCTTAGATTCTTTCTTTTCCTTTTTGGGCTTTTCTTCCTTGGCCTCGGGCTCTTCTGTTACAGGCTCGGAAGATTCTTTGGTCTCAGAAGTCTCTTCTTTCTTAAGGGCAGCTTCTTTAACCTCGGGGGTAGCACATTCAAGATTACAATTCAGGCAATCATGACCGCAGCCGGACTGAATCTTGGACATATCCTTGCCGTGTTTCTCACCGATTTCTTTGACCTTGTTCTGGATAGCCGTCAGCAATGCAAGTACAAAGAACGCACCGGGTGCCATGATGAATATGCTTACGGGCACATAACCCTTAGGCATAACATTGGCTCCGAATAAAGTACCTGCGCCGAGAAGCTCACGTAATGCGCCGATTATTGTAAGTGCAAAAGTAAATCCGGTGCCCATTCCGAGACCATCAAAAAGTGACAACAAAGGCGAATGCGAATAAGCATATGCCTCGGCACGACCAAGGATTATACAGTTAACGACGATAAGCGGAATGTAAAGTCCGAGTGCCTTGTATAATCCCGGCAGGTATGCATTCAAAAGCAATTCCACCATCGTAACGAATGATGCGATTATTACGATAAATGCGGGAATTCTGATCTTATCGGGAATAACCTTTCTGAGTAACGATATAAACAGGTTACTGAGGGCAAGAACCACAAGTGTGGTAATACCCATGCCCAGACCGTTCTTGGCGCTTGTGGTAACCGCAAGTGTGGGACACATACCCAGCAAAAGAACAAAGGTAGGGTTCTCTTTAAATACACCGTTTAGGAATCGTTCCGACATTTCAGAGATCAGGGATTCTCTTTCATCTTGTTCATGATTCATGTCCCTCACCTCCGTTCAAATAAATTCTGAAATATTCAAGTGCGGCATTGACACCGTTGGTAACCGCCTTGGAAGTAATAGTCGCACCCGAAATGGCATCAATCTGGGAAGGAGTCGATGCTCCGCCCTTAACCACTTCAAAACTCGATACGTACTTGTCGATAAACTGCGGAACCAATACGTCGGGAGCTCGCATACCAAGACCTGCGGTCTCGGAAATCGATGTAATAAATATACCGTTTAAGCTTCCGTCATTGTTAATGCCCGCGCTGAATACGATATCTCCGCCGTAACCTTCGTGGGAAGTAACTTCGAATACGTATCCGAGGGCATTGCCGTTATCATCGAGTGCCTGAATGCAGTCGGTTATATCCACGCCGGGATAAAGTGCTTCATACTCACTTAAATCAAGTGACTCATCAAGAATAGTCTCGGAAAAGCTTGCTGCAGATTCAAATACCTTACTGTTGGCAGCCTGCTTCTCTCTTGCAGCCATTGTGGCGATGGGTTCCTTGGTAAGTTCGTGTACGAAACCGAGGACTCCTCCGGCTACAAGTGCGATGGCAATCATAATAAGAGTATTAATGATAAATTCCTTAATCTCTTTGTTATTGCGTCTGTTGCGTCTTTCGGACTGTTCTATTGCTTTGATTGATTTAAACTGATCATTCATTGTTACGTACACCTCCTTTGCCGAAGAAACGAGGCTTTGTAAACATATCGATTAACGGAACAAGTAAGTTGCCGATAATGATTGCAAAAGAAACACCCTCTGCGGAAGGTCCGAACAATCTGAATATACCGGTCATAACTCCGAGGAATATGCCGTATATCAACTGACCTGCCTTGGTAATGGGTCTGGTAACATAATCGGTCGCCATGAAGAAAGCACCGAGCATAAGACCGCCGCCCGATAAATGAGCCGCAATATATGTGGTATCAAATCCCCTGCCGCTGAAAAGAACAAGGAAAATGACAAAAGAAACGATATAACTTCCGGGAATCAGAATATCGATTACACCCACAAGAATCAGGAAGCATGCACCTATTAAAATGGCTATAACGCTGATTTCACCGATTGTACCGGGTATGAAACCTCTCGCCATTGCAACGATATCAACGGGCTCACCTGCTTTTAAAAGTGCAAGGGGTGTAGCCTCGGAAACACCGTCTACCGCGAAATTGGTCATAATGGATGCAAAAGAAATTACCAGGAAACATCTTGCTCCGAGTGCAGGGTTCATGAAGTTCTGACCCAAACCGCCGAAAAGCATCTTAACCACTACAATTGCAAAGAATCCGCCCACAACGCCAATCCACCAGGGAGCTGCCGGAGGCAGGTTAAGAGCAAGAAGCAAACCAGTTACTATAGCGGAGAAATCACCCAATGTGTTCTTTCTCTTGGTAATCAGGTTAAATAAAAACTCGGAAAGGACTGCTGACGCTACTGTCACTCCGATAAGGAGAAGGGCGTTCAGTCCGAATCTGAAAATACCGAATCCCGCTGCGGGAAGTAAAGCCACGATAACACAGAACATTATTCCGGAGGTGGTTACTTTGGAGCGGATATGGGGATTGGATGAAACATTATATAACTTATCCAAAGTTCTTTCCTCCTACTTTTTCTTTTTCGAAAGGCAAATCTTTCGAAGGGATTTAATATTCTGGCAAAGAGGACGCTTGGCAGGACAGATAAAGCTGCAGCATCCGCACTCTACGCATTCGAGGCCGTGGTTTAATAGGAATTCCTCTTCGTTGAAATTGGCCGCATGATCCGACAAAAGCTTGGGAAGCAGGCGGCTCGGACATACCTCTACGCATTGTCCGCAGTTGATACATGCCGAAGGTTCCATACGGCTTATGTCATCGCGTGACAGGCACAACAAAGCCGATGCGGTCTTGGTAATCGGCACATTCAAATCAAACATACAAAAGCCCATCATGGGACCGCCCGAAATAATCTTGACGGGTTCCTGTTTGAAACCGCCGGCTTCGGGCACAAGATCAGCATAAGATGTACCGATGAGAACCTTAAAGTTTCTCGGGTTCTTAATGCAATTACCCGTAACGGTAACGATACGGTGCATAAGCGGCATGCCTTCGTAAATTGCTCTTCTTACCGAGATTACGGTATCTACGTTGTTAACAACGCATCCGACGTCTGCGGGTAAGAGCTTCGAATTAATCTCACGTCCCGTTACGGCATAAATCAAATGACGCTCGGAACCCTGAGGATACTTCGTACGAAGCGCCTTAACGGTAATGCGGGGCTCGTCTTTCGTAAGTGCTTTATAAACTTTGATACAATCGGGCTTATTGTCTTCGATTGCGATTATTCCTAGGGAATAGGGGAACAGTTTAAGATATACTCTCAAACCTTCAAGAAGCTTTTCGGGCTCTTCAATCATCTTGCGATAGTCGCTGGTAAGATACGGCTCGCACTCCGCTCCGTTTACGATTACGTAATCGATCTTGGCGGGTTCTTTGACCGAAAGCTTGACGTGAGTAGGAAATCCCGCACCGCCCATTCCGACAATGCCGGCTTCACGGATACGTGCAATTATCTCCTCACTTGACATCTCCTCAAGAGGCTTTACCTCCCAAGGTTCAACAGAATTATAACATCCGTCATTCTCGATAATGACAGACATGGCATTATTACCGGTTACAACCCTTCTCTCTTCGATTGCCTTAACGGTTCCCGATACCGATGAATAAATCGGTGAAGAAACAAAACCGTCTGCCTCGGCAATCTTCTGACCGGCAAGCACATAATCACCCTTGGCCACAATGGGCTTGGCAGGTGCTCCTATGTGCTGGGACAAAGGATAGACCAAATCGCTTACGGGATATACCTCTTTAATGGGGATATCCTTGGACATTTCCTTGCCGTCATAGGGATGGATTCCACCGCTGAACGTAAGTTTCGCCATTTTTGCATTTACCCAACCTTCTCATTTCTAATATGACAGGAGTGTCACATCTACTTATGCTCCAACCCACCATACCCTATTAATATACTATTTTTTGGCGCAACTGTCAAAACGAATATTGTTGAACAAATTCATGAAAAATGTTAAAATAAACAGACAACGGGGTTAATATTTTTAATTACTTTACCAAGGAGACTACCATGCAGATCATTGATGAAAGTATCACAGACGTTAAAGTATTATATCCTCTTGAAACCATAGCTCCTTTGGAGCACATTCTTTTTATAGATATTGAGACTACGGGCTTTACCGCGCGCACTTCGAAGCTCTATCTTATCGGTTGCCTGTATTACAGAGACGGCTGGCAGGCGCGCCAGTATTTTGCCGAGGAATACAACGATGAGCAGTCGTTACTTGAAGAGTTCTTTGATTTTGCAGAGTCCTTTAAAGTGCTGATTCACTATAACGGTAACAATTTCGATATTCCTTATCTTACCGCCAAGTGCCGTGAGTTCTCTCTCGGTTATAATTTTGACAGCTTTGTCGGAATTGATATTTACAAAAGAATATCTCCTTATAAGAACTTCTTAAAACTCGAGAACTGCAAGCAAAAAACCATTGAGAAGTTTTTAAAGATTACCCGTGAAGATCAGTTCACCGGTGGCGACCTCATTGGACTCTATCATGATTTTGTTCGTACCAAGGATGCCGACTTAAGGAAGTTCTTACTTCTTCACAACTTCGAAGACTTAAAGGGAATGCTTTCTATCCTTCCCGCTCTTGCGTATTGTGATTTATTCACTCGCAAGCTTAAGGTTACCAAGGTTTCCGCCAGCTACTACGAAGACTCTTCAGGTGCTACGCATTCCGAGATTATGATGATTATGGACCTTCCCGCTGATTTGTTGACTCCCGTGTCATTTTTGTATGACAGATGTTATTTTTCGGGTGCCGGCGGACAGGGAATGTTAAGAGTACCGCTTTACGAAGAGGAAATGAAGTACTTCTACGCTAACTACAAAGATTACTACTATCTTCCCGCCGAAGATATCGCGCTTCACAAGTCCGTATCTTCCTTCGTGGACAAAGAACATCGCGAGCAGGCCAAGGCATCCAACTGCTACACCCGCAAGACCTCGCAGTTCCTGCCCGAGTGGGACGCACTTGTAACACCGTTCTTTAAGCGCACATATGAGTCGCGTGACCTCTTCTTCGAGCTTACCGACGAGCGCAGAACCGACAGAGACATGTTCAATGATTACGCATCACATGTATTAAATCATATGGTTATTTAGATTAAGGCATAATAATAGCCTCGGAACCCACTGCACGGCTCCGAGGCTTTTTCTTTGGCTTAAATCAAGGCTTATCGTAGTAGAAAGAATTCTTACGCTGATAGCCGATTTCTTTGTAATTGATAATCTGCTCCGTACTTCCGATAAATAGAACGCCCTTGCTGTACAAGCAATCACAGAACTTTCTGAATACTTCGTCCTTGGCTTCCTCTGTAAAGTAAATCAAAACGTTACGGCATACAATCATGTGAAGGTCCTTCGGATAAGGATCCTTTAAGAGATTGTGCTGCTTAAACTCAACGCGTGACTTGATTTCATCGGAAATCTTGTAAGAAGGTCCGACCTTGGTGAAGTATTTCTTTTTAAATTCTTCGGGCACATTCTCGATACTCTTTTCGTTGTAAAGACCAAGCTTAGCCTTCTCAAGAATCTGCTTGTCTATATCTGTTGCATAAATCTTAATCTGGTTAAGCGGTACATGTTTTGAAAGCGCCATTACCAATGAATAAGGCTCATCACCGGTAGAACATGCGGCGCTCCAGATTTTTAAGTTCTTACCAAATTTCGCTATAAGCTCAGGGAAAATTTCTTTGTCCATAAGTTCCCACTGGTCGGGGTTGCGATAGAACTCAGACACGTTGATGGTCAAGTAACTTACAAATTCTTCGAATGCTTCCTTGTCGCTTTTAAGCATTGCTACGTATTTATCGTATCCGTCAGCCTTACGCTTATCGATAAGGGTGTCGATACGTCTTTTCATCTGTTTTTCTTTGTATGCATTTAAGTCGATGGTGGTTAATTCAAAAACTGCTTTTTTGAAATACTCATAATCGTATGCCATTTTATACTCTCCCGTAAATAAATAGTAGGTAGCCGTTTATGACTACCTACCAAGTATACATAACTACTATAAACCTTTTATTAAAGGAAAAATTAAGCTTCTTCGGACTCGCTTGCGATAACAGCTTCGATGTCAACGCTTGCTACTTCCGAATCGTCTTCTTTCTCTTCCTTCTTCTCTTCTTCGGGCTCGGTTAATGCCTTAACGGAGATGCTTACCTTCTTGTCTTCGAGGTTGAAGTCTACTACCTTAGCGGTAACTTCGTCGCCTACCTTAAGAACGTCTGAAGGCTTCTCAATGTGTTCCTTGGAAATCTGAGATACATGAAGGAGTGCGTCGATTCCTGACTCAAGCTCTACGAAAGCGCCGAAATCAGCCATTCTCATTACCTTACCGGTAACAACTGTACCAACTGCATACTTCTTCTCTGCGTCAATCCAGGGATTGGTATCGTTAAACTTTAAGGACAAAGCAATCTTGCTGTCCGAAATAGACTTAATTAAAACTTTAAGCTTGTCGCCGGCCTTGAAGTTCTTCTTGGGATTCTCAACTCTGCCCCAGCTCATCTCTGAGATGTGGAGAAGTCCGTCGATTCCGCCGAGATCTACGAATACGCCGAAGTCTGTAACGTTCTTGATAACGCCTTCAACAACATCGCCTTCTTTAACAGTGTTAAGAAGCTTCTCCTGAGCAGCTGCCTTACGGGACATAAGAATGGACTTTCTGTCACCGATGAAGCGACGCTTCTTGGGATTGTACTCGCGAATTACAAATTCGATTTCCTCGCCGTTGTACTTGCTTAAATCCTTCTCAAATGTGTCTGATACAAGGCTTGCGGGAATGAATACGCGAACCTCGTCAACAACTACACAAATACCGCCCTCAAGAACCTGAGTAACTTTGGACTTAAGAATCTCCTGACTCTCAAATGCTTCTTCAAGTCTCTTGGCGCCTCTGTCGGCTGCGAGTCTCTTATAGGACAAAAGAACCTGTCCCTCGCCGTCATTAACTTTGATAACCTTAACATCCATGGTGTCGCCGACCTTAACCACGGTAGCTAAATCCATACCGGAATCATTGGTGTATTCGTTCTTGGTAAGAATACCGTCGGACTTATATCCGATGTTGAGTATGATCTCATTAGGCTTGACATCGATTACAGTTCCTTCTACAACCTCTCCCGTATGTATTGTCTTAAATGATGCTTCAAGCATCTGTTCAAACGTCATTTCTGACATAACTTTGAACCTCCTCAATAATATATTTGGGGGTAGAAGCCCCTGCAGTAATACCTACAAGACCCGATACTTTCGGAAGACGACCGACTATATCACTAAGTTCCTGTATAAAGTATGTCTGATCACAATTTGCCTTGCATATTTCGTATAGTTTCTTGCTGTTGGAACTGGCCTTGTCGCCTATAACAATCATCAGTTCCGCCCTCTTGGATAACGCTTCGGCTTCAGTCTGCCTAATGCTCGTAGCGTCACAAATTGTGTTCATAACAAGAATATTGTAACTTCTTTTTTCTAATAATTCAACAATTTCTTGAAATTTGTTGCGGTTAAAGGTGGTCTGAGACACAACGCAATACTTTTTGTCAGGTGCAAAAGAAAATTTATCGGCTTCTTCCGAGTTTTCTATAACAGTCGCACCGTTATGAGACCAGCCCACAATGCCACAAACTTCGGGATGTTTGGGGTTGCCGACAACAATTATCTCGCTGCCCTCTTCGCTTTCCTTGGCCACTATGCGATGGATTCTTTTGACAAAAGGACAAGTGGCGTCAAATACTTCAAAACCGCTTTCCTGAAGCTTATCAAACTCGGCTTTCGATACTCCATGGGAACGAATGATGATCTTGCCTTTGGGAAGATTTGCAAGCTCCGAAAAATCATTGACCACACGAACGCCCTTCTCTTCAAATCCTTTCACGATAAAAGAATTGTTAAGAATCGGTCCGTAAGTGTAAATCGGTATACCTTCTTCGATTGCGTTCTTGACTGCATTAAAGCCTCTGTCCGCGCCGAAACAAAAGCCGGCGTTCTCGCACAATACAACTTCTCTATTCATCGAATTTACTCTGCGCCTTAGCTACAATTGTGTTAACCACTTCGTCTATTGTCATGTATGAGCTGTCTACAAGGTCAGCCTCGGGCACACGAATCAAAGGAGAATTCTCCCTGTGCATGTCTCTGTAGTCACGCTCTCTTACTTCATCTTCAACAGTCTTTAAGTCCGCTTCCTTGCCCTTTTCTATAAGTTCAAGGTAACGACGCTTTGCACGCACCTCAACGCTTGCGTCAAGATAAATCTTAACCTGCGCATCGGGAAGCACGCATGAAGCGATGTCACGGCCGTCCATAACAACGTCTGTGGTCTGAGCAAGTTCCTGCTGGAGAGCAACCATCTTCTCTCTTACAAGCTTATAAGCCGATACAACAGAAGCCGCCTCACTCACTTCCTGGGTACGAATCTGTCCGTTTACGTTCTCGCCGTTAAGGATAACAGCCTGCTCATTGTCAATATATTTGATGGATACGTTGGTATTA
This sequence comes from Lachnospiraceae bacterium, assembly GCA_017553505.1. GTDB lineage: Bacteria > Bacillota > Clostridia > Lachnospirales > Lachnospiraceae > UBA1258. The sequence goes on from JAFZLD010000025.1 coordinate 324,256, forward strand.
TCAAGAAGCTTTAAAACAGCTTCTTCGTCATGAATATCTACGTCATTTTTGATACAGTTTAAGCCGATTGCGCGATACATTGCCCCTGTATCCACATACACAAACTGAAGCTTTTTTGCTACAGACTTGGCTACTGTACTTTTACCTGCGCCTGCAGGTCCGTCGATTGCTATTTGAAAACTCATACATTGTTCTCCCGGTTATTATATTCTTTAATTGCATTCCCCCGCAAGGTAACCCGTCGACCATGCTATCTGAAGGTTAAATCCTCCGGTCATGGCATCCACATCAAGCACTTCTCCCGCAAAATAAAGGTTCTTTACAAGCTTCGATTCCATGGTGGAAGCGTTAATTTCCTTAACGTTGATACCGCCGATTGTGATGATGGCCTCGTTGTAATTACCGGCACCGATTACTGTCATTGTAAGGTGCTTAAGAAGCTGCACAAGACGTTTTCTTTCTTCCTTGGTAACTACGTTGACTGCTTTGTAAGGGTCGATTCCGCTTAATTCCACGATTATGGGAATCAGCTTTGAGGGAAGAAGCTCATCGAGAGCGTTCTTAAACTGCTTGTTGTTAAACTTCTCAAAGTCTCTGAGGATTCTCTTATCAAGAGCGTCCTCGTCGAGTGCGGGCTTTAAGTCTATGCTTACGGAAACGTTCTTGTTCTTGCGGCTTTCCTTGTCATAATATGCACTTGCGGAAAGTACAAGCGGGCCTGAAATTCCGTAGTGTGTAAAAAGCATTTCCCCTTGATCTTTGTACACGCATTTATCTTCGGCGTAAAGCTTAAGCTCTACGTTTCTGAGCGATAATCCCTGAAGCTTCGGCACCCATGTCTCGCCTGTAACAAGCGGTACAAGTCCCGGCCGGGTAGGTACCACGGTATGTCCTGCAGATTCCGCCATCTTGTATCCGTCGCCCGTGGAGCCTGTTGTAGGATATGAAAGGCCTCCGGTGGTTACAATAACCTTATCCGCATACTCGCGAGTGCCATCAGCCAAAATAACGCCCTTAACAGCCCCGTCTTCGATGATTAGTTCCTTAACGGGTGTATTAAGCTTAATATTCACTCTGCGGTCTTTAAGAGCCTTAGAGAGGGCTTTAATGATGTCTGAGGCATGGTCGGATACAGGAAACACTCTCTCGCCACGCTCTACCTTTAACGGACAGCCGTTCTCTTCGATAAAAGAATACAGTCTTGAATTGTCAAAACCGTATATGGCACTGTACATAAACTTAGGATTCCTGTTTACGTTCTTAAGGATCGTGTCTATGTCTGCGTTATTGGTGACATTGCAACGACCTTTGCCCGTTATATATATTTTTTTGCCAAGCTTCTCGTTCTTCTCAAAAAGAATAACGTTGTCATGAAGCTCGCCGGCACGGATAGCAGCCATCATTCCGGCCGCTCCTCCGCCTACTACAATAACTTTCATTAATCTTCCTCTTCTTTATTGAGCGAATAGTTAAGAATGGGCTCGTCATCAATAAAGTTGATTTCGTCGTTAAGATATATCTGGTAATTACCCCATACGGTCTCGAGGTTCTCAAGGTTCTCCTTAACCTCCTTGGGACGCTTGAGGCACAGAGCAACTACCAGCGCGTTGATGACGCTGAGCGGTGCCACAAGTGAATCCACGATTGAGACCATATCGCTTCTTGCAAGAAGGTTGCATGAAGAATAAAGGTTCATGGGCGAATGAACAGAGTCGGTAAGGGTAATAACCTTAGCATTTCTGTCATTGGCAAATTCCATGGCCTTAAGGGTACGCATGGAGTATCTCGGGAAGCTGATACCGATGATGCAGTCCTTCTCGTCAATTCTTATCATCTGCTCAAACATCTCGCTGGCGGATGTGGTCTTAAGAAGCACAACGTCAGGTCTGATCATGTTAAGGTAAAAGCTTAAAAATTCAGCCAAAGGCTCGCAGGTACGAAGTCCTACGACATATACTTTCTTGGCTTTCAAAATAATGTCTACGGCAAGCTCAAAAGCCTCTACGTCAAGATTGGCAATGGTATCTTCCATCTTCTCCATATCGGAACGAAGAACCGTGTTAAGAAGGTCGGACTGGGATGCCTTACCGTATTTCTTACCTACCATTGAGACGGTATTCATCTTGGTCTTGTACCATTTTTCAAGCGCACGTGTAAACTCGGGGAAGCCTTCGTAGCCTACCGATACGGCAAATCTTACTACGGTCGATTCACTTACGCCTACTGCCTCCGCAATTTCAGCCGCAGTCATAAACACAGCCTGATCATAATGATCTATTACGTAAGAAGCAATAAGCTTCTGTCCCTTGCTCAAGTGCGAAAAGTGTTCATTTATTCTTGATAAAAAATCATCTTTCTCTGCCATGTCTTACCTCGTAAAAGATTTGTAAGCCTCTTCAAGCTGTAAACGGGTCTGAGCGCTCGTTAAATCGTAGTCGCCTGTTATTGTCATGCATGCGGCGCCATGAATAAGCATCCACATTTTCATAAATATCTGTTCGGGGAATCTTACGCCTTCATCGCTTGCGGCGTTCATTTCCTTCATAACGGCACCGGTTCTGCCGTTTAAGATGTTATAAAGATTCATTCCGTGGGTATTTCTTGTCATAAACAAAAAAGGAAACAGCTTAGGTTCTTTCTCCGCAAAAGAAATGTAAGCCATTCCAAGATTGACAAAGGGAATATGTGAGCCCTTGTCGTACTTATTGTAGAATTCGTCAAAATATAAAAGAGTGTCTTCATATACGTCGTTAAGGCAGTCTTCCATATTTGCATAGTTTCTGAAAATGGGCTGTGTAGAACAACCTGCGTAAGCCGCAAGTTTTCTTGCGGTTACTTCATTAACCCCCTGTTCCCTTGCCATTTCAAAAGCAGACTTTCTGAGTAAATCCTTAGTAATACTTACAGTCTTGGCCATAACAATAATCTACCTTTCTCAAATGAATGTACCGATGTTATTACCCCTAATAACAAGCGTTATTATACACGAATAAAAAAAGAACCGCAAGTAGAAACCTGCGGTTCTTTAGATTTTAAGAAATTAAACGGGGTAAGCTCCGTTCTTGGTATCAGCAATGGATGCGTCAACCTTGGTCTGCTGAGCTTCACGATACTTGAAGTAGTCGGTAGCAACCTGAGGGAAAAGTGCGTAGGAAAGTACGTCTTCTTCCTGCTGCTTGTACTGCTTCATCTCTGCTTCGATAGAAGCAAGCTCGGGCTTGTCGTGACCGGTAGCTTCTGCGGAACGAGCGGTAGAACGAGGCTCGCCGGGAATAACCTTGTCGATAACTTCCTGATTCATAGGCTTAACGGTCTGACCGTAGTTACCGCGAAGGAGATCCTTGAACTCGCCGGTAGCCATCTTGTATCTCTCACCCATAAGTACGTTGAAGATAGCCTGAGTACCAACAATCTGTGAAGAAGGTGTAACAAGCGGAGGCTCACCGCAGTCCTTACGAACACGGGGAATCTCTTCAAGAACTTCACGATATCTGTTCTCAGCGTGCTGCTCTTTAAGCTGGCTAACCATGTTAGAAAGCATACCGCCGGGTACCTGGTAAAGAAGTGTCTTAATGTTAACGCCAAGAACCTTGGTGCTCATAAGACCGCTCTTTAAGCACTCTTCTCTGTAAGGAGTGAAGTAATCTGCGATTTCTGCAAGAAGGTTCTGATCGAAACCTGTATCGTAAGGAGTACCCTTGAAGGTCTCAACCATAACTTCTGTTGCGGGCTGAGAAGTACCGAGTGCGAAAGGTGACATTGCACAGTCGATTACGTCTACGCCTGCTTCAACAGCCTTTAAGTAGGTCATGGAAGCTACACCTGAGGTGTAGTGAGTGTGTAACTGAATAGGAAGCTTGGTGCTCTCTTTAAGAGTCTTAACAAGCTCAGCTGCCTTGTAAGGAACAAGGAGGCCTGCCATATCCTTAATACAAATGGAGTCAGCACCCATTTCCTCGATCTTTCTGGCCATATCTGCCCAGTAATCGAGGGTGTATGCATCACCGAGTGTGTAAGAAAGAGCGATCTGAGATTCACCGCGACCTTCTCTCTTCTTAATCTCGTTGGTAGCATCAACGGCTGCTTTTAAGTTTCTGATATCGTTAAGGCAGTCAAAAATTCTGATAACGTCAATACCGTTAGCGATAGACTTCTCAACGAAAGCATATACAACGTCGTCAGCGTAAGGACGATATCCTAAGATGTTCTGTCCTCTGAAAAGCATCTGAGTCTTGGTGTTCTTAAGACCGTCACGGATTTTACGAAGTCTGTCCCAGGGATCTTCCTTGAGGAAACGAAGGGATGCATCGAATGTAGCACCGCCCCAGCACTCTACTGAGTGATAGCCGACTTTGTCTAATTTATCCAAAATAGGAAGCATAACTTCGGTAGGCATTCTTGTTGCAATCAATGACTGATGTGCATCACGAAGAACGGTTTCGGTTATGCCGATAGGTTTCTTAACTGTTTCTGCCATTTTCTTTCTCCTTTAATTATTTAGAATACTCCAAAGATTGCCATGAATGTACCGGCTGCTACTGCAGTACCGATAACACCGGCAACGTTGGGTCCCATGGCGTGCATGAGCAGGAAGTTGGTAGGATCTGCCTCGGCACCGACCTTCTGAGATACGCGGGCTGCCATAGGAACCGCGGATACACCTGCGGAACCGATAAGAGGGTTAACCTTACCGCCTGTAAAGATGCACATAAGTTTACCGAACAATACACCTGCGGCAGTACCGAATGCAAATGCAACAAGACCGAGAGCAACAATCTTTAACGTAGAAAGGTTAAGGAATGCTTCTGCGCTTGTGGTAGCACCTACAGAGGTACCAAGCAAAATAACAACGATGTACATAAGTGCGTTGGATGCTGTATCCGTAAGCTGTCTTACTACGCCGGACTCCTTGAAGAGGTTACCAAGCATAAGCATACCTACAAGGGGAGCTGTGGTAGGAAGGATCATACATACAACGATAGTAACGATGATGGGGAATAAGATCTTTTCAAGCTTGGAAACAGGTCTTAACTGAGCCATCTTAATAGCACGTTCCTTCTTGGTGGTAAGGAGCTTCATAATCGGAGGCTGAATAATGGGAACGAGTGACATATACGAATATGCCGCAACCGCAATGGGTCCCAAAAGGTTGGTCTGTCCGAGTTTACCTGCAAGGAAAATTGAGGTAGGACCGTCAGCACCGCCGATGATTGAAATGGCAGCTGCAGCCTTGTCGTTAAATCCAAGACCGATTGCACCAAAGTAAGCTGCGAAAATACCGAACTGAGCTGCTGCGCCAAGCAAGAAGCTCTTAGGGTTGGCAATAAGGTGTCCGAAGTCTGTCTTGGCGCCTACGCCCAAGAAGATAAGGGACGGTAAAATTGCCCATTCGTCCAGTACATAGA
>JAFZLD010000026.1 GCA_017553505.1 Lachnospiraceae bacterium
TGAACTTATCTGTAGCCTTCTGAAGTTCGTCCTCAAGCTTCTTAATTTCGTCTTCGGAAATTTCGGTCTTGGAAAGTTTCTTAAATGCGTCGTTACCGTCACGTCTGATGTTTCTGATGGCAACCTTGGCATCTTCGCCTTTCTTCTTAACTTCCTTAACGAGGTCTTTACGTCTTTCCTCTGTAAGTTCGGGGAATACAAGACGAATTACGCTGCCGTCGTTAGAAGGTGTAATTCCTACGTCGGAAGCCATAATAGCCTTCTCGATATTCTTAATAAGTGACTTCTCCCAGGGTGCAATCTGAATAATGCGGGGTTCGGGAACGGTAATGTTACCCACCTGCTGAATGGGGGTAGGAGTTCCGTAGTAGTCTACTCTTACCTTATCAAGAACATGGGGATTGGCACGTCCTGCTCTGATGGTGGCAAGCTCTGACTCCATGAAGTCGTATGCTTTCTGCATTTTCTCGTTATATACTGATACTCTCTCGTCCATATGTACCTCTTTCTTATGCGGTAACCTTTGTGCCGTTGAACTTGCCGGACAAAGCGTTAACAATACTGTTTTCTTCGTTTAAGTCAAATACCAGGAAAGGAACCTTATTCTCAAGTGCCAAAGCACTTGCCGTGGTATCCACAACCTTAAGGCCTCTCTTAACAAGCTCTTCAAGCGAAATCTCGTCAAATTTCTTGGCACCCGGGTTCTTGGCAGGGTCGTCGTCATATACGCCGTCGATGGACTTGGCAAGAAGTACTGCCTCAGCCTCGATTTCAACTGCCTTAAGAACGATACCCATATCTGTTGAGAAGTAAGGGTGACCCGTGCCGCCTGCAAAGAACACTACCTTGCCGGCCTTAAGAGCCTTAACTGCCTCGTCCTTACTGAACTGCTTGGTAAATGTGGAACAGATGAAAGGAGTCATAATCTCCGTATCCATTCCTTCGCTTCTGAAAATTTCAGATACGTAAAGGCAGTTCATTACGGTTGCAAGCATACCGATCTGGTCGGCCTTAACTCTGTCGATGGCCTCGCTGGTGCGTCCTCGCCAGAAGTTGCCTCCTCCTATTACGATGGCAATCTCGTTCTTACCCGCAATTTTCTTAACCTGACGGGCTACGCCTCTGACGGTTTCCTCGTCAAAGCCGGTCTTCTTGTCTCCGGCCAAAGCTTCGCCGCTTAACTTAAGTATTATACGCATAAATATAATAACCTTTCCTTACAATTACTTTTTATTTTTCTTAAATTCGTCAAAGAAGGAGGTAGGGCTGACATCTGCGTAGCACTGTGAGCAGATACCTTCGATAACCGCACCGTTGTTAATCTGTACGGACTTGGACTTGATATTGCCCATTACGATAGCGGATGTATCAAGAACAACGGGACCCTTAACATCGATGTCACCCTTAACAGCGCCTGCTATAACTGCGCTTGTTGCGAAGATGTTGCCGATGATGACGGTGCTCTGTCCTACCTTAACGGAACCTGTGGAATTAACCTCACCCATAATCTTGGCATTCTCGGCATAAATTTCGGATGCCTTGGAATCGCCTTCGATGGAACCTAAGATATTAAGCTTGCCGCTGATTGTAATGTTACCTCTTACGGAACCCATGAGATCCACAGATCCTCCGGAAGTGATATCACCTACAATATCCATGCCTGCGGTGATGGTTGCTGTCTCGTCGGAAAACTTGGGAGCGGGCTTAAGAGTTACAGGCTCCTCGTTAACCTTTGAAACGGTCTCATCAATATTATCAAGAAGAGCTTCCATGTCAAGCTTGGTCTCCTCTTCATTGGTCTCAGCGGTTGCTTCTTCAGCTTCGGGATTAAGCTCCGTTACCGCCTGATTAAGGTCTTCCTTTAAATCTGAAAAAAATCCCATTTTCATATCCTCCGTGTGTTTAATTATCTTCTTTAACCGATAAAAACTGTATCGGGTCGGTTTCTCTGGTAATCGGAAGCATTACTGTGTCATCCATCGATTGAATGTACTCGATAATGGCCGGAAGTGCCTCCACTGTAGTGGTCTTGGAACCAAGGTCGTGAAATAGCACGATTGATTCCTGATGCTTGCCTATCTCTCTTGTAACATTATCTATAATCGACTGTCTCGACGCTCCGCCTGCAGTAGCATCTCTCGACGATACGTTCCAGTCAAAAAAAACTATTCCCTCATCCTTAAGCGCGCCGGCGAATTCGTGCATATCGACCGTAGACGCTCTGTTGGTACTGCCACCCGGAAATCGGTAGATATCGGACTCCGCTCCCGTAACAAGATACAGGAAATTACGAAGTGAATTGGTATCCTCCATAAAGGCATCCCGGTTCGAATACAAATCCGAATAAACATGAGTACAAGAATGCATTCCGAGAGAATGACCCTCGTCTACGATTCGCCGATAGAGTCTCTCAAAATTGCGCCCTTCGTGCCTGACCACAAAGAAGGTTGCCTTAACATCGTATTCCTTGAGTATGTCAAGAATCGCATCCGTGTTGGAACTCGGACCGTCGTCGAAGGTTAAGTAAATCTTCCTGTAGCCTTCGTAAAGCTCTTCGTCGCTTAAAGAAAGCTTCTTTATGTCATCGCTTGAGAGATTCTCATGCTTCTTAATTGAAGTCTCGACATTGCTTGCAACCTGCATCAGCGCGTCGGGAATTTCCTCCTCCACGAAATCGGCCTCGCTGCCAAGTTCCATGTAGTAGTTAAGTTCCTCGGTCTTTTCCTTGAGCGCGGATTTGTAATGAGCTGCCCTTATTGCGAAGATAACACACAATATCGACGGGCCGATCATAAGCGTAAAAAACGTCGCTACGATAATCTTCTTAAGACGCTTAACTCGTTTCTGCCTTTGTGGGGATTTAACGGACTTAACATTAGAATCCAAGATATTCTCCCCCTTATAATCGGTGTCATAAACACACCAAAATTATTGTATCACATAGGCACGAATTTTGAAAAGAATAATTATCTTCTGTAAGCTTTAAATTCGAGTGTCTCTCCCGCCATGAGCACAAGCTCGGTATCGCCGTTTTCAAGCGAGAAGCCCTCGGGAAGTTCCACTCTTACGTCTTTTCTGCCCTGAGAATCCATTTTGACGGAAAAAGAATCCTTATTCTTAACAAGTTCCTGAACTCTCACAACGCCTTTAAGACGAAGTCCCGTAACCTTGAGGTTGTCGAAATCGTCTCTCCATACCGGGAAGAACTTAACTCTGTCCTCGCCCGAATAAGCAATCATCTCGTACACCGCATTGGTAAGTCCGCAGTTAGCGTCCATCTGGAAAAGAACGTGCTCATTGTGTGATGTAAACAGATTGCCAAGTGTAAATACAGACACGAGGCGGTTGATTGCCTTGTACCAAAGATCCGAATCCTGCAAACGTGCGGAAATATTGGCAAGGTGAGCAAGTCCCCATCCGGAGATTGCCTCAACACCGTCTATAAGTCTATACTTGGTAGCCTTGTGACATGCTTCCATAAGCGCATCGTCGCCCGACTCTATTGCCTCGTAGCCGGGGAATACCATGTATAAGTGTGAAGAATGTCTGTGGTGATAATCGTCTTTAAGCTCGGCAGGAATCCATTCTTTGAGCGCGCCGTCTTCATTGACTGCGTAGTCCGGAAGTTTGGAGCATTCAAGTTCCCACTTGGAAATATTCTCCTCTTCAATGCCGAGAATCTTACATGCCTCAATAAGGTTCGTGTAGACTTCTTTGGCCACCGAAACATCCATGGTAGCGTTAATCGTTACGGGTGAATCGTTGCCGAGAGGTGTGTTCTCGGGAGAATATGAAGGTGCGAAAACATACTTGCCGTCAGCATCTTCCACAAGGAAATCCTCATAGAACAACACAACTTCCTTCCAGTACTTAACGCCTCGTAAAAGAACGTTCTCGTCACCTGTGTAGTCGTAATATCTCTTGTATTCGCTTGAAAGCCAGCCTGCTCCTGCTGTCCATGTAAGCATGGGCCACTGGTGGCAGTAATGTCTGTGATAACCGTCTGTGGTTACTCTGGGAGCAGAGAATACGCCTCTGCAACCATAGTAGTTCTCGGCATTCTTCTTAAAGTCCTCGGTGTATGACTCAAGCCAGTCAAAATACACCCTCGAAAAGCCGTTTAAACCGCCGGGAAGCACGGGCCACATCATCATCTGGATATTCTCGTCAAGCGTGTAATCCGAGCTCCAGGGAGGGCTTACAAGGCCGTTCCACACGCCCTGAAGATTGGGCGGAAGCTTACCGAAGCTTGCGATATCCATGTAACGACCCATGTCGCACATTCTTTCAAGAAGTAAGGGCGAAAGGGTATCGGCTGTACATTTATCTCTAAGCTCCTCATTGGTGTATTCGGTCTCGTCGTCGCTAAAGTCGACGGTAACCTTCTCAAACAGATCTTTATGAATAATAACGTGTTCCTTGAACAACGCTTCGTAATCGGGTGTCATGTCACGAAGAATCTTAAGAAGCTTAACCTTCTCTGCTTCCATACGAAGATTCCAGGGTGCGAGCGTGAAGAACACAAGCACATAATTGGCCTTCGTAACCCTGAAAGTATTATCGGGCGTAGCGTCGCATTCGCCGTCGGTAATAACTCTGAGCGCGGAAATATAGCCCGACTCTTCCTCCGAGTGAGTAGCCTCGCAAACAAGGTATTCGCCATCGGTGACGGTGGTAACGCTCTCGATATGGTGAGCGTCTTTGAACGGAGCCATGGAGATTTCAAGGCTCAAGGGATTGCCGTCTTTTCTGATCTCGGTAGCCATGATATCACGGCTTCTGGACACGAAACTTTTTCTCACAACAGACTCACCGTTGTAAGCAAAAGAAACCGTAGCTTCACCCGTTCTGAAATCAAGCTTCTGAACGTAATCTTCCACTCTTCCCTCTTCCATATCGAAATGAATCTTCGATGCGGTTTCGAAAGGATTGGTCCATACTATGGTCTCGTAAGGCGCGCCGTCCTTCTCAAGGCCTCTTGAGTAGTATTCGAAAGCCTCGCGGTACTTGCCCTCAAACAAAAGCTTGCGCATGCCTTCCACATAAGGCTTGCCGTTATAAGGATGGCTCTCGGCATTCTCGGGCATGGGAAGAAAGAGCTCCTCATGATTGGTAATGATAGTCTCGTGAAGAGGCTCACCGAAAACAAGTCCGCCTATGGTGCCGTTACCTATGGGCAGCGCCTCGTCCCAATTTGCCGCGGCGCAGGTTCTTTTAAGTCCTTTGAATTTCATAACCGTTCCTCGTTCTATTTTCTTTTAAGGGATTCCTGATAATCTCTGGAGATTGAAAAGATAGAGTCGTAAAGGTTCTTAACCGACTCTTTGTAGACTTCCGGAACATCCGCAGTCAGACGTTCCTTGACCTCATCTTCCCTTTTTACATTCAAAACAGGTAAGCCCGCCTCTTTCTTAAGAGAGCCGATCTTACCTGCCGTTTCCATTCTTTGTATAAAAAGCTTCACAAGCTCGTCGTCGATAGCGTTAATGTCCTTGCGAAGAGCCTGAAGCTGTAAATCTGTGTCTGTCATAAATACCCCTTTTATAATGATTTCAATTTTATATTGTAATCATTATAACCCCTTTGCCTTCTGACTTGCAAAGAAATTATCAATTGATTCAACAATTTGAAAAGGAGGCATGGATTTAAGGAGATATCCCTGCGGTTTAAGGCTTAACACCTTGGCAACACTCTCCTTGTCTCCTTTGGCAGTCAGAAAAATAACGGGAACACTCTCCGTCTTAATTTCGGAGCGAATCATCTCAAGCATCTGCGGTCCGGAGCACACGGGCATCTCGTAATCAAGCAATATCAAATCGGGCTTGTTAACCGCGAGAAAGGCAATTGCACTGGTGGCGGAATTGGCCATGGATATGCGGTATTTGTCTTCAAGCCAGCCTTTGATGGTACGAAGCATGGTGCCTGAATCGTCTACCAAAAGAATGTGCCTGCGACTTTCAAGGGACTCTTTATTCTCCACGGCGTACAAAAGCGCGTCGGCAATTTCTTTGACATTAATAGGGCGTTCGAAGCGTCCGCCGAGACATTCTGACGGGAACATGTCTTCAATAACCTGCAGTTCGTCGGAATAACCGGCAAGAAAGAGTTTTCTCTCCTCCTCAACACAGATATCGCGCACATATATGAGGGCATCTTTCTCCTGGATGGTCTTCTCGTCTACGTAGATAAAGAAGAATTCGGGCTTGTCCGTAAGTCTGCTTATGTCAGTTACATCGAGCTTACAGAATAAACATTCGAAGCCCGGCTCTTTGAGCCCGTCCTTAAGTGCGTTAACGATGAATGAATTGGCCTCCCCAATAAATAACACTCGTTTTTCCATATAGATTTTCCCCTTATCTATATATCTTCTAAGAATAATAATATATCATCCCGAGCCACTTGCGCTACCAAAGTTTTCAATTTGGCGTATTTTTCGCGGTAAGCTTCCGGCATTGAGTACTTTTTAAGTTCGTTCATTACAAAATCGATTGAATCAAAGTCAAAGACCTCGGCGAATTCTCTTAAGCTCTTTAAAGCATCCTTCAGACTTTCTTCGTCAATGATTGCCTTTTCTTCGTAATCGCCTCTTGCTTCTTCGAGACTCGCTATCAGGTTCCTGTACATCTTGATAAGCTCGCCCGTAGCGTTTCGGATTCTGACCATGTCTTCTGCGTTTCCCGCCTCTTCAAGCGCCTCTGCAAGTCTTGATAGCTTCATGGCGCCTATTATCCTCGCTGCGGACTTGAGTGCATGCACCTCGATGGTGTAGTTTCTGATATCTTCTTTCTCGTAATACATCTCGATATCATCCGCCTTGGCACCGCCGCTGTCGCAGAAGTCCGATACGGCTTTTTTGTATATGTCCACCGAGCCCGAATTCTTGATACCTTCATCCGGCAAAAGAATGTCTATCTTCTTAAGCTTGTCTATGAATTCATCGCCCGAAGTGCTGCTGTTTTCAGGTGCGGTTGCGGGTGTAGGTTCGGCCGGCTCTTTAATAACTGTCGTGGTAACTTCAGTAGCTTTGACCGGAGCCTCAACGGTTTCTTTGGCCGGTTCGGGAACATCTGCCTTGGGAGGATTCGCTCGCTTGGCGTTGTCCATGTCGCGATATCTGGCTATGGCGTCTTCTCGCTTACCTACAGGAGATGCGTCAACCACCTTTTGCTTCACTAAAAATCTAAACTCCGAGCCTACGGAAAGCTTACTTTCGACTCTTAGTTCCGAACCCATCTTCTCAAGAAGCATCTTGGTAAGAGCCATTCCTATGCTGCAGCCGTCGGTGATGGCATCTTCCGCACGCTTGTCCTTGGAGAAGTACTTTTCGAGGTCTTCTTCCTTGATGCCGCGGCCGGTGTCCTTGACAGATACGCTGAGCATCGTTTCCTTGTCGCCCCCACCCACGCAGGTGATGTTGAAGGTAACCTGTCCTTCATCGGTGTACTTGAGGGCATTGCCTATGAGTTTAAGAATAATAAGCTCTATGTGAAGGTTATCGCCTTCAAGGACAGTCGGCATATCGTTGTTGACTTCAATGAGTAGCCTTATGCCCTTTTCATCTGCCATCCTAATTGCAATATTTTCTATATCGCATATCATGATGCCAAGGTCATAGGGGGCTTCCTTTATCTCAAGACTCTCTATTCCGAATCTTGAAGCTGCGCACAAATCCTTAACGTACACGCGCATTATGTCCATGCCGCCCTTAAGCTTGGCCGCAAGCTCGATAATGTTTTGCTCTGTGGTGTCTCTTAGTATCTTTTCATCGATGTTTAGAACCGCACCGATGGGTATCTCTATGTCGTAAGAAAGCTCCTCCAGATAGCTGTCCTTGGCTATGTCCTGCTTCTTTTCTTTTTTGAGGGCATGAAGCATTTCGTCGATGGATGATTCGTATATTTCCTTACCGCTTTGGAAGTTACCGTCTACGCAACCGACCATTCTTTTGCAGAAGCCGTATATGAACATTATGTCGATGGCGAAAGCTGCTATACATATCGGAACTATGAAAGCCTCGGGTAGCAGATAAAGAAGAACTCCCTCAACCGTAAACAGCAAAAAAAGGATTAAAGCATGCCTTAACCCGAGCTTCCTTACGCGGTTTATATGCACGAATTTTTGGCCTTCGATCAGTTCCTGCCGCTTTAATCTGCCATCTTCGTCCAGTTTGTCGATTTCTTTTGAGAAAAGTGTATATTGCTTCATGACGAAAATCCCTTAAACACAAGAATCATTATAGTTTTGTGGGATTAACGTAAACAAAACAAAAGCGCAGACACTTAAGTGCCTGCGCCGATTTGATACAAATATTATCTTGTGCCTTTGTCGTAAGGAATACCTTCCGCCTTGGGCGCTCTTGAATGTTTGGATGTAAGAATCAATACAATCATTGTAACTACGTAAGGAAGCATCAGGTAGATGTATTCGCTCGAGTTAACGTTCTTAAAGCTAGGTAAGAACGGAATACTGTCGCTGTAGGAACCGATAATCTTAAAGAGTGCAAAGAAAAGTGATGCACCTAAGATTGTGAAAGGCTTCCAGTTACCGAAGATCATAACTGCGAGAGCTAAGAAACCGTAACCAGCTACAGATGACTGGAATCCGCTTCCGGCCGCAACTGTGAATGCAAGACCGCCGATACCGCCGAGGCATCCGGAAATGATAACGCCTGCGTATCTCATCTTGAATACGTTGATACCTACAGAGTCCGCTGCCTGAGGATGTTCACCGCAGGAACGAAGTCTTAATCCGAAACGGGTCTTGTACATAAGTACGTATGCACAGATAAAGAGGATTACCGCAACAATTGTTGTAAGGTAGAAGCTCTTAAAAATCAGGTTCTGGAAGAAGGTGTCTGCCTTCTCGATTCCGAAGTTCTCCTGAGTGATACGTGTCCAGGTAGGAATAAGGATTGTGGTCTGACCCTGTCCCTGAACTGCCCATGTAAGAACGATTGCAAATGCGGGAGCCAACATGTTAAGTGCGGTACCGCCGATGGTCTGGTCCGCTCTTAAGTTGATGGATGCAAAAGCAAGGAGTAATGAGAACACTGCTCCGGAAGCCGCCGCAACAAGGATAGCGATAAACATTCCAAGCTGAGGATGTGTAGTTCCGAATCCTGCCTTATCAAGTCCCACAAGAGTAAGACAGCTGCAAAGTGCTCCGACAATCATGATACCTTCAAGTGCGATGTTGATGACACCGCTTCGCTCGGAGAACATACCGCCGAGTGCTACAAGAAGAAGGGGTACTGCGAAAAGAATGGTGGCGCCGATAATATCGGCCAATATTGATGTCCAGCTCATTATTCGTTACCTCCTTTCTCTTCTGTGGGTGCGGCTTCAGTCGTCTTAACGGGTGCAGGTTCCGGTGGTGTAGGTGCCTTGTCCTCCGCGTTAACGTTGCTTGTGTCGGTCTTAATGAATTTACCGAGGATGTTCTTAACAAGAAGTGAGAACGCGCTCAGGTAAATGATAACTGCGATAATGATGTCGATGATTTCCTTGGCATATTCGGGCTGAAGGGCTTCGCCGCCGACCTGAATGTAGGAAATAAACAATGCCGCAAAGATAATACCGATGGGGCTTGATGCACCAAGGAGTGCAACGGGGATACCGTTAAAGCCCATGGTAAGAAGTGACTTAACGATGGTGTACTGAGCGGTTCCGCTTAAGTAGTAGATGCCGCCGCCGATACCTGCAAGGGCACCGGAAATAACCATTGAAAGCACGATGTTACGCTTAGCGTTGATGCCGGCGTAAATACTTGCGTCTTTGTTAAAGCCGCAGGCTTTAAGTTCGTAACCGAATGTTCTCTTCTCTAAGATGATGTAGATTACAACCGCAATAATGATTGCGATGAAAATCGAGATATTCATGTAGTTGGAGTGGAACAATTCGTTAAGGCCAAGCTTCGGAATGATAGCCGAGGGATTGGCTGATGCAAGTGCAGCGGTACGGTCCTTATTGGATGCGCCCCAGTGATCTGCAAGCATTACAGGCATGTTGTTAAGAAGCAAGTTCACCATGAAGAGGCCGAGCCAGTTAAACATGATGGATGTAATAACTTCGTTAACGTTAAAGAGTGCCTTACAAATACCGGGTATAAAGCCCCAAATTGCTCCGCCGATCATAGCGGCAAGGAGGCATACCCACCAAGGCATCTGGAACTGAATACCGAATACGAGTGCCATGAAAGCACCTACGGTATACTGTCCTGTGGCACCGATGTTGAAAAGGCCTGTCTTAAAAGCAAAGCCTACGGAAAGACCCGTCATAATAAGGGGTGCCGCCTGATACAATACCTTCGCAAACTTGTCGGAACTTGAGAAGCCCTTTGATACAATGCTTCCTAAGCCGCCGACAGCGTATGCGGGATTAAATACTATAAGCAAAATAAAACCGATTAACAGGCCGACTACAATCGAAATAACCGAAGCAAGAACGGTTATGAAGCCTTTACTCTTGAAATAATTCTTCATGTTAAGCTTCCTCCTTCTTACTGTCATGTCCGTCCTGTCTCTTGGCACCGGCCATGTAAAGACCGAGTTCCTGAACGGTTACTGTCTTGGGATCGAACTCTCCCACTATCTCGCCTTCATACATAACGAGAATTCTGTCGCTGACATTCATAACTTCGTCAAGTTCAAGGGAAACAAGAAGAACTGCCTTGCCTTCGTCACGTTCCTTGACCAACTGTTTATGAATATATTCAATAGCTCCGACGTCAAGTCCGCGGGTAGGCTGAACTGCGATAAGGAGCTTGGGATCCTTACTGATCTCGCGTGCGATGATAGCCTTCTGCTGGTTACCGCCTGACATGCTGCGGGCTGTGGTGATGGGACCCTGACCGCTTCTTACGTCAAACTGGTCGATAAGCTTCTCGGCATATTCACGCACTGCCTGTTGCTTGATAAATCCGTTGTGCTGGAACTGAGGCTCCCAGTACTGCTGAAGCACCATGTTCTGCTCCAGGGAATAATCAAGTACAAGTCCGTGTTTGTGTCTGTCCTCGGGAATATGGCTGATACCCATGATGGACTTTTCACGAATGGTAGCATTGGTGATGTCCTTACCAAGGAGCTCGATGCGTCCTGAAGACATCTTGGTAAGACCGGTAATACCCTGTACAAACTCGGTCTGACCGTTACCTTCGATACCTGCAAGACATACTATCTCACCTGCGCGTACTTCAAAGGAAACATCGTTAACAGCGTTCTTCTTATGGAGCTTGGAAGGAACGGTAACGTGCTCAGCTTTAAATACGGTCTCGCCGGGCTTACAATCGCACTTGTCTACCTTGAAGTTAACGTTACGGCCTACCATCATCTTGGAAAGCTCTTCCTTGGTGGTGTCGGCTACGTTAACGGTACCCATGTACTTACCCTTTCTAAGTACGGTACAACGGTCGGCAACTGCCATGATTTCGTTAAGTTTGTGTGTGATAAAAAGAATGGACTTACCCTCAGCCTTGAAGCCTCTCATGATTTCCATGAGCTCATCAATTTCCTGAGGAGTAAGAACTGCGGTAGGCTCGTCAAAGATTAAGATTTCGTTCTCACGATAAAGCATCTTCAAAATCTCGACACGCTGCTGCATGCCTACCGATATATCTTCGATAAGGGCATCGGGATCGACCTTAAGCCCGTATTTTTCGCTTAATTCAAGTACTTTCGCACGAGCTTCTTTCTTTTGCAAAAAGCCCATTTTATTAGGTTCAACGCCCAGAATAATGTTGTCAAGCACTGAAAAGCACTCAACAAGTTTAAAATGCTGGTGAACCATACCGATATGAAGTGCATTGGCGTCATTGGGGTCGTTAATCTTGACCACTTCGCCGTTTTTCTTAATACATCCTTCTTCAGGCTGGTAGAGTCCGAAAAGAACGCTCATAAGCGTGGACTTACCGGCGCCGTTCTCCCCAAGCAGAGCATGAACTTCACCTTTTTTAAGCTGAAGCGTAATGTTGTCATTGGCCACAATGCCCGGGAATCTCTTGGTGATGTTCAGCATCTCAATTACATAATCGCTCATACATACCTCTTTTGGAAAAAAGGAGGATGCCGCATTAGCAATGGTGCAACATCCTCCTCGTGATTTACTTAGATCTTAGAAAGGATTACTCCTGATAATCTACAGTAATTGCAACTGCGGGAGCTGCGTCTGTAGAGTTGGAAATAGAAATCTCACCGTTCTTAACCTTTTCGAATAAGGTCTTGTATTCATCAACAGTGAAGTTCTTCATGGACCATGTTGCGGTAGGAAGACCTACACAACCTTCAACAGCACCGAGTACGGAAGTCTTTCCGCCAAGGTCTGCGGGCCACTTGCCACCGTTAGCATAAAGATCGGTAAGTGCAAGTACAACAGAGTTAGCAAGTTCCTTCATAGCAGAAGTAATGATTGTTGTAGATTCTGCGGACTGGTCAACGTCAACGCCGATAACCTTAGCGCCTGCTGCTTCAGCAGCTGCAGTACATGAAAGGTAGATACCGCCACCACAGGAGAATACTACTTCTGTGCCTGCTGTGTACCAACCGGACATCTTGGTCTTGATATCATCGCTGGGAGCGAATCCACCACAGTACCAGTACTTAATGGAAACGTCGCCTTCTACGCCAAGTTCCTTGGCTGCATCGTTAGCGCCCTGAACGAAGCCGTAGCCGTAACGGATAACTGCGGGAACAGCCATACCGCCTAAGAAGCCGAGGCTTCTGTAACCTTCTTTAACTGCTGCATAACCTGCAAGGTAGCCGGCCTGCTCTTCTTTGTAAAGAATGTTGTGAGTGTTGTCAGCGGTCTTGTAAACGGAGTAGTCTGCTGTATGAGGCTCACCATCAAGAAGTAAGAACTGTACATCAGCGTACTGATCCTGTACTTCGTAGATAGCATCTTCGAATAAGTAACCGGGACATACAACAACCTTTGCTCCCTTGTCGATAGCCTGCTTGATGGTCTCAACACGAGCTTCGGTGGAGTCTTCTGAAGGACGATAGTAGTTGTAAGTCTTCTTGTTCTTCTCAGCGTACTCCTTAACACCTTCCCAAGCGCCCTGGTTAAAGGACTTGTCATCGATGTTACCTACGTCGGTAACAAGAGCGATTTCGTAGGTGTCAGCCTTCTTAGCGCCACAACCGGTGCAAAGAGAAGCAACCATCACTAACGCAAGCATAAGTGATAAAAATTTTTTCATTTAAGTGTTCCTCCCACTAAAAGTTTGGCGCGTGGACAGTTTTATCCACGCGCTTTGATTATAGCATCATTATTCTGAGATTACAACTACATATTGCGTTTTGATGACATGTTTTTTCCTACATGTTGTATGTTATGTCTACCTCGCACCACATGTTCTTGTAGATACATTTCCGAAACTGTACGAAATATAGTTGTTAACGGGATTCTTCGAGGTACAAATTTACGCGTTTCTGAAGTATTTTAACGGTCTCTTCAAGCGTTTTTTCTCCGACAAAATAATACGACACTTCCTCCTCGATTATGTCCCAGATTTTAGCATCAAGTTCCGGGGTGGCTATCGCCTGCTCCATCATATCTATGATGATATTCCCGTCTGCCTCTGTCATGTAGGTAGGAATCTTCAACCCCCGATATGTGAATGCACTGTCTTCTTTGGAATATGCCCATGAATCATGAATACCGGTTTTGAATGCATCCCTATTTACTCTGTATTCTAATCCCGATGAATAATCTTTAGCATCAAGGAAGCCTTTCAATAATTCCCACGCTTCTTCTTTGTGGGTACTCATTGTACTGATGGCAAAGCAACCTGAAGGCGAAATATAGAAATGGCTCCCGCTCGACGATTCTATTTTATAAAACCTTGCCTTATTCCCAAATGCCCCCCTGTCAAGCAGAAAGTTTAAAACGCCTGTATGTGAGGCAAACCTGAACTTTGCATTTCCCTCCATAATCTCAGCGTATGCATTGTAACTTCTTTGTTGCTCCTCCGTCCAACTCGGAAAGGTCCCGGCAAAAGCAAGAAGCCTCTCAAACTCTTCCGTTTCGAAATCATACACGCCCTCACGGCCGCCCAGAAACATCGTATAATCCGTTCTTAAGAACCTCGTAAATACACTGTCACAGTATCCCGTAGCAATAAACGGTATATCTTTATACCGCTCTCTGGCACTGACAATATCATCAAAACTCAGGGCTTCCTTATTACCGAATACATCCTTATCTGCCACATAGCTTTCAAGGTACACCTTGCTCGTAAGTGCATACAATTTGTCTCCTTCTTTTAACGCCATGAGGCCGTTTTCATAATACTTGCTTATGTCAAAAGAAGAATCGCTTTGAATATACGGCAAGAGGTTTTCAAAAAGACCTTTCTCCGAATATTTGCGTATCGGTATTCCATCAAGAACCCATACATCATACGCCGCGCCGTTTATAATATCCGCATCTATTGCTTCCAATACTTCATTGAAATTGCCATGTTTCTCGTCATATGACTTTATATTGATTCTTATTTCGGGATGAGCAAGCTTATAATCGTTAATAACTTCCCGCAAATCCGAATTCATATAAAGGCAGGCAATCCTTATCTCGTCGGCCTGCGGAGCATTTTCTTTGGAATAACGTCTGATGTCATCTACAAACGGCACAAGCACGCTTACACTCTGACCACCTACAGCAACCTCGCTCTTCTTGCTAAAGCAGATATGAATGTCACCGGCATCATCCCTATATATGGTGCTTTCCGCAACATTGCTTAAACCTACATCGATATAGTCAAAAAGAGCAGTTACCTCCAGAGACTTTAAGTCTACACTTTTAAGTGAATGTCCCGTACTTACCAACAGCTCGCCTTCTGCTCCCGCATATACTTCGGATGCCGAAGGGATATTCAGAATATTTTCCTTTACCTTATCGGAACCTGCGTCATAACTTGACATATTACCTGACAGAAAATCCACAAAGTAAATCAATCCGTCCGGTCCGACGCATCCGCTGTTATACCCTGCATTCAAAAGAACTTTTTTGAACCCGAGTTCATTATCAAGCAACGTCACAACACCGTCAGTAATCAGGTATAAATTGCCGTCATCGCTTACTATCCTTACAATAGACGGGTCTTCCACAGGGATTTGTGACATGCCTTTTAAAGGCCTCTGCGTAATTACCGTGCCATCCTTGGAACATCTCGTAAGAATTATCTCTGAATCATCGCCCTGAAACTCGTATGCAAGAAAAATATAATCATCCGCAAGCGTTACCGCCGAAGAAATGTATAACACATCAGCCCACTCGCCAAGCTTCAGAGGCTCCCCCTCCAGCTCCCCGGTAGCAGGATTTATCGGCAAAAGAATGCTGTGATTTCTGCCTTCTTCTTTGTCAATTTCATCCTGAGTAAAATAAAGGATTCCATCTTTTGCGAACACAAAATTGGCCCGTATTTCATCAAACTCTCCGGTGAGTTTCCTGATACTGCCGATATAGACTCCATCATCCTCAAGCGTCGACTCTTCCACACTTATCTGCACCGGTATCTTATCTTCGCTTGCGATGCTAACCTGTTCTTTAGCTCCACAACCGCCAAGGCTCAATATTCCGAGTACTGCTGCCGTGACTAGGATAAACCGCTTTACACGCTTCATCAATGCATACCCCTTAAATAATAGTCTATCTATATCTTACTATTTCTTTTCTTCGAGGTACAGATTGACCCTTTTTTGTATAACATTTATCACATCATCCAGCGATTTTTCCTTGTGAAAATACGACTCTATCTCATCACCGATTATCTCTCTTATGGTGTCGTCCATTTCACAGGAAAGTGTTGCACCCTCAACCATGTTTTCAAGGACTTTCATGTCCTCTTCGTCCATTGAAAGTATGAACTCTTCATTGTCCATCATGACTCTCGCACCATAACCGCCGTTGTTGTTGCACCAATCGTATAAAGTATCAATATCGGCCTTGGCTACTTCTTTATTGGCTCTGAACTGGTAACCATGATGGTCAGGCCTGCTCTTTAAAAGCGCCTTGATAATTTCCCAGGCTTCTTCTTTGTAATTACTGAAAGCGTTTATGGAAAACCTTGTGCCGTATGAAATATAGTATCCGTTTCCCTCAGAAGAAGGCGCACCGTAAGCTCTCATGTCTTTACTTACCCTCGCGCGGTCAAGAAGATACGTTTCGCCGCCGGAAAAGAATTCGTGCAAAAGAACAATCTTACCGTCCTTCGCATCGTCATACTGTGTATCGTACATATTATTCATCCCGTCATTCCAATCGGGAAAGGTAGCGGCAAACTCGCACAATTCTCTGAATTCCTCGGTGTTAAAGTTATATGCCCCCTCTTCTCCTCCGAGGAACAATCTGTAATCGTTTTGAAGCATCGTGAAAAGCACGTTTACGTTGGACCCGTACGAAATAAACGGAATATTTCCAAGCTGCTTTCTTGCATCGTAAATATCTTCAACAGACAGTTTTTCCTTTTTACCAAACACTTTTTCATTACCCATAAAAGCGCTAATGTAGGCTCCGTTAACCAGGCTGTAAAGCTTATCGCCTTCTTTGGCGGCAAAAAGAATCTTCTCATAATAGTCGTTTATGTCAAAAGAAGGGTCATTTTCAAGAATCGGCGCCAGGTCTTCCAGAAGACCCTTATCCGAATACTTGCCGTAATTACTGCTGTCAAACATGATTATGTCATAACCTGCATTTCCAAGTATGTCTCTGTCGAATGCCTCCTCCATTTCATCCCAGTCGCTGTAATTATCGCTATAGCATTTAATCTTAACCTTGATATCGGGATGAGCCAGATTGTATTCGGTTATTACCTTCGTCACTTCGGGATTGGCATAATAGCATGCAAGTGTAATGGTCTCAACTTCCGGCACCTCGCCCTTTTCGTAACGCTTGACTGTAGCTTTCCTGGGCACCATAACCATAACTCTTTGTTTGTTACCGTCACCCATGTCCATTTCCTGCTCTTCATGAACAAAAAAGTACAGGACTATTTCGTCATCGGATTTTCTATACATGTACTGAAAACCCTGCTGGCCGATATCTATGTCAAGGAAATCGAACAGTCTCACAGTTTCCCAAGTCTTCGTATTTAAACTCTTAAGCGACGAAGAATTCGCAATCAAAAGTTCGTCTTCTCCACCGGCATAAATGTAAGATACGGAAGGAACAGTGACGATATTCTCTTCAACTTTGTCGGTCTTAGGATCATAGCTTGAAAGCTCGCCCTGGTAGTCCTTGAAAACATACAGCAAGCCGTCATTTCCCACGCACATATTGGGATAATTGATATCCATGATTGCCTTTTTGTACCTGAGTTCTCCGTCCAGCATTACCAGTTTGTTGCCTATAGCTAAATACACATTTGTGCCGTCACTTACAATATTCCCCGTCAGATACTCCTCCTCGGCGGCACCGGGAAGGTCTCTGTAATTTATTAAGTTAAGCACGGTTCCGTCCATAGAACACTTGCCTATAAAAATATTCTGATTTAGTCCGTCAAAAGAATATGCCGAAAAAACAAACGCATCATCTCCCGCAGGCACAAGCATAGAAAGGTATGTTTTGTCGTCCTCAAACTTAAGCTCTATGTCATCTCCGATTTTCTCGCCTTTTTCCGAATCAACGATTCTGATGATTGAGCTTGATTCCTCGGTCTCCTGATTGTATTTGCTGACCGTGTAGTATAACTTACCGTCTTTACAGAATTTGAAGTCCTCGTACTCCCCCTCAGAATTGTTTCTCTCGATTTTTTCAATAGTTGCCCTATAGACGCCTTCGTCTTCTTTGACAGCTTCTGAAGTCGTTTGGACTGAGCTTGACGTACCGCTCTTCTCAGGTTTGGCATCCTCTGTTTTTTGCTTACCGCAGGCTGCAATGCATACTGTTAAAAGAACAAGTACTGCTGCCAATACCACTGTTTTAACTCGTTTCATTTTGTACCCCCATTTATGTACTGTATCAATAATAAAACACTGCAATATAGATTGTAGCTTAATCCACCCGCATGATTCAACCGATATAGTAAAAAATTAATAAATCTTAACAATTGTTAAGCTTAACGGTCAAAGTAAAAGGAAGGGTACCAAAGTACTCTTCCTTCAACCTTAATCATTATTTGGTTCTTACTATGTGCGCTAACTGTAACTGTCCGGAACCGGTCTTGGTAGCATATACCATGTGAATGGCTCCGTATGCATCGCAGCTTATGTCTGTCAGATAATAAGGCTCGATTCCAAGGCTCTTATAATCAAAGAGTTTTGTTACTGTTCCATCCTTAGGCTTGTAACAGAATACTTCGTCTTCGGAGCCTTCGATAAGTAGTTCATCCTTGCCACCGGAGTACATGCCAAAGCAAACTCCTATATTGGACTTTAATTCCAAAATCGTATCGGAAGAGGGCTCATAAACGCTTAGCTTGCCGTTATATCCGTCAAGTACGTATACAAGATTGTCACTTCCTATCGCGACATCGACATTATATGATGTCACAAGAATTCTTTTAAACTCAAAGTTTTCATCAAGCACGATAACCATCCGGTATCCGCCCGCAGCATCGTCTGCCTGAAGAGGAATATACGTATAAGTTCCGTCGAATTTGGTGCCCATAACTATGGAATAATTGCCAAATGACTTTATAATCTCTGTGACATTGGCAGCCTTAAGAACCTTGCCGTCCTTGGAAATTCTCACGATGCAGTCATACTGCGATAAGTTCTCGTATGCATCTCCCGATGCAACAAAACCGCCGTCGGAGGTTCTGAACATATTCCAAAGGTTATAGTTGTTAAGTTCATCGGTAACAAGAACATCTTCACCTATCTGCTCTCCGGTGGCAACGTCGTAAGTTCTGTAGTAATCGTGGTAAGTCTTCCTACCGTTTTCTTCGGACTCAAGCATTACGACAGCATACATTACACCGTCGTATACGTTTATAATTCTCGGATTCTTATCAGCGTTTTCATTGGTGCTTAAAGTATCTTCGGTTGCGGAGTATTCTCTCTTCTCTCCGTTCTTCTTGGAAACGGTTTTTGAAACTGCGTCAAGTGCGTTTTCTTTGACCGGTGCAATGTGCGCAATTTTCACTCCGATATTGTCACCCGCATAATCCTCATAAACTACATGTATGCTTCCGTCCTTACTGCGGAATACAGATTCTACGAAGCTTGTCGTAAGCCCAAGTTCCGAAAAATTAAACAGCTTCTTATATCTGCCGGTGGTTATATTGTAGGATGACAAGCACTCGTATTCGCATACAAATATCTCATCCTTGGCGCCTCTGTAAATACTGTCTGCAAATTTAATTGTGACAAGGTTCTCTTTAAGTTCCTTGGTCACGGGATTGTATGATGACAGGCACTCATTGTATGCGTCGAGAAGGTACACAAGATTGTCTCCTCCGAAGCAAACGCTTGAAGCGTTGGTGCCGAGCGTTTTAACTACATTTAAGTTTTCATCAAGCACAACAGTCTTAGAAAAGTATTGGTCGTCTCCCGTAGTCGGAAGATATGAAACATATATGTAAGTACCGTCTGACTTTAAGGACATAACAATCATTTCGCTGAAGCTGTAGCCCAAAATGTCGTAAAGGTTTTTCTTCTTGATAAGCGCTCCGTCGGTACCGATTCTTGCAAGAATATCTATAGTGGTGTCGTTCTCGTAATCATATCCGAGAAGTACATATCCCTTGTCGCCCGCGGGTGCAATCTTGGTGGCAAACATGGTCTTAGATGACTTGGAAAGATCCACATCCTCGCCAATCTGCTCGTAGGTCAACGCATCTCTTGTTCGAAGTACATCATGCAAGCCGTTTTTTTTGTCCGAAACCGATACAACACTATATAAAAGTCCGTCTTCGGCAAAATAATAAATATTGCTTTCGCCCTGAACTTCCGGATTGAATGCTTCTATCTCAGCCTCGTACTTGGTGGAATCTTCTGTAACTGAAGTACCCGTAACCGTAGCAATGTAGTATACATCGGTTGTGCCTTCGGGTGTCAGATAATCTCTGCCTACCAACTTGTCAAATACAAAGTTTAAATTGCCCTCGGCATCTTTGTATACGTCATCAAAAGAAACCGCAGATATATCTACATCAGCAAAATCAAAAAGCCTGGTAGCTGTTTTATAAAGATAATCACAGGCATAAATCGACTTTCCGTCGGAAACAAACACCTCGTTCTTATCTCCGCCAAAAACAGCATCGCCGCCTTCAATTACAGTCACATCCATCGATCTTTCGATAGAAGGATTGTATGCATATAATGCGCCTTTTCCCGACTCGATATAATACGCAAGGCCCTCCTTGTCCAGGCAAATGCGTGGAGTGTTGGCAGGAACTATCTGCTTGCCAAGTTCCATATCTTCGTCAAATACAAGTACCTGTCCGTCGATGGCAACATATGTAAAGCATCCGTCGGATGCAAGACCCGTAAGAGTCTCGGAATTTATGCTCGCATCTGCTGCCTCAGCAAGGTCAACTTTATAGCTTACCTTACCGTTATCGGAATATTTAACCAGATAAACGGAAGCATCTCCGTCATCTGCAGTCTCGACAACGGCCATGTAGTAACCTTCCTCGCAAGGTACGATTTTCTTGACATCTACATCCTTAAAATCACCCTTTAAGCTTAAGTCCTTGCCTGAAGTCTTGCCTGTGGCAATGTCCGTTGCTCTTAAAAAGCTACTTCGTGTGCCTGCTGATTCTTTGACTACTACTGCATAAAAAAGATTGTCCTTAATAAAAGCGTATCTTGTTTCCTCAATACCTTTGTCGGACAAATCAAGTCTCTTGATGGTCGAGGAGTACTCATTATCCTTATCTTCAAGGATTTCGGTAACTTCTTCTTTAATTTCCTCTTCGACCTCTTCTATCTCTTCCACCACGGGAGTCTCGAGCAGATAGTGCTCGGATTCCGTAACGTCTTTATCCGAGGCATTGTTAACTCCTGCCAGAATGCCCCAAAGTGCAAATATAAATAACCAGTGTTTCATCGTATCTCCATAATTCCTGACTTCTCATTTATTTACAGCATCTCTGCTATTTCTTTGACCAGTTTCTCGGTCTTCTTCCAGCCTAAGCAGGCGTCGGTAATGGACTTGCCGTATACACCGCCGCCGATTTTCTGATTGCCGTCTTCGATGTAGCTCTCCACCATGAAGCCCTTAACAAGGCTCTTAGCATCATTGCTATCCTTGCAGAAAGAAAGCACCTCTTTGATGATGCGTCCCTGCAATAACGGGTTCTTGCCGGAATTGCAGTGATTACAGTCAATAACAACCCCGGGATGTGGAAGCTCTGTCTTGTCATACAATGCCTTAAGGCGCATAACATCCTCAAAGTGGTAATTGGGCGATGCAAGACCTCTCATATCGTTAAAGCCGCGAAGTACCGCATGCGCATAAGGGTTTCCCTTGGAATGAGCCGCCCAGCCACGATAGATAAAAGAATGACCCGTGCTGGCTGCAGTTATTGCATTCATCATAACGGTTAAGTCACCGCTGGTAGGATTCTTCATACCTACCGGCACTTCGATACCGCTTGCGGTAAGTCTGTGCTGCTGGTCTTCAACGGAACGCGCTCCTATAGCCACATAGCCGAGCAAATCGTCTACATACTTGTAGTTCTCGGGATACAAAAGCTCGTCGGCACAGGTAAATCCTGTCTCCTTAATCGTGCGCATATGAATCTCACGTGTAGCGATAATACCCTTAAACAAATCCGGCTTCTCGTTGGGGTCCGGCTGATGTAAGAATCCCTTATAACCTTCACCCGTGGTACGGGGCTTGGAGGTATAAAGGCGCGGGATAATATAAACCTTCTCGCTTACCTCATCGGCAAGTCCGCGAAGCCTGCTAAAATAATCAAGCACGCTCACTTCATTGTCGGCTGAACACGGTCCGATTATAAGCAAAATACGGTTATCCGTGCCGTCGAAAATGCCCTTTATTTCCTTGTCTCTTCTTTCGAAAACTTGGCGAAGGTCCTCGGTTAAGGGATACATCTCCTTAACCTCCATGGGAATCGCAAGCTTTCTTTCAAAATCCATATTCATAAAGAATACCTCTTATACTCGGAGAGAATCTCCTGTCTCATTGTTCATACGCCATTCGATACAACGCTTTAAGTAGTGCACGTAGTCAGGGTTCTTGCATACGCTCTTACCCTCAACGTCAGAAATCTTGGCTACATCGCAGCCGTTGCAGGCGGTAGTCTTCATAACAATGTTAAGTGCGGGAACGCAAGTATCGTTGGCAATAAATGTACCGATACCGAAAGCGGTCTTGGCCTTACCCTTAAAGTATCTGCAAATCTTAGTAGCGCGCTCGAAATCAAGGCTGTCGCTGAAAAGCAAAGTCTTGGTTAAGGGATCGATACCAAGAGACTTGTAATGTTCAATCATAAGCTCGCCCCACTCGTAAGGGTCGCCCGAATCGTGACGAACGCCCGAGAACAGAGTCGAGAAAGTAAGCTGGAAGTCCTTAAGGAAGCACTTGGTAGTAATTGCATCCGTAAGAGCCGTTCCGTTTAACACGCCATATTCCTTAACCCACGCATCAAGCGCATACCAGTTGGAATATGCGGGATTGTGCTTGTGATTGCCCTGTCCCACGCACATAATCCACTCGTGAGCCATGGTGCCGACGGGTGTAAGATTGTGCTTCTTGGCAAGATATATGTTGGAAGTTCCGACGAACTTTGAGTTCTTAAGATGTGCGGTCGAAAGTTCGAGTACCGCAAGGTCCTGAGCCTCACCGGACAATCTTCTTCTCAAACCGAACTCCGAGAAAGCACCAAGCTCATATTCGCCTGCTTCAAGCTTCTTAATCTTATCTTCGAGACGCTCCTTGAAGCTCTCAAAGAGCTTGTTGTAATCATATGCCATTCTGAAGTAAACTTCATTGACAATGGCAAGTGTGGGAATCTCGTACATCGAAGTATTAAGCCATGTACCTCTGGTCTCGATGGTAAGTCCGCAAGGCGCATCCGTGCCAAAAGAAAAATCATCGAAACGAGGCTTCCAAAGTCTTAAGAAATCCACATAAGAGCCTCTGATCCACTTAATATTGTTAAGATAATCAAGCTCATCTTCTTTGAATCGAAGATCGCAATACATCCTTATCTGTCGCTTAATCTCTTCCACCATCTCGGGTGTGAAATGCACCTCTTCGTTACGGCACTTAAAAGACCATGTGGTCTTATACTCGCTGAACTGGTGGTAAATAGCCTGCCCCATAGAAAATTTGTAGGCATCTGTTTCAAGTAAACTTGTAATAATAGGTTCCATATGAACACATCCTCCCCCTATTTAGAGTCAAAATTAATAATAGATGAAACCACGGTTATTTGCAAGGATATTGATAGTGTGTTAAAGTCTATTTAACACGTGAATGTACATATGAGGTACACCTATGAGAAGAAAGACCAAGAAGCGCGGCGTACTCGCCATAATAGGCATGGTATCTGCTCTTTTCGCATCAGCTTGCGGAAGCAGCGGTGAGCCGTTTGACCCCGCCCAAAATGCACCCGATACCCTTTACGGGCCTTCTTTTACAAGCGAAGATGAATACGACCCCGCCAACAATTTAAACGAAGATGTATACGGTCCTCCCGAATGGTTCGGTGAGGAGCCCGATGATAATACGACACCTACAGAGGAAGAACCTATGTCAGACATAAGCTCCAACTTTTCCTTCCGCGAAGACACTTCCGGCAACACAAGTGCCCACGACGTGTCTGCGAATCTTAAGCAGGATATTTCCGGCGGCGACGATAATTTCAAGCCCGCCGACAACATTGCCGAGCCCGTCTACGGTCCTCCCGCAGGCAGTAAAGATGCTACGGAGTAACCACTATGAGTAATTCGGGATTATCCGACTCTGTCAAAAGAAAACATTTGAATCAACTTGCAGCATACAGGGATGAGGAATTAAGGCCTCATCCCGCTTTGCATTCTTTATTTTTCGAGCTTACGATTAACTGTAACGAGCACTGTCTCCACTGCGGTTCCAAATGCGGTGACATTTCCGAGGAAGCGCCCCTTACCGCAGCCGAATGGAAGCATATCCTTGACGATGTGAAGAGAGATTTCGGCACCGACACTCTCCGCCTTTGCATAACAGGAGGCGAGCCACTTCTTAACAAAGATTTCTTTGATATCATGGGCTACGCGCACTCGCTCGGATTTGACTGGGGCATGACCAGCAACGGCACCCTCATCACCCCCGAAGTGGCTCATAAGCTCGCAGAAACCGGCATGCGCACCATATCAATCAGTGTAGACGGTCTTAAGGACACCCACGATTGGTTCAGACAGGTGCCCGGAAGCTATGAACGCACCATGGCCGGCATCAGGAATCTCCTTAACGAAAAGAGCTTTAACCACGTCCAGGTTACCACCGTCGTGCATCACAGAAACATCGGTGAGCTTGACGAAATGTACGAAATCATGAAAGCCCTCGGCATCCGCTCCTGGCGCGTTATCAACATCGAGCCCATCGGCCGTGCCAAGGATAACCCCGAGCTTATGCTTACGGTGGACGAATACAAGTATGTTCTCGACTTTATTAAGACCCACCGATTCGAGTCCACTATGGAAGTCACCTACGGTTGCTCTCACTTCCTTCCCATTGAATACGAGCGCGAAGTCCGCAAGTGGTACTTCCTCTGCAACGCGGGCGTATACACTGCAAGCATCATGTACAACGGTAACATCGGAGCCTGCCTCGACATCGAGCGTCGCCCCGAGCTTGTGGAAGGCAACATCCGTCGCGACAGATTTAAGGATGTGTGGGATAACGACTTTAAGATTTACAGAAGCGACTTCAGAAAGTGCGGTCCCTGCAAGGACTGCCCCGATTACAAATACTGTGCGGGCGACTCATTCCACACCTGGAACTTCGACAAGATGGAACCGAACCTCTGCCTGCGAAAATTACTGTAAGACATAAAAAACCTGTGTGAGCTTAACTACCCGCACAGGTTTTCTTTTGCCTTTATCTTATTCTTATATCCGTAAGCGCCACTTCGTCGCCGGTAAGCGTCACGTAGACGTCCTTGGACGAATCGAATATCTTGGTGGTATTCTCTATCAGCACTCCGAGGTTCTCCGTTGTAACGGTTATCGTGTCCGATTTTCTGACAATCTGAACCGTGCACTCGTAGCCCTCTCTGTTCTTAACCTTCCAGTCTTCCCAGTCGGTAAAAGAATCCATTTTCTTCATATGCAGATGGTTCTCTGCAACGCTCTCATCGCCCGTGGATTCACCGTTCAGCTTAATAAGCGCGTATTCCTTAAAGCCGGGTCCGTTCACAGTTCCGTCTTCCGAAGTAAACAGCCTTACGAACGGTACATGCCATATAAGGTTGGCGCTCGGAAGGCTCATGGCGTGGAATACAAGCTTAAGCTCGCCTGAAACCTTGATGCTCTCCGTCGTATCCGAGCAGAAAGTATTAATCTGAACATTCGGAATATCGGACTCGAGTCTGTCCGTGAAATTAAACTCGGACTCGATACGCTCAATGTCGGATTCGGATATCTTATCCTCGGACTGGGATGCCTCGATACTGTTGAGCTGGCAGTTCTCGCCGGTAAGCGCTATATAAACAGACTTCGTGGTATCGGGAAGTGCAACCGTAACATGCACCAGCGTATCCGCATATGAAAGCTCCATCTTCATATGGTCTCCGATTTTGGCCGCCTTGATACGGTAACCCATATCCCCGTAACCGCCGGAGCGCTCTTTCTTCTCAGTTCTTGCCACAATGTTACGCGCGTTGGTACACACAAATCTTCCGTCGAACCATACTTCGCCGTATTCAAAGCATCTGTATTCTTCGATTTCACCCGGCTTATCATGTATGCGCCTGTCGTAGGAATCAAACAACACTATTGCAGGCGCCGAGAACTCATCGGCACCGTAATTGGTAGGTATACAGTCAAAACTTATA
Source organism: Lachnospiraceae bacterium (assembly GCA_017553505.1). GTDB lineage: Bacteria > Bacillota > Clostridia > Lachnospirales > Lachnospiraceae > UBA1258. The sequence goes on from JAFZLD010000026.1 coordinate 25,942, forward strand.
TTGGTATATGCTTCCACAACAGGCACACCGACAGTTATACTCTCCCTGTAATGCCTGCACTGTAATTCGTTTTCTATGGTGGTATCGTAATCCCAGTTGGCCGCCGTACGGTCACTGTCCATGATATTAATCATGTACCTGACGTACTCGGGGTCAAACTCGGTACCGGAACGCTTAATAAACTCTTCTCTCACCGTCTGGTAAGGCAGTCCGTCCCTTGAACCGTTCTTGGAAGACATGGTGTCAAAAGCATCGCAAACTGCGATAATTCTTGCAATCTCGGGAATCTTATTGCCCTTAAGCCCCTCGGGCGAGCCGGTTCCGTCGAAATGCTCATTTCTGTAATACGCACTTTCTTTAAGATACGGATATTCGGTGATACTTGAAAGGATTTCATTGCCGACTAACTGCTTTTGCTTAAGGATTTCCTTGCCTTCTTCACTGTCCTCATCGATATCCATGGTGTTATCAGGCATACCTACCATTCCCACATCATGAAGAAGTGCCGCGAAATATACCTTATCTATTTCGTCCTCGTTTTTACCCGCCAGTTCGGCAAGTCTTCTTGCAAAAGAAGCTACTCTGACAGAATGCCCCTTTGAATAGATACTCTTGTTTTCAACCGCAGTAACAAAAGCCGTAGTCATGCGACCGAACATGCGCTTCATGTTCTTAGACTCTTCCTGTAACTGTCCCATCTCAATCTTATGGGCTCTCTCAACGGTGTCGTTAATATCTAGATAGGTGAATACATATAGGGAAATGGACACAAGTACCATCGCCATGTTAACGATGGAAAGGCCGTAAGCAAATATCTGAATGATACCTACAACTATAGGAACGAATATGTAAAGAACCAGTGAAGTATATATCAGTCGGCCGACAGATTTACGCAGATACTGCCTGATTACCGTATACTGTATAAGCGGGCACAATATAGGGATAATGTAGCAAAGCAGGAATCCCGGTCCTCTGTGATAAATGTTGGCATCGTCAAAATAATAGTACATTCCCGTAAACAGATTAAGTACTACCATAAACATTTCAATAAGCGCCGCGATGCCCACAAATTTGAGTCTGTTTGGTACCACACTTATCCTGTCGCTCTTATTTATGAGGACAATTAAGTACATGTTAAAAACAAGCACAATCATGGCGGTAAGGAAGAATACAAAGAAATTGCTTAACCTTACCAGCACATACCCGCGCTTTCCCGCCACACCCGAATAAATGTATGCGAGTCTGTCAAAAAAAAGCAGGAATGTAGCCGCAAATTCCATCGCAATAAGGATTCTTTTGCGTCTGGGTTCAAGGAACCTTGTGACAAACAAAAGAAGCGCAAACGTAAAACAGGCTACACTTAACGAAAGCATAATATTAAGTTGATGCGCTCGTAAAAATTCAAACATCCGAAAATGCCCTCTTATTTGTGAAGAATAAAGAACTCCTGTAGTTTTTCAAGCAGTTCGCCCCTTTGAATATTCTTAAGGAAATATCCTTCGGGCTTTAAGGCTACAACGGCCATAACGCTTTCTTTGTCCGACTTGCCGGTAAGAAACATTACGGGAATGTTTTTGGTCTCCGAATCGTTTCTTAACATCTCAAGTACCTGTGGTCCGCTTGTAACCGGCATTTCGTGATCGAGAAGTATAAGATCGACTTTATTCTTACCCAGGAACTTAATCGCCTGGAGTCCGGAATTGGCCATGGATACTTTGTAGTCGTTTTTGAGCCACTGTCTTACTACGTTTAAGTAGTTGGGGTCGTCATCCACTATCAGGATGCTTTTTTTGAACTCACCGGAATCGACTTTATCGTAGTATTCGGTGATGGTCTTGGCAAACTGTTCATTGTCTATGGGTCTTGTAAATGTCTTATAAACAAGGTCGCTTGACATATGCTTGCTGACGAAATCAATCTCGGGCTGCGCGCCGAGAAGGATTACCTGACTGTTCTTTTCTTCGAGGCTGTCGGTAAGGTAGTGAAGCACTTCATCCTTCGGACGTACATCATCGTCCATGTAAAGCGTAATCAGTGAGGCATCCCCCCATGCCGCATTGATATCGTTAACCGAATATGGCACGAATCTGCAGAACACGCCCGCGTCCTGAACTTTCTTAACAAGCACGCGCACGATAAAGGATTCTTTCTCCGCGATAAAAACCATACTGTTTCCTGTATCACCCATAATTACTCTCCCTTTTTATGAATTTAGTCCCATTAATTGTTCCATGCCGTCCCAGTCAAATGTCTTAAGCATCTTTTCAAGCTCGGCCATTTTTATCTCGTCTTCGTCCGGAAGTTTGTATTCATGCAGACTTGCCAGTATCATTTCGACCGCATCGTAATCCATCTGCGGTATCACGTCGGCAAGAGCAGAATATGCATCCTTAAGCTCATCCTCGGGAATCGGAGGAAGGTTGTCCGCTTTCTTTTCCTCCTCTTTAAGCAGTTTTAGCTTCTCCTTAAAGTCTTCGTACATGCTTAAGAGTCTGTCCGTATTGTCATTTATAAAGTTCATGTTGTCGTGGTTGCCCGCGTCTTCAAGCTGCTCGGCAAGCTTTGAAAGAACAGGTGCGCCGATAATTCGGGCCGAGCTCTTAAGCGCATGAACCTTTATGGTATACAACCTTATGTTACCACTATCGTACGCATCTTTAATTACCCTTGAATTGTCATCGATAGTGTCAAGGAACAATTTAAGTGCATATATATAATTCGCCACGCCACCGGAAGCTTTGATACCGTCTTCGGCGCTGACGCCTTCGGTTTCGTAGATCCACTTCATATCTTCGGGAATCTCTGTAATTTCTTCCACCGCGTCGGCCTGCGTAGGCTTCTCCATCATTTCTTCGGGCAGATGCTTCATGATGGTCTTTTCAAGTATCTCGGGCTCAACGGGCTTTGAAAGATAACCGTTAAAGCCTTTGGACTTGTAGAATTCTTCACCTGCCGTGGAGTTGGCGGTAAGGGCATAGACAGGTAAGTCGGGATAAATCTTTCGTATCTCTGCAACCGTCTCGATACCGTCCATTCCGGGCATCATGTGGTCGAGAAGTACCACATTAAACCGGTGATCCTTAATCTTATTAAGAGCATCTTCGCCGCTTTCCGAGGTGGTAACGAATACCTTGGTAGCCTTTAAGAGTCCCTTCATAACGTTTAAGTTCATCTGGTTGTCATCGACTACAAGGATGTCGGCATCGGGCGCGATAAACTGAGGAACGTAAGGTCCTTTGGCCTTGCTTTCGTCATGCTCGATAAATGCACCAAGAGGTGTCGCATCCACGATCTTTTGATTAATCGTAAGTATGAATTCCGAACCTTTTCCGTACTCACTTTCTACCCAGAGATTGCCGCCCATAAGCTCGGCAAATCTTCTTGAAATATCAAGGCCGAGGCCGGTTCCCTGAATACTGCTGTTCTTCTCTTCGTCAAGGCGCTCGTATGCCGTAAAGAGTTTTTCTTTGTCCTCTTCCTTAACACCCATACCGGTGTCGACTACTGAGAATCTGAGGCTTGCAATGTCATCATTACGTTCCTGCATTGAAACATAAAGTGCGAGGCCGCCGATGCTTGTGTACTTTACTGCGTTGGTAAGAAGATTTAGAACAATTTGTTTTATTTTGCCCGCGTCACCATACATGCGCTTGGGTAAGAGTTCGTCTACAACAACGTCAAAAGTAAGTTCTTTTTCCGTACTCTTAACACGAATCATGGAAACGATTGAACGAAGATTCTCCGCAACATCGTATTCCTGCTCCACAAGGTGCATCTTGCCGGATTCAATCTTACTCATGTCGAGAAGGTCGTTAATAAGACCGAGGAGTGATTCCGAAGCGTTCTTAATGTCGAGAGAATAGTTCATCATGGCCAGGAAATAGCCCTTGGGCACGCCCGTCGGGTCTTCACGCATAATCATTTCGTTCATACCCGTTATCGTATTGATGGGGGTACGAATTTCGTGAGACATATTGGCAAGGAAGCGTGACTTGGCGGTGTTGGCGCGCTCCGCTTCTTCTTTGGCCTTTCTGATTTCCTCGTACTGCTTGTTGGCAAGCGTGGAATGCATGATTCGCCATACAAGAAATGCACCCAATGCAATTGCCAGGATACTTATAACTACCCTTACAAGCAAAAGCTCCATTAGCTTCGGTGTCTTGTAAATCTTATACGTATCTTCCTGAATGACGTCTCCCGCAATCTTATCAAGTACCTGTATATGCAGTGTGTAATCGCCGTAAGGAAGTCTGGTGTACTCAAGCGGGGTTATATCGCTCTTTAAGACGGTAATTCCTTCGTCCTTAACACCTTCAAGGTACAGGCGAACCGTAGGATTGAGCATAGTGTAATCCATTACGGAAGCAGTAATCTGTATACGTCCGTCAGAAGCCGGAATTCTGTATACTCCGTCCTCGCTTTCCCTAACCTCAGCGTCGTCACAGTAGATGCTTCTTATAGCTGTTTTGATTTCGCTTTTGCCTTCATAATAGTTGTTAATGTCGACCCTGATAACACCATGTCTTCCGGGAATATAGAGGAAGCCGTTATTGTCCCTGAAACTGTATGAGTTACTCGTAACCGCATAAGGAAGGCCGTTGGCCATGGTGTAGAGTCTGTAATCTTTGACATCATCATTGAGCATATCGGCCTTCTTGACCATATACACTCCGTACGAAGAAAGAATCCACATATTGTCGGTGTTGTCAAAGTAAATATCATAGTTATTGTTGTACGGGAACGTAGTAACTGCTTTAATCGTTCCGTTCTTGTAGTATTCGATGGAGTTGGATGTTACTATCCAGTACACATCTCTTTTCTCATCTTTTACTATCTTCATGATAACGTCACTTGTAAGGCCGTCGTCGCGACCGATTCTTTTGGCATTGTAGCCGTCTATAATATATATTCCGTCACCGTCGGAACCTGCAAGAATTCTTCCGTCGTCAAGTTCGGCAAGTGTCATGAAGACACTGTTCCTGACTACAGGTCCCGAGCCGACAGTTCTTTGTATTCTGCCGTTTTGAATGACTGCAAGACCACCGTTGGTACCCACAAGAGCACTTCCGTTCTCGGAGAAAGTGATGCATCTTACATGATTGTCGGGAAGCCCGTTCTCGGTGGTATAAGAAGAAATATGCTCATACATCGAGAAGCATACAAGTCCCTTGTCGTTATTGTATGTCGCTATCCAGATGTTTCCTTCTTTGTCCGAGTTGATGCAGCGGATTCTGGTGTCTTTAAGGTACTCGGTAAGTTCATTGTCGATAGACTTACCGTCTTTGTTGATTATATAAAGGCCGGAATCGGTTCCGATATAAAGCCTGCTGTTAACAAGACATACCGCGTTCGTAACCACCTCGGGAAGTCCTACGCGGGCACTGTAATCCGCAAAGTTGTTGCTTACAAGCTTCATGACTCCCTGAGTTGAGGAAGCAATCCATAAATTGCCCTGGTAATCGGAGGTCACCATTTCTATTCCGCTGTCAAAAGGAATACCCTCAAGCTTAACAAACTGCAGCTTTTCGTCGAGATATCCCACCATGCTCGCAGAAGAAACCCATACTCTTCCGCAGTCATAGTTCATCCAGTGAACATCGGTTAAAGGCTCTACGAAAATTTTGGTCATGTGACTTGAATCCAGACCGAAATCCCCATAGAATACCATCTTGTCTTCTGTACCTATGTAGACTTTGCCGGGATTAAGCGGGTCCGCAAGGATGGTCGAAATCTTCTTCATTCCCAAATCTGCGCTGGTATAGACTTCTTTGACCTTGCAGTTTTCAATCTTAAAAATATAACCGTTGCCTGTCTGACCGTATATTATACCGTTGCTGTCGGCACTGAGCTTAAGGACACGTTCCTCTCTTAATCTTTCTTCCGAAATATCGTGAACCTGCATGTCCGAATCCACGTAGCATACGCCGGAAGTAGTACCGATAAAGATGTTACCTTTCGGATCTTCCTCGAAAATTCTTATGGAGGATGAAGGAAGGCCGTCTTTGTATGTAAAGTGCGTTACGTCGCCGGTTCTGTTAAGTATTACCACGCCGTTATCATTGGTTCCTACCCAAATACGCCCCTTACTGTCTTCAAAGAACCCTCTGGCGCTGGTAAGACCGCCCGCAGTGTCAAGTCTCTTGAAAGTAGAACCGTCATACTCAATAACACCGCTGTAACCGCCGATGAATATGTGGCCTTCTCGTGCTCCCATAACAAACATCGCATCTGATGTGGGAAGACCGTTTGAAGCGTCATAAACCTCGGTAGTGTATCCCATGCCGGATATCTGTCCCGTAGCCGCATAGCCGCCGCCACAAAGCCCGCTTGCCGCTCTTGATGCAAGTCCTATGGGTCTGTAGGTGGAAGCCTGAGCGTAAGTATTCAGTTTAAAGAAAATTCCGGACAGCACGAATAAGCCTGCACATGCCATCGCTATGAATTTTATCTTTCTTTTAACCATTATCGGGACAAACCTCCTCGCAAAAACGGGTTATACGCTCTCATTGTACTTTCGTAAAATAACTTTAACTTCGGGAAGCGATTCCATGAATACTTCCACGCACTTAGGATCAAACTGGGTGCCTGAGCCTTCCTGAATCAGTGCAAGTGCTTCTTCAAGCGGGAATGCCGGTTTATAAACGCGCGTTGACGTCAATGCATCGAACACATCCGCCACAGAAGTAATTCGAGCCGAAAGCGGAATCACCTCGCCGTGCAAGCCTTCGGGATAGCCCTTGCCGTCCCAGCGCTCGTGATGATATGCCGCCATGTTTCTTGCTTCTTTAAGGTAGTTCTCACCTTCTACGGTACTGATTGCTTTTTCCATAATCTTCTCGCCCGCAGAGGTGTGAGTCTTCATAATTTCAAATTCCTCGGCTGTAAGCTTGCCGGGCTTGTTCAAAATACTGTCGGGAATGTTAATCTTTCCGATATCGTGAAGAGGCGCGCTTCGTACTATGTCAGATATAAACTGTGGTGTAACCTTACCCGCATAGTAACCTTTTTTCATAAGTCCTTCGCCGATAATCTTAACGTAAGCCGCCATTTTCTGAATGTGGGCGCCGGTATCGGAGTCTCTGTTTTCGACCAGGTCCGCCATGGTAATAATAAGACCGTCCTGCATCTTGGCTGTTGCGTCCGTATATCTTCTGATGCTTCGCATCTGCTCGGTCTGGTTGAGTGTCATGTCACAGATTGAATAATAAAGCTTCTCAACCTCGTCCTCGGTATTAATTTCCAAGGTTCTTATGTCCTTAACCACTTCATCGAGCTTCTTTTGGTCGCTGCCCGCTTTAATGAAGCGTTCAACCGCCATAACAATTGAGTTGATGGGGTATACAAGGAATGTACCCGCAGTCCAGATTCCGTAAGCCAGTATCAAAAGAAACAGTCCCGCCATCATAAGTACGATATGCACAAGAAAGTCTCTCATATAATTCGACAAATACTGAATATAAGTGTCGGCACATGCATACGCAACGCATTTACCGTCACTGTTGAATATGGGCGTATACGAGGTAATGAAATAGTTCCATTGTGTTTTAATCGGAATCGACGGCATATCTTTGCCTGCCAGGAAATCATCTAAGTACGGAGCTATAACACCGTCAACCGGATAAGTTTCTCCCGGTTCGTAACCCGGTATGGGCTCTTCATGGTAGTTTCCTTCATAATCCATGTTGGCATCCAGGTCGAACACAAATGTCATATCGGTCTCATCTATCTGAATTACGGATAAATTCTGAACACCGTATGCGTTATCCCGAATCTTGTACATAAGTTGCTCGGTATCGAGATATCCAGGCGTATTGACTCCGTATTTTATATATTTAGCTATGGAATCTCCGTCAACTATCTGGCTTACAAAGTTGGCAGCACCTTTATTTATCTCGGTTCTCTCATTAATTGCGTTTTCAAAATAAAGTCTGATACCTACCCAGAACATGATAATAACAAGCAGGATAGCCATGCCGCTCATGGTAAGGGTCATTCTGGTACGAACGGAGCGCTTGTTATCTTTGCTCCACCGTCTCATGGTCTTTTTTTCGGTTTCGGAGAGCGGTACCTGTCTCCATGTACTGTTTCTAAGCTTTTTCTTAAGCTTCTCCGGCAGAAAACGAACCACCAGATAAGCTACCATAAACGAAATTCCTTTATCCGGAACATTTACAAGAATTTCTACAACAATGAATGTCAGAAATGCCGGCACGCCCGTTGCTTGTGAAAAAGCAGAAACCGAGTCGCCGATAAATGTATTCTGAGGCTGTCCGAAAAGTCTCCACTGAATCAATCCTCCGACAATGCCCGTTATAACGCTTAATTTCAGAATCAAAAGAATCTTATTCTTAATCTTCCTAATATCATTTCTGCTTATAAACTCAACCACCGTAAGAGCTGTGATTGCATTGACTATACTGAAATAAATGGAGTCTGGGTAAAAGAAACCGCACATCATGTTGGTCATAACTGCGGTAAGAATGCCCGGAAAATATCCGCAGAGGATTGCAACAGTGATTGTGCCGATAGTGTCAAAATAAAACGGCACACTCTGCCTGTATGTAAAAGAAGCGAGAACAACGTTAAACGTAATTCCCATTAAAATGCAAATCGAGCTTATTATTCTTTCGCTGTGTTTTTTGCGTAAATCGTGCTTCACGTATCGTGCCTCCGATAAATATTCGGGCATATTTTCAAGTGCTTTTTGCACATAAACATCCAAAAATAATGATATCACCGAGTTATTTAACAAAAGGCAAAAAAAGCTGCCATTTCAAGCGAAATGACAGTTTTTTTGATAAATTGTTATTTTTTTACCTTAAAATACACCTGATAAGGCTCGTAACCTACCTCGTTAAGCTTCATAAAGCTGATTCCGGGGTCAAGATTCTCGGTCTTATAGAAGGTTCTGAAGTCGCCCCACTGACGTTCTGTGTCGGCGGAAAGTTCCTTGCAGGGGTCGGCGGTCTCTATTGTGAGAACACGCTCTTGCTTGGTAATGCCGGCAAGCACTTCCGAACCGTATCTGAATGCTCCCACAGTGTTGTCATCGGGAAGGGTAATAAACTTAAGTCCGATGGGAAGAATTACTGTCACGGTGTCTTCTTTGTCCCATACACGCTTAATCTTTACAAAGTCACATTTCTTGGTCTCTGCAACAAGCTCATCGTTAATGTAGATGGCCGCTTTCTTGTCAATCCATTCGGGGATGCGCACGTAAAGCGTAATCTCTGCATTTTCGCCGGTCTCGACAGAAATAATGTATTTCTTGAAGTCGGGCTTATTGGCATATGCGGCGGTGGTATCCGTAACTGTCTGCTTGGCATTGTTCTCGGAAGAGTTCATGAGGCTTCCGTTCATGCGGTCCTCTCGCACACGTACCTTCACGAGAACGTCCTCGGTCACGAAGTCAGCCTCTGCATTTAAGTACTGTGTCACGTAAATGCTGTTGCCGTCCTGATAGAATATGTGACGGTTCCAAGCGGCATTGGCCTGCACCATAGTACCGTGACAGCAAAAGAAAGAATCTTTCTCTCCCGCCCAGTCTTTCTTGGAGCCTGCTTTGAGCGGCAGGAAGTAGGTAAGCAAGCCTTCGCCCTTGCTGCCTTCATAAGGCATTCCCTGCCAGTAAGTCTGAGCTTTGATACCGTTCTGAACGTTGTACTCAATGTACTGTGAGTAAAGCGGATCTTTGGTCTGTTTAAAGAGGAAGTCCGCAAGACGAATCATGTTGTATACGGTGCAGTGTTCCTGGTTCTTATCACCGAGACGAGCCTTAAACTTCATCTTTGGAGTCCAGATTTCACCCTGTGTCTGACCGCCTGTTACGAAGATTCCTCTGTCGGTAACGGCGCATTTCCAGTAGGCTTTAACTATATCAAGGTATTTCTTGTCACCTGTAACTTCGAATGCTCTTGCACAACCCATAATCTCGGGGATTGTGGTATTGGCATGCATGTTGGTAAGAACGTCCTTGCCCTCAAGAAGGGGATTGAAGAGGCGTCCTCTGTAGTAGCGCTTGAGAAGCTCCTCGTACTTGGCATCGCCCGTTATCTCAAGAAGGTCTGCCCATACTTCAAGCATTCCGCCTGTCTCTACATCAAGAATGTCGTCAAACTCCTCGCGGCTATACTGTCCGCTCCACTTATAGAACCAGTCTGCGAGGTGGTCGGCTATGTCGAGAGCCTTTTCAAGCTTCATAATCTTGTAAACGTCCACAAGGCCCATAAAGAGCTTGTGAATGGTATACTGAGGCGCCCAGACAGCCTTACCCTTCGCTATCCAGTAAAGATACTTCTCGGGGATGGAGCAAGCCCACTCTCCGCCGTTGTCAATCTGGCATTCTTTGAGTTCGTCTAAGATTGCGGAAGTCTTGGCATAGAGCTCGAGGTCTTCTTTTTCCTCGTATACAAAAGCAGCCGCCGAAAGCCAGTGACCTAAGAAATGGCCTCTTAACTGGCAGGACAAATCCTCCCAGCCGTCCAATGCTTCCTTGTTGTTGCCGCGACCCGTAACTCTTCCTGCCTCAAACAGGAAGCTTCTGAGTAACTGCCAGTTTTCAAGAGACATAAGGTACTGCTTGTTGCGCATCTCGCGTCTTATTAAGTCGCCTTCAAAAATTCTAACGTTTTTTCCTTTTAACTCTTTCATACTCTTATTCCTTATTTACCGATGATTGTGCAGGTTGTAGTAACCTTGTATTCCGCATTGCCGGTTTCGGCTGACGATAACTTACCGGCATCGTCGTTCCACATAAATTTCTGAAGGCTGTAGTCGCCCTCTTCATAACCGTAGCCCTCACCCGCGTCATTGTAAAGCGTAAAGGTGCAGTCGTCGCCGGGGTAGATGTTAAGAACAGTCTTTTCCTTTTCGTCATTCATGGGAATAATGCTTCCCGCCTTAACATACAGCGGTATTCTGTCGATTGTGGCCTGAGCCTTGATATGCTGTCCTCCCGCATACTTCTTGCCCGTGTGGAAATCGTACCACTCAGCGCCCTTGGGAAGCCATACGTCGATGGTCTTATCGCTGTCTGAGGTTTCTGTCACTCCGTAGTATAAAGGCTTGGTAACCGGACATACCATAAGGCTGTCGCCCACCATAAACTGCTTTAAGTCCTTATAGCACTCTGCGTCCTCAGGGAACTCAAAGAACAAAGGCTTAATAAACATCTTATCCTCAAGTGCCACCGAAGCAGCTACCGAATATATGTAAGGCATAAGCTTCTCTCTCAAGCGAATCGCACCTACGATAGCATCATAGAACGGGTCGCCCTTATCACCGAAGTTCCAAGGCTCGCGACACACATCTGTGCCGTGGCTTCTAAACATCGACAGGAACGCTCCGTACTGAAGCCATCTTGTATAAAGCTCTCTGTAGCGAGGGTCTTGAGCACCGTCCTCATACTCTCCGCTCCAATACCACTCACGTCCGTTCTTTACAAAGAAAGCGCCTATATCAAGCGTCCAGTACGCAATCGAAGTCATTGCAAGCTGCAAGCCTTCGATAATCTGCTTATTAAAGGTATCCCAACTTGCGCTGATATCTCCGGACCATACTACCGCACCATACTGATGCGAACCGTAGTATCCGCTTCTGGTAAGATTCAGCACGCGCTTCTCGGGCTTAACTTCACGCTGTCCCACATATATGTTACGCGCGTGATATAAACCGTAGCCGTTACCCTTATCTATGTACATGGAATCCATTGAGCGTTCTTTAAAGTCGTAGAAAAGCTTCTCGGGCAGAGGTCTCTTAAGCACCTCCCACTCGGGAGTGATGGGCTCACTCGAATCGCACCACCAGCTTTCAACATTCTCGGAAAGAAGCCCCCTCTTAACCTGATCGAAATACAGCTTACCGGCCTTCTCGTCAAAAGCATCATATACGTTCGTACCGGGCAAAAGAAGCCCTTCCTTCTTAAACTCAGCATAATTCTCCGTGCACTCGTTCATGGAAGGCCAGATAGAAAGCATAAAGTGAATACCGTCATCGTTAAGCTTCTTAACCATAGCCTTAACGTCGGGGAAACGCTTCTTGTCAAATATCTTCTCGCCCCACTTGCCGTCTTCCCAGCTCATCCAGTCAAGGACGATACAGCCAAGCGGAATATCGCGCTCTACAAACTCTGCGGCGGTCTCCTCGATTTCTTCCTGCGTCTCGTAGCGTTCTTTGGACTGAACGTAAGAATATGCCCACTTGGGAAGCATAGCGGCGCTGCCTGTCATGCGTCTTACAGCGCTTACGATATCCTCGTATGAATCCTCCGCGAGTATAAAGTAATCAATATACCTATCCGCCGAAGTATACATGTATGTGCCGTACGCGGTATCCGAGAAAATAGCGGGGCTCATGGTCGTAAACATCACGCCGTAACCCTTGCTCGATATGAACATCGGAAGCGAAATCTGCTTGTTGGCCTGATGAATGTACCTTGTGGTGCCTCTGTAATTGTAAACACCTTCCTCGTACTGACCGAGGCCGTAAATCTTCTCATCCTCAGCAAAAGAAATAAAGGTCTTAGTCTCGTAAAAGCTATCGTAGTACTCTCTCTCCGCGCTTACCACGTGCTTCTTGATACCGTCGCGGGTCTCGATGTCTTCTGTCTCGATGTGCCCGTTTCTTTTGAGGCGAAGGGCGTCGAACTTCACCAATTCCCTCTCGGCCTTGGGGCTCTCTGCGTACAGCTTCATGCCCTTTTTGTACAAAGAAACAGACGCATTGGCCTTAAGCACTTTAACAGTCAGTTCGGCAGCATTGACATAGTACGCCTCAGCATCTGCGTCAACGGTAACCTGTGTCGGCTTCGTAAGCTTAAGATAATCAGCCTGGCCGGATCTGAACTCTGTACCTTCGGTATAAGAAACTCTGACATTCTTACCCCTGTATACCGTTATTCTTAATGTTCCGTGCTCACTCGTAAAAATAATCGATCCATCCTGCTCATGAATCGATTCAACTGTTCTTGATAAGTCTTTGACAGGTGTAAGCATTGTAAATCTCCTAAATTTCTGTATAAGCAGGGCGAAGAATACTCTTCGCCCGTAATATTCGTTATCTTATGGAATCCCTGAGGATAAGTTCACAGGGAACCTTGTATGCCGAGGCGGGAGCATTTCTGAATTCCTCATCCTCGATTTCTCTGATCATAAGCTCTGCACATTTCTCGCCGATTCCCTTAAGGGGAAGTTCGCATGTGGAAAGCTTGGGGGACATGAACTCGGATATTTCTCTGTTGTCAAATCCAAAGACCGAAATGTCCTTGCCTACAACAAGTCCTGCTTCAAGCGCCGCATCATATGCGCCTGCAGCCATAAGGTCGTTCATGCACCATATTGTGGTAACTCCTTTATTAAGGAGCTGCTTGGCATATTCTTTGCCGGTTTCTCTTTCCCAGTCGGCAAAATAAATTATTGATTCATCATATTTGATACCAAATTCTTTAAGTGCTTTCCGGTAGCCCTTAAGTCTCTCGACGGTATGAAGGTTCTCTTCCTTGCCGGCGATAACACCTATCTTGCGATGTCCGCCTGCGATTAAGTATCTGGTAAGCATTTCGCTTCCGCCTTCATCATCGATAAGTACCGACTTATACTCGCTGTCTCTTGCCGGGCCATAGGCAAAAACAACGGGAATCCCGTAATCACTCGGAATATTGTTAAGTACGTGGCCGTGAGCGGCAACGTAAATTACACCGTCGGCGCGCATAGCCTGCGCTTCGAGCAGTGCGGGAGATGTATTGGCTTTTAAAAGATTCTCTTCGCCCAAAGTAAGACCGGTCTTCTTCCACTTTTCGTACATGGCCATATTGATAAGGATACTTCTGTAGCCCTTCTGCTCGCACACGTCCATAATAGCCTCAACGATGGGCGGTGTGGAAAACTGCAACAGTTCCTCTGCAATAATACATATGCACTTATTGTTCTGGCGTCGCATTCCCTGTGCAAAGAAATTGGGACGATAACCCGTCTTCTCAACTACTTCGAGAACTCTTCTCTTGGTTTCTTCCGTCATGTTGGACTTGCCATTTAAAATGTTTGAAACGGTACTGGGAGAAACGTTGCACATTTTTGCGATTTCTTTAACGGTAATCACTTTGAAACTCCTCTATTGTTAAGGTCTTTCACCTTAATCCATACTTTCTTCTTAATAGACCCCTGCCGTGGTAATCCGACAGGGGCCCAGATATTAAGTATATACCTTACTTTGCAGCCTGCATAGCCTCAAGTTCAATTGTGTACTTATCAACATCAAACTTGTAAAGCTGATCGAAGCCTAAGCTGTTAAGATTCTCAACCATTTCGTCCCACATGGAATCGAATTCGGCATCGCTCTTAGCAAAGATCATTCTCCAAGAAGCATCCTTAACTTCCTGACCTACCTGGTTTCTGATAACTGTGATGTCAGCATCATCGGAAGGAAGTGATACGGATACGCTGGGTCTTACAAGAAGTGCATTGTTAGCCTTCATCCAGTCAACGGGTTCAGCAACACCAAATCTTGCGCTCCACTCGTTCTTGGTCTTGGTAGCTGTTGCTTTCTTCCAAGATGACCAGTGAGTGTTACCATAAGGTTCGCCTGTGTTGGGGTTGGTGGAGATTGCGCTTACAATCCACTGGTTGATAGCGTTGTTACCGTCTGAGTAACCTGCTCCGCCGTACTCTTCGGGAACGGGAAGGTTGTCCATAAGAGCGTTGTCGTTAAGGATAGAGAACTTACCATCGATGATTTCATAGTTAAAGCCTTCGATACCGTTATGCTGGAAGGTACATCCTTCGGGTGAAGCATACCAGTCAAGGAACTTCATGATGCGATCGAGTTTTTCGCCTTCAACGCCTGAACCAACACCGAATAAACGACCCGATCCATAGTAAGAGTCAGATGTGGTGTAGTAGTTCTGATCTTTAACGGGGATGAAAATCATACCCTTGCCGTCTGCAAGTCTTTCCTGGGTATTCCAGAAACCTACCTGCCAGCTGTACCAGAATGTGTAAACCTGTCCTGCGCTCATCTTAGCACATGCAGCGTCCCAGTTCTGAGAACCGGAGTCGGGGTCAACAAGACCCATCTGGTTAGCCTTGTATAAGAACTTAAGCATCTTGTAGTATGTAGCGTTCTTGTCTGTAAGAGGAACAAACTTATCGTCTGCTGTAAGGATTGCGGAACCCTTAATCTTCTCGCCGTACCAGGTGGTAAGCTGAACAACGTTAGCGATACCGATCATACCGTCGTTGTTGTCCCAGTCGGGCCAAAGTGAGAAACCATAAGCGGGATCGCCGGCTTCATTGGTGGGGTTAGCATCCTGAATCTGCTTGATAACATCAAGGAGACCGTCAAGGTCAGCAATGTCGGGAGCGCCGACTCCTGAGTATAAATCCCAGCGAAGCATAGGGCTTGAGTAAATAACATCATCCGAGAAAGCTGTGGGAGAAGTGTTGGTCATTTCGCAAGGAATACCATAGATCTTACCGTCAGTATTTCCGGGAAGACCACTGTTGTAAGTGGTAATCTGTCTGTCGAACTCTTTAAGGTTGCTTGCATTAGCATATTCTGCAGTAATGTCCTTAATGAGACCTGCCTGTACACAATCGCTGAAGTGTGTAGGATCAAGTACTACGATATCACCTAAGTTACCTGTTGCTGTTCTGGTCTGATAAACAGCGTCGCCTGCTACCTGAGGAGCAATAATGTTAAGTTCGATATTGAAACGATCCTTAACAACCTTTGCAAACCAACCGGTCTGTGTGCCCTGGTAGTTAGCTGCCTCGTCGTATACTTCTACAACGAGTGTTTCATCTGAAGATGAGCTTGCGGCAGCACCGCCGTCATCTTTCTTTTCCGTTGAAGTCTGTGTGCCTGCATTGCTTCCCGAATCTGTGGTCTTGCCACATCCTGCAAGAGATGCTGCTACGAGTGTCAACGAAAGTAACATTGCAACTACTCTCTTCTTCATAATATCCTCCTTTAAGATTATGAAATAAGTTATATATCTAACGGCCCACCCGTTAAATATCGTATTAACCCTTTACCGCACCGATCATGATGCCCTTGGTAAAGTATTTCTGGAAGAACGGATATACCAAAAGGATAGGGGTTACTACCACTATGGTAACCGTCATTCGTACCGAAGTAGCCGTCTGCATCTTAGCCATGGATGCCGCGATATTGGCGGATGACGAACTACCGTTAAGAAGCGCCTTAATGGAGCTGGACTGCGTGATGTACTGATAGAGTACAAACTGCAGGGTGCTAAGTTCCTTTTTGGTAACGTAAATCAGAGTATCCTGGAATGCGTTCCACTGGTTAACGGCGGTAAAGATTGCTACCGTGGCAAGGATAGGCTTGATTACGGGAAGCATGATTCTAAAGAAAATCGTGAGTGTTCCCGCGCCGTCTATCATGGCCGCATCTCTTAGCTCACCGGGAGTCGCTTCTATAAAGGTCTTACAAAGAATCATATAGAAGGGGCTTATGGCTGTGGGAAGTACGTAAATCCAGAAGTTGTCGGTAAGTCTTAAATTGCTCATCGTAATGTATAACGGAATAATACCTGCGTTAAAATACATGGTAGCTGCTATAAATCTGTACCAAAATTTTCTGCCCCACATTGTCTTGCTTGTGAACATATATCCCAAGAACGCTGACGTAAATACTACTACCAGTGTTCCGATACCGGTTCTCAAGAGTGAAATCTTAGCTGCATCAAACAAACCTTCAAGTTTCATTACCTGAACATAGTTTGAAAAATGGATTTCCTTGGGAAGGAAAATTACTTTACCTCTCTCACTAAGCTGATTGGAGCTTATGGAGTTGATAAAGATGTAGTAAAAAGGATAAACACAAACAAATGCAAATATCGAATATACAAAATATGTTACGATACTTACCATTCTGTCACCAAAAGAAGGCTTGTAGTGTACGCTTGATGACGCGAATTCCTGATCTTTCTTACTCATTCGGGCCACCTCCTAAATAAAGCCTTCACCACGTACGAGCTTCGAGAAGCCGTTCGTTAAGGTGAGTAATATGATGCTGACAATTGACTTAAGAATACTTACCGCAACGGAAAGTGAATATCCGCCGCTGCCCATTGCCAGGTTGTATACGTATAAGTCAAGAACCTGGATGTAGTCTTTGTTGAAGGAGTTCTGGAATACGTAGAACTGCTCCATACCGTTGGTTAAGAAGTTAGCAAGGTTAAGCATTACGATTACGAAGTATGTAGGTAAGATACTGGGAATCGTGATGTGACGGATAATCTGCATACGGCTTGCTCCGTCAACCTTGGCCGCTTCTATCATCTGTTCATCGATACCGGTGATGGCCGCTATGTACATGATGGCCGCCCATCCGGCATTCTTCCACGTCAGCCACAGCCATTGCTTAAAGTAGATATGTTCCGTGGACTTTAGGAAGTCTATGGGTCTGTCAATTAAGTGACAATTCATAAGGATTGTATTTACAACACCTGTACTGTTGAGTACGGAATAAGCGATTGAGAATACAAGTACCCAGCTTATGAAGTTAGGAATCGTAGTAACTGTCTGTACGAATTTCTTAAAAGGAACACATTTGATTTCATTAAGAAATACCGCAAATATCATGGGGAACCATGAAAACAGGAGACTCAAACCACTGATGGCGAAGGTGTTACGAAGTACCTGTAAAATCTGTTTAACCTTAACAGGGTTCTCTACCATGTACTTAAACCACTTAAGTCCTACGAACTTATCGGGTGTGAGTGCCTGCGGCGGCTTGTAATCAAAGAACGCGTATACCCAACCATAAAGCGGATAGTACGAAAAAATAAGTACTATCAGGATAAAAGGCAGGATATAAAGAAACTCTCTGAACGAACGCCATTTCTTCTTGCTCATATCAACCATAACCTTTCCAAAACCAGTAAATCGTTTTAATAAATCGTTTTACAATAATATAGCCTTTTTTTACAAAATATTCAATATTTTTACAGCACTTTTACTTTTTTGGTGACATTTCTCCAAATTTGTTTGTGCATATTTGTTTAAAAATGAGTTGTATGCATACAAATACCCCCAACTTGGTAAGTTGGGGGTAAATTTCTAAACAAATAATTCAATTATAAATACTGCCACACAACAGATAATCGATACCGGGAACAGGCCCAGTCCGAAGTATGCTGCCACGATACCGAGTAACAGTGCCACAAGGCCTGCTATGGGGCTCTGTGTGGCCTCCATAATGGCCGGGAAGGTCATTACGGCTAGGGTTACGTACGGAACGTAATACAAGAAGCTTTGTATGAACTTATTCTTAATGGGCTTCCTGATAAGCGTTATGGGTAATACTCTTATACCGTTGGTAACCACTATCGCTATCAATATATAAATCAATACTTTAACCGTATCATGCATCGGCGCCACCTCCGTTCTCGGGAGTGGTATGCGGTTTGATTACAGCCGCCACAGCCGCGATAATGATAGTAAGTATTATCGTTCTGGTGCCTGAACTTATCTCCTTGACTACAGGTGCAATGCTGAAGATGTAGCTAAGCGTAAAGCTTGCGATTACAGCTACTGCCACAGCCTTGTCCTTCTTGGAAGGCGGTACGATAATTGCAAGGAACATTCCGTACAAAGCTACGCTCAGAGCCGATACAGCCCTTGTAGGAAGTGCTCCGCCGGCCACAATACCGAGTGCGGTGCCAAGAGCCCACATGGGACCTGCTACAGCAGTCGCCCCGAAAGTGTAGCCGGGCTTAAGATAGCCAGGCCAGGCAATGGATATACCGAATATCTCGTCTGTACAGCATACGCCCACCAGCAGCCTCTTAATGATGCCGGTCTTCGGATTAAACTTCTGGCTGAGAGCAGCGTTCATGAGAAGGTATCTCGCATTGGCAATAAGTGATATCACTACTGCTTCCCAATACGTTCCAAGCGCCGCTATTAACGTATATATAGCGTACTCTCCCGCTGAGGCTCTTACAAAGAGACTTGAAAAGAAGCCCATCACAGGTGTGAGTCCGCCTTTCTTGGCTATTATTCCCAGGGAAAAAGAAACCGCAAAGTATCCAAGACCTATGGGAAGGCCGTCACGCATACCTTTAAGGAATGCACCGTTGTCTTTATTATTACTCACGTCACATCAGTCCTTTAACTTAGTAAAGTGGTTCTAGTTAAAAAGAGGCGGTTATTACTAACCGCCTCAAGTAATTCAAAGAGGTATATCTTATAAACCTGCCTGAGCAGCAACTTCTGCAGCGAAGTCGTCAACCTTCTTCTCCATACCTTCGCCAACTTCGAAACGAACGAACTTAGCTACGGTGATGTTAGCGTCAACGCTCTTAAGGTAAGCTGCTACGCTCTGCTTGCCGTCTTCAGCCTTAACGTATACCTGATCGAGAAGGCAGATTTCCTTTAAGTGCTTGGAAATACGTCCCTCTACGAGGCCTGCGAAAATCTTATCGCCGGAGATGTTAGCCTTGTCAGCAAGTGCAAGTTCTGCAAGCTGAGCCTTAGCTGCATCGGATAAGAAGTTGGGAAGATAGTTCATGTTGGACTTCTTCTCTTCGTAGATAGCCTTATCGGAATCGCTCCATACACCGTTAAGTGCCTTTTCAATAAGCTTGTTAAGAATAGGCTTGGGAAGTGAGAAAGGATCGTTAAGTGCGCTCTCAAGAGTGATGTCCTTCTCCTTGGCAAGTTCATCTGCAGAAATATCGTTTCTGGAGATGTAGGTGGGGTTCATAGCTGCAACCTGCATTGCAACGTTGGTAAGAGCTTCCTTAACTGCGTCGCCCTGTGCACCGTTAGCTGCTACAAGAACACCGATCTTACCGCCACCGTGTACGTAAGATACAACAGTGTCGCCTTCAACCTTGGCAAATCTTCTGATGGAAAGCTTCTCACCGATTGTAGCGGTCTTCTCTACAAGAACTTCCTTAACGGTCTTGGAAGAATCCTCGATCCACTTTTCATCCATCATAGCTTCAACATCAGCTGCTGAAGAAGCAAGTGCCTGCTTAGCTACTGCTTCAACATAGCTCTGGAAAGTTTCATTCTTGGCAACGAAGTCTGTCTCGGAGTTAACCTCAACAACTACTGCCTTACCGCCTTCGATAGCGGTACGGGTAATACCTTCAGCTGCGATACGGCTTGCTTTCTTCTCAGCCTTAGCTGCGCCGCTCTTTCTTAATACATCTACAGCGGCTTCCATGTCGCCGTTTGTTTCATTAAGTGCCTTTTTACAATCCATCATGCCGGCACCGGTCATTTCACGTAATTCTTTTACCATGCTTGCGGTAATGTCTGCCATGATTATATTCTCCTTTATTCTGTTATGTACTTAAGATAAATTAAGCTTCTTCTGCTACTTCTTCGATGTCGGTAGCTTCTACTTCAGCGTCTGCGTTAGCGTCTTCTGCTGTAGCGGTTTCACCCTGATTAGCTTCGATTACTGCGTCAGCCATCTTGGAAACGATAAGCTTAACGGCTCTGATAGCATCATCATTACCGGGGATAATATAGTCAAGTTCTTCAGGATCGCAGTTGGTGTCACCGATACCAAGTAAGGTGATTCCGAGTGCGTGTGCTTCCTGAACACAGATGTGCTCTTTCTTAGGGTCAACTACGAAGATAGCGTCGGGAATTCTCTTCATATCCTTGATACCGCCAAGGTTCTTCTCAAGCTTTTCCCATTCCTTCTTGATGTTGATAACTTCTTTCTTGGGAAGTACGTCGAAAGTGCCGTCCTGAGACATGGTCTCGATAGCCTTAAGACGTGCGATACGGGACTGAATGGTCTTGAAGTTGGTAAGCATACCGCCAAGCCATCTCTCGTTAACATAGAACATACCGCAACGCTCAGCTTCAGTCTTAACTGCATCCTGAGCCTGCTTCTTGGTACCTACGAAAAGTACGGTACCGCCCTGAGCTACGATATCGGAAATTGCATTGTAAGCTTCGTCAACCTTACCTACAGACTTCTGAAGGTCGATGATGTGGATACCGTTTCTCTCGGTGAAGATGTAGGGAGCCATCTTAGGGTTCCATCTTCTGGTCTGGTGTCCGAAATGAACACCTGCTTCAAGTAACTGTTTCATTGAAATAACGCTCATTTTAAAATCCTCCGTTTTAGTTAATCATCCGTGTGTGTCCGCTTTCCGTCAACTTCCGCGTTAAAGAAGCACCGACGGGGATGTGCGTGCATTATTGCACACAAAACACACGTGCCTTTTAGTCACAGCGTACCGATTGTATCACAAGACTTGTGCCTTTGCAAGCATTTTTAGAAAATACCGAGATTACAAAGAATATCGAATGCAAAATGGATAACCGCAATCAGAAAAGCAAGCACTGAAAAAGTAATCGCGGCGTTAACCCTGGACTCGGTGCTCTTGCCCGAAGCATTAACAGATGCCTTGACCTTTTCGGCTTCGTCCACCACTACGGCCTGCACGTTACGGTATACCTTAACGTTCTCGGTGTGGATGGCGTCTCTGGTTTCTTTCTTGCAGTCTTCCACAATCGATTTAAAGTCTCCGAGGCCGTCGACCTTGTCGCTTAAGCTTTTAAGAACTTCACCGTTCTTTACGGCATTGTCCTTAAGTTCGCCCACAACGTTCTTAAGTTCAGACTCGGATTCTTTCTTCGCAAAAGAAAATCCTGCGGTCTCGGGTCTTGCTTCATAAGAAGATCCGGAAACGCTTCTCCGGGGCTTACCCGAAAATCTTTTAAATCTTTCCGAAAAAATGCTCATACAACCTCCCGTTTAACAAACAGTACGTGTATCACTACATATCTAACAATATCACCTTTTTACGGTAATATAAACCTTTATCTACAGCTTTCTCTCACTTCTGCAGGTCAAATAAAGTACCTGGTAGTCCTTGGCCACAACTTCCAAGAGTTTCTCGGCGCCTTCAAGCTTCCTGTCGTCGAGATTCACGAAGGGATCGTCCATGATAAGCGTGGGCTTCTCGCCGGTATACATTGCGTCGGCCATGGCAAGTCTCATACAGAATCCTATGAGGTCTCTGTAGCCGTAGCTGAGCGTGTCTACGTTACGCTGCTTACCCTTCTCCTTAACCGTTATATTGGTATTGGCGTCAATCTTGTAAGCTGCGGCCGTATCACCCGTAAGCGCCGTGTAATACTTGGAGAATCCGGTAAGGAGTGGCTCCATGTATCTTGCGGTAAGGCTTTCTTTGGCCTCAGTTAAGATGGTGCCGGTTAACTCGATAAGTTTCAGGCGATGCTGCTTCTCTGCAATGGATTCTTCAAGTTCCTTAAGCTCTTCCACGTCTTCCTGCCAGGTGTCGTAGTTCTCGGCACAGTCATCCAAAGTTCTCGTGTCGGTAAGTATTGCCTCGCGAAGTGTGTCGGCGCGTAAGTTCAATTCTTCTTCCCTGTCATGAATCGCTTCAACCGACTCTGCGCCTTCCTGCGACGCTGCCATTATTTCTTCTATATTCTTATCATTCTTAAACGCCTCGAGACGCCCCTCGACATCATTGAAAAGTTCACGCACCGATTCATACTCGGTAACGGCATCCAGAAGGTCTTCAACTTTTTCAAAAAGGTTGCCGCTTATATCGATGTCATACTGCGAAAGTCCCGATTCAAGCTCACTGCGAAGTCTTGTCGCTTCCTCGGCCGCACGCTTGTGGTCACGATTCTTCTTGGAAAGTAAGTTAAAGTGCGAAATCTTTCCCTTCAAATCCGTAAGAAGCGCCACCTGCCTTGACTCATCCGCCTGCGTGGAATACTTGTAAAGGAACGCATTCACGCCTGCAGACAACTCGGCGCATTTCTTAGTATAATCATACTCCGACGCCATTCCGGCCTTCTCAAGAAGCGCCTTGTAGTCATATGAATCATAAAGGATGCCCTGCAGCGCCTTCGGAACGTTAATCTCATCGTAAGCTATGCCGAAGCTGTACAGAAGATTCTGCGTAGCCTCTTCGATATCCGCCGACTTGTCCCTGTATTCGCTGAGTCTTTCCTTAATATCGTTAATCTCCGCCGCCCTGACGCGCTTATCCTGCCCCGACGAAAGGCTCTTCTTAACCTGCAGCAAAAGAAAGACCAGCCCAAGCCCGAAAGCCAAATAAGAAAAGTAAGAAAGTCTTACCGGGCTCTCAACCTTAAGCACCAAATCGCACAGTAGCAACACAGCGCCGGCCAGCACAAGGAACAGTCCGAGAAGCATTAAGCCCTTCCTGCCACCCTTCTCGCCGTACGTGTATTCTTTGTCCGATAAGTCACGCTCGAGGAAGCGCGCTTCATTAAGCATGCGGCTTCTGTCGTTCCAGTCGTTAAGCGCTCCGTTAACGTCGGCTTCAAGCGTATGCGGATCTTTGTATATATTGTTGTAACGCGAAAGCTTATCCTGCTCGGCTTCGGTCAAAGAATGCTTCTCTGTAATACCGCGAAGTCTCGCGCATTCTTCCGCGTCGTCAATCATCCTGTCGATGTCGGGCTCGGAGGGAACGCCTTCTTTGAACGTGTTAAGAAGCGTATTGTACAAAGCTTCCTCTGTATCTTCAAGACGCGTGCCTTCGTACAAAGCCTGCGCTTCTCTGAGTCTGTCGGCCGTATCTTCAAGCGCCTTGCCGTTCTCGCTTGTGGGAACCTTGCCGGGGAAGCGGTCGCGCCTGGATTTAAGCAGGTTTTCTTTGTCTTTGTATTCGTTAAGAAGCTTCTCGTAAGCTTCCTTGTCATTTAACAGTTTCTCGACACGAAGAGCTTCTTTCTTTTTAAGGGAAAGTTCGGAAAGCTCCTTCTTGCAGTTTTCGAGTTCATCTTTCTCCTTCTTGATACGCTCGGACACGGCTGCCATGGTGGATTCTATTCCCTGACCGTTTCGAATGCGACTCTTAAGCTCGGAGGCGTAAGCCTTGTCCTTGGCTATCTCGCCGGTCTTGCGGGTGGCGGACATTGCGTTCAAAGTATCCTTGATAATCGACTCGGCATTGGCATAACGATTTAAGTCCATGCCGTCGGAAATGTTACCGAGGCGCGCATTGACGTCGTCTGTAGCCTTCGAAGATGCCGCATCGCTCTGGCTTATAAATACCGTATTCATGAAGGACTCACTGTTAATGTGGAACAGTTCCTCGCCTATCTTCTCGCTGTAATCCGTCGATTCGAGGTTAGTCGCGCGGTCACGAAGTTCGAAGGTATCCTCGGCGGCCTTAGCTCCGAAAAACCTTGTCATCTCGTAGGTCTTGCCGTGAGTTTCGAAGACTATGCTTCCGCCGAAAGCACCGCCCTGCCAGGGGGCGAAACGCTTTCTTTCGTTCTTCATTACATCGACCTTGCCGTCGCCCTCTAAGCCATAGAAAAGCGCTCTTATAAAGGCCGCAAGCGTACTCTTGCCCCAGCCGTTGTCATTACAGAATGTATTCAATCCTTCCGCAAAAGAAAGGTCTACGCCTGATAACTTACCGAAATTTTCAACATGACAGGATATCAGTTTCATGCAAGCTTACCTCCCATCAACGCTTCAAGACCGAGACGCACAATCTCGCTCTTGTCCTCTTCGGAAATATCTTCACGCGCAAGTACCGTTCTTACGAACTCGCCCTTTAAGGAACTGTCGTACATAAATACCGACGGGTCCACCTTCAGCTTGGTCTTGTCATAGACTTTCAGAAAGTAGAAGTCGTCTTCCATGCTTTTTCTGATAAACTCAGTGTCCTTCTCGCACTCTACGTCCACGTCGCCGGTAAGAACAATCTTCACCATATCATCGTCACCGGCATCGGTAGCCGCTACAGCCTTACGCGCCGCATCAAGCATGGACGGGGAATCGTTAAGGCCCGTCACATCTGCATTAATCTCATATATATGTCTCGTGGCAAAAGGAACAAACGTGTCCGTAACCTCACCCGTCTCCTCGTCCACATCAAGCAGCACAAATCCGTGCTCGCCGGTCTCGTCGAATCCGCGGCCCTCAAGGCAGCCGGGATAGCAATACTTGGCATATCCGTCAAGCGGCGCGCTCACATACTCATGAACATGACCGAGCGCAAGATAATTGATGCCCTTGTTTCTAAACTGCTTAAGGTCGATAACCTCAGCCTTGTCGCGTGAGACAGACTCGGCCTGCTGACCGTGAAGCATAACTATATTGATATTCATGGGATCGGGTGAAAAACTGCTCTGTACCGACCGACTGTTATCAGAATCAAGCTCGACACCGTGAATGCATACGTTGCCGCTTCTGCCGGCAGTATAGACTGTCCAAGTATCGTTAAAAAGCTTGAGATTAGACGGAATCTCGTCAAAAGAATTGATAAAGGCATCCGTATCGTGATTGCCTTTAAGCAAATAGAAATCTATACCGGGGTGCTTGATTACCGTGTCCCTGACAGTATTTCTTGCAAGGGCGGAGACATTGCCGGTATCAAATAAATCCCCGCATATAAGCACCGCATCCACCGCGTTACCCGCAGCGTAATCAATCATACGCACGAAGGTATTGAGAATCTCCTGCTTGCGTTCTCTTCCCTTATCGGGCGTAAGGTTAGCATTAAGCTTAGAGTCAAGATGGATGTCGGCACAATGAATAAGTCGCATAAATCGCTCCCGTTATATCTTAATCTTGGTCCATTTCCCCTGTCTGAACCTTATGGAGCCAAAGAAGAATCTTGATACCTGGTCTGCTAAGATACCCATCCAAACGCCGTTGATACCAAGCCCCAATGCATAGCCGCACAAGTAGGAAAAGGCCGTTCTTATAATAGTGACACTGATAATGGATGCCATGGCGGTATAGCCGGTATCTCCCGCCCCTCGCAGACAACCCATATAGATGACCTGCGATACCTGGAACACCACTACCAATATTATAATACGGGTAATGCCTACTCCGATAGATACAATTTCAGGTTCTTTGAAGAAAGCTGACATAAGCGCGCGCCCTCCGAAGAAATAAAGGAACGCAAGACAAATTGAAATCACCATTCCGATCATACGACAAGTCCTGCCGTACTCTCTTGCCAGATCCTCATCACCTTCGCCAAGGCTTCTTCCGATAAGTGCCACCGCCGTCGCTTGCAAGCCGTCACCGAAGGAAAAAGAAAGGCTCATGATATTCATGCCCACCTGATGCGCCGCCATCTGTGCTGTCCCCATATCGGCAGCCATAATTGCAGTCGCCATGAATCCGATACGCATAAGTATTTGTTCAAAAAACACCGAATAGCCCACTTTCACCAGCGATTTAAACGACTCCCATGCGGGACGAATTTT
Organism: Lachnospiraceae bacterium; assembly: GCA_017553505.1. GTDB lineage: Bacteria > Bacillota > Clostridia > Lachnospirales > Lachnospiraceae > UBA1258. Next base: position 52,179 of record JAFZLD010000026.1, read on the forward strand.
ATTCTTAACTATAAAAGGAATACTTACAAAACAATCCTTCTCAAACAGCGAAAGAACGCTCATGATACTAGCCACGACGGTACCTGTAACCGTAGCAATTGCAGCGCCTCTTACACCAAGTGCCGGGAAGCCGAGCTTACCTCCGATAAGCAGATAGTTAAATGTTATGTTAACCAAATTGGAGGTGACGTTCGTACGCATGGTAATCTTGGTATTGCCCGCGCCACGCTGCGAAGCGTTCACACCCATCTGAATGCAGTTAAAAATCATACCGCCCATGATAATCTTATAATACGCAACCGCGGAATCATGGGTATCTGCATTAGAGCCGCAGAATCTTATTACGTCTCCGGCAAATGTAACAAGAAGTGTACTGATAACAGCCGCCGCAAGTACGATAAAGGTTATAGCCGTTATCAGAATCTTATTTGCATCGTCTTTCCTGCCTTCGCCCCTTCTTCTGGCAACAAGTGCGGAAATCGACACATTTATTGCAAAAAACATGGACAAGCCCATAAGCTTAGGCTGTGTAGTCAGTCCGACCGCCGCAACAGCGTTACTGCCCAGACCGCTTACCATATAAGAGTCCACAAGTGCCACAAAGGCAGCAAAAAACGACTCAACCACTGCGGGCCAAGCCATATTAATAGTTTCATTTACAATTTTCTTATCAAACTTTTTCATAATCTTCTACCTATAAGCCATTATACTCTTAAGGCTTTAAAAAGAAATGAAAAATAAAACCGTTTTTATCACAATATCGCTCAATTGAACTTTTTCTTTTGCCAAATGTCTGATTGTGTAAGCACATCAGCCGCTTGGCTCGTCGCCTAACAAAAAGAGCCCCGACCGTTACGGCCGAAGCTCTGAATCAACTATCTGCACATATCAAGCGCATCCTGCAAAGCGAGCGGTCTGCTCCACACGTAACCCTGAATAAAGTCGCAGTTTTGTTCTCTTAATAACTTAAGCTGGGACTCGGATTCAACACCTTCCGAGATTACCTCGCTGTTCATGATGTGTCCCATGTAAATTACAAGTTTAACAAAGTCGCGGCTCACCTCGCTGGTCTCAACGTTATCCACAAGCGACTTGTCAACCTTAAGAAGGTCGAAAGGCAAGTGAAGGAGCTGTGCGAGAGACGTATATCCGGTACCGAAATCATCAAGTGCGAGCTTCGCTCCCATGCCACGGATTCTTTCGATATTGGCTACCGTGGTCTCAAGTGAATCGTACAAAGAATACTCCGTAATCTCTATCTCAAGATGCTCCGCAGGGAAGCCTGTCTCCTCAAGTATCCTTGCAAGCTTGCCTGCAAAGTCGGGACTCGAAATGTCCTTGGCCGAAATGTTCACCGAAAGAAGAAGCTTATCGCCCGAGGTAAGAATTGCGTTCTTAAATTCCGTAAGAGCGCGCCTGAGGACGTATTCGTCAATCTTGTATATAAGGTCAGTCTTCTCGGCTATCGGAATAAACTCACCGGGGCTTATGTTGGTTCCGTCGGGAAGCTTCATTCTGATGAGGGTTTCAAAACCTCGTAAGCCCTTGTCTTCCGCTCTGAACTGAGGCTGGTATACGAGGAAAAAGTAATCGTTCTTAAGGCTTTCCTGAATGTAGCCTTCCACCTGTGCTCTTCTTAACAGCTCTTCTTCAAGGCTCTTGTTAAAGTATACGATTCTTTCTTTGTTATTCTTACTCGCATGATACATCGCTATGTCGGCGTATCTTAAGAGCTTAAGAATAGAATTGGTATCTTCGGGATATGTTGCAACTCCGGCAAAGCCTCTAAGGTAAAAGTTAGCGGGAACGCCATCGCTGTCGAGAACGATTTTCTTGTTTACCTCATTCATGATTTCGTCCGCGATGAGTTTGATATCGTCGTTCTCGGGAATTGCTATGGCATATTCGGTACCGTCAAGCTTGCTGACGATGCTTCCTTTGCTTACTACCTTGCTGATTCTGTCGGCAATTATCGCAAGCGCTTTGTCACCGTATTCGTAACCCAGGTTATCATTTATGGATTTTAAGTTGTTGACGTGAAGGAACATCATGTGGAAGTGCTTGGAATCCGCCTGCTGCGCTTCAAGTTCTTTGATGAGGCCGCGTCTGTTTAAGAGCTTGGTAACAAGGTCGGTGATGCTGTCCATCTCCATCTGCTTAAACTGCCTTGCGATTATTTCGCAGGAAAGAAGAGACATAAGAACTGTCACTGCGCCGGGAAGAGGGGTAAGCCCACCGCCGCTTCGTATTACGGCCAATACCATTGAAACAACTGAAATCAAAAGAATGACTCTTGCGATAATCAATCCTATGCGGGCATCTATAAGTACGAGAATAATACAGATAAGCGCCATAATAGCCTGTATGACGCCTGTAATATTAACCATTGACGCCTTCCCGCCCAGTTGCAGGAGAATACTTCCGCCGTTAGGCGTCTTCATTATGAGCATCTGAAGCACAAAGCACACCAACGTGCCTGCCATCAGACAATATGCCTTTCCTTTTCTGCTAAGCTTCATATCGTTAACGTATCCTCACTCAAAGTGATTTCGCAATTATTGTAAAAGTTGCAAATATTCTAAAAATACAACTATATATTATTTCACACAAGGCAACGAAAAAGCAAAGAAACAGTCGTAAAACCGTCGCTTTGCTTTTATGTTTACATTATTTGAGGAATCCGTTTACAATCTGCTCTTCGGCTTCTTCTTCCGTAAGACCGAGAGTCATAAGCTTGATAAGCTGTTCGCCCGCAATCTTACCGATGGCAGCCTCGTGAATAAGGCTTGCCTCAACGCTTGCAGCTGTAAGCTTGGGATCTGCGGCAACTACCGCTCTGTCCATGATGATGGCGTCGCATTCGGAGTGGCCGTTACACTTGTTGTTACCCAGGATGTTGGAAGAAAACTCCTGTCTGGAATCGTCTCTTGCAACGGAACGTGACACAACGTCAGCATGTGAGTCTTCACCGTTTAATTCAACCGTAAAGTCGGTGCGTGCAAACTGGTGACCGTGAGTCATGAGTTTTTCTTTGACTATAAATGTAGAGTTGTCGGCACAGGTGCCCTTGGTGATACGGTTGGTGGAATCGATACCCTTAATCTGGGTGGTCTCCATCTCCATGTATGCGCCTTCTTCAAGTTCGACAACGGTGGTGGGGTTCATGATGTTCTCGCCGTTTCCGTCGCCTTCGCCGTAGTGCTTCTCAATGTACTTAACGTGAGCGTTCTTGCCGATGTGGAAGGTGTGAATACCGTCGTGACCGGAATCCAGATCGCCGCAGTTGTGAATACCGCAGCCTGCCACGATTACCACATTGCTGTCCTCTCCGATAAAAAAATCGTTGTATACAAGGTCGGTAAGGCCGGTCTCACTGATAATTACGGGAATATGCACGCTTTCGTTCTTCGTACCCGGTGCGATGATGATGTTGATGCCGGGCTTGTCAGTCTTAGATTCAATCGTGATATTGGCGGTTGAATTTCTGCCTACGGACTGACCGTTGGAGCGGATGTTGTAAGCGCCCTCGGGAGTTCCGTGAATGTCGGCGATTTCCTTAAGAAGGTTTAACTGCATTGCATCCATTAGCGTACACCTCCTTCTTCAAGCTTCACGCAGGTGCCGCTTCCGATTTCCATGAATAATTCGGGGTAGACATCTTCCTGAGTGCCGTCTGCGGTAATTTCACCGTTTGAAAGAACGATGATTCTGTCAGCCGTCTTAAGAATGCGTTCCTGGTGAGAAATGATAACTATGGAACCGTTAATCTTCTCATGCATCTTCTCAAATACCTTGATAAGACTGTTAAAGCTCCAAAGGTCGATACCTGCTTCAGGCTCGTCGAAAAGCGAAAGCTTGGTGCCGCGGGCAATAATCATGGCAATCTCGATACGCTTAAGCTCGCCGCCGGACAAAGAAGCATTTACCTCTCTGTTAATGTAATCTCTTGCGCAAAGGCCTACTTCCGAAAGAATCGCGCATGCTCCGTTAAAATCAATGGTCTTGCCGGAAGCAAGAGTTAACAGGTCGCGTACCGTAATGCCCTTAAATCTTACGGGCTGCTGGAAGGCAAAGCTTATGCCTTTGTGAGCTCTCTCTGTGATGGAAAGTCCTGTAATATCCTCTCCGTCTAAGATTATCTGACCCTTGGTGGGAGTAATGATACCTGCGATAATCTTAGCAAGTGTAGACTTACCTCCGCCGTTGGGACCGGTAATGGCAGTGAATCCGCCGTCTATCTTAAGACTTATGTCTTTGATAATGTCATGTTCGTCTTCAGCCGTGTAGCTGATATTCTTTAACTCTAACACTTTCTTGCTCCTTCTTTATATAGAAACGTCCTTGGGTGAGCGGTAGAATGTAAAGCTTCCGTCGTCTACCAGAGTACCGTCGTCGTTCTTAATCTTAACCTTAACCACAATAAGGTGGTTGCCTCCGCGAACTCTCTTAGCCTCGCAGTATATATACTCACGGCTTACTGCAGGCTCAAGGTAATTCATGCTGCCTTCGACTGTGGTGCAGAACTTGCCGCTCATACAAGCAACCGTTCCTGCCAGAATGTCTGCAAAAGAATACAGCACTCCTCCGTGAACCGAGCCGTAATTGTTAAGAAGCGGCTTCTTAAAGGGAATACGTGCTCTAATGAACTTTTCTTCAAACTCTAAGATTTCGATGCCGAGGTGCCTTGAAAACTCGTCATTAAGAAGCACTTCGGTCATAACTTTCTTATTCTCTTCAAATGTAGCAGCCATGATTCCAACCTCACTGTCAATTCAAGCAGAAGTAATTGTACTATAAACTTACAGGCAAAAGCAACCGTTTAATATCACTCCGTAATTCTTACGGAGTCAGGCAGTTTCATTGACTTTAATTCCTCGCTCTTACGCTTGCAGTCTTCCTCAAAATCTCGTGAGGACATAAGTGTGCAGCCCGCGCCTCTGATGATTACCTGCTCGACACCATCGCTGGTGACCACTATAATGTCGTACTTCTTGCCATTGTCGTGGGCATACCTTTCGATGTAGCGATCGGCTGTCTCTGCAGTCTTGGTGTAGACCACAGTTATGTTGTGGTACTTAATCTCCTCGGTGCTGTGACCGAGAACCTTGTATGCATCGAATACCAGAATCGTCTTAATGCCTGTAATGCCGCTGTAGTTGCTGACAATGTCCATCAGGCGTCCTGCGGCGCCACCCATGTCTTTCTCGGCTATTGAATTAAGCTCTGCCCAGGCATGGACTACGTTGTAGCCGTCGATGAGCATGTATTTTTCTTTGGCCGGGGTGCCCTTGTAAGATGTAGGCGTAGGATTAATGGGCTTACCGCCTATTCGGCGACGTTCACGCATGGCTTCGCTTATGCCTTTGTAGGAGCCTTTGCGGCCGCTTCTGTTGGCGTAGGCGGTCTTGTTGATAATCTCGTCTATCTCTTCGGTGGTGACAAAGATCTCTGCGCGCTCCTTGGATGTGGGAGCGTTTACGGGTGCCCCCGCTTCGTCTTCGTCCCGCGCCTCACCCATGAGGGGCAAGTGCATGTAATTATATACTTCGTGCCAAGGGATTACCGTACCTGCGCCGTGTGAGCAGAATACGGAATCGGGCGTGTTGCGAAGATCGTTCTCGGGGCTGTATGCACGCGCCGCTATTACTTCCTCGGCGTTGTGGCAAGGCTCGTAGCCCGCAAGACTAACTGATAATGTACCGAGACCCTTGGTGTAAGCCGCGACTTCTTTGGCATAACCGTTGAGAGTCGATACCGGGGCCTTTCCGGTGATGATAGATATTCCGTCACGCTGCTCGGAAACCTCCGCGGTTCCCCACATTCTGTCGATGTCGGTCATGGCGCGGCCCACAGCGCTGTCGGGCACTGTCAGTTCGTAAAAATAAAACGGCTCGAGCAGAATTGACTCAGCCATCATAAGGCCCTGTCGTACAGCACGATACGTGGCCTGTCTGAAGTCGCCGCCCTCGGTATGCTTAAGGTGAGCTTTACCGGCCACCAGCGTAATCTTCATGTCGGTTATGGGCGAGCCCGTAAGAACTCCCCTGTGCTCGCGCTCGCCAAGATGTGTAAGCACCAGTCGCTGCCAGTTAAGTGCCAGGTCATCGGTGGATACGTCTGTGTCAAACTGCATGCCTGTGCCGCGGTCGAGCGGTTCCATCTTAAGGTGCACTTCCGCGTAATGTCTGAGCGGTTCAAAATGGCCGACGCCCTCGACGGTGTCCGCGATGGTTTCTTTGTACAGGATGTTGCCTACACCAAAAGAAACCTTTATGTTGTAGCGCTCTTCTATCTCCCGGGTAAGGATTTCCGTCTGAACCTCGCCCATTAAGTGGACGTAGATTTCCCTTGTGCCTTCGTTATATTCAACTTTCAGGTTAGGCTCTTCTTCTTCAAGTTCGAGGAGGTACCTGTGCATGGCCTGACGGTCGACGTCGTCGGGATATTTCACTGCATATGTTAATACCGGTTCGATGTATGTATCCGTAACATTTGTTACATTTCCGTATGTGGAGCCGGGGCGTGAATTCTTAAGTCCCGTGACAGCCACTATGTCGGTGGCATGAGCTTCGGGAACTGCCTCGTATTTTTCGCCGGAGTAAAGTCTTATCTCGTTAATCTTCTCGTCTTCGAGCGTATCCTTAACCTTTATGGTGCCGCCCATCAGCTTAAGATGGGTAAGCCTGTTGCCTGCTTTGTCACGGGTAATCTTAAGGCAAACTGCAGCAAAAGAATCCTTAACGGGTGCCGGTCGCGAATATAGTTTCAGTGCCTCAAGGAACTCGCTCACGCCGTCACCCTTAAGTGCCGAGCCGAAAAAGACCGGGAATGCGTGGCAAGCAGCTATTGTGTCTGCGATCTCCTCGTCGGAAATCGAGCCTGTTTCCATATATTTATCAAGGAGCGATTCCGAGGCGGTAGCTATCTCCTCGTAGAAATTGTCTGTGTGAAGTTCCGAAAAGTCTAAGGCTTCGGGAGAAAGTTCTTTTCTAAGGTTCTGTAGTGACTTCTCCTTGTCAAAGCCCGGCAAATCAGTCTTGTTAACAAATATGAATGTGGGAATGTTACGGTGTCTAAGCAGATTCCAAACGGTCTTGGTGTGGGCCTGAACACCGTCGGATGCGTTGATGATAAGAATCGCCTGGTCGCAGATATTGAGGGCTCGTTCCATTTCTCCCGAGAAATCCACGTGACCGGGAGTATCTGTAAGAATCAGTTCAACGTCCCCGAGGTTAAGCCTTGCAACCTTGGAGTAGATGGTAATTCCCCGCTCTCTTTCCCATGTGTTGTTGTCAAGGAAAGAATCCTTAGTGTCCACTCTTCCCTTTTTGCGAAGCACACCTGCCTCATACAAAAGAGCTTCCGATAATGTAGTTTTGCCCGCGTCTACGTGGGCGAGGATACCCGTTACAATTTTACTCATGGGGTAATTGTAGCATAAAGCGGCGCGGGCTTCTTTCTTTTTCCGCAAATTTTATATATAATTAATCCACATTGAGTTAGGAAGGCTTATCATGAAGAGAAATTTGACTTTCGAAGAAATTTCAGACGGAAAGCGATATTCCTCCGGTGACCTTGCCAAGATTGGCTGCGGCGACTGCAACGGTTGCTCGGAGTGCTGCAGGGTGACGGAAGATACTATATTTCTTGATCCGTATGACATATACAGTTTGAGCGCGGGCCTGTCCGAGACTTTCGCGACGATGCTTGACAAGTTTGTTGGGCTTACGGTTAGCGACGGTGTAGTTACGCCATTTCTGCAAAAGAAAGAGTCTGACGGCGCCTGCGGTTTCTTAAATGCCGAGGGACGTTGCGGTATTCATAGCTTTCGTCCCGGGTTCTGTCGTCTGTTCCCGCTTGGGCGTATTTACAATGATGACGGAAGTTTCGATTACTTTATTCAGGTTCATGAATGCCCTTATCCCAACAAGACTAAGGTGAAGATTAAGTCATGGCTCGGGATTCCGTCGCTTGGTCGTTACGAAGAGTTCGTGCGGACTTGGCACGAGATTGTTAAGAATATAAGCGAGTGTATGGTCGATAATCCGACTCTTGCACGGGAAGCTAATGTAAGGATGCTAAAGATATTCTTTGAGACTCCTTACGACATGACAGAGGACTTCTACTCACAGTTTCAAGAGCGAGTCCTTGAATATCAGGGAGCATGATAAAACGGGGCGCCTTACAGGCGTCCCGCTGTTTCTCTCGGCACATAGGCCTCTACATATATACCGTCTTCTCTGTAATCTTCGATTAAGAGCTTGCCGGTCTTTCTGATAAGCTGAATCTTGCCCGCTTCGGTGAAGGGGAAGGTTCTTTTTATTTCTACTTTTCTCTCGGCTAAGATGTCTTCGATAGCCTTATTGAATTCATCGATGCCAAGTCCGGTTCTGGCAGAAATATTGATGGATTTGTAAGCACGTATGTCCTTGTAGCCGTGATTAAGTCCCGCCACATCACACTTATTAAAGAGCGTGATTACAGGGCGGCCTTCCACGTCAAGGCTGTGCAATGTGTCATAGACCACATCCATCTTGGCATAGGCTTCCGGGTCGGAGGCGTCTACTACGTGGACGATAATGTCCGAGTACTTGGCCTCTTCAAGAGTACTCTTGAATGCCTCGATAAGGTGGTGGGGAAGCTTGTCTATAAATCCTACCGTATCGGTAAGAAGCACTTCCTCGCCGCTGTTAATTTCATACTTACGAGTAGTCGGGTCGAGCGTCGCAAAAAGCTTATCTTCGGATAACACTTCCGAGTCGGTTAAGCTGTTAAGAAGCGTGGACTTGCCGGCATTGGTATAGCCTACGATGGCAAGTACGGGGATGTTACTGCGCTCACGTCTCGCTCTGGTAACGGTTCTGTGCTTCACGATTTCTTTGAGCTCTGCTTTGAGCTTGGAGATTCGGTTCTTGACTACTCGTCTGTCCGATTCAAGCTTGGTCTCACCGGGGCCTCTGGTACCGATACCGCCGCCGAGTCTTGACATCGACTTACCGTATCCCGCAAGTCTTGTAAGGCTGTATCTTAACTGTGCAAGTTCAACCTGAATCTTACCTTCCTGAGTCTTCGCTCTGCCGGCGAAGATATCAAGGATAAGTACTGTTCTGTCCATGACCTTGGTATCAAGAATCTTGGACATGTTATTCATCTGGGAGGGAGTCAGTTCATCGTCACAAATGATACCGGTGGCTCCCGTGGCCTCTATAAGCTCTTTAATCTCTTCAAGCTTACCTGATCCTACGTATGTTGTAGGGTGCTCGTATTCGCGAGTCTGAATTACTCTTCCGACTGTCTCGGCTCCTGCGGTCTTGGCAAGCTCGTAAAGCTCATGCAGACTTTCTTCCGCATCGGCTCCCGATGTCTCGCTTACCCCTACCAATATTACTTTCTCAATTAGTTTTTCCATATTTATCTCTCTGTATGGAATCAGCCTGGAGCGCTATTTAACCTTCGATGATTTTCCTAGCGACATACACACCGCTGGCGGATGCATGCGAAAGGGAATGGGTTACACCGCTTCCGTCGCCTATGATGTAAAGGCCTTTATGGATGGTCTCGAGATTCTCATCAAGCTTAACCTCCATATTGTAGAACTTAACCTCTACGCCATAAAGAAGCGTGTCGTCATTGGCTGTTCCGGGTGCTATTTTGTCAAGTGCGTAAATCATTTCCATGATTCCGTCTAAGATACGCTTGGGAAGTACAAGGCTCAAATCGCCGGGTGTTGCGTCAAGAGTGGGTCTGACGGTACCCTCTTCGATTCTCTTTAAGTTAGAGCGACGTCCTCTCTCAAGGTCGCCGAATCTCTGAACGATTACGCCGCCTCCAAGCATATTGGAAAGTCTGGCGATAGACTCACCGTATCCGTTGGAATCTTTGAAAGGTGCTGTAAAGTGCTTACTTACAAGAAGTGCAAAGTTGGTGTTCTCGGTCTTCTTGGTGGGATCTTCGAAGCTGTGTCCGTTAACGGTTACGATACCGTTGGTATTTTCGTTAACCACAATACCGTTGGGGTTCATACAGAAGGTTCTTACAGCGTCCTCGAACTTGGATGTACGATATACAATCTTGCTTTCGTACAAAGCATCTGTTAAGTGCGAGAAAATCGCTGCGGGAAGCTCTACTCTGACACCGATATCCACACGATTTGAAAGTGTATCGATGTTAAGGTCGTTACAAACCTCTTCCATCCACTTACTGCCGCTTCGGCCTACGGACACAATACACTTGTCCGCTTCAACACTTCCGCCGTCGTAATTAATCTTAAAGCCGTTATCAAGCTTCTCGATTGAAGTAACGGGTGTTCTGAAATGAAACTCCACGTGATCCTTAAGCTCGTTGTAAAGATTCTCAAGCACAACATAGTTAATATCCGTACCGAGATGTCTTACGCTCGCATCAAGAAGTGTAAGCTTATTCTGCATGCAAAGCTTCTTAAACTCAGAACCTGCGGTTGAGAACATCTTGGTGCCTTCTCCGCCGTGGGTCATATTGATGTCATCAACGTATTTCATGAGATTAAGAGCCTTTTCTTTGCCAATGTACTGGTAAAGTGTGCCACCGAAATCGTTGGTAATGTTATATTTGCCATCGGAAAAAGCACCTGCGCCGCCAAATCCGTTCATGATTGCGCAAGTAGGACACTTAATGCAACTCTTAACCTTGTCTCCGTCAATGGGACATTTTCTCTTATCAAGGGGATTACCCGCTTCGAATACCTTAACTTTAAGGTTAGGTGCCTTCTTCATAAGTTCATATGCGGAAAAAATTCCGCCGGGGCCTGCCCCGATTATTACTACATCAGTTCTCACTGTTATCTACCTCTCTTTACATAAAATAAGTGCGTCAAGATGACCTGAGTCCATTCTCGCGCACCCAAAAGATATTATAGCACATATCTATTAATCAGAAAACGTCTGACCTGAAGATAACAGTCGTTGCGCTTCAGCGATTTCCTCGGCAGTGGCATTTAGATAAGTCTTTAACATATCGGGGGTACCACCATTAGAAAGCATACGCACAAGATTGTCCATACGCTCCTCTTCCTTGGCATCCATACGGCCAAAGTACTCTCGTAAATATCTTACGCTCAGTTCAAAATCGTCTTTCTTCTTCTCAACCATAGCCGCTATATCTCCTGTAAGTTCATCCGAAGGCTCGCCGGTATTGATATACTTGTACAGATTCATAATCCCTTGCGGTATGCCTTCTTCCGTCGCTGTAGTGTTAAAAAAGTACTTGCTGGTACCGCTGTCAAGTAAAAGGCCGACTTTTTCCTCACAATACTCCCTAAAGGTATACTTGTAGTTCCCCAGCCCGAACGGATCAAAAGTACATATAAAAACCACATTGCTGTCTGTCAGGTTCTGATATGACTCGCCACTTCTCAAATTATTGATATCAATCATAGCCTGATAATATCTGCTCCGCCTCGGAAGCCCATGCGCCCCAACCGATTTGCGGTTGAGATTCTGCATCTCCGTATCGTAAATTGTTCCGTTTGCGGATTCTCTGGTGTAGACATCAAGGCGAATAGCCTTTCCGTCCTTGGTAGCCTTAACCTCTTTCTCATTAAGAGGCATAGTCAGTTCTGAAAGCTTTGTCTGTAGTAACGTTTCAAGCACACGACGACAAAGCTCTGGGTCTTCCATTACTTTATTGAACATAAAGGAGTCAGAAAACCCAAGTTTCTTAAATTCTTTCATTTCTCTCCTTCGGGAGCCCGATGCTCCCTATATTAAATTTCAAGCAGGGATTTCATCGAGAGCCGAAAACGGTTAACCCATAGTGGCAGAAACCACAAGAAATGTACTTATGCTTATATGCTAACTTAGGTAAAAAGAAAACACAATCGTCGATTTTCACAAACTGTGAAAAGGCATAAAATCTCATGAAATTGGCTGTACCTGTTTGCAGTCGCATGTTATTGCGAGAATTCTTTGGTAACTATGTATAGTCAAAAAAGCCGAGCCCGAAGGCCCGGCGATAGGGAGTTGGATATCGTAAAGTATGAATTTATTCTGTCGATCCCTTCCGGTTAAGGAAGTAGGCCTTTCTCAATCACCGGCGGATGCTCTTCAAAGAGCATATAGCTATAATCAGCCCTAGCGTTTCCTCCTCATCCGGCAAGCGCCAGTATAATAATTATCAGCATAAGTAGAATAGCTCCGATAATGGAAAGTCTTGTAAGAGCATTGCCTTGAAGAATGTCCGATAATGCTTTCTTATTCTTTTCTTTGCCTTTGTATTTCATGTTTGCAACTATAGCTTTCAAGAAAAATATTCCTTGGATTAGATGGCTTGCACTGAATAAGGGGACGCTTACGCGCCCCCTATTAACCAATAGATTTTGATTTTAGATTATGAATCAGAAACAGTAACCGTTACCGTTACAGTCTTTGTAGCTGTGCCAGTACGTGTACCACTTCCGGTTGCAGTAATTGTAAATGTAGCAGTATATGGACTCGCACTTTCATCCTTACCAGTAGCGAAAGTAACTAAGCCTGAGGAGGCATCTATCGTGAAGCAATCACCTGTATCAGTCGTTTCTGCATAAGTGAACTCAACATCTTCGACTGCTGTAGCAGCAAGAGATACGGTATTTCCGGTAGCATATCCAGCTATAAGTGTAAGAGTCTCGTCAGTTGTGCTAATATCAGATTCCTCAACAGCTGTTGCAGCTGCATTTACTGTAACAGATACAGTCACTTCCTTTGTTGCTGTGCCTTCACGTGTATCACTTCCGGTTGCAGTGATTGTAAATGTAGCAGTATACGGACTCGCACTTTCATCCTTACCAGTAGCGAAAGTAACTAAGCCTGAGGAGGCATCTATCGTGAAGCAATCACCTGCGTCAGTCGTTTCCGCGTATGTGAACGCAACATCTTCGACTGCTGTAGCAGCAAGAGATACGGTATTTCCGGTAGCATATCCAGCTGTAAGTGTAAGAGTCTTGTTAGTTGTGCTAATATCAGACTCTTCAACAGCTGTTGCTCCACCGCCACCACCGGATGCTGCTGCAACAACAACTGTTATATCTATAGGTAATGAAATGCTTTCCGCGCTATTACTAAATCTAACACTTACTGTCTGCGAGCCCTCTGTTGTTGCTGTATATCCTGAAACAATCTCTGCTGCTGACCAACCGCTTAAATTCAATGCTAAGCCAGCGATTTCGGTATTAATCAGGCCTAATACTTCTGATGCGCTCGAACCATTAGGCGCATTTACAGAAATATCATCCAATAATCTTATATCTGCATTAATATTAGCAATAATTGCTTCCTGTGCAGCTTTGTAGCTAGTCCATGTAGATTCAGCGTCTTCTCTATAATATACAGTCATACCAGATAGCGTATCATGAAGCATCGCTACAGAAGGTTCTTCTGCTGCAGCACTTTCAGTCAATTCAGCAAATTCTGCTTGAGTCAATGCTGTTATAGCAGACCCATCAAAGTAATTAATTCTAGTAACTACAGGTGTCTGTACGCTTCCTGAAGATCCTGATGAAGGATTCTGCACTGAAGGAGGCAGAACAGTCTTGGTTGCTCCAGTTACAGACTTAATTACAACGCCGGCTGCCTCAGCCTTTTCTACGGTAACGAGTTCTCTCTTCTCCTTCTTACCGTAGTTATTGTAATGGCGATAGTAAGCCATGATATCCTTGCCAAATGCCTTCTGAAGGTCACCGTAGCTTGACATGTATGCGGATACGTTAAAGCTCTTGCTGGGTCCGCGGCCTTCGAAAACACCATACTTAATGAAGTGAGCAAATAACTTGTTGGCGTCCTTACCAACTGCCTTAACAACATCTTCGTTCATTGCTGCATATTCTTCAGCATTGAACATTCCCTTTAAGATGTTCTGATCTGCTCTGGACAAAGTACCATACTTAACTTCCTTAGCATCAAGAGCCTGACCGGGAGTGGCTGCAAAAGCAGTTCCCGAGATGAGGAGTGCCATACATAATACAGTGGCAACTGCCTTTAAGAAATTGTGTTTCCTCATGAAAATTCCTCCTTGAAAATAATAAGGGGGTGCACCTTCTGTTTGTGCACCCCATGGCTTGATGTTAAAACAAATTGTTCTAATTGTCAATAAAACATTTTGTTTTATCTGTTAATTTTTGGATAATTAACGAGCTATTAAACTAATTGTCTGAATTGTTTGTAAAAATCGTAAATAACACCTTTCTTCAATGTTCATTCGCCCTCTTCTATACCATTTTGTTCTAAAGATGTTTAAAACAATGTGTTTTGTTATAAAATATCTTCACACGTTGAATGTATAGAGAGGAGGTTGCCTAATGGCTGAAGATTTCGTTCCCTATCCGCATATAAGAGACATGCGCGAACGTCACAACTTAACTCAGACTCAGGTTGCCGAAGTCTTAAACTGTACTCAGACCTCCTATTCCTACTATGAAATCGGTCGTCGCGACATACCTACTCAGCAGCTTATCAGACTAGCCAAGTATTATAAGACATCCACCGATTACCTATTAGGTCTTACCAATAACGATAAGCCATACAGATAAAAGGATTTAGATGATACTCATCCAAATCCTTTTTTAGTTCGCAATTTTGTATACTTCTGCCCAATCAAAAAACGGTGTGGAATCTTCCACACCGTCTTATTGTTGTATTAAGAAAACCACGCGATAGTCGCGTGGTTCCGTTAAGCTTAAGCGATGTATTCAGTTTCAATACTCCTAATGTGTATAATCAAAAGCGTGACCTGCCAGTTACGCAAGAAAATACACATTAGGAGGACAGTACATTGTCGGGACAAAATACTGATGCACAAAGTTTAGCACATACGAAATGGAACTGCAAATACCATGTGGTGTTTGCACCGAAGTATCGAAGAAAAGTATTCTTCAACGAAAAAAGAGAGGATATCAGAGACATAATAAGGACTTTATGCCAATGGAAGGGTGTCGAGATAATAGAGGGCGAGGTATGCCCGGACCACATACACCTTTTACTAAGTATCCCGCCCAAAATGAGCGTTTCGGGTTTTATGGGATACCTAAAAGGAAAGAGCAGTCTCATGATATATCAAAAGTATGGGAATATGAAATTCGCATACCGAAACCGCGAATTTTGGTGTAAGGGATACTACGTAGATACAGTGGGTAAGAACACTGCAGCAATAAAAAGTTACATAGCCAACCAGCTAAAGCAAGATTACGAAATGGATCAATTAAGTATATTCGACCCACAGGACCCGTTTACGGGTAGCAAGTAACACTACGCGTGGCTGGCAGGCCAAATATAAGACCCACTTGTGGGTGGCTAGTAGTATTAGGGCTATGCCCGAAAAAGAAAAACCACCCGCTATGCGGGTGGATGTTTATTTATCCAAATACCGCTCTGTCAAAATCATCATCAGCCGGCCTAGGCCTCTTAGCCGACGCAATTTTGTGTCCGCCGATAAGAATCCTGTTTCCGTAGGAGTACATCGGGTCAAGCGCTATAATGGTCTGATAGAATACCGTTCTTCCCTTGTAATTAACTCTGTGATCTATAAACAGCACAGGATCCTCGTCGAAACGATTCATGATGCTCTGCGGTTCTGTTTCTTTAAGGAACCACTCCGCATCTTCCGGATAAAGAAAAGTCTTGGCAAAGTTCTTTCTGTATTCATTGTAGCCTTTTCTGGCGCTATCCATAATCCACTGGTCATTGGCTCCGTTGGCCTGATACACATCCATCTTACCTGTATCAAGATCCACAAAAAGAATGCTGTCAAAGTCCGACGCAAAGGTCGCAATTACAGAGTTCTGTCTCTTGATTATAGCGTCCTCATTATCTTTGGTATCATCAATCTTTTTAAATAAAAGCGCCAGCAGCCACTCTGTTGCCGGAGGCTCCACACCCGCAACTGCATAGCCTTTCACAATGTTAAATACAGCCTGAAAGAAATTCACGAGTGAATCTGCAGAATCGTCGCACTTAATCAAGCCCTTACCGCAATCTCTGGCAAAGCACTCATAAGCCCTGGTATTTTCAAAGCACTCTACGCAGGTTTGCTTAACATCTGCAGGTATTGTCTGATCGTAGAACAGCATGCCGATAAAAGAAGCCTTTCTGGTATCGAGTTCAATCTCGTGCTTCATACTGTCTACTATTGATGCAAGCATTTCAAGCGAAGAATTGGTTTCTTTGGATGTGGCATTTTCAATGAGTTCTTCTATAAGTCTTTCCAGAAGCTCCTCTTTACTGCCGAAAGCGGTTAATAACTGCTTTTCACTTACTTCTGCCTTGGCTGCTATATTTTTAAGTGATGCACTAAGGAATCCTTTTTCAGCGAATTCGCCGTAAGCACATCCTCTTACACGCATTTCATCAATACCCTGCAAAGTACCATTTCCTAATAAAAAATTATCAAACAGCATAGGAAATAATCCTCCTTTGCCAAAATGCTAACAAAGGGACATTTGTAAATAATTAAGTGTGAATTACCAAATAATTATATTTTCTTCTTGTGAAAAGAAAAGACCCCGTAAAATACGGGGTCCAAATCTTATTTAGCGTAATCTGTAACTCTTGATTCACGAATAACGTTAACCTTAACCATACCGGGATATTCCATCTCGTCTTCAATCTTCTTAGCAATGTCTCTGGCTAAGATGACCATGTCGGCATCGGTAATTACTTCGGGAACTACCATTACACGAACTTCTCTACCTGCCTGAATAGCAAATGATTTGTCTACACCTTTGAAATTGTTGGATATTTCTTCTAACTGTTTAAGTCTTGTGGTATAAGTTTCAAGCGTATCGCGTCTTGCACCGGGTCTTGCTGCGGAAATAGCATCGGCAGCCTGAACGATACAAGCGATAAGTGACTGAGGCTCTACGTCGCCGTGATGAGCTTCAACCGCGTTAACAACGACGTTGGATTCCTTGTACTTCTTACAGAGCTCAACGCCGAGCTGTACGTGAGTACCTTCCATATCGTGGTCAACAGCCTTACCGATATCATGAAGTAAGCCGGCACGCTTGGCAATACGAACGTCAAGTCCGATCTCGGCAGCAAGAAGTCCTGATAACTGTGCCACCTCAATAGAATGCTTAAGGGCATTCTGACCGTAACTTGTTCTGAAACGCATTCTACCGAGAAGCTTAATGAGCTCGGGATGTAATCCGTGAACTCCCGCTTCCATACATGCGGTCTCACCTTCTTCGCGAATGAGGTTCTCAACCTCCTTCTGCGCTTTCTCAACCATTTCTTCGATTCTTGCCGGATGAATACGTCCGTCAACAATCAACTTCTCAAGGGCGATTCTCGCTACTTCACGTCTGATGGGATCGAAGCCGGAAAGAATTACTGCTTCGGGGGTATCATCGATAATCAAATCAACTCCGGTAAGGGTCTCGATGGTACGAATGTTACGACCTTCTCGACCGATAATTCTACCTTTCATCTCATCATTGGGAAGCTGTACAACGGAAATGGTAGCTTCGGATACGTGGTCGGCAGCACATTTCTGAATGGCGCCTACAATATAATCCTTGGCTTTCTTGTCCGCTTCCTCCTTGACTTTCTGCTCCATGTCTTTAATAAGCTTGGCAGATTCGATTTTTACATCATCTTCAACAATTTTAAGTAAGTGCTCTTTTGCCTGTTCAGAGGTTAATCCGGAAATTCGTTCCAGTTCCTGTATACGTTCTTCGTTGAGCTTGGCAATCTTTTCTTTCTCCTTAGCTAAGCTCTCTTCCTTGGCAGTTAAGCTCTGTTCCTTGCGTTCAATCGCTTCAGTCTTACGATCGATGTTCTCTTCCTTCTGCTGGATACGGCGTTCGTTGCGCTGTATCTCGGCGCGGCGTTCCTTAATCTCTCGGTCTAAGTCGTTCTTGGTACGAATGGACTCTTCCTTAATTTCAAGTAGGCTTTCACGCTTTTTGGATTCTGCTTCACGAAGAGCTTCATCAATTATCTCTCTGGCCTTGGCATCTGCATTGCCAATCTTGGCATTCTGCTCTCTGATGCGCTTGGTGTTAACAGCCACGATTAATGAAGCTGCAAGGACGGCTACTACTGCTATGGCTAAGAATACGATTTCCATCGTAGTCATACAGGAGTACCTCCTTATTAAATTATTGCGAGTATATAGGTAAGGATGCTCGCATCCTGACAAACATGTTCACAACATAGAAATTTTATCTAAAAAAACAAGTTATGTCAAGTAAATGTACCCCATCGCCTTTAGAAATATTTAAGAATTAAAAGCGCTCCGAGAGTCCCGGAGCGCCTTAATTATTCCTTCAATGAATCCATTGCCTTGTATACCGAGTCCATCTCAAAGCCCCTTCTGTAGAAGTACGCCAAGAGCTTTTGTCTCTCTTCATAGGACTCATTGCCCGTAAATCCACGCTTCTTAAGAGTCTTAACAATAACATCCGTTTCGTTAAAAGAAGACTCCTCTCTCACATCTCTGTAAGAGCCGTATACCTCGGCAAATACTCCGTCCAGAATCTCCTTGGCAATGCCTTTCTGAGAGAGTTTCTGATAGAGTTCCTTCTTACTGCGCTTAGTACATTGATCATTGACATAGTCGAACGCATATTGTCTGTCGTTCACATATCCATAGGACTTAACGTAGGCTATGGCTTCATCGCATACCGAAGAGGGATAGCCGCCTTCGATAAGCTTCTTCCTAAGTCCGTACTCGGTATATGCGCGAGACTTAAGCAGATTCATAGCTCTGAGCTTAGCCCGCTTGGGAAGAACAGTCTCCATAATATTACGATATACTTCGTCGCTTAAATCGGTGTCTTCCTTAAGCTTCAATATTCGTAGCTCACCCTTATAGAGAACAAACTCATGTCCTCCTTCGAGTCTTACTCGACTCCTATCCTTACTGATAGGCTCAATAGACTCAATCAGCATCTACCTTCGCTCCTTCGGCCGGAAGTCCGTGTGCCGCACGAACCTTTGCCTCGATTTCATCAAGTACCTGAGGGTTATCCTTAAGATACTGGCGGGCGTTCTCACGACCCTGACCTATCTTATTGCCTTCATAAGCGAACCATGCGCCGCTCTTGGCAACAATATCCTCATCAACCGCAAGATCGAGTACATCGCCGGCATGAGAAATACCCTCGCCGAACATGATATCAAATTCAGCTTCCTTGAAAGGAGGGGAAATCTTGTTCTTAACAACTTTAACTCTGGTACGGTTACCGATTACCTCACCGTTCTGCTTAAGAGCCTCGATACGACGTACATCAAGTCTTACGGATGCGTAGAACTTAAGTGCACGACCGCCGGTGGTAGTCTCGGGGTTACCAAACATTACGCCCACCTTCTCACGAAGCTGGTTAATGAATACAACTGTACAATTGGTCTTACTTACAATACCGGTAAGCTTTCTTAATGCCTGAGACATAAGACGTGCCTGAAGACCTACATGAGAATCGCCCATGTCGCCTTCAATCTCGGCCTTGGGAACAAGTGCAGCAACAGAGTCGATTACAATAATATCCATAGCACCGGAACGTACCATGGCCTCTGCAATCTCAAGAGCCTGCTCACCGTCATCGGGCTGTGAAATGTAAAGGTCGTTAATGTTAACGCCGATATTGGCCGCATATACGGGGTCGAGAGCGTGCTCGGCATCAATAAAGCCGGCGATACCGTTTCTCTTCTGTACCTCCGCAATCATGTGAAGAGTAACTGTGGTCTTACCACTGGATTCGGGTCCGTATATCTCAATGATACGTCCCTTGGGGATTCCACCGAGGCCCAAAGCTATATCAAGGCTTAATGAACCTGTGGGAATGGTCTCAATATTCAACTGAGCGGCAGGATCGCCGAGTCTCATGACAGCGCCCTTACCGAATTGCTTCTCAATCTGTCCGATTGCCGCATCAAGGGCACGAAGCTTGTCGTCTTTTTCCATAATAAAAATGCTCCTCTCGCAAGAACAAACGTTCTAAGTAAAGAATAAAACATCTGTTCGTTTTTGTCAATTACTTTTTTCTTTTTCTTACAATATTACTGTACCACATTTGGGTGTCCGATAAACATCCCACACCCTTATCTTTATAAAAAATTTTAATCATACGGATAATTGCCGGATATCGGCAGGGCTTCTTATCATCGGAGAACGTCTCCGTTTATATGAAAAAGAAGCATGACCTAAGCCACGCTTCTATTCTATACACATTATTCAAAATGTCAATATGATTATTTGAAGATAACTTTCGGATCCATAGTGCAACTGTAGAAGCCGTAGTTGTAAGGGAAATTGTACACTATCTCAACGCCTATGGGGGTGTAGAACCATACAAACTCACCGTTATTGTAAGCCATAAGAAGGTCAATCTTGCCGACCTCTTCCAATATGTCCGAATCATTCTGCTCGTTAACCGCTTCGACAAACATCTCGATAAACTTGTCCTCGGAAACCGCAAGCTTAGGCATCTTTAATTCCTTGCCATCGGCCATATTGAAATTAAAGGCCTTGACAGTCTCGGACACAAGCTTGGGATCGTCATCCGAATCATTGGCGAAATATCCGTCGTAAAAGGCCATGACGCTTAACACGTCCTCGTCCATATATGTAACGTACACGTGCTCGTCGCCGTAATAGATTTCTTCTTCCTTCATATACTCGCAGTCGTACTCGTACATGTCGCAGATATACGTAGTTACTTCCTTGATTGTCTCATTAATCTTATCCTGAAAATCAGGCTTGCCGTCAATGCCGGGGTATGAGCAGTATATATAAACATTCTCCGGCGCATTGTCACCGTAATTAAGCGCATTGTATCCGCCGTACTCCCAGCCATGGTAAATTATCTTATAGTCAAGATCCGTTCTGATATAATCGTCGTACACATAATAGTCGGCAGTGTCGGCATAGTCGTAGCCGTCCTCTGTGGCTTCTTCTGTTTCGTCTTCAAGATAGAATGTCTCGAAGCCTTCGGTAATCAGCTTTCTGAAATATCCTTCCCCAAGAGCTACGTCATCATCGGACTCGTCTTCCGGTAAAATATCAAGCTTGGTAGGCTCGGGCTTGGACGTGGATACCGAAGCAGCCGAATTGCTTACGGTAACCTTGGACGATGAATTCGAACTGTCTGCAGTCTTTAAGTAGGAATATGCAAACATTATTCCCGAGAAAACGACTATAAGGAGTACGGAAATAATCGCAGACATTGCCACGCCGCTTCCTTTCTTACCCGCCGCATTTCTGTCTCCTACAAAAGAAGTCGTAACATCGGTCTTGGTATAATCGAAAACAGTCTGCTCCGGCTTGTATGCGGGCTCAGAAGGCTTTTTCATTACCGCACCCTTACTCTTATGTCCGCATGCGGTACATACTCCGTCTTTGGTCACTGCGCCGCAATTGGGGCAGAAATTGTATCCCTGATAATCGCTCATTAAAAACTCCTCGTAATACACGGGCCAAGGGCCCGCAAGTCTGTAAACAAAAAAATGGCGGTGGACCAAGCCACCGCCGCCAAATCTTACTTATTCCTGGGTGCTGTTAGCCATATCGGCGTTTAAAATTTCTCTGTCCTGCTTAACGAACATCATGGTAACAGACGCAATGATGATGGTCATAAGAACCACGATGGGTAAGTCGAACATCTTTCCGCCAAGCAAAGTTACGAGGGCAATTAGCAACAAGCCGGCGCCAACTTCAAACATAATCTTAACTAATGCACAACTCTTTTCTCTTTCCATTTCTTCCTCCGACAAAATCCCTTGTTAATAGGTTATTAACTATCTGTTAATAAAGACGTAAGCTATTTTCAAAAAGGTTCATCTTTTTGACAAAATTTTTCAGTCTTTATTAACCTATCGATAAAGCCACCGACATTCCCCAACATCGGTTTCCCCTCGGCTCCATCAGATTGTTAAAACCTGACACAAATCGAGTTCAGACTAGCCTCACCCGACTTCTTATATTATTAACATTTTATTAACAAAAGTCAACTTGTTAATTTTACCAATTTTTTTCATGAAAAAGCCAAATGACTGTCATTTTTGCCATTTGGCTCAAAATTGGAACCACAACATTTAGTAAGCACCGTCTTTTTTAAATACAGAAAGAACGGTTTTTATTAAAATCGATATATCAAGAAAAATTGACCAATTGTCAATATATTCTGTATCAAGTTTAACAACTTCGTCGAAGTCTGTTATAGAGCTTCGACCGCTTACCTGCCACATTCCCGTAAGCCCCGGCTTAATACTGATACGTCTCCACTGTCTTGCGTCGTACTGCTCCACCTCATCAAGTGTGGGAGGACGAGTACCCACAAGGCTCATGGTTCCGCCCAGAATATTAAAGAACTGAGGTAACTCATCAATACTGGTCTTTCTGATGAACTTACCAACCTTCGTAATACGAGGGTCTTCCTTCATCTTAAACATTGCGCCGCCTTCAACCTCGTTCTGATTCATGAGGTCTTTCTTCATGGCGTCGGCACCGTCACACATGCTTCGGAACTTGTACATCTTAAAGTGACGACCGTTCTTACCTACACGAGTCTGCTTAAAGAACACGGGACCGGGCGAATCAAGCTTAATCGCCAGCGCCGTAACAAGCATAATCGGTGAAGAAAGAACAATTCCCACAAGACTTCCCGCAATATCCATGATACGCTTGATAATCTCTGCCGAACGGTTAAGAGTAACCGTATGGTAAGTCACAATCGGGTAAGTACCCACAGTACTTACATAGGAATTGGCACGACGTCTCTTATAGATATTAACAATGGTTCTCGCCGTAACACCCATTCTGATGCACAGGTCGATACTGTTTTGAACAAGATTAAGATCCACATCATGGCTGTCCATGATATACACCTGATCTATCTGATAATCTCTGATAATCTCCTCAAGATTGTCTACGTAACCGAGATAGCTTCCGTCACATGTATCCTCGCTGTAAGCCACAAAGCCTACAAGCTCATACCTGATATTGGTCTTCTCAAGGAAATAGGTGAACTTATTGAACTCGCCACGCTTACCCATGAACACAACTCTCGGGATGCCCTTATAAGAAAAGCGCTCACCGAACTTACGATACAGATACGTAATAATGTAAATCGACGCAAGTGTAGCAAAAAGAAACTCGTAATAAGATGCCTTATCAACCAGCACCTCATCCGACATATAAAGCTCTGCGAATGTAACAAAGAATGCGAAAGCAAAAGAAAACGTTATCTTACGATATATTCTGTCAAGATAAAAGAACAACGTAACATCATAGACACTCTGAGCGTAATTGGAAATGCAGTATACCGCTCCGAAAATAACCACAAGGAGCGCGATACTGCCCGAAACGTCCAAGGCATCTGCTCTGTTACGGAAGAAATTGATTGCGAAAACGACGCCGTACCCCAAAAGGACGGCGAGCATATCCACGAACATCTTACCTATATTGGTATTAGCCCCAACATTAGTCCTATTCATTACCTATCATTCCCCTAAAGATTGTATGTACAGTAGTATACCAATTAAAAAATGCCTTGTCGATATCCAAATGGATAGTATTTTCTCTTAAGAAAAAGCGATTTCACTTAAAAATTTGAGCACCGCATCCCGCATAAGTACCAGCGCCTGAGTGGTCGCAGACTCTCTGACCTTAAGTCTGTTGCCCACAAAGTGAAACTCTCTTACCTCAACCCGTCCATGTACATTGCAAGCAATAAACACGTGGCCTGCGTCCTCACCGTCAGCATAGCCCGTAACGCCGACACATACATCGGACTTAAGCGGAGCATCGAGGTTCTTAACCATTTCCTCGGCAGTCTCGCGACTTACGGCAGTTTGCTTTTCAAGAGTACTCTTCTTCACACCCGCAAGCTTGTGCTTGGCCTCGTCGCAATAAGTAACAAGGCTGTATTTAAACACATCGGAAGCGCCGGGTACATTGACAATTCTTGACGCAACCATTCCCGCGGTACAGCTTTCAACCGCAGTTACTTTAAGCCCTCCGCTGAGAAGTAAATCTACCACCGCTTTCTCGAGAGACACCTCGTCATGGGTAGTATAAATGTTATTGCCGAAGCGATTCTTAAGCTCTCTGATAATAGGCTTAATGAGCGAATCGCACTCATCTTCGTCCTTGCCCGAAGCCGTAACCCTGATGTGAACCTCGCCGGTCTTGGCATAAGTTGCAATCGTAGGATTGGTCTGGGCATCAATCATATCTTTAATCATCGTCTCTGCGACACTTTCGCCCACAGATACGACTTTAACTGTTCTTGACTTAAAAATAACAGGCGATATCTTGCGTAAGAAAGGCACCACGCTCTCATAAAACATGGGTTTAAGCTCTCCGGGCGGTCCCGGCAAAAGAATCATGAACTTATCTTCATAAGGAATAATAACTCCCGGAGCGGTACCGTTGTTATTGGTAAGAACCGTTGCACCTTCGGGAATTAAAGCCTGTTTGAAGTTATTGTCGGTAAGCTTGATACCGCGCTTTTTAAAGTAATCTTCTATGCGTTTCTTACTCTCTTCGTGCATTAATAGCTGCTTACCTGCAACTTTGCTTGCGATTTCTTTGGTTAAATCGTCTTCCGTGGGACCGAGGCCGCCGCACAGGATAACGATGTCGGAACGCGACAAAGCAAGCTTTATCGACTCCTCGAGTCTTCCCGCATTATCGCCCACAACCGACTGATAATAAGACGACAGTCCAAGCTTTGCAATTTCCTCGGCAAGAAAGGCTGCATTTGTGTTGACAATATTGCCAAGCAACAATTCTGTACCGACACACAATAATTCAACTGTGTTATTTTTATTAAACATTTTCGTTCTGTCCGTTATTGTCTGTCACTTCTACGGGAGTGGAAACAACGGGTTCTTCTTTCTTAGTCTTGGTAAATGCGTCGCTTAAAACGCTGATATTCTTAACGATATAATCTACTAAAGATACGATTGTGAGTGTAACTGCCACCCAGAAAAGCACCATGGTAACGTCCTTAAGGAAAGGAAGCTCTTTAACAACTATCATTAAGCAGATGGCAACCATGGTGGTAGCTGTCTTAAACTTGCCCCACATGGAAGCTGCGATTACGATGCCGGCATCGCTTGCCACAAGTCTGAATCCGCTGATGATGAATTCACGCGCAACGATAACAAGAACTGCGATAAGGCCGAGTGTCTGGCTTACGCACATTCTCTCGCCGCCGTCGATGATAAGGAGGCACATAAGTGCGCTTACCACAAGAAGCTTGTCTGCAAGAGGATCCATGAACTTGCCGAAGTTCGTAACAAGGTTCTTCTTACGGGCGATGGCGCCATCGAGAAAATCGGTAACACTTGCAAGAATAAATACGCCGAGTGCAATGTATGCATTGTAAGGCACGAAGCTCGCAAGTAAAAAGAAAACAAATACGGGAATCAAAATAACTCTTAAAACTGTAAGTTTGTTAGGTAAGTTCATCTTCAGGTACCCCCACTAAGTCATATTCTCTGGCGTCGGTGACTCTTGCACGAATCAGGTCGCCTGTCATAAGGTCTTTCTCCGTCTCTAAGAACAGATATCCGTCCACTCCGGGCGCGTCCTTGTAGGTACGGCATACGTAAACACCGTCCTCGGGCATCTTGCCTTCCGCAAAGACCGTCATGGTCTTGCCCACTTCCTCGCGGGCCTTGTCAAAAGCAATCGTCTGCTGGAGCTTCATTATCTTGTTCTTGCGGCGGTTCTTGATAAATTCGGGAAGGTGACCGCTCATACGAGCCGCTGCGGTATCTTCCTCTCTTGAGTAAGTAAAGACGCCGAGTCTGTCAAAGCGCATACGCTTCACAAATTCATAGGTCTCCTTAAAGTCTCTGCCTCTCTCTCCCGGGAATCCCGAAATAAGAGTGGTACGAAGACATATATCCGGAACCTTGGCGCGAAGCTTACCGATGAGCGTTTCTAACTCGACACGTGTGGTACGTCTGCCCATACGCTTTAAAACTCTGTCGGCACCGCTTTGAATCGGTATGTCTAAGTACTTAATCACCTTTTTATTATAACTTATTTCATCGATAAGTTCATCCGTAATCTCTTCGGGATAGCAATAAAGAATACGGATATAATACAGTTCTTCTATGCCGCTCAAAGCTCGAAGTAACTTGGGAAGTGACTTCTCATGATAAAGGTCTGTACCGTAGAGAGTAGTCTCCTGAGCCACTAATATAAGCTCCTTAACTCCCTGCGACGCAAGCTCGCGAGCTTCTTTCACAAGCACATCCATGGGAACGCTTCTGTAAGTGCCGCGCATCTTGGGAATGGCGCAATATGTACAGTGCTTGTCGCAGCCTTCCGCTATCTTAAGATATGCGTAATGTCCGCCTGTGGTAACCACGCGGCGCTTGCCATATACCAAGTGGCCGTCTACAGGCTTAAGAAACTCTGCCTTCTCGCCGGCTTCAACCTTGGCAACCGCTGCCACTATCTCGTCGATAGCCATGGTGCCTACAATAACGTCAACTTCCGGTAACTCTGTACGAATCTGGTCCGCATAGCGCTGCGCCAGACATCCGCACACAATAACTGCCTTAAGCTGTCCTTTTTCCTTAAGCTCACCGAGTTCGATAATCGTGTTGATGCTTTCTTCCTTGGCATCATGGATAAAAGAACAAGTGTTGATGACCGCAATATCCGCTAAATTCTCGTCATCTACAATCGCATGTCCCGCATCCACAAGCTCGCCGAGCATCATTTCGGTGTCCACAAGGTTCTTGTCACAGCCTAGGGATACAAAAAATATCTTCACTAAAAATCCTGCTTTCTTTTGCAAACATTAAATAAGGGAAACACCTTACGGCGTTCCCCCGGTTAATACAAGAGATTATTAATCTTCTTCGTCGCTGATGATTTTGATCTTGGCCTGATTAAGTTCATCTACTGCAATGCTTAAGGGCTTTCTGTCGGTGCTGCCCTCTACGTAGGGCTCGTCACCTCCGATGATCTGGCGTGCGCGACGGCTTGTTGCCATAACGATTGAGTAACGGCTGTTAACCACCTTAGCCTCGCCGGGCTCAACATCACTGTTAACTACTTTCATTAAGTCTGAATATGAGGGATGTAACATTTTCTTCTCCTTTAAATACTTTTAAGTTCGTCTATTACTGTGTCGATAAATTCTCTGCGGCGTGATACCGTGAACTTCGCGGACTGTACCATTGCGTACATTTCCTTAACCGCAGTGTCTAAATCGTCATTGATAACAATGTATTCGTATCTGTCCATGTAGGTACATTCGGTCTTGGCCTGAGTGATACGTCTCATGATCACTTCCTCGGACTCTGTACCTCTGGCACGAAGCCTCTTAAGCAATACCTCGATTGACGGAGGAATTACAAAAAGCATAAGCGCATCGGGAAACTTCTCTTTAATCTGCATGGCGCCCTGAACTTCGATATCGAGGATAACGTTCTTACCCTTCTTAAGCTGTTCAAAGACATATGCCTTGGGAGTTCCGTAGTAATTGCCCACGTACTGAGCGTACTCTACGAAGCCGTCTTCCTCAATGGCTTTCTCGAACTCTTCCTTGGTAACAAAGAAGTAGTCCTTACCGTCTACCTCGCCCTGTCTGGGAGCTCTGGTAGTCATGGAAACGGAAAAAGCAAAATCATCATAATCGGCCATGAGCCTTTTCATGAGAGTGCCTTTGCCGGCGCCGGAAAATCCGGACATAACAATCAATAAACCGTCCATTTATATTTCCTTACTCGATGTTTTGTATCTGCTCACGTACCTTCTCAATTTCGGTCTTAAGCTCGATGGCGTGATTGCCGGTCTGAAGGTCATTGGCCTTAGACAAAATGGTGTTGGCCTCACGGTTCATCTCCTGAGCGATGAAATCAAGCTTACGTCCGATGCTGCCGCCTTCGATAAGAGCTTTCTTAGTAGTCTCGATGTGGCTGAGTAACCTTACGATTTCCTCATCGATACATACCTTGTCGGCAAAGATGGTAACTTCTGTAAGAAGTCTGCCCTCGTCGACCTTAACGTCGCCGAGAAGCTCTTTAACCTTCTCTTCAAGGCTCTTCTTGTACTCGGCAATAATCTCGGGAGCACGTTCTTTAATATATGCCACATGAGTAAGCATATCGTCAAGCTTCATTATGAGATCTTTCTTAAGATTCTCGCCTTCCTTAATGCGGGCTTCCACGAATTTATCGGCAGCGCCCTGGATTGCGGTTCTTAAACCTGCCCAGATCTCCTCTTCATCCACGTCGATTTCTTCCATGGTGAAGACTTCGGGATATCTTGAAAGAGTGGAAACTCTTACATCAAGATCTAACTCAAATTCCTCGGACATCTGCTTTAAGTACTTAAAATACTCTTCCGCAACGTCCTTATTGTACTTAATACCGACATTATTCTCGGTATAGTCTTCGTAGGTGATGAACACATCTACCTTACCGCGCTGAATGCTGTTCTTAAGCTCATTGCGGATGGCTGCTTCGAAGAAGTTAAGCTTCTTGGGCATCTTAATGGCCATGTCGAGATAGCGGTGATTAACCGACTTAATCTCCACCGTAAACTTGCGGTGCTCGTCAGCGTACTCGGCGCGACCAAAGCCTGTCATGCTCTTAATCATATATATACCTCTGCATCTAGTGTGGTATACAATCATCTCTAAACTCTCATCATTGTATGCCCTTTTGTATTATAGGTAACTTTTATGCAATAGTCAACACTTGAGCACCTCTCCCGCTTATGATATTATTTCTTTTGTATCGGCAAAAGAAAAAATTTACGATAAGGACTACCACTATGGCTTTCGATGCAATTACGGTCGCCGCTTTGACACGAGAATTAAGCGACACCTTTCAGAATACAAGAATATACAAAATTTCCGAGCCCGACCAAAACGAGCTTATCCTTACCATCAAGGGTAACTCCTCTCAGTACAGGCTCTTAATCTCCGCGGACGCTTCTCTCCCGCTTATGTATCTTACGAGCGAGAACAAGCCCTCGCCTCTTACCGCGCCCAATTTTTGTATGCTTCTTAGGAAGCACTTATCCAATGCCAAGATTATATCTGTAACCCAGCCGGGGCTTGAGCGTATTATCCGTATCGAGCTTGAGCACCTCGACGAAATGGGCGATTTGTGCCGTAAGAACCTTGTAGTGGAGCTTATGGGCAAGCATTCGAACATTATTTTTACGGATGCCGAGGACAATATCATCGACTCAATTAAGCATGTATCTCACAATGTAAGCTCCGTGCGTGAAGTTCTGCCCGGTCGCAAGTATTTCATACCGCATACGCAGGATAAGCAGGACCCCTTCGGTGTCGATGCAGGTTCTTTTGCCGCTACTATTGCAGGTGCGCATGAGCCTGCGGGTAAGGCGATTTACATGAACTATACGGGCTTCTCTCCCATCCTCGCTACCGAGGTATGTTACCGTGCGGGCGTGGATGCAGATGCGTCGACTTCGTCGCTGTCAGAGTCGGAGGTTGCGGCTTTGTATGATGCTTTTGCCGCACTGGTGGCTGACGTGCGTGAGGGCCGCTTCGCGCCCGAGATTATCTATGACGGCTCGGCACCGTTAGAATACGCGGCAGTTCCGCTTACTCTGTACCACGACAAGAGCGTAAAGGCGTACGATTCCATATCTTCTCTCATAGAGGATTTCTACCGCGAGAAAAGCGTGGTCGTGCGCATCCGACAGAAATCCGCCGACCTTCGCAAGATTGTCACCACCGCTCTCGAACGTAACGTTAAGAAACTTGACCTGCAAAAGAAACAGCTCGAAGATACCGAGAAAAAGGACAAATTCCGCATCTACGGCGAGCTCATCAACACCTACGGCTACACCGTTCCCGAAGGCGCCAAGTCCTTCGAGGCGCTTAATTACTATACGAATGAAACCATTACGATACCTCTCGACCCCGATATGACGGCTCTCGAGAACGGTAAGAAATACTTTGAAAAATACTCGAAGCTTAAGCGTACAGCCGAGTCTCTCACCGGCATCATTGAGGAAGTCTCTGACGAAGTGGCTCAGCTTGAATCGATTCTCACATCCCTCGATATCGCTGTCGACGAGGCCGACCTTGCCGAGATTAAAGAAGAGCTTACCCAGTCCGGCTACATCCGTTTCAAAGCCGGCACCAAGAAACAAAAAATCACCTCGAAACCCTTCCACTTCGTAAGCTCCGACGGCTTCGACATCTACGTAGGCCGCAACAACCTTCAGAACGACCGTTTAACCTTCGAATTTGCCAACGGTGGCGACTGGTGGTTCCACGCCAAGAAAATGCCCGGCTCCCACGTAATCGTTAGAACCGAAGGCCGCGAAGTTCCCGACCGCACCTTCGAAGAAGCCGCCCGCCTCGCCGCTCACTTCTCCAAAGGTCGTGGCACCGACCGAGTCGAAATCGACTACTTACTTCGTAAGAACGTCAAGAAACCCGCCAAAGCCAAGCCCGGCTTCGTGGTGTACTACACCAATTACTCTATGGTGATAGATGATGACATTTCAAAAATAAAGCAGGTGGACTAGTGCCACCTGCTTTATATATTGCTGTTGGAGCAGTAAACCGTCTGCAGTCCATGCTCACCATTTTCTATACCCCATCAATCAATTGGTAACAATTTACTTATTTTACCTGTGTATAGTAATACTAATCTGTGTAATGCACGCATACAAGCAATATACAATAATTTTCGATCATGCTCGGAATAATAATTTTCTTCGTTCACATCCGGAACAATAACGGCATCAAATTCAAGTCCCTTCGACAAAGAAACAGTAGTAATTATAACGCCTTCTGGAAAAATATCCATTTCTGATGTAAGCAGCGAAATATCTTTATCAAATAGTAACTTCAATTTTTTGTAAATATTCTCAGCCCTACACTGATTTTTGCAAATAATTCCTATATTCTTTTTTCCTTCATCATTCAGCGACATTACTTCTTTACTAATACAATTAATTATACCTTTTTCATCCAGACATTTTTTAAGCGATGGTGCTACTCCTCTCCTATCTATTGGAATCATTTTTACTTCTGGTATTATTCTATTCGAAAATGACGCAATTTCATATGTCGAACGAAAACTTTTCACCATCTCAATTATGGGGTAACCTTTATAGATGCTTGACATATTATCTAATTGATGATCAATTAATGGATTTATACAACTACATTGACAACTGCCTTTTGGAGGTCCGCAACATCGACCTTCCAAGAAAGGTCCGGTTCCGTGCCCGCCGTAAGAAGCCTGAATTCAAAGTCGATAAAGGCTGTCGCGTCGGCCGATCCTACAAGGAATTCGAA
>JAFZLD010000027.1 GCA_017553505.1 Lachnospiraceae bacterium
AACCTTGACAACGTTGTAGAGAACACCACAAGTGCTGAATCTGCTATCCGTGATACAGATATGGCTACTCAGATGGTAAGCTACTCTAACAACAACATCCTTGCACAGGCAGGTCAGGCTATGCTTGCACAAGCTAACCAGTCTAACCAGGGTGTACTTAGCTTACTTGGCTAACACTAATTGAACTTAATACCTTATTAATCGCACTGCCTCCTCGCACGGGGAGGTAGTGCAAAACAAAAGGCGACATGGAAGTCGTTAACTAACATATTTTCAAGGAGGAAAATAATATGGTAGTACAGCACAATTTAACAGCAATGAACTCCAACAGAATGTTGGGCATTACTCAGAAGTCACAGGCTAAGGCTACTGAAAAGTTATCATCCGGTTACAAGATTAACCGTGCAGCAGATGACGCAGCAGGCCTTTCCATCAGTGAAAAGATGCGTAAGCAGATCAGAGGTCTTACACAGGCTTCCGCTAACGCTCAGGACGGTATCTCAGCAGTTCAGACAGCAGAAGGTGCACTTACAGAAGTACACGATATGCTTCAGAGAATGAACGAACTTGCAGTTAAGGCTGCAAACGGCACTAACAGTAAAGACGACCGTGATTACATTCAGGCAGAAGTTAACCAGCTTGTAACTGAAATCGACCGTGTATCCACCACCACAAAGTTCAATGAAACATATTTGTTAAAGGGTACCAACAATGATGGTACTGTAGGTGGACTTACATTCGGAACAGCAAAATCAGGTTTGTCACTTGCAAATGATTTTGATTCTGACGGTATTCAGACACTTACAGCTACAACTGCATCTGACGTTACATTTGGAACCGGCGCAGGAAAGTCAACTTTCACCGAAACGACTACCGGCACAGGAACTGCAACAGCTAGTACTTTCAAAACCCACACTGTAAAGATTGGTGCAGACGCTACAGAAATGAATTATGTTCTTGTTTCCGATTTCACAGCAGGTGACTTACGTCCTACCACTATTGATGACGTAATTAAGGGCTTTGAAGACAATTCAGCAAATACCAAGTACAAAGCATTTAAGGATGTTGCTTCTATGGAAGCTGCAATTAAAGCTGACTGGGGCAAGGACATTAAAGATGTTGACGTTACGACCACTCTTACAAGTGGTGCTGTAAGTAAGGCAGAAGTTAAGCTCACTGCTTTTTCAGATCTTAACAAGGGCCTTGATGTAAGCTTACACGTAGGCGCTGACTCTACTAAGGACAACAAGATTGGCTTAACAATCGAAATGATGTCTGCTAGAGGACTTGGAGTTAACGGTATCAGAGTTGATGGTTCTACCGATACCAATGCTACAAAGTCAATCGACACCATCAAGGCTGCAATCCAGAAGGTATCCGAGCAGAGATCTGCACTCGGTGCTGTTCAGAACAGACTTGACCACACCATCAACAACCTTGACAACGTTGTAGAGAACACCACAAGTGCTGAATCCGCAATCCGTGATACGGATATGGCTAAGCAGATGGTTAGCTACTCTAACAACAACATCCTTGCTCAGGCAGGTCAGGCAATGCTTGCACAGGCTAACCAGTCCAATCAGGGCGTTTTAAGCTTACTCAGATAAGCCAAGTAAAATAGTACAAACAGCACTGCCTTCCTAATAGGAGGGCAGTGCAAATATTTAAACAATGATGCGACATGGATGTCGTACATACATTTTCAAGGAGGAAAATAATATGGTAGTACAGCACAATTTAACAGCAATGAACTCCAACAGAATGTTGGGCATTACTCAGAAAACACAGGCTAAGGCAACTGAAAAGTTATCATCCGGTTACAAGATTAACCGTGCAGCGGATGACGCAGCAGGCCTTTCCATCAGTGAAAAGATGCGTAAGCAGATCAGAGGTCTTACACAGGCTTCCGCTAACGCTCAGGACGGTATTTCAGCAGTACAGACAGCAGAAGGTGCACTCACAGAAGTACACGATATGCTTCAGAGAATGAACGAGCTTGCAGTTAAGGCAGCAAACGGAACCAATTCCGAAGACGACCGTAATTACATCCAGGCAGAAGTAAACCAGCTTGTAACCGAAATCGATCGTGTATCTACAACAACCAAGTTCAACGAGACTTATTTGTTAAAGGGTACTAACGGAACAGAAGTAGGAAAACTTTCATATGCTAAAGCAGCTGCAGCATTAAAGGCAACAGGATCTTCTAACAGTGAAGCTGCTAATATTGCGGATGATAAGTTTCAGGCTAATCAGGGTACTGTATCTGTAAAGGGTTCAGCACAGAGTTCTGCTACCAACGTTTCAGGCAGTGATGCTACTCATGGCACATATAAAAAGACTCAGGTAGTTATTAACGGAACTACTTACACTTACCTTTCAGACTTTACCAAGGGCACAGCTACTGATGCAGTTGGATTTGACGATTTTGTTAAGTCATACAAGTCAAGTAACAGCGCTGAAAAGGTTGCAACAGATCTTAGCACACTTGGAAACCTTATTAAGGCAAACAATACTGCAGATCTCAAGGAAGCAAGCGTTAGTCTTGTAAAAGACGGCGATGCAAATAAGCTTGAAGTTAAGCTTTCTGCATTTGCAGATCTTAACAAGGGTCTTGATGTAAGCTTACATGTAGGCGCTGATTCTACTAAGGATAACAAGATTGGTCTTACAATCGAAATGATGTCCGCAAGAGGACTTGGCGTTAACGGTCTTGAAGTAAGTGGTTCAGACGACAGCAAGGCAACAGCAGCTATCGATACCATCAAGGCTGCAATCCAGAAGGTATCCGAGCAGAGATCGGCTCTCGGTGCTGTTCAGAACAGACTTGACCACACCATCAACAACCTTGACAACGTTGTAGAGAACACCACCAGCGCTGAGTCTGCTATCCGTGATACAGATATGGCTAAGCAGATGGTAAGCTACTCTAACAACAACATCCTTGCACAGGCAGGTCAGGCAATGCTTGCACAGGCTAACCAGTCTAACCAGGGCGTACTCAGCTTACTCAGATAAGTATTACCAACAATCAGGGCTCTCCCATCCGGGAGGGCCCTATTTTTGTTTATATTTACATTTGCTTTTGACTAAAGATAAATTTGCTCGGGGTGAAAATAAATAAAATTGTGCACAATTGGAAACTGTTATTTGTGAATTAGTACCATTGTCCTATTTTTTCTTTTGCGCGATACTGTGTGAGGACAGAAAAAGCATGCTTATATCGGTTATGAGGTGGAACGGGACATATTCTTGGATTCAATGTTGCGCGAGCTGATACCGGAAGTCCGGTATGGCGATAAGGAAGCCGCGCGTTTTTATTTCAAGGAGGAAATAACAAATGGTAGTACAGCACAATTTAACAGCAATGAATTCAAACAGAATGTTAGGAATCACTTCTAACACTCAGGCTAAGGCAACAGAGAAGCTTTCATCCGGTTACAAGATTAACCGTGCGGCTGACGATGCTGCAGGCCTTTCAATCAGTGAAAAAATGCGTAAGCAGATCAGAGGTCTTTCACAGGCATCTGCTAACGCTCAGGACGGAATTTCCGCAGTACAGACAGCAGAAGGTGCACTCACAGAAGTACACGATATGCTTCAGAGAATGAACGAACTTGCAGTTAAGGCCGCTAACGGCACTAACAGCAAGGATGACCGTGATTACATCCAGGCTGAGGTTGATCAGCTTGTAACAGAGGTTGACCGTGTAGCTACTACTACAAAGTTCAACGAGTCTTATTTACTTAAGGGTACCAACGGTAATGAAGCAGGTAAGCTTACATATGCTACAGCTAAGGCTGCTCTCGGCAATGATGCTCCCGATTTTGATGCAGACGGCGTTGCTAAGATTACCGCAGCAAACGGTTCAAGCAAGACTAACGCTAGTGCTCCTACAGGTGCATACGATTCTGCAAGCATCGAAGTAAACGGTAAGACCTACCAGTACATCAAGAACTACGATGCAAGCGCTACAGGCGTTACAAAGAGCATCTCTGATGTAGCTAAGGATTTAACTACAGGTGACACCAAGGCATTCACAAGCCTTTCAGAACTTGCAACCGCTATTAAGCGTGACAACGGTGAGAGCCTTAAGGGTGTTGAGGTTTCTGAAGATTCAGACGGCAAGCTTACTGCTAAGATGACCGCATTCTCAGACCTTAACAAGAGTCTTGACATGAGCCTTCATGTAGGCGCTGATTCCACCAAGGACAACAAGATCGATCTTGCTATCGAGAACATGTCTGCAAGAGGACTTGGTATTAACGGCCTTAAGGTTTATGGCGACAATGACGATAACGCAACATCTGCTATCGACACCATCAAGTCAGCTATCCAGAAGGTATCTGAGCAGAGATCTGCTCTCGGTGCAGTTCAGAACAGACTTGATCACACCATTAACAATCTTGATAACGTTGTAGAGAACACCACACGTGCTGAGTCTGCTATCCGTGATACAGATATGGCTACTCAGATGGTAAGCTACTCTAACAACAACATCCTTGCTCAGGCAGGACAGGCAATGCTTGCACAGGCTAACCAGTCTAACCAGGGCGTACTCAGCTTACTTAGATAAGTATTAATACAGTATTTCCAAAAAAATGGGCTCTCCCCGTTGGGAGAGCTTTTTTTGTGCTTTTTGAGATGTTTTTTTGAACTAATATTAATAGAAAATTATCAATTATGTGGTAAAGTGTACTTACACCTGTTCCGATATATATTGTGACAGGTAATTTGTCAGGGTTTCTTTGGCGCGCGCGTGCGAGCCGGCAGAGGGCCCCAAACAAGTAAACAGCGACATGGAAGTCGCGTATTTCTATTTTCAAGGAGGAAAAAAATATGGTAGTACAACACAACTTAACAGCGATGAACTCTAACAGAATGTTAGGCATCACATCCAAGTCACAGGCAAAGGCAACAGAGAAGTTATCATCCGGTTATAAGATTAACCGTGCAGCAGATGATGCAGCAGGTTTATCAATTTCCGAAAAGATGCGTAAGCAGATCAGAGGTCTTACACAGGCTTCCGCTAACGCACAGGACGGTATCTCCGCAGTTCAGACAGCTGAAGGCGCACTCACAGAAGTACACGATATGCTTCAGAGAATGAACGAACTTGCAGTTAAGGCAGCAAACGGAACCAATTCCGAAGACGACAGATCTTACATCCAGGCTGAGGTTAATCAGCTTGTAACCGAAATTGACCGTGTAGCTACAACTACAAAGTTCAACGAGACATACCTCTTAAAGGGTACCAACGGAACCGAACCCGGTAAGCTTACCTACGCTACTGCGGATGCATTAACAGGTATTACCGGTGCTAACCTTGTTGCAGGACAGGGCGAAGAAAAGTTATCATTTAATGTAGCTACCGCTGCTAACCAGGATGGAATAGGAACTGCTAAGTCAGGTTCTATCCAGATCGGTACAGTAACTTATAACTTCGTTAATGTTACATCATTGGAAGATGGTAAGACAGTAGACGATTACAAGGCAAAGTATACTGATACTGCTACAGCAAAGTATTTCTTTGATGCCAATGAAATGGCTAGCGCTATTCAGGCTGACAACGGCAAGGATCTTAAGAACGTAACTGCTTCTTTCGATGCAACCGGAAACAAGATGAATCTTACAGTTTCTGCATTCGCAGATCTTAACAAGGGTCTTGATGTTAGCTTACATGTAGGCGCTGACTCTACCAAGGACAACAAGATTGGTCTTACAATCGAAATGATGTCCGCTAGAGGACTTGGCGTTAACGGTATCAGAGTTGACGGCGCGGACGATGTTAATGCTACAAAGGCAATCGACACCATCAAGGCTGCAATCCAGAAGGTATCCGAGCAGAGATCTGCTCTCGGTGCTGTTCAGAACAGACTTGACCACACCATCAACAACCTCGACAACGTAGTTGAGAACACCACAAGCGCTGAATCTGCAATCCGTGATACGGATATGGCAACTCAGATGGTTAGCTACAGCAACAACAACATCCTTGCTCAGGCAGGACAGGCAATGCTTGCACAGGCTAATCAGTCTAACCAGGGCGTACTTAGCTTACTTGGCTAATTACCTCTTAATCGCTGACGCGGCTTAGCCGCAAGGTTCAATTTAGTAATACGAAACCGCTCCTCGCACGGGGAGCGGTTTTTGCGTGTCTGAAAGCTTGGCCAAAGAAAATTCTGAAAAAGGGGTAAAGTTTTTTCTTTTGCCTCCGATATAACATGTAGAGGTATTAAATCTGACACATTAACTTGAAAATATTTAGCAGGGAAGCATCGGCAGGATGCCACCGGATTTCACAGGAGGAATTTTCACATGGTAGTACAGCACAATTTGACAGCAATGAACTCTAACAGAATGTTAGGAATTACAACTAAGTCACAGGCAAAAGCAACTGAAAAGCTTTCATCAGGTTACAAGATTAATCGTGCGGCAGATGATGCAGCAGGCTTATCAATTTCCGAAAAAATGAGAAAGCAGATCAGAGGTCTTACACAGGCTTCTTCAAACGCACAGGACGGTATCAGTGCAGTACAGACCGCAGAAGGTGCGCTTACAGAAGTACACGATATGCTTCAGCGTATGAACGAGCTTGCAGTTAAGGCAGCTAACGGCACCAACTCTAAAGATGACCGTGATTACATCCAGGCCGAAGTTGACCAGCTTGTAACCGAAATCGACCGTGTATCTACAACAACCAAGTTCAACGAGACTTACCTTTTAAAGGGTGACCATGGCGACGGCACAGG
The DNA here is from genome assembly GCA_017553505.1 of Lachnospiraceae bacterium. Classification (GTDB taxonomy): domain Bacteria; phylum Bacillota; class Clostridia; order Lachnospirales; family Lachnospiraceae; genus UBA1258. The sequence goes on from JAFZLD010000027.1 coordinate 6,750, forward strand.
TGCACTTACTTGGAATACAGCCAATGATTTGGTTGGAGCTGCTTTCACCGGTTTATCATTTGATAGCGTTAACGGTGAGGCTGAGTTAACAATCAGTACGCTTACCAAGACAGATGCGATAAAGGGCGCAGATGATATGTATAATACTACCACCGGCTTCACAGAGGGAACCAAGCCTTCTTACGAGAGAGCTGATGTAACGGTAGGCGATGTAAAGTATTCGTATATTACAAATATTAAAAACGGTACTGAAACAAAGGCTGCATCAGGTTCCGATCCCGCAGTTACTCAGGATGTTGTAGTAACATATGACAAAATCGTAAGCGAACTTACTGAGACCGGTAAGGCCGATGAAGATACAAAATTCTTCGCATCCAAAGAAGAAATGCTTGCGGCAATTAAGAATGATATAAACGAAGCTGCTGACAAGAGTATTAAGTCTATCACCGCTAATGGCGACAAGATTAAGATTTCTGCTTTTGCAGACCTTAACAAGGGTCTTGATATCAGCCTTCATGTAGGTGCTGACTCTACCAAGGACAATAAGATTGGTCTTACAATCGAAATGATGTCCGCAAGAGGACTTGGCATCAACGGTATCAGAGTTGACGGCGATACAGATGCAAATGCAACTGCATCTATCGATGTAATCAAAGCTGCAATTCAGAAGGTATCCGAGCAGAGATCTACACTCGGTGCTGTACAGAACAGACTTGAGCACACCATCGCTAACCTTGATAACATCGTTGAGAATACCCAGAGCGCAGAATCTGCAATTCGTGATACAGACATGGCTACTCAGATGGTTAAGTACTCGAACAATAATATTCTTGCTCAGGCAGGTCAGGCAATGCTTTCACAGGCTAACCAGTCTAATCAGGGTGTATTGTCACTCCTTCAGTAATATTTAATAGCTAACCCAAATCTTTCCATACACAACTCCTTTGAAAAGGCGCTCGGGATACCCCGGGCGCCTTTGACTTATGAAGTATTATGTGATTACACGTAGTCGAAGAGAGATTGGATTATATCAACAATCTGTATCAGACCGGACAAAGGAACACGTCCCTTCGAAGAAAAACGCCTCACGTTCAAATCAAACATGTGAAGGCTGTCGCAACGTACGAAGCCGGTTACAGACTCAGTGTTGACGGGGAAGCTTAATACAGAGCCGTTATCTGCAGAAAGAATCGGGCAGGCTAAGATGTGATTGCTAAGGTTATAAGACGATTTACTCACTACCAAAAGCGGGTACTTGACATCGCTTATCTTAATAATGTCTCCCTGTTCTACCATATTTCATCCCCCTGAGGCTCGCCGAAATCTATTTCCTCGGAGCCGACTATCGGTCTTCCCGTAAGCTCGGCATACTCTTCCAAAGAACGATGCTTGAAGGTGAATCCGCGCTTAAGCAATTCTTTAATCTGTTCATCTGACATAAATTCGATAGCACTGAGATTCAATGTAAGTTCCTCCTTATATCTTGATAAACGATTTGAAGCATCGCTTGTACTCTCTGTATCTATAAAAAAATCGGACTCGGAAACGCCGAAATAACCGGCCAAAGCAGTGATAGACTTAGCGCGGGGAACGGAATTGCCGTTAAGCCAGTCACATAAAGTCGTATATTTAATGCCTAAATCGCTGCTGAGCTTACGTCTCGATATGTTACGATTCTTCATCATACGAGACAGATTAACTGAAATAATATAGTTACACTTCGGGGTGTTGGTGTCGGTATTGTGCATATGAACTCCTCAAAATTACGATTATATCGTAATAGTACGATATAATGGGCGAAAATGCAAGTTTTTTTCCCTCTTTTACAAATTTACAGAAAAAGGGTAAAGTTTTTCTTTTTACGTCCGATATAGTTAATAGAGTTACAAAAACAAACACAAAACTTTGAAATATTTAGCAGGATGCATCGGCAGGATGCCACCTTAATTCACAGGAGGAAAATTACATGGTAGTACAGCACAATTTGACAGCAATGAACTCTAACAGAATGTTAGGCATTACAACTAAGTCACAGGCAAAAGCAACTGAAAAGTTGTCATCAGGTTACAAGATTAACCGTGCAGCAGATGATGCAGCAGGATTATCAATTTCAGAAAAAATGCGTAAGCAGATCAGAGGTCTTACACAGGCTTCTTCAAACGCACAGGACGGTATCTCTGCAGTGCAGACAGCAGAAGGTGCGCTTACAGAAGTACACGATATGCTTCAGAGAATGAACGAGCTTGCAGTTAAGGCAGCTAACGGAACCAACTCCGAAGACGACAGAGCATACATCCAGGCAGAAGTTGATCAGCTCGTAACAGAAATCGACCGTGTATCTACAACAACCAAGTTCAACGAAACTTACCTTTTAAAGGGTGACCACGGCGACGGAACAGGAACACTTAGCTTTAAGGATGCTTCTAAGGCAGTTGCTTCATCCAACACTACAGATATTTTTAATTCTGACGGTGTTTACACTCAGGCAGCAGGTGCAACCACTGATGACGTGGATGTAGCGGCAGCAACCACCGGCATTACCGAAACACCCGGTAGCGGAAGCGGAACAGCAGCAGCAAGTACTTATGATACTGCATCAGTAGTTGTAGGCGGAAATACCTATTATCTCGTTTCTGACTTCAAGGTTGGTGTTGACACAAACGGAAACAAGTATTCCACAACACTTGATGATGTTGTTAAGGGATTAAATACCAAAGACACAGAGGCTACACATAAATACTACGGAAGCATCAAGGAAATCGAGCAGGCAATCAAAGAAGACTCCAAGGGCGAGTTTAAGGCAGTAAACGTTACCGCTGATGATGCAGGCGCAATCTCCGCAAAGATTACAGCTTTCTCAGACCTTAACAAGGGTCTTGATATAAGCCTCCATGTAGGTGCTGACTCTACAAAGGATAACAAGATTGGTCTTACAATCGAAATGATGTCCGCAAAGGGTCTTGGAATCAACGGTCTTCTTGTAAACGGTGCAACCGATACAAACGCAACAGCATCTATCGATGTAATCAAGGCAGCTATCCAGAAGGTATCCGAGCAGAGATCTACACTCGGTGCTGTACAGAACAGACTTGAGCACACCATCGCTAACCTTGATAACATCGTTGAGAACACCCAGAGCGCTGAATCTGCAATTCGTGATACAGACATGGCTACTCAGATGGTTAAGTACTCGAACAATAACATTCTTGCTCAGGCAGGTCAGGCAATGCTTTCACAGGCTAACCAGAGTAACCAGGGTGTATTGTCACTCCTTCAGTAATATTAATCTGTTAAACCAAATCTTTCCATACATACTCCTTTCACAAGGCGCTTCGGATAACCGAGGCGCCTTTTACTATATTTTGCGGAAATTTTGCAAAAAAATACAAAATAGGGGTAAAGTTTTTTCTTTTGCCTCCGATATAGTTAATAGAGGTGTTAAAAAACAAACAATTTGGGAAAAAGATAGATAGCAGGACGCGTCGGCAGGACGCCGTTTTCAAAGGAGGAGAAAAATGGTAGTACAGCACAATCTGACAGCAATGAACTCTAACAGAATGTTAGGTATCACAACAAAGTCTCAGGCTAAGGCAACAGAAAAGCTTTCATCCGGTTACAAGATTAACCGTGCGGCTGATGATGCGGCAGGCCTTTCCATAAGTGAAAAGATGAGAAAGCAGATCAGAGGTCTTTCACAGGCTTCCATGAATGCTCAGGACGGTATTTCTTCCGTACAGACAGCAGAAGGTGCACTTACAGAAGTACACGACATGCTTCAGAGAATGAACGAACTTGCAGTTAAGGCAGCTAACGGAACCAACTCCGCTGACGACCGTCAGTACATCCAGGCAGAAGTAGATCAGCTTATCACCGAAATCGATCGTGTATCTACCACAACCAAGTTCAACGAAACATATCTTTTAAAGGGTGACCACGGTGACGGAACCGGTACACTTAGCTATGAAAGTGCTACAAAGGCAGTTGATCCCAACGCAGCAGCAGGCGATGATTTGTTTGCAGCAGATAACGGAACATATAAGAAGGTTGGCGAAGGCAACAAGACTAACGGCGATATGGGTGATACAGGAATCACCGAGGCTACAGGAACCGGTACAGCAGCCAGCACATTTAAGACAGCATCTATCATAGTTGGTGGCGTTACATACAACCTCGTATCCGATTTTGTAGTTGGTAATGATGCATCCGGTACCAAGTATTCCACCACACTTGATGATATAGTTAAGGGATTAAACAATACTTCAGGCAATGCTACCACCAAGTACGTAGGTAGCCTTAAAGATTTAGAAAGAGCTATCAAAGAGGCTTCCAAGGGCGAATTCAAGGAAGTAGCTCTTGACGCAGATGCAAACGGTAAACTTACCGCAGAGCTTATTGCTTTTGCAGATCTCAACAAGGGTCTTGATGTAAGCTTACACGTAGGCGCAGATTCAACCAAGGATAACAAGATTGGTCTTACCATCGAAATGATGTCCGCAAGAGGTCTCGGAGTTAACGGCCTTCTTGTAAACGGCGCAACCGATGACAATGCAACCAATTCAATCAATACAATCAAGTCGGCAATTCAGAAGGTATCCGAGCAGCGTTCCGCACTCGGTGCCGCACAGAACAGACTTGAGCACACCATCGCTAACCTCGATAACATCGTTGAGAACACCACAAGTGCTGAATCCGCAATCCGTGATACAGACATGGCTAAGCAGATGGTTGAGTACTCGAACAATAACATTCTTGCTCAGGCAGGTCAGGCAATGCTTGCACAGGCTAACCAGTCTAACCAGGGTGTATTGTCACTCCTTCAGTAATCAGGCCATAATTTCTAATCCTTATATAAGTAAGTCAGATGAGTGTTTGAGGCAGGCGCCCCGGAAGTCCGGGGCGCTTGTTTTGTGTTGGAAATTTGAACTATACAAGTTTACCGAAAAAGCGTCTGAATTTCTTGCGAAGTGGCTTGCTCGATGCTGATATTGCTCTCAACCATGCATCTTGACAATTTGGTAGAATTGACGGTTGTTTTTTCTTAAAACCTCAGTTAGCATTTAAGCATAAGTATATTTCTTGTGGTTTCTGCCACTATGGGTTAACCGTTTTCGGCTCCCGATGAAATCCCTGCTTTGGAACTAAATATAGGGAGCATCGGGCTCCCGAAGGAGAAGAATGAAGAAATACGAAGAACTTGGGTTCTCCGATCAGTTTATGTTCAATAAATTGATGGAGGATCCGAAACTTTGCAAGAGAGTCTTAGAGCTTCTTTTGCAGACTGAGCTCTCAGAGCTTACTACTCCGATTGCGGAGAAAGGAATTAAGGAGACGGCAGACGGTAAGGCAATTCGGCTGGATGTGTATACCAAAGACTCCGTGAGCGGAGCGGTATACGATGCGGAAATGCAGAATCTCAACCGCAGATCGGTTGACAGCCTTTATCTTCCGGAAAGAAGCAGATATTATCAATCTGCAATCGATACGGCAGAATTGAAGGAAGGCGATGATTACAGAAAATTGCCGGACTGTAACATTATTTTTCTTTGTACGTTTGACCCTTTCGATAAGGGATTGTACAGATATTCTTTCGGCGAGTATTGTGAAGAATCCCCCGGGCTTATGTTACAGAGCCGTGCGAGAAAGGTGTTCTTTAATACATTGTCTTGTAACGAAAAGATGCCTAAAGCGATAAGCTGTTTTTTTAACTACATAAACACCGGTATACCAAGTGATGAGTTTACAAGGGAGATTGAGAAGATGGTTGAAGAAGCAAGAAATAATGTAGAGTGGAGTCGCGAATATCTCTTACAGAAAGTGTGGAGACGTGACATTATAGAAGAAGGCCGAGAGGAAGGCCGAGAGATTGGGCTGGTCGAAGGTCGAGCAGAAGGTCGAGCAGAGGGCCGCTTGAATGAGCTGGTGCAAATGCTTGAGAATGGTGCGACGGAAGATATACTCAGGAAATATAATAAGGCTACTGATGAAGAGATAGCGACAGCTCGCGAAAGACTGGCGTCTTCCGATGAAAAAACCGAATAAGAAGTAGTATTGTATGATGGATAGGGCTCTCCCGGCTGGGAGGGCTCTTTTGTATGGTACCATCGTACCATTGCCCCACTCCGTCGCGAGGTGGTATACTGATTGAACCACTAATCAAGAGGAGGAGATTATGAAGAAACTCTATGCAATTGTGTTGTCTCTTGCACTGGTGCTTTCTTTGGCGGCTTGTGCGGAGAAGACTTCCGTGTCACAGTCTGCTTCGGAAGTGACCAAGGAGACTCCTGTTTCTGCGGAGACTAAGACTGAGACCGCAGATGACAAGGGATTGGGTATTGACAAGGATATCATCGTGCTTTACGTGAACGACGTTCACTGCGGTATCGATGACAATCTCGGCTATCAGGATCTGGTAACCGTGAAGAACGCTTATGAGAGACTCGGCCACAAGGTACTTCTTGTGGACAACGGTGACGCTATTCAGGGCGATATCGTCGGAACTCTTTCAAAGGGCGAAGCTATCATTAACATTATGAACGAAGCGGGATTCGACGTAGCGGTTCCCGGTAACCATGAGTTCGATTACGGAATGGAGAGATTTCTCGAGCTTACCGGTAAGGCTAAGTTCCCTTACGTATCCTGTAACTTCGTGGACAAGGACGGCAAGCCCGTTTTTGACGCTTATAAGATCAAAGAAGTAAGCGGCGTGAAGATTGCTTTTGTCGGCATCTGCACTCCCAAGACCATTACTTCTTCCACACCCAAGTATTTCATGAATGATGCGGGCGAGTACATTTATTCTTTCTGCCAGGATGAAAGCGGAGAGAAATTGTATGAAGCAGTGCAGAGCGCTGTTGACGCAGCCAGAGCGGAAGGCGCACAGTACGTATTCGCACTTGCTCACCTTGGAACCGAGGACGATTGCGCTCCCTGGACTTCCACAGATGTAATTCTTAACACCACAGGCATTGACGCTGTTCTTGACGGACATTCACACTCCGTATGGCAGGAAGAGCGCATTAAGAACAAAGAAGGCAAGGAAGTTATCCTTACTTCTACCGGCACCAAGCTTGCCAACATCGGCGTGCTTACTCTTTCCAATGCCGGCATCATCCGTACCGGACTTGTAGATGACAAGGGCGAGACCGCTTCTGTTAAGGCAACCATCGACGAGGTTAAGGCTCAGAACGAGGAACTCGTGAACACCGTAGTGGCTCACACTGACGTAGACCTCACCATCACAGACCCCAAGACCGGCGAAAGAATGGTTCGCTCCAACGAGACCAACTTAGGCGATTTATGTGCAGACGCATACAGAGCCATGTCCGGCGCTGATATTGCTTTTGTTAACGGCGGTGGCGTACGTGTATCCATCCCCGCAGGCGACATCACTTACGGCGACATTATAAAGGTTCATCCTTTCGGCAACCAGATGTGTGTTATCGAGGCAACCGGCGCAGAGATTCTTGACGCACTCGAAATGAGCGCGGCTAAGGTTCCTGCAGAGTTCGGCGGATTCTTACAGGTATCCGGCCTTAAGTACACAATTGATACTAAGGTTGAATCTACAGTAGTTACCGACGACAGCAAGATATTCGTTGAAGTATCCGGCGACCGCAGAGTTAAGGACGTATTTGTAGGCGATGAGCCCATCGATCCCGAGAAGACCTACACTCTTGCCAGCCACGATTACATGCTTAAGAACATGGGCGACGGCTACAGCATGTTTGCCGACAACACTGTTCTTCAGGATTGTGTAATGCTTGACAACCAGGTTCTTATGAACTACATCATCGACGTTTTGGGTGGTGTTGTAGGCGAAGACTACAAGGATCCTTACGGTCAAGGCAGAATCACTATCTTGGAATAATTTATATGCATTAAATAAGGGAGGCGCTTCGTGTGAGGCGTCTCCCTTTTGCTGTGCTTATTATTTATTGCCGTAGTATGCGTCGTGGTCGGCCTGAGTGCTCTCGTCGTTGGGAAGGCTCTGTGCGGCGGTGTCGGCTGCCGAACCGTTAGGATCTGCGGTCTGTTCCGTCGAATAACTCGGCACGCCCGGCTCCTCACAAGCCGCAACCGACAAGCCTACGGCCAGAGTCATCGCCACTGCCGCGCATTTCTTGAATAACTTCTTAAACTCCATAGTATCTCCCTTTCGCTACCTGTTATGCGCTGACACACAACTTCTCTGATACCATATTACCTACAAATCTCGCTGAATTCAATGATACTTACATAATCGTAAATATCCGGGCCATTATGAAGAAACAGTTAAGATTCGGCGCCGAAATGCTTAATAAGGCGGCGGAAGCATTGCCACCGCGTAAAAGTGTGGTATCATGGTGAGCATGAATAACGGAAAAAGAAAACAATTATTAAAATGCATTCCTATGGTGTTTGTGATGATAGGGATATTCATATTTTCGATGATGCCGGGAGAGAAGTCAGGCGATACCAGCAGGGGATTTCTTATGTCGATTGCGCACCTTGTGGAGGGAATATCGCATAAGGACCTGAACGCGGACACTCTGGAGGCATGGCACCACATTATCAGAAAGGGCGCGCACTTCACTGAGTACGCGATACTCGGCATGACGGTAGTGTATGCTTTTGGCGAGCGGCTAAAGAAAGCGGCGCGGATAATCCCGGTGGCGTTAGCCATCTGTGCATTCTACGCAGCGACCGATGAGTTCCATCAGACCTTCGTGGATATGCGTGTCGGATCGGTGTCGGATGTGCTTCTTGACAGTGTCGGAGCACTCACGGGAATAGTGATTTTTCTTTTGATAACAAGAAAGAAAAGAACTAAATTGCGTGAATAGTAGAACTTTTTAAGCAATACTTGCACAAACAAAACAAGTGTGGTATCATGAAAACAAAAAATAGGTAAATTATACCCTTTTTTAAATATTGTTTGCCCGGCGCGCAAAACGGATTTTGCACACCTATCACGGAAGAAAGGAGGAGCTTATGGCAGACCATACGTCTATTAATAATATCTATAATTATTATCTGACTACGTATGCGCAGAAGTCTGACACCAAGTTCGATACTCATAAGAAGAGTGAACTGCGCGGCGTATACAATTCCATCGTTAAAATGAATAAAGAAGCTCCCCTGTTCATCGTGGATAAATCCCAGGAGACTAAAGAGTATGCCGTTGGTTTGAAAGAGAACGCGCGTGCACTTCACAATACAATTGCGTCCCTCGGCGGCTTAAGTGATGATGATTTGCTTAGTAAGAAGGTTGCTTTTTCATCCGACGATTCACTTGCATCGGTTAACTATATCGGTGACGAGTCGGATACTTCGAAGGTTCCTTCTTTTGAAATAAGTGTACAGAGGCTTGCGGGACCGCAGATTAATGCGGGCCGTATGATTCCTTCGGAGATGTCCAATCTTCCGGCGGATACGTATTCTTTTGATATCGGCATCAACGGACTTAATTACGAGTTCCAGTACAATGTCGGAGAGAATGACACTAACATCGCGGTTCAGGAGAAGCTTGCAAGACTTATTTCCAATGCGGGCATCGGTCTGGATGCTTCGGTTGAACGTGACGGTAACGGCAACAGCGCACTGGTGATTCAGTCACAGAGCGTGGGTGCTGCCGGTAACGGTCGCCTGTTCACCGTAAGTGATGCACATACGAGTAAGACTTCGGGTTCTGTAGGATTCTTCGGAATCGACAATGTAATAAGAGAAGCACAGAATTCGCAGTTTACCATAAACGGCGTGGAGCGCGAGGCTTCCGGCAACAGCTTCACGGTTGAAAAGATGTACGAAGTTACATTGAATCGTGTAAGCCGCGATGAGGATGATAAGGCCAATATCGATCTTAAGGCTGATCTTGAGTCCATGGCTTCGAATATTTCCAGACTTGTGGACGGTTACAACGGTTTTATAGAGACTGCCGATTCCTACATGGCCAATCATCCGAAGTCCGGTCGTCTGGTACGCGAGATGTACGGTCTGGCATCGCTTCACGAGGAAGACCTCGAGAGTGCGGGACTTCACCTTAAGGAAGACGGACATATCGAGCTTGACCGCAGTAAGCTTATGGAAGCTGTATATCGCGAGGATATCGGAAAGAGCATCGACGGAATCAAGAGTTTCGCAGGTTCTGTATTAAGAAAGGCCAATCAGGTAGCGCTTAACCCCATGGAATATGCGGACCGCACCGTAGTAGCTTACAAGAATCCGGGTCACAATTACGCATCACCTTATGTGACGAGCGCGTACACCGGAATGATGTTTAACGGTTATTGCTAAGATACCACCTATCTTTTAATTTTGAAGGATATGTGGTATCTTTTTTTTATGGAAAATTTGACGGATACAGTAAAAGAAGAAATAACGCAGGAAGAGGCGGCTGCGCTTAAGCCCGAGAAGCCGGTAAGCGTCGCGAGGGGTGCCTTCAGAGCGTTTATAATAGCATTTTTGATTTTTGCCGCCGTGGCAATTCCTTCCCTTGTAATGACTAAGGGCGTTTGGATTTACTACGGTGATTTTAACGTGCAGCAGATTCCTTTCTATAATCATCTGCATTCGGCGCTTAGAAGTGGGAAGTACCTCTATGACTGGGGGACGGATCTCGGCGGGAGCTATGTCGGATGCTATTCTTTTTACATTCTGGGAAGCCCGTTCTTCTGGCTGACGTTGCTGTTCAGCGACGGCGCAATTCCTTATATTATGGCGTGGGTGACGGCGCTTAAGTATGCTGTGATGGCGACGACGGCTTATGTGTTCATGAGAAGACACTTGCGCACGCATATGGGAGCGTTGCTTGGGTCGCTTATGTTTGCTTTTGCCGGATATCAGGGCGCGGTGTTAGTGTACAATCATTTCCATGATGCTGTGGCACTGTTCCCGTTGTTCCTGTGCACTTTCGAGGATTTGTTCAAGTTGCGCGAGAACGGTCGCAGGCGTGTGGCGGGCTTTGTGCTCATGTGCACGCTGATGCTTATTATCAATTATTATTTCTTCGTGGGACAGTGCGTGTTCCTCGTGATTTATTATTTTGCGGTGATTGCGGACTATAAGAAGGGTTGGAAGAGTGTGCTTGCGGATGTGGCGCGCGCTTTCTTTGGCGGACTTGCGGGCATATTGCTGGCGGGGGCGTATATTCTGCCGGCGGTGTACTATACGATGGGCAATTCGAGACTGTCGCAGGTGCTGCTCGGCTACGACCTTGTGGCGTACAGCGAGCCGACGATGTTCTTAGGAATCGTGAAGAACGTGTTCATGTTGCCCGATGTGTCGGGACTTAACTCGATGCTTAACCAGTCATTCAGCAGAGTTTCGGGAATCGGCGCGTATATTCCGCTTTTCTCTATGAGCGGGGTGATCGCTTACTTCCTATATAATAAAGGTTGGAACAAGTGGAAGAGATTGTGTGGCGTGTGCTGCGTGTTCGCGCTGGTGCCGGTGCTCAATGCTTTGTTTTCGGCGCTCAACTCCGAGTATTACGCGCGCTGGTACTATATGCCGCTTCTTGCGATGGCGATGTTGACCGGCTGGGCTGTCGAAAACCGTGAGGAGGCTGCGGCCGAGGTCAGAAAAGGCGCGATTACAGTTATGGTAGTCAGCGCGGTGATTGCCCTGATGGGAGTGCTCCCGGCTCAGGACGAAGACGGCAAGCTGACCGTGCTCGGTGCACTTAAGAATTACGAGCAGCTCATCAGCGAGATTGTGTTCACGCTGGTGATGGTTTTCTTCCTATATATGTATGTCACCCGAATTTACAAGAAATCGACCAAGGTTGTGACGGCTTACGTGATAGGCGCGTGCGTACTGACGGCAGCCACGATGTTCTATACCGGCACCGTGCTCGTTGATGGCGAAAGAAAGGCCGACTTCTTAGAGCAGGCAGTCTTCGGCGAGTCGCCGATTGAGCCGGACGGAACCTTCTACAGAATAGAGACGGACGAGGACTTCTATAATTATCCGATGTTCTGGGACGATGTGCACAGTATTACCTCTTTCATATCGACTATTCCGGATTCGACTTTTTCTTTTTACAAGGCGATGGAGATTCCGAGAAAGGTTACGAGCCACCCTTACACTACGAGGATCGGGGCGCGGGCCATTCTTTCGGCGAGATACTTCATCACCAACAATATGCACTCGATTGAGCATATCGGCCACATCGAGGACATGACGGAGCTTAAGGATTACGAGCTTGTCGGTGAGAAGAACGGCTTCAATATATATGAGAATACGAATTATATTCCCATGGGATTTTCTTTTGACGGATATATTACGGAAGCTGAGTACGAGGGAATCGAGACGACGGCGCAGTCCAAGGACAGGCTACTTGCCAAGTATCTGATTGTTAGCGCGGAAGATGAGGCGGCGGTATCTGAGGTGATGGAGCACGGAATAGTTTCGGAGTACAGCATGCCGTCGATTAAGACGTTCGAATCTGTCTGCGAGGCCAGAAGGCAGTCGGCATGCACCGATTTTGTGGCGACTCAGGCAGGATTCACAGCTCAGGCATCTATGGCCAAAGAAAACTATGTGTTCTTTTCCGTTCCTTACGAAGACGGGTTCACGGCTTATGTGGACGGAAGCGAAACTTCTATTATAAAGGCGACCTACGGATTTATGGCGGTAAGGGTGCCCGAAGGCGAGCATACGATTGAGTTTAAGTATGTTCCGTCGGGGCTTAAGACCGGAATCTATATGAGTATTGCGGGACTTTTGCTTTTTGCAATAATTTTAATCAAAAATCGCTTGACTCTTAACGCGGGCTGTGATAAAGTGTCATAGCGGAGAGAAATTAGGCTCCTTTTTTTGTGTTAAAATTTTTGAAAATTAACTTACGCGGAGGGAAAGAATATGCGTACAAAGATCACATTGGCATGCACAGAGTGCAAACAGCGTAATTACAATACCACTAAGGATAAAAAGACTCATCCCGATCGTATGGAGACCAAGAAATACTGCAGATTCTGCAAGCGTCACACCATGCACAAAGAGACCAAGTAATTGACCCAATCGGAAGGAGTTAATCATGGCAGATACCAATACTAAGGAAAGCAAGCCCGGATTTTTCAAGACCGTAGGAATCGAGTTCAAGAAAATCGTATGGCCTTCAAGAGAATCCGTTTTGAAGCAGTCCGTTGCGGTTACCGTTATTGCGATTGTTGTCGGCATTCTCATCACCATATTTGACTTTTTCATCCAGTATGGTGTTAACTTTATTACACAGTAAAGTGAGGGCAGTTCTATGGCAGAAGCACAGTGGTATGTAGCACATACCTATTCCGGATATGAGAATAAGGTTAAGGTTAACCTTGAAAAGACAATAGCTAACCGTCACCTTGAGGATGAAATTCTGGAAGTACGCGTTCCGCTTCAGGACGTTGTGGAAGTTAAGGACGGCGTTCGTAAGACTTCCCAGAAGAAGATGTTCCCCGGTTATGTTCTTGTTAAGATGGTTATGAATGATGACACTTGGTATGTTGTCAGAAATACCAGAGGCGTTACTGGTTTCGTTGGACCCGGATCCAAGCCCGTACCGCTTACGGAAGCAGAGATGAAGCCTCTTGGCATTCGTATGGAGAATGTTTCCGTTGATTTCAAAGAGGGCGATACCATTGCGGTTGTTGCAGGTGTTTGGAAAGATACCGTCGGCGTTGTTACCCGTATGGATTACAACAAGCAGACCGCTACCATCAACGTAGAGCTCTTTGGTCGTGAGACTCCCGTAGAGATTTCTTTTGCGGAAGTTTGCGCAATGAACTAATTGATTTAGGTATTAACGGCCTTGTGCCTTTAATATACCCACTAACGTGGGAGCGTCGCCGCATTCCGCGGAATCACGACGCGCCTAACCACATATTTATTAGGAGGTGCCATTATGGCAAAGAAAGTAGAAGGATACATTAAGTTACAGATTCCTGCCGGCAAAGCTACACCAGCTCCCCCTGTAGGACCTGCACTTGGTCAGCACGGTGTTAACATCGTTGAGTTTACCAAGCAGTTTAACGCTAAGACAGCTGATATGGGCGATACAATCGTTCCCGTTATCATCACTGTTTATGCAGACAGAAGCTTTAGCTTCATCACAAAGACTCCCCCCGCTGCAGTTCTTATTAAGAAGGCTTGCAACATTAAGTCCGGTTCGGGTGTTCCCAACAAGACCAAGGTTGCTACCATTTCTAAGGCAAAGCTTCAGGAAATCGCTGAGCTTAAGATGAAAGATCTTAACGCAGCAAGCCTTGAGGCAGCTATGAGCATGATCGCCGGAACCTGCAGAAGCATGGGCGTTAACGTAGAACAGTAATTAAGGAGCTTAGGAGGAAATTAATATGAAACATGGTAAGAAATATGTTGAAGCAGCTAAGCTCGTTGATCGTTCACAGTACTACGAGTCAGCAGATGCAATTGCACTCGTTAAGAAGACAGCTACTGCTAAGTTTGATGAAACAGTTGAATTACATTTAAGAACAGGTTGTGACGGACGTCATGCTGAACAGCAGATCCGTGGCGCCGTAGTTCTTCCTAACGGTACAGGTAAGACCGTTAAGGTTTTGGTATTTGCTAAAGGACCCAAGCTTGATGAGGCTCTTGCAGCAGGTGCCGATTACGCAGGCGGAGATGAGCTCATCCCCAAGATTCAGAATGACGGATGGCTTGATTTCGACGTTGTTGTTGCTACCCCCGATATGATGGGTGTTGTAGGTCGTCTCGGTAAGGTTCTCGGACCTAAGGGATTAATGCCTAACCCCAAGGCAGGTACCGTAACAATGGACGTTACCAAGGCAGTTAACGATATCAAGGCCGGTAAGATTGAGTACCGTCTTGACAAGTCCAACATCATCCACGTTCCCGTTGGTAAGGCTTCTTTCACTGAGGAGCAGTTACAGCAGAACTACGATGCACTTATGGACGCTATCTTAAAGGCTAAGCCCGCTGCATTAAAGGGTCAGTACATTAAGTCTGCAACCCTTACCACTACAATGGGCCCCGGCGTACGCATGAGCGTAGCTAAGTTCTAAGTATAGGGCTTAATATTTTGGTAGTTGACACAATTTTAAAACTGTGTTAATTTATACAAGGCCGAAGACAGTAGGTGAAGGAGTAACCTTCGTAAGATAACCGCCTACCGAGGAACCAGTGAGTATTGATTATTTACGAGTCCCTCTGTCTTAAGGCAGAGGGATTTTATATATGAATCTCCTGTTCGGCAAACTTATAAGGAGGTAAGAAAATGGCTAGTGCTAATGAAGCAATCAAAGCCCAGAAGGCTGCCATCGTTGCTGAGATCTCCGAGCAGATTAAAGGTGCAGATTCCATCGTAGTTGTTGACTACAGAGGACTCACCGTTGCTGAAGATACTAAGCTTCGTAAGGCTTTACGTGAAGAAGGCGTTGTATACA
This sequence comes from Lachnospiraceae bacterium, assembly GCA_017553505.1. Classification (GTDB taxonomy): domain Bacteria; phylum Bacillota; class Clostridia; order Lachnospirales; family Lachnospiraceae; genus UBA1258. The sequence continues at coordinate 22,136 of JAFZLD010000027.1, forward strand.
AGGTATACAAGAACACTTTCATCACCAGCGCTATTAAGGGCACAGATTTCGAAGGCATCGCACCTTATCTTGAAGGACCTACCGCTATCGCTATCGGTAAGGAAGATGCAACAGCTCCCGCAAGAGTTATTGCTAAGTTCGCTAAGGATGCTAAGGCACTCGAGATCAAAGGCGGCGTAGTAGAAGGTAATGTCTACGACGTTAAGGGTATTGAGAAGATCGCTACAATACCTTCAAGAGACCAGTTAATCTCCAAGTTACTTGGAAGCTTACAGTCTCCTATTACAAACTTCGCACGTGTTATGAACCAGCTTGCTGAAAAAGGCGGCGCTCAGGCATGTGCAGCTCCTGCACAGGAAGCAGCTCCCGCAGTAGAGGAAGCACCCGCTCCCGCAGCTGAAGAAGCTCCCGCAGAAGCACCTGCAGAGGCATAAGCTTAACAGGTAACAGTTAACATTTCTATTAAAGATTAAATGGAGGATTTTTAAAATGGCTAAATTAACAGCTCAGGAACTCATTGATGCTATCAAAGAGTTATCCGTACTTGAATTAAATGACTTAGTAAAAGCTTGCGAAGAAGAGTTCGGCGTATCCGCAGCAGCAGGCGTTGTAGTTGCAGCAGCAGCTGGCCCTGCAGAAGCAGCTGAAGAAAAGACCGAGTTCGATGTAGAACTTACCGAAGTTGGTGCTGAAAAGGTTAAGGTTATTAAGGTTGTTCGTGAAGCTACCGGACTTGGCCTTAAGGAAGCAAAGGACCTCGTTGAGGCTGCTCCCAAGGTTGTTAAGGAAGGCGCTTCTAAGGCAGACGCTGAAGCTCTCAAGAAGACTCTTGAAGAAGCAGGCGCTAAGGTTACTCTTAAGTAATTTTACCCCTTATAAGAAATTGGGCGAGGATTTATCCTCGCCCTTTTTGTATGCAAAAGTTTAGATTTATCTCACGACGACACAAAATGCTTAAGATTTCATAAACATACGAATAACTCCCTTGATATTGCGCGACTGCAATGCTAATATACGGGTATGGTACTAAATTATACGAATTGAGTCGGAGGTTATATGAAAAGATTATTTTTACCTGTTCTTTTGGTGACATGCCTCTTTATGGTGGCATGCGGGGATGCTGACAAGGCCAAAGAATCCAATATAAGCATGTCAGTGACTGTAGAGTTGGAGACTTCAAGTGAGGATTCGGCAAGTGAGACATCGGAAGTTTCGGAGGACAAGGATGATTCTAAACTGTCGGATAACGACCTGATTTATGACTTCATTATCGAGTGCTGGAAGAATCGCGACATAGCGCCTTTGTACGAATATTGTTCAAAGGATATTAAAGATCTTATTGATGAAGACGGATTTGTTAAGATGTTTGATCAGTTTGTCGATAATTTCGGCGCGATTACAAGCGTAGACGAAAAAGAAGTTATTGAAACTCAGGGTATGCAGAGCTATAGCACCACGGTTCATTTTGAAAATGCCGACTGCCCGGCTTATTTTACCTTTATAAATAATGAAATCGGCGGAATCAATATGATGCCCACTTTCACTAAGGACTTCACTAATGAAGTTTCGGATACGGTTAAGGAAGACTACTTCCAAATTAATTCCGACGGATATAAGTTAACTGCAGTATTTACCTACTCGGGAAGCGATGCTCAGCCGACCGTTCTTTTGATAAACGGTTCCGGACCTTCAGATTATAATGAAGCCACAGGACTCGTTGCTCCTTTTGAGGAGATAGCCAGACGACTCGCGGACCGGGGAATCAACTCGCTGAGAATGGAAAAGCGTACTTACAGATTTGGCGATAAGTTCAAACCTACAGATGACCTTGACGAAGAGTACTTTACGGACTTCGGTAATGCATATAAGTGGCTGCAGAATGATTCCAGAGTTTCTGATATTTATATTGTGGGACATAGCCTCGGAGCGCAGATTGCGCTTGAGATGTCCGATGAGTACAAGCCCGCGGGACTTGTTTTCTTAAACGGTACTATGAGACATCTTGCAGATGTTGCGTACGATCAGTATGTTGAAGCAGACCCTGCCAATAAAGCCGCATACACACAAATGTTTAGTGCCGCCAAGGCTGTTACGGCAGCAAATGTCAGCGGTGCCAACTACGGCGGACTTACCGATTACTACTGGGCGGACTACAACGACATGGATCTGGAAGGTGATATGAAAGCGGTTGCTATCCCCGTGACAATTATCAATTGTGGCGCGGACAGTCAGATATATGATGCAGATATTGATTTGTTCAAGACTCTTATCGAAGGTAAAGACAACTGCACTTTCACACTTCTTCCGGGAATCAACCATTTCGGATATAAATCTGAAGGTCAGAATGCTTACGATACATTTAAGAATCGTGAGTTTGCTACCGAGATTATCGATGCTATAGCCGGCGGAATCAAGAAATAGCAGTCCGCGACGCGCGTTCTTTTTACGTAATAATATGTGTACTTGCCCGTTTAATTACTTTATTATATAATGTCGTGGAACATTAACTAAGATTACAGGTATTATTATGTGGATTGCTAACAATTGGACAGATTATGAAGTAATAGATACGTCGGGCGGCGAGAAACTTGAGAGATGGGGCAAGTATATTCTGCTTCGTCCGGACCCTCAGGTTATCTGGAACACCGAGAAGACCAATAAGAACTGGAAGAAGTTAAACGGCCACTACCATCGTTCATCCAAGGGCGGCGGCGAGTGGGAGTTCTTAGACCTTCCCGATGAGTGGACGATTTCATATCAGAACGGAGCCAAGTTTCATCTTAAGCCTTTTGCCTTTAAGCACACGGGGTTGTTCCCCGAGCAGGCGGTTAACTGGGATTGGTTTTCTTCTATTATAAAAGGTGAGAAGGAAAGAAAGCCCGATAAGCCTATCAAGGTTTTGAACCTTTTTGCATATACCGGCGGCGCTACATTGGCTGCTGCACTTGCGGGTGCTGAGGTTACACATGTCGACGCTTCCAAAGGTATGGTAGGCTGGGCGAAAGAAAACGCTGTTTCCTCAGGCCTTCAGGATGCCAAGATTCGCTGGCTTGTAGACGACTGCGTGAAGTTTGTCGAGAGAGAAATCCGTCGCGGCAACAAGTACGACGGCATCATCATGGATCCCCCTTCATACGGACGCGGACCCAAGGGTGAGATTTGGAAGATTGAAGAGAGCGTATTTCCTTTTGTGGAATTGTGTGAGCAGCTTCTTTCGGATGACGCGATTTTCTTCTTAATAAACAGTTATACTACCGGACTTCAGCCTGCGGTACTTACATATATGCTCAGTACTGCGATAGCTAAGAAGCACCCGGGAATGGTTAAGTCGGACGAGATAGGACTTCCGGTATCCGACAACGGACTGGTACTTCCCTGCGGCGCGAGTGGCAGATGGATGAGACAATAGTTTCTTTGGCAGAGACTTATAAAGGCAGTAGTGCATATCGCACATAAACCTGCCGGGCAGTGCTTAAAAACGGGCAAAACTGCCGATTATGAAAAAAATTAAAAAAATGCTTGCTTTTTACGGTGACTTGGTGTATTATAACGATTGCTGTGGCATGATAGCTATGAAGCGTGAGGTTGCTGCATTCGGGAATACATAACCGCTTGCAGGTTTTCCGCGGAGCGAAAGTCATGTAAACTGACGACAAGTCACTGTACAAAGCAACTGTCTATCAATAGGATAGAAACGACGTGCAAGTCGCTATCCCCGAGAGAAGAATGCTTATGTGTTCTTCGTTTTTTTCAGAGGGTTTAGGACACGCACGGGAGAGTGTACAGTCGCCACTTGTCGTACTTAGCTTTAAAAGTACGAAAAGGAGGAGACTTTTTTTATGGCAAGTCAAGTAATGAGAATCACACTCAAGGCATATGATCATCAGTTGGTTGATGCATCTGCCAAGAAAATCATCGAGACCGTTAAGAAGAACGGTTCCCAGGTTAGTGGACCTGTTCCGCTTCCTACTAAGAAGGAAGTTGTAACAATTCTCCGCGCTGTTCACAAGTACAAAGATTCCAGAGAACAGTTCGAGCAGAGAACCCACAAGAGACTCATCGATATCATTACTCCCACACAGAAGACAGTCGAAGCTCTTCAGAGACTCGAAATGCCTGCAGGTGTGAGCATCGATATCAAGATGAAATAATTCTTAAAACTGACAAATAACAACCTCTACTAGAATGAATGCCCTGTGCATTCCGCTGTAGACACAAGGAGGAAAAATGAAAAAAGCATTATTAGCTACCAAAGTCGGAATGACTCAAATCTTCAATGCAGACGGTACATTGGTACCCGTTACTGTACTTCAGGCAGGCCCCTGCGTAGTAACACAGGTTAAGACAATCGAGAACGACGGTTACGAAGCAGTTCAGGTTGGTTTCGCTGAGAAGACAGAAAGAATCACTAACAAGGACGCCAACGGCAAGAAGGAATACGTTCATGTTCACGGCGTTAACAATGCTCTTAAGGGACATTTCAAAAAGGCCGGCACAACCGCTAAGAGATACGTAAGAGAGTTCAAGCTCGAGAACGTTAGCGATTATGCACTCGGTTCAGAAATCAAGGCTGACATCTTCGCAGAAGGCGACAAGGTTGACGCTACCGCTATTTCAAAGGGTAAAGGCTTCCAGGGCGCAATCAAGAGATTAGGCCAGCACAGAGGACCTATGAAGCATGGTTCCAAGTTCCATCGTCATCAGGGTTCCAACGGTGCATGTTCCTCACCCAGCCGTGTATTTAAGGGAAAAGGAATGCCCGGTCACATGGGACACGTTAAGGTAACTGTTCAGAACCTTGAAGTAGTAAGAGTTGATGCAGAAAACAACTTATTACTCGTTAAGGGCGCAGTACCCGGACCCAAGAAAGCCTTGGTTACCATTAAAGAAACCGTTAAGGCTAACGCTTAATACAGATCGGAAGGAGGACCATTAAGATGGCAAAAGTAGCTGTTTATAATATGGAAGGCAAGGAAGTTGAAAAGATCGACTTAAGCGATGCAGTATTCGGTGTAGAAATTAACGAACATCTCGTACACATGGCTGTCGTACAACAGCTTGCAAATAATCGTCAGGGAACTCAGAAGGCTAAGACCCGTTCCGAAGTTTCCGGTGGCGGAAGAAAACCTTGGAGACAGAAAGGAACCGGACATGCTCGTCAGGGTTCAACCAGATCTCCTCAGTGGACAGGCGGCGGCGTAGTATTCGCTCCCGTACCCCGCGACTATTCCTTCAAGCTTAACAAGAAGGAAAAGAGAGCTGCATTAAAGTCTGCTCTTACCAGCCGTTTACAGGCTGAGAAGTTAATTGTTGTTGATGCTCTTAAGTTCGATGAGATCAAGACCAAGAACTTCGCTAACGTAATGAAGAACTTAAAGGTTGAAAAGGGCCTTGTAGTATTAGCTGAGAACGATGCTAACGTTGTTCTTTCCGCTAAGAACATGGCTGATGTTGATACAACTCTTGTAAATCAGATCAATGTATACGACATCATGAAGGGCGGCACAATCGTTCTTACCAAGGACGCCGCTAAGAAGATCGAGGAGGTGTACGCATAATGGCAGCAATTCAGTACTATGACGTAATCCTTAAGCCTGTACTTACCGAGAAGAGTATGTCAGGCATGGGCGAGAAGAAATACACTTTCCTTGTACACACCGAGGCTAACAAGTCTCAGATCAAGGAAGCGGTTGAGAAGATGTTCGCAGGAACAAAGGTTAAGCGCGTTAACACCGTTAACTACGACGGCAAGTCCAAGAGACGTGGCGCTACAACCGGTAAGACCGCTGCTACCAAGAAGGCAGTCGTTTGGCTTACAGACGACAGCAAGGATATCGAAATCTTTGCAGGTTTATAAGATAGGCCTTCAATTTATACGCACATGAAGCGTGATAACAAATCAGTAAAGGAGACATTAAAATGGGAATTAAGACATATAACCCCTATACACCCTCCAGAAGAAATATGACCAACTCCGATTTTGCGGAAATCACCAAGAAGACTCCCGAGAAGAGCCTCGTTGTTAGCATTCCCAAGACCGCAGGTCGTAACAATCAGGGTAAGATCACCGTTAGACACATCGGTGGCGGTAACAAGAAGAAATACAGATTAGTTGATTTTAAGCGTTTAAAAGACGGCGTTCCTGCTAAGGTAATCGGTATCGAATACGATCCCAACAGAACAGCCAACATCGCTCTTATCTGCTACGCAGACGGCGAGAAGTCATACATCCTTGCTCCCGAAGGACTTAAGGACGGTATGAAGATTATGAACGGACCTGAAGCTGAAGTAAGAATCGGTAACTGCTTACCTCTTTCAGAAATCCCGATCGGTACTGAAGTACACAACATTGAGCTCTATCCCGGTAAGGGCGGACAGCTTGTTCGTTCCGCTGGTAACAGCGCTCAGGTTCTTGCTAAAGAAGGTAAGTACGCAACACTTCGTCTTCCTTCAGGCGAAATGAGAATGGTTCCCCTTGTATGCCGCGCATCTATCGGTGTTGTAGGCAACGGTGACCACAACCTCGTAAACATCGGTAAGGCCGGACGTAAGCGCCATATGGGCATTCGTCCTACTGTACGCGGTTCCGTTATGAACCCTAACGACCATCCTCACGGTGGTGGTGAAGGTAAGTGTGGTATCGGTCGTCCCGGTCCCAGCACTCCTTGGGGCAAGCCCGCACTTGGTCTTAAGACTCGTAAGGCTAAGAAGGCTTCCAACAAGCTCATCGTAAGAAGACGTAACGGTAAGGCTATTAAATAATACAGGAGGAAGAATCAATGGCAAGATCGATTAAAAAAGGACCCTTCGCAGACAAGAGCCTTCTTAAGAAGGTTGATGCGATGAATGCAGCCGGACAGAAGCAGGTAATCAAGACCTGGTCCCGTCGTTCTACAATCTTCCCCTCATTTGTGGGACATACGATTGCAGTACACGATGGACGTAAGCACGTTCCGGTATATGTAACAGAAGACATGGTTGGACATAAACTTGGCGAATTCGTTGCTACCAGAACCTTCAGAGGCCACGGTAAGGACGAAAAGAAGTCAAAAGTAAAGTAAGAGGCAATTTGAAAGGAGGACATATCTATGGCTAAAGGACATAGATCTCAAATTAAGAGAGAAAGAAACGCACAGAAAGATACAAGACCTTCAGCAAAATTGTCTTACGCTAGAATTTCGGTTCAGAAGGCTTGTTTCGTTTTAGATGCCATCAGAGGAAAAGATGCAAAGACAGCTCTTGCTATTCTTACATATAATCCCAGATATGGTTCAAGTATCATCAAGAAATTGTTGGAGTCAGCAATCGCTAATGCCGAGAACAATAACGGCATGAACGCTGATAACCTTTACGTAGCAGAATGCTTCGCTAACAAGGGACCCACAATGAAGAGAGTAAGACCCCGCGCACAGGGCCGCGCTTACAGAATCGAGAAGCGTATGAGCCACATCACTGTTGTGCTGGATGAAAGATAGGAGGAGCGAAAATGGGACAGAAAGTTAATCCTCATGGACTTAGAGTCGGTGTAATCAAGGATTGGGATTCCAGATGGTATGCTGAATCCGATTTCGCCGATAACCTTGTAGAAGATTACAACATCAGAAAATATCTCAAGAAGAAATTATTTGCTGCAGGTATCAGCAAGATTGAAATTGAAAGAGCTTCCGACCGCGTAAAGGTTATTATCTTCACTGCTAAGCCCGGTGTTATCATCGGTAAGGGCGGTCAGGAAATCGAAGTTACTAAGAACGAAGTTGCTAAGCTTGTAGGCGGCAAGAAAGTACTTGTTGATATCAAGGAAATCAAGCGTCCCGATAAGGATGCTCAGCTTGTTGCAGAGAACATTGCACAGCAGCTTGAGAACCGTGTATCTTTCCGTCGTGCTATGAAGTCTTCAATGTCCAGAACAATGAAGGCAGGCGCTCTTGGTATCAAGGCAGCTGTAGGCGGACGTTTAGGCGGCGCTGATATCGCTCGTACCGAGACATACAGCGAAGGCACCATTCCGCTTCAGACACTCAGAGCTGACATCGATTACGGTTTCGCTGAGGCAGATACCACTTACGGTAAGCTCGGCGTTAAGGTTTGGATCTACAAGGGTGAGGTCCTTCCTACAAAGTCTAACAAGGAAGGGAGCGATAAATAATGTTAATGCCTAAGAGAGTTAAGCGTCGTAAACAGTTCCGCGGTACTATGGCAGGAAAAGCGATGCGTGGAAATAAGATTTCCTATGGTGAGTTCGGTCTTGTAGCTACAGAGCCCAGCTGGGTTAAGTCCAATCAGATTGAGGCAGCCCGTGTAGCTATGACAAGATACGTAAAACGTGGCGGTCAGGTTTGGATCAAGATTTTCCCTGACAAGCCCATCACAGCTAAGCCGGCAGAAACCCGTATGGGTTCCGGTAAAGGAACAGTAGAATATTGGGTAGCAGTAGTTAAGCCCGGACGTGTAATGTTCGAAATCGCAGGCGTTCCCGAAGAGACCGCCAGAGAAGCATTACGTCTGGCATCACACAAGCTTCCTTGTAAATGTAAGATAGTTTCCAAAGCGGACTTGGAAGGCGGTGCATCTAATGAAAACTAATAAGTATGTTGACAGTTTAAATGCAAAGACAACTGCAGAATTGACAAAGGAATTAACCGATGCCAAGAAGGAACTTTTCAACTTGAGATTCCAGAATGCTACTAACCAGTTGGATAACACAGCAAGAATTAAAGAAGTTAGAAAGAACATAGCAAGAATTCAGACCGTTATGACTGCAAAGTCTAAGGCTGAAGCGTAAGTTCGGCATTTGGATAATCAGAAAGGAGACTTAAAGTCGTGGAAGAAAGAAACTTAAGAAAAACACGTGTCGGCAAGGTTGTCAGCGATAAGATGGATAAGACAATCACAGTTGCAGTTGAAGACCACGTAAAGCATCCTCTTTACGGAAAGATTGTTAAGAAGACCTACAAGTTGAAAGCTCATGACGAGAACAACGAATGTCAGGTTGGCGATACAGTTAAAGTAATGGAAACAAGACCCCTCTCCAAGGATAAGAGATGGAGACTTGTTGAAATCGTAGAAAAAGCTAAGTAAGCATTGGAAGGAGAAAAAGCATGATTCAACAGGAAAGCAGATTGAAGGTTGCTGATAACACCGGTGCTAAGGAATTGCTTTGCATCCGTGTTATGGGCGGATCTACAAGAAGATATGCTAACATCGGCGACATCATCGTAGCCAGTGTTAAAGATGCTACACCCGGCGGAGTTGTTAAGAAGGGTGATGTAGTTAAAGCTGTTGTTGTTCGTACAGTTAAGGGCGCTCGTCGTAAAGACGGCTCCTATATCAAATTTGACGAGAATGCTGCGGTAATCATTAAAGACGACAAGGAACCCAAGGGAACCCGTATTTTTGGACCCGTAGCACGTGAGCTTCGTGAGAAACAGTTCTCCAAGATCGTTTCTTTGGCTCCCGAAGTACTGTAGGAGGTAGCTAATGGCAACAATGAAGATTAAAAAAGGTGATACCGTTAAGGTTATCGCCGGCAAGGACACCGGTAAAGAAGGTAAGGTTCTTGTTGTAGACCAGAAGAACGCTAAGGTTGTTGTTGAAGGCGTTAACATGGTTAGCAAGCATATGAAGCCCTCCCAGGCTAATCAGAACGGTGGCATCGTACAGAAGGAAGCAGCTATCGACATCTCTAACGTTATGCTCGTATTCAAGGGCAAGACCACAAGAGTCGGCTTCAAGATGGACGGTGACAAGAAAGTCCGTTATGCCAAGGCAACGGGCGACGTTATCGATTAATACGTAAAGGAGGCCAATTAAACGTGAGTAGATATAAGGATTTATACAAGAACGAAATTGTCAAGGCTATGACTGACAAGTTCGGATATAAAAACGTTATGGAAGTTCCCAAGCTCGACAAGATCGTTATCAACATGGGTGTTGGCGAAGCTAAGGAAAATGCCAAGGTTTTAGAGTCTGCTGTTGCTGACATGGAAAAGATTGCAGGTCAGAAGGCAGTTATCACAAAGGCAAAGAAGTCTGTTGCAAACTTCAAGATTCGTGAAGGTCAGGCTATCGGATGTAAGGTTACCCTTCGCGGTGAGAAGATGTACGAGTTCTGCGATCGTCTTGTAAACCTTGCACTTCCCCGAGTTCGTGACTTCAGAGGTGTAAACCCCAACGGATTCGATGGCAGAGGTAACTACGCTCTCGGTATTAAAGAGCAGATTATTTTCCCTGAAATCGAGTACGATAAGGTAGATAAGGTTCGCGGTATGGACATTATCTTCGTAACTACAGCAAAGACAGATGAAGAGGCACGTGAATTACTTAGATTATTCAACATGCCGTTCGCGAAATAGGAGGAGGTAAATTCATGGCTAAAACAGCAATGAAGCTTAAACAGCAGAAGAAGCCTAAGTTCTCTACAAGAGCTTATACCCGCTGCAAGATTTGTGGACGTCCCCATGCAGTTTTAAGAAAGTATGGAATTTGCAGAGTTTGCTTCCGTGAACTCGCATACAAGGGCGAAATCCCCGGCGTTAAGAAGGCCAGCTGGTAAGAAGAAAGGAGGACAATCAAATGGCATGTAATGATCCCATTGCAGATATGCTTACAAGAATTCGTAATGCTAACACTGCAAAACACGATACAGTAGATGTTCCCTCATCTAAGATGAAATTAGCTATCGCTCAGATTCTTCTTGATGAAGGTTACATAAAGAAATTTGATTTAGTTGACGAAGGTAGCTTCAAGAATATTCACATCACCTTGAAGTACGGCGCTGACAAGAACGAAAAGATTATCTCCGGTATTCAGAGAATCTCCAAGCCCGGTCTTCGTGTATACGCTAGCAAGGAAGATCTTCCCAGAGTACTTGGCGGACTTGGTATCGCTATCATCTCCACCAACCAGGGCGTAGTTACCGACAAGAAGGCTCGTGAGCTTGCAGTCGGCGGCGAAGTTCTTGCTTTCGTATGGTAATTATCTGATACATATTAACCTAAATTTTAATAGGAGGTACGGGCATGTCACGTATAGGTAGAATGCCAATCGCGATTCCTGCAGGCGTAACTGTAGAAGTTGCAGAAAATAACAAAGTGACCGTTAAAGGTCCCAAGGGAACTCTTGAGAGAGTATTACCCAAGGAGATGGAAATCAAGGTTGAAGGCGCAGAAGTAGTTGTTTCTCGTCCCAACGACTTAAAGAAGATGAAATCTCTTCACGGTTTAACCAGAACACTAGTAAACAACATGGTTGTTGGTGTTACAAACGGTTATGAGAAGAAGCTTGAAGTTAACGGTGTAGGTTACAGGGCTCAGAAGGCCGGTAAGAAGTTAACCTTATCCTTAGGCTATTCTCATCCGGTAGAAATGGAAGATCCCGCAGGTATCGAGACCGTAGTTGAAGGTAACGTTATCACCGTTAAGGGTATCGACAAAGAAAAAGTTGGCCAATTCGCAGCTGAGATCAGAGACAAGAGAAGACCTGAGCCTTATAAGGGCAAGGGTATCAAGTATGCCGATGAAGTTATCAGACGTAAAGTTGGTAAGACCGGTAAGAAATAATAGATAAGGAGAGTGTAAAAATGGTTAGCAAAGAATCAAGACAGGAAATCCGTGTTAAAAAGCACATGAAAATCCGTAACCGTTTTGCAGGTACAGCTGAAAGACCTCGTCTTGCTGTATTCCGCAGTAACAACCATATGTATGCTCAAATTATCGATGATACAGTTGGTAAGACTTTGGTTGCAGCATCCACCGTTGAGAAGGATGTTAAGGCAGAGTTAAAGAAGACCAATGACGTCGAAGCAGCAGCATATTTGGGAACTGTAATTGCAAAGCGCGCAATTGAAAAAGGTATTAAGACAGTAGTCTTTGACAGAGGCGGCTTTATATACCAGGGTAAAGTAGCAGCATTAGCTGACGCAGCTAGAGAAGCTGGGTTGGAATTCTAGGAAGGAGATCACATCACATGAAACGCACTATGATAGATACAACTAACATGGAGTTTAGTGAAAAAGTAGTTTCCATCAAGCGTGTTACCAAGGTTGTTAAGGGCGGACGTAACATGCGTTTCACAGCTTTGGTAGTTGTAGGCGATGGTAACGGCCACGTTGGTGCCGGCCTTGGAAAAGCTGCTGAAATCCCGGAAGCTATTCGTAAAGGTAAAGAAGACGCAATGAAGAATCTCGTAAGCGTAGCGCTTGATGAGAACAAATCTATTTCACATGATTTCTTCGGTAAGTTCGGATCTGCATCCGTTCTTCTTAAGAAGTCCCCTGAAGGTACCGGTGTTATCGCCGGCGGTCCTGCTCGTAGCGTGTGCGAACTTGCAGGTATCAAGAATATCCGTACCAAGTCTTTGGGCTCCAACAACAAGCAGAATGTTGTTCTTGCTACAATCAACGGTTTGAGTCAGCTTAAGACTCCCGAAGAAGTTGCAGCAAAGCGTGGTAAGTCCGTTGACGAAGTCAGAGCATAAGGAGGACTGAATCATGGCAACAAAGAAAGTTAAAAAGCTTAAAGTTACTTTAGTGAAATCTACTATCGGCGCAGTTCCGAAGCATAGAGCAACTGTTGAAGCATTAGGTCTCCACAAGCTTCATCAGACAGTTGAACTTCCCGACAACGATGCTGTTAAGGGTATGGTTCAGCAGGTTAGACACTTAGTCAAAGTAGAAGAAGCTTAAGGAGGAGGTGTCACAATGGAATTATCTAACTTACAGCCTGCAGCAGGCTCTAAACACAGCGATAATTTTAGAAGAGGTCGTGGACACGGTTCAGGAAACGGCAAGACCGCAGGTAAGGGCCATAAGGGTCAGAAGGCTCGTTCAGGAGCACCCAGAATCGGTTTCGAAGGTGGTCAGATGCCTTTATACAGACGACTTCCCAAGAGAGGTTTCAAGAACAGAAATCACAAGGAAATCGTTGCAATTAACGTTAGCGCATTGGAAGTATTCGAAAACGGCGCAACCGTTGACGTAGAAGCTTTAATCGCACAGGGTATCGTTAAGAATCCCGAAGACGGCGTAAAGATTCTTGGCAACGGAGAACTTACCAAGAAGCTCAATGTTAAAGTTTCTGCTTACAGCGAATCTGCTAAAGAAATAATTGAGAAACTTGGTGGAACCGCAGAGGTGATCTAATGTTTAATAAACTTAGAGACGCATTAAAGATTAAAGAAATCAGAGTTAAATTACTCTTCACACTTTTAATGATTATCATCATCCGAATCGGCTGTCAGTTGCCGGTTCCGGGTGTTGATCCCAATTATTTCAGAGACTGGTTCAACAAGCAGACCAGTGATGCGTTCAACTTCTTAGACGCATTTACAGGTGGTTCGTTCTTAAATATGTCACTTTTGGCATTGAACATTACCCCCTACATTACATCTTCCATTATCATGCAGCTTCTTACAATTGCGATTCCCGCACTTGAAGAAATGCAGAAGGAAGGCGGCGAAGGACGTAAGAAAATTGCTTCCATTACCCGTTACGTAACAGTAGCACTTGCTCTTATCGAGTCAGCAGCAATGACCATTTCTTTCGGTCAGGGCGGATTGCTTCGTGAATACAATGCGTTAAACATCATCACCGCAATCGTGGCTCTTACTTCAGGTAGTGCCTTCGTTATGTGGATTGGTGAGAGAATCACCGAGAAGGGTATCGGCAACGGTATTTCAATTATCCTTCTTGTTAACATCATTGCAAGAATACCTCAGGATATGCAGGGCCTTATCTCTACATTCGTAACCGGTAAGCCCATCGCTACACAGGTACTCGCTATAGTAGTAATTCTTGCTATACTCGTTGCAATGGTAATGCTTGTAGTTTTACTTAACTCAGGCTTAAGAAAAATCCCTGTTCAGTACGCTCGTCGTTCACAGGGTTCCAAGATCGGCGGTGGCACAGCTACCAACATCCCGATCCGTATCAATACCGCAGGTGTTATTCCCATCATCTTTGCAACATCCTTGATGCAGACACCCGGTATCATTTCATCCTTTGCAGGTTACAAGGGAACAGGCGTATGGAGCGTAATTCTTACATTACTTAGCTCCAGAAGCTGGTTTGACAAGAGCAGACCTGTTTACACACTGGGAATTTTGATTTACATTGTACTTGTTATCGTATTCGCATACTTCTACACTTCGATTACTTTCAATCCCGTAGAGCTTGCAGATAACTTAAAGAAGTCAAACGGCTTCATCCCCGGCATTCGCCCCGGTAAGCCTACCAGTGATTACATTACAAACATCTTAAACGCTATCATCTTTATCGGCGCTGTAGGTCTTACAATTGTAGGTATACTTCCTTATATCTTCTACGGAGTATTCCGCGCAGAGGTAACCTTCCTCGGCACCAGCCTTATCATCGTAGTAAGCGTTATCATTGAGACACTTACTCAGGTTGAGAGCATGATGCTTGTAAGAAATTACAAAGGATTTTTAAACCAGTAAAAAGCACATAATATTCGGAGTGGGATTATTCCCGCTCCGATGTTGTGCGTTATAAAGAATGGGGTTGTTCTTTTGCTTTTTGTAACATCTTTCTTAGCCAAGGAAGTTATTGCAAAAAGCAAAAATCAGGAGGTTATAGGTGTTATGAAGATTATTATGTTAGGCGCTCCCGGCGCAGGTAAAGGTACTCAGGCCAAGATGATCAGCGAGAAGTACGGTCTTCCTCACGTATCAACAGGAGACATCTTCCGTGCCAACATCAAGAACGGTACCGAACTTGGTAAGGAAGCCAAGAAGTATATGGATGCAGGTCAGCTCGTTCCCGATGAACTTACAGTTAAGATTTTGCTTGACAGAGTAGCACAGGACGATTGCAAGAACGGTTATGTTCTTGACGGTTTCCCTCGTACCATTCCCCAGGCAGAGGTTCTTGACAAGGCTCTTACAGAGCTTGGCGACAAGGTTGACTACGCTATCAACGTTGACGTTCCCGATGAGAACATCATCAATCGTATGTCCGGTCGTCGTGCATGTGTAACTTGCGGCGCTACATACCATGTTGTATATGCTCCCACAAAGGTTGAAGGTATTTGTGACAAGTGCGGAAGCGAACTTATTTTAAGAGATGACGATAAGCCCGAGACTGTTAAGAACCGTCTTGAGGTATATCATAAACAGACACAGCCCCTTATCGAGTACTATGATAAGAAGGGTGTACTTAAAGAAGTAGACGGAACGGTGGATATGAATGAAGTCTTTAATTCAATTGTTTCCATTCTTGCGTAACAGAGGAGAAAAAATGTCAGTAACAATTAAGTCGCCAAGAGAAATCGAATTAATGAGAGAATCCTGCAGAATTTTGGGTGAGGTATACGAGCAGCTCGTAACATACGTTAAGCCCGGAATGTCTACCAAGGACATCGACATTGAGGGAGAGCGCTTAATAAGAAGTTACGGATGTGTTCCCAATTTTTTAAACTATGAAGGATATCCGGCTTCCATCTGCGTATCGGTTAACGATGAAGTGGTACACGGAATTCCCCGTAAAGACCATATTATTAAGGAAGGCGATATCGTAAGCCTTGATGCAGGTCTTATTTACAAGGGTTATCATTCCGACGCAGCCCGCACCGTTGCGGTAGGCAAGATATCACCCGAAGCGCAGAAGCTTATCGACGTAACACGTCAGGCTTTCTTTGAAGGCATTAAGTACGCTAAGGCCGGAAATCACTTATATGACATATCCAATGCCATTGATGATTATGTAACACCTTTCGGTTATGGTATTGTAAGAGACCTTGTAGGTCACGGAATCGGAACCTCTCTTCACGAGGAGCCCCAGATTCCCAACTTCCGTCAGAAGAGAAAGGGCATTCTTTTACAGCCCGGTATGACTCTTGCGATTGAGCCCATGATTAATATGGGTACATGGGAAGTTTGCTGGGACGATGATGACTGGACGGTCGTTACCGCAGACGGATCACTTTCGGCACATTACGAGAACACGATTCTTATTACCGAAGGCGAGCCCGAGATACTTACACTCGGTACTATGAAATAAGTGATATATCTTAAGTAGATTAAACTGATTACGAAATATATGGAGGAATTGAATGTCTAAGCAGGATGTAATTGAAATCGAAGGAACTGTAGTTGAGAAACTTCCCAATACCATGTTTCAGGTAGAACTTGAAAACGGTCACAAGGTTTTGGCACATATCAGCGGTAAGCTTCGCCAGAACTTCATCAGAATCCTTCCCGGTGATAAGGTAACACTTGAACTTTCACCCTACGACCTTTCCAAGGGCCGCATCATCTGGAGAGACAAATAAGTCTTCAAAGAAATATTTTTTAGGTATTGCATTCGTGAAAACGTTGTGATAAAATGATACTCGGTCTTTTTTGGGCGAGAGGCTTTATTTTGCCCTAAAAAGCACACGGAAGAACTGAAAGGAGGACATCATGAAAGTAAGATCTTCTGTTAAACCAATTTGCGAAAAATGCAAAGTTATCAAGCGTAAGGGCAAGATCAGAATTATCTGTGAAAACCCTAAGCACAAGCAGGTACAGGGTTAATCCTTTACAGGATTTAAAGTATAGACGTAGACAGAGCCTACGAATAATACTTTTGAAACCGAGAGAGTTCGCTTAATTACGGAGAACTCGTACCTAGTCGGAAAAATCGGGAGCCGTCCCGATCGGGTGAGAAATCACCTCATTCAATTAGTTAAGCGCAATGGTGCGCACAGAAGCGATTTAGTCGCTAGAATTTGGAGGAATTAAAAATGGCTCGTATCGCAGGTATTGATTTACCCAGAGAAAAACGTGTCGAAATCGGTTTGACTTACATCTACGGTATCGGTAGAACTTCCTCAAACAAGATTTTGGCAGACGCTAAGGTTAATCCCGACACTCGTGTTCGTGACTTAACCGATGATGAAGTTAAGAGAATCAGTGAAGTAATTGAAACTCACTATGTAGTTGAAGGTGACCTTCGTCGTGAAGTTGCATTCAACATCAAGACTCTTCAGGAAATCGGATGCTACAGAGGTATCCGTCATCGTAAGGGACTTCCCGTTCGTGGTCAGAAGACTAAGACCAACGCTCGTACCCGTAAAGGTCCCAAGCGTACAGTTGCTAACAAGAAGAAGTAATTAACAGTAAATGATTTGGAGAAAGTAGGTTAGTTTAAAATGGCAAAAGTTGCAAAGAAAGTAACAAAGAAACGTGTCAGAAAAAACGTTGAACGCGGACAGGCACATATTCAGGCATCCTTTAACAACACTATCGTTACATTAACAGATGCCGAAGGTAATGCTTTATCATGGGCAAGTGCCGGTGGTCTTGGATTCAGAGGTTCAAAGAAATCTACTCCCTACGCTGCACAGACAGCCGCTGAAACAGCTACAAAGGCTGCTTTATTACACGGCTTAAAGTATGTTGACGTATTCGTAAAGGGTCCCGGCTCAGGCCGTGAGGCTGCAATTCGTGCACTTGCTGCTGCAGGTTTGGAAGTTGTTTCTATTAAGGATGTAACTCCCGTACCTCACAACGGATGCAGACCCCCCAAGCGTCGTCGCGTGTAGTTGTATATTTTACTGATACATATATACGTAGTTTTTTAATTAGTTGGAAGAAGACGGCATAAGCCGCTGTAAACAATATTTTGAAAGGAAATTAAAACAATGGCAATTAACAGAACTCCTGTGTTAAAAAGATGCAGATCCTTAGATCTCGATCCTATCTTCTTAGGATATGACAAGAAGTCCAACAGAACCAGCGCTCGCGCAGGTAAGAAGATGTCCGAATATGGACTTCAGCTTCGTGAGAAGCAGAAAGCTAAATTCATCTACGGCGTACTTGAGAAGCCTTTCCGTAACTACTATGAGAAGGCTGATCGTATGAAAGGTATGACCGGTGAAAACCTTATGACCATGCTTGAGTCCAGACTTGACAACGTAGTTTTCCGTATGGGCTTCGCACGTACTCGTAAGGAAGCAAGACAGGTTGTTGACCACAAGCACGTTCTTGTAAACGGCAAGTGCATCAACATTCCTTCATATCTTATTAAAGCAGGCGACGTAATCACTTTAAGCGACAAGGCTAAAGAGTTACAGCGTTATAAGGATATCCTCGAAGTAACAGGTGGCAGACTCGTTCCCGAATGGCTTGATGTAGACGCAGACGCATTCAAGGGAACTGTTAAGAATCTTCCTACCAGAGAGATGATTGACGTACCTGTTAACGAAATGCTTATTGTCGAGTTATACTCCAAATAATGTAATTTCACTTAAATCAAAAGGAGGGTATTTACTGTGTTTGAATTTGAAAGACCCAATGTGGAAGTTGTTGAAGTGTCCGAAGATAAGAAGTATGGCAAGTTTGTTGCCGAGCCTCTTGAGAGAGGTTACGGTATTACCCTTGGCAATTCTTTAAGAAGAATCATGCTTTCTTCATTACCCGGCGCTGCAGTAAGCCAGATTAAGATTGAAGGCGTACTTCATGAGTTTTCATCTATTCCCGGTGTTAAGGAAGATGTTACAGAGATTATCTTGAACATCAAGAAGCTCGCTATTAAGAATACCAGCGATTCTTTCGAGCCCAAGACCGCTTACATCGATTTCACAGGTGAAGGCGTAATCAAGGCTTCCGACATTCAGGCTGATTCTGACATTGAAATTTTAAATCCCGATCTTGTAATCGCTACACTTTGCGGCGGCAAGGATGCTAAGTTCTACATGGAACTCACCATCACAAAGGGCCGTGGCTACGTAGGCGCTGACAAGAATAAAAACGATGATCTTCCCATCGGTGTTATCGCAATCGATTCCATCTATACTCCCGTTGAGAGAGTTAACATGTCCGTTGCTAACACCCGTGTTGGTCAGGTAACTGACTTTGACAAGCTTACACTTGACGTTTACACCAACGGAACCCTTGCTCCCGAAGAGGCAGTCAGCCTTGCAGCTAAGGTATTAAGTGAGCACTTAAGCCTCTTCATCGATCTTTCCGAGGCAGGTCAGAAGACTGACGTTATTACCAGCAAGGAAGATTCTTCCAAGGGCAGAGCTGTTGATGACATGAGCATCGACGAGCTTGAGCTTTCCGTTCGTTCTTACAACTGCTTGAAGAGAGCAGGTATCAACACTGTAGGAGAGCTTGTTAACAAGACACCCGAAGACATGATGAAGGTTAGAAACCTTGGTCGTAAGTCTTTGGACGAAGTATTGCTTAAGCTTAAGGAGTTAGGTCTCCAGCTTAACAACGCTGACGATATCTAAAGTTAATAATGCGGTAAGTCCATAAGAGCGCGCATTAGAGTTTAATTGTGCGGTAAGACCATAAGAGCACGCATGAAAGGAATTAAAAATGGCAAAGTACAGAAAGTTAAGCAGAACATCTGCACAGAGAAAGGCTTTATTAAGAGGCCAGGTTACTTCTTTAGTAGCTAACGGTAAGATCGTTACTACCGAAGCTAAGGCTAAGGAAGTTCAGAAGATTGTTGAAGGTTTAATTGCACTCGCAGTTAAGGAGAAAGACAATTTCGAAACAGTTAAAGTAAACGCTAAGGTTGCTAAGAAAGATAAAGACGGCAAGCGCGTTAAGGAAGTAGTTGACGGCAAGAAAGTTACCGTATACGAAACCGTAGAGAAGGAAATCAAGAAAGATGCTCCTTCCAAGCTTCATGCACGTCGTCAGATGCTTAAGGTTCTCTACACAGACGAGACCAACAAGCTCTTCGATGAAATCGCTCCCAAGTACGTTAACCGTAACGGTGGTTACACCCGTATCGTAAAGATCGGCCAGCGTAAGGGCGATGCAGCAATGGAAGTACTTCTTGAGTTAGTTTAATTCAACATTAAAGACCGGTGCACATGCACCGGTCTTTTTGTATGCTGCAAATCATATAGTATAATTAAGGCTCAGCGTCTTCCCCGCTCACACTTGTACTTGTACTGTAAGCTATATCAGGATTCTTATCCGCATATTGGCTGAGGGTCTCGTGACCGCTGATAACATGCACGATTATCATGCAGATTATGATAATCAGTATAATCTTAAGCAGGGGCTGAATGATATTCTTTTGATAAGGCTTTAAAGCCTTTCTTATACGCTCAAATAGTTCTTTTATCTTGAGTTTCATCGTTATTCCTTGTATAATCAATTAGATTGAATTACAGTAATTTAAGTACACAAACAGTATATAACATCGACAGGTAATATAAAAGTGTCAATCATTCAAACAGACAACCTAACATTTGAATATATAAGGCGCGACGAAGAAGGCAACGTGGAAGGAATCACCACCGCTGTGGATAACGTATCGTTAGAAATCAACCGCGGTGAATTCGTAGCCATCTTAGGCCACAACGGTTCCGGCAAGTCCACTCTTGCCAAGCATCTCAACGCTATTCTTTTTCCGACAGAGGGAACCGTATTCGTAGACGGCAAGGATACCAAGGAAGATGCGAATCTTTGGAATGTGCGTGAGACCGTCGGTATGGTATTCCAGAACCCCGACAATCAGATAATCGGTCAGGTAGTAGAAGAAGACGTAGGCTTCGGCCCCGAGAACCAGGGCGTACCCACCGAGGAAATCTGGCAACGCATGGAAGAGAGCCTTAAGGCAGTGGGAATGTACGAGTTTCGTAAGAAATCCCCTAACCGCTTATCCGGCGGACAGAAGCAGCGTGTATCCATCGCAGGCGTCCTTGCAATGCATCCCAAGTGTATCGTACTCGACGAGCCCACAGCGATGCTCGATCCTATCGGCCGCAAGGAAGTCATCCGTGCGGTAAGAGCGCTCAATGACGTAGAGAAGATTACGGCGATCCTCATCACCCACTACATGGATGAGATAGTACATGCCGACAAAGTTATAGTAATGGACAAGGGTAAGATAGCGATGGCGGGCACACCGCGCGAGATATTTTCGCAGGTAGACAAGCTTAAGGCGTTAAGCCTTGACGTTCCGCAGGTCACCATGTGCGCCCACGAACTTAAGAAGGCGGGCCTTCCCATCCCCGACGGAATTCTTACCAACGAAGAACTTATAAAGGCTTTGAAGCAATGTCAATAATAGTTAATCACCTGACATATCGTTACAACCCCGGTACGGCCATGGAGTCTACCGCGCTTGACGATATCAACCTGAAAATTGAAGACGGCGAATTTATAGGCCTTATAGGCCACACAGGCTCCGGTAAGTCCACATTGGTGCAACAGCTTAACGGTATACTTAAGCCCACTTCAGGGGGCGTATACGTGGACGGAGCGGATATCTCCGACGAAGGATACAACCTTAAGAAGCTTCGCGGCGAGGTCGGCCTCGTATTCCAGTATCCCGAGCATCAGCTTTTCGAGACCGATGTATTCTCCGACGTATGTTTCGGCCCCAAGAACTTAGGCCTTTCGAAAAAAGAAACCGAGCTTCGCGCCTACGAAGCCCTCAAGCAGGTAGGTATCGAAGATGACTACTTCTACCAGTCACCCTTCGACTTATCCGGCGGCCAGAAGCGTCGCGTGGCCATAGCAGGCGTACTTGCAATGAAGCCCAAGGTTCTTATCCTTGACGAGCCCACGGCAGGCCTCGACCCCAAGGGTCGCGACGAGCTTTTAGAAAAGCTCACAGCCATCCGCAAGGACACAGGATGCACCATAATCCTTGTATCCCACAGCATGGAAGACGTAGCCCGCTACGCCGACAGAATCGTAGTAATGCACAAGGGCAAGATTGCTTTTGACGACACACCGTCCGAAGTATTCAAGCACCGCGACGAGCTCAAGGAAATGGGCTTAGGTGTTCCGAACATCACCGAGACCATGTACGAGCTTAAAGCTGCAGGCTTCCCCGTATCCACCGACATTATCACCGTGGATACAGCGGTCAAAGAAATTTTGCGTGCTATGGGCAAATAATTCCGCACGCTTACAGAGGTAACAATGCTTAGAGACATAACACTGGGCCAGTATTACCCCTCAGATTCGGTAATACACAGACTTGACCCAAGAGTTAAATTGATGGGAACGCTGATTTTCCTAACTTCCCTCTTTATCACCAAATCCTTCTACGGATACATACCCGCGATTTTATTTCTTTTTATGGTAATTAAACTATCGAAGGTTCCGTTTTCCTTCATGGTACGCGGTATGAAGGCAATCGCTTTTCTGCTTGCTTTTTCCGTAATACTTAACCTGTTCCTGACACAGGGCGAGGTGATATTCGAGTTTTGGAAGCTTAAGATTACCAAAGAAGGCATCTACACCGCCGGATTCATGGCGATAAGG
This sequence comes from Lachnospiraceae bacterium, assembly GCA_017553505.1. Lineage (GTDB taxonomy): Bacteria > Bacillota > Clostridia > Lachnospirales > Lachnospiraceae > UBA1258. Next base: position 44,375 of record JAFZLD010000027.1, read on the forward strand.
CTGTCCTTCCTGATAATCGGCTCATCCATCATGACACTCACCACCACACCGAACAACCTAACCGATGGCTTAGAAAAGGGCCTCGGCTTCCTCAAGATAATACACGTACCCGTTCACGAAATCTCGATGATGATGTCCATCGCCCTTCGTTTCATCCCCATCCTCATGGAGGAGACGGACAAGATCATGAAGGCTCAGATGGCCCGCGGCGCAGATTTTGAGAGCGGCAACATGTTTAAGCGTGTCAAGAGCCTCGTGCCCTTACTGGTACCGCTCTTCGTATCGGCTTTCAGACGCGCCAATGACCTTGCAATGGCCATGGAGGCCCGCTGCTACAGAGGCGGCGAAGGTCGTACCAAGATGAAACCCCTTAAATACAAGAAACGCGACGCAATCGGCTACCTGGTACTGGTTCTTTACCTCGGTATCATCATAGCCCTTCGCATCCTTTTGAAATAATTATCGGTAAAAGAAAATGAAACGAGTTCTTATGTGCGTATCCTACGACGGCACAGCCTACAGCGGCTGGCAGGTTCAGGATAACGCCCGCACCATCGAAGGAGAACTTAATAAAGCACTTACGGATCTTACGGGCACCCCTACGGAAGTTATAGGAGCGAGCCGCACCGACGCAGGCGTTCACAGCCTTGCCAGCATGTGCGTGTTCGACACCGATATGCGGATGCCTGCCGACAAGTATTCTTTTGCCCTCAATACAAGACTTCCCGAGGACATCAGAGTCGTATGGTCCAAAGAGGTGGCTGAGGACTTCCACCCGCGCCACGTTAATACTGTCAAGACCTACGAGTATCATATATACAATGCAGAGTTCTGCCCGCCTACAGAGCGCCTCTACGCGTTCCACGAGAGACGTCCCCTCGACATCAATCTCATGCAGGAAGGCGCAGCTTATCTTATCGGCGAGCACGACTTTAAGAGCTTTTGCAGCGTTAATACCACAGCTGAGACCACAATTCGTACCATCCTTGATATTAAGGTGAACCGAAACGGCGAGAAAGTCATTATCAGCGTCACCGGCACCGGCTTCCTGTACAATCAGGTCAGAATCATCGCCGGAACCCTCATGTGGGTCGGCCTCGGCATCAGAAAGCCTGAGGATGTTAAGGATATGCTGGAAGCTTTGGACCGCGAGGCAGCAGGCCCCACAGCACCTGCGCACGGGTTGCTTCTTAAGGTTTTTTCTTTTGCGGATGAGCCCTGATTTTTTCTCTCTGCAAAAGCAAATTTTGCTTGACAGCACAGAGTCTCAAGGCTATAATGTCTTAGTGTGCGACGAGTTTACTATGCCCAGCCATAGCCCCGGTAAGGCATATGAACATAGATTTACACAGTAGTTGAATTTTTATGGAGGAAATATCATGAAAACATTTATGGCAAATCCCGATACCATCGAGAGAAAATGGTATGTGGTTGACGCTACAGATAAGACTCTCGGACGCCTTGCATCTGAAGTTGCTAAGGTTTTAAGAGGCAAGAATAAAGCAATTTTTACTCCTCATGTTGATACCGGCGATTATGTAATCGTTGTTAACGCTGAGAAGATTTCCGTTACAGGTAAGAAGATGGAGCAGAAGACATACTTCCGTCACTCCGATTATGTAGGCGGCGTACGTACCATGCCTTTATCAGAGAAGCTCGCTACCAAGCCTGAAGAAGTTATCGAAATCGCAGTTAAGGGTATGCTTCCCAAGGGACCTCTTGGACGTCAGATGGGCAAGAAGCTTTTTGTTTACGCAGGACCCGATCACAAGCACGAAGCTCAGAAACCTGAAGTATTAACATTCTAAGAGGACTGAAAGGAGATTACCATAATGGCTAAGAAAGCTACTAAAGCAGCTAAATTCTACGGAACCGGCAGAAGAAAGTCTTCCGTTGCAAGAGTATATTTAGTACCCGGTAAGGGCACAATCACTATCAACAAGAGAGACATCGATGAGTACTTCGGTCTTGAGACCCTCAAGGTTATCGTTCGTCAGCCCCTTGTTGCTACAGAGAACGTTGACAAGTACGATGTAATCGTTACCGTTAAGGGTGGCGGATTCACCGGCCAGGCAGGCGCTATCAGACATGGTATCGCTCGTGCATTACTTACTGTTGATGCAGACTTCAGACCTGTACTTAAGAAAGCAGGCTTCTTAACAAGAGACCCTCGTATGAAGGAAAGAAAGAAATACGGCTTAAAGGCAGCAAGACGCGCACCTCAGTTCTCAAAGAGATAACGAAAGCCAAAACCAACCCTCGCTTGGAATACAGCGAGGGTTTTTCTTTTGCCCGAATATATGTGTTATAATTATGCACAAACGATATTAAATTCGGGTTTTATTATAATAGACCGTAGGAGGGCGCAGGCATGATTCTTTATCACGCAGGATTTGAAATCATAAAAGAACCTGACATTCACCATGGGCGTAAGAATGCTGATTTCGGGCAGGGCTTCTATACCACCTCCGATGAGGAATTTGCCAAGCGCTGGGCGAGAAGCGCCAAGGGCTCAGAATCTATAGTTAATAAATACGAACTGGACACCGAAGCCCTGACTATAAAGCGCTTTGAACGAGACGCCGAGTGGTTTGAATACATTTATGGTAATCGTAACCTTAAGCCGGATAAGCTTGCGGCAGACGTAATCATCGGCCCCATAGCCAACGATACGATATTTAACACGCTCGGCATCACCACAGGCGGATTCTTAGAGCCTGAGGAGGCCATGCAGCTTCTTTGGGTGGGACCCGAGTATACGCAAGTAACGCTTAAGACTGAGGCGGCGGTGAGTCACCTTAAGTGGCTGGGCTCGTATACGTTGTCTTTCGAAGAGTTGGATAGATACAAAGAGCAGCTTATAGACGAAGAAAAAGAATATCAGAGTGCGCTTGCACGGCAACTTACCCACTTATAACAAGTGGGTTTTTGCACTTTAGCAGATTGATGTGATATAATCACAGAAAGGTACTTACATGAGTTGGGGCTTGCGGGAGGTTTAACATGGGCGCAAACAGTCGTCTTAAGAAGAGGAAAAGATACTATCCGGGATATCTGATTGCTACGGGTGAGGGATTTTTATTTGGCATTATCGTTCCTGCAATTACGGTTATCGGCTATTTAATTGTACGGTATACCGGTATCTGGTGGCTTCCGATATTTACCACACTTTTGGTCGGGCTTGGCGTGCCGGCGACATACGCACGGCCGAGAAGGTGAGCCGTGATAAGAAGGAGCTCAAAATCAGCTTGTATGAACTCGGATACATTAAGGAAGAAGAGCTGCGAGAGATTTATTGATTAAAGATTAAGGACTTGCATAACTGCAAGACGGGAAATATATGAACTTTACAGATGCATTGGAGAAGGGTAACCTTGAGGCGATTCGTGAGTGCCCCAAGGCTGATTTGCACAATCACTTTGTGCTCGGCGGAAGCCGGAAATATTTGAAAGAACAGACGGGCAGAGACATTCACCCGATTACAGAGCCACTGCATTCCATGAATGATATGCATGCGTGGAATGGGCAGAATATAGGTAATTACTTTGACACACCCGAAGGTCGCAGGCTGCTTATAAAGGCTACCTTTACCCAAGCCAAAGAAGACGGCGTTACCATCCTTGAAATCGGTGAAGATGTGTGGGGGCTGGGCGCTTTCTTTGGTGGAAATATTGATGAACTGGCAGAGGCGTTTGAATCCGCTCATAAGGAGATTGCGCCGGAGATTGAGCTCAGGCTTCAGATAGGTATGTCGCGACATTGCGATATAGCGTATTTGGAAGACTGCCTGTCGCACTTCTGGGGATGTAAGGCGTTTTATTCTATAGACTTGTACGGCGACGAGCTTGCGCAACCCATAGAGAACTTCATACCCATTTACAGGCGTGCTAAGACCGAAGGACTCAGGCTTAAGGCTCATGTGGGAGAATGGGGCACGGCAGAGGATGTACGCAGGGCTGTGGAGTGCCTGGAGCTCGACGAAGTGCAGCACGGAATCGCAGCGGCGACAGACCCTTCGGTAGTCCGCTTCCTGGCAGATAATAAGATACGTCTGAATATCACGCCGACCAGCAATTATCTACTCGGACGGGTGCAGGATTTGAAGGACCATCCCATCGCCGAGCTCTACCGAAACGGTGTAGATGTGACCATTAATTCCGACGACGTACTAATCTTTGACTCGGATGTTTCCAAGGAGTACCTGCGCCTGTATCAATCGGGCTGCCTGACGGCTTCGGAACTTGACGATATCAGAAAAAACGGCTTAAAAAAGATTTGAGGTGTCGACATGACACCTCTTTTTTGTGCCCCAAAAAGACCTGCGCAATTGCCTATTGATATAATAGGTAAAAGAATATATAATAAGAAAAATTAATCACCGGCGAACAGAGGGCACTATCCATGAATATCAATCAGCTTAAATATGTTCTTGAAGTTGCGGCATCGTCGTCCATGCGTGAGGCCGCTACCAGGCTTTTTGTAACGCAGCCTGCATTATCTGCAAGCATCAGAGAACTGGAAGAGGAACTTGGTATCCACATATTTAACAGGACAAATAAAGGTATTTCGCTTACTCCCGAAGGACGCGAGTTTATTGTCTATGCCAAAAAGTCGGTGGGACAGTACGCAATACTTGAGGACAGATATTTATCGGCCAACAGAAACAGAGAGAGATTCTCGGTATCGACGCAACATTATAATTTCGCGATACGTTCTTTTACCGAGGTAATCAGGAAGTTCAGCCCGGAGAAGTTTCTTTTTTCGATACATGAGACGAAGACCAGAGATGTGCTGGAGCATGTTAGAGATATGAAGAGCGAGGTCGGAATAGTGTCGTATTCGAGCGCCAATGAAGCTGTGCTTAAAAAACTTTTGAAGGAGTATCAGCTCGACTTTGTACCGCTTATGACTCGTGCGGCATACGCGTATGTGTGGAAGGATCACCCGTATGCGGGCAGGGACGTGGTTTCGCTTGAAGAATTAAAGAAGTTTCCCTGCGTAGCCTTCGACCAGAGCGATGACAGCAATTTCTATTTAACGGAAGAAGCGATGGCGGATTATGACTTTGAGAAAATGATTCGCTCGGACGACAGAGCCACCACCATGGAGATTCTGGCAGAGCTAAACGGCTACTCCATAGGCTCAGGCATGCTTTCGGGGGATGACGTAATACTGCAAGGTCTTACGGCCATCAAGCTCAAAGAAGAAGATCCGCTTATCATCGGCTACATCACGAGAAGCGGCGCCGAACTGTCCAAGTACGGTCAGGAATACGTAAATGACCTGCAGAGATTTCGCGAGATATAGAAAGAAAAGTACGTGACAAACTGACATCCTCGGTGATAACCGCAACTTATCGCCGAGGATTAATTTTACAGAATTTTCAAACTCGGAGTACAAGTGTATTATAAATCCAACGGGTGAGGCAATCACCCACACAGCGGTTGATACAGCCGCCACCGAATCTACAGAAAGGAAGAAGAAAAGATGAAGACTATGACTATGAGACGAATGTACGGTATGTGCTGTGGCATGTGTTGTTGTATAGACCAATCGAATAAACCCGGAGATAAACGTCTCAAATCAGTTACCTTGTAATCCGAAAGAAGGATTATTGTTAATATGCAATTTTAAGGTGTCTGCGAGAGCGCAGACTATTTTTTTGCACTTTTTTAGGAAAAATAACACAGAACAGAGAGGATTAAGAATCATGAAAAAATCAATTATCAAAAAGTTTTTGGCAGCAACAGTACTTGCAAGCGTGGTATTAACAGGATGCGGAAAGGCTTCCGATACCAAGGAGACAGCAAGTAACTCAGGATCCACCGAAGTAATCGGAGCATCCACAGAAGCATCCGTTGAAGCTTCCGCAGAAGGAACAGACGGCGTAAGAAAAATCGTAGTATCTCACTCCGCAGCATCATGGCCTTACAATGTACTTACCGCTGAAGGCGAGAGCGACGGTTACGAAGTAGCCGTACTTAAGGCGGTTGACGAGCTCCTTCCCCAGTACGAGTTCGTATTTGAAGCAACAGGCGACGACAGTGACCTTTTAATCGGTGTTCAGACCGGTAAGTACCAGATCGGTACCAAGGGCGCATGGTGGACAGAGGATCGTTCCACTAAGTACCTCTTCCCCGAGCACTACATCGCAGCATCCGTAACAGGTATCGCATTCAGAACAGAGAACGCAGATAAGATTAAGGATATGCAGTCATTTGCCGATTTCTCAGGCTTGCTTGTACCCCTTGCACCTCAGAACGCACAGTACACCATCATTGAGAACTACAACAAGAACAACCCCGATCATCAGATTATCTTAGAGCCCGCAGACAACTTCTCCAACTCCGAGCAGTATCAGTGGGTACTTGAAGGAAGATATGATGCAGCATTCGTAATCCAGACTGCTTTCGGCGCTATCGTAGAAGCTGAAGACGGTGAATATCATCAGTATGCAGACCAGCTTTCCTATGTTCCTTACGAAGCAATTCCTACCTATCCTTTATTCACCCTCGGCGAAGACGAGCTTGCTAAGGCTTATGACGAAGCATGGGAGAAGCTCCTTGAGAACGGCACTCTTGCAGAACTTCAGGATAAGTACTTCGGCTTCAACGTATATGACCTCGTTCCCGAAGGATATCAGATTGGCGACGAACTGTAATCCGGATAATCAGGAAAATACATTGACTTGAAGGAGTAACTGCTATGCATCCATTTCATCCGTCATACGTTTTTACAGTTTTGGTTCAACTGTTTCCATACATCGGCGTTACGCTCCTTATGATGCTTGGAACCGTAATTTTCGGCGGGGCAATCGGTATTCTTTTGGCCAAGGCGAAAATAAAAAGAAGAATAGTGCCGAGAGCGATTGCAGAGGTATATACATATCTTACAAGATGCGTCCCCTCAATCATAATGCTGTTTATCGTGTATTACGGTGTTCCGGCGCTGCTTCTTCAATTTGGAATCAACATTAACAACTTTAACAAAGGAGTATTCGTAATCACAGCTTTTTCAATACTCTTTGCTTCTAATCTTGGCGAAGTGTTCAGGGCTGCATACCTTGCAGTCGACCCCGGACAGAGAGAAGCCGCTGTATGTAGCGGCCTCTCCGAGTTCCAGGCCTTTTACAGAATCATCCTTCCGCAGGCGGCGGTTCACGCATTACCGAACTTTTCGAACATGCTTGTCAACCTCATGAAAGAAGGCGCGCTGGCATATTCCATCGGTCTTATCGATGTCATGGGCGAAGGAAACCTGCTTATAGGAAGAAACCAGGGTTCTTACACCCTTGAAACATATCTTGGAATGGCCATCATCTACTGGGCACTCACATATGTAATTGAATTAATCTTCGGTAAGCTTGAAAAGAATCTTTCCAAAGGAAAGAAACACGCCACATCCGTTGCATAAAGAAAGGAATAACCCATGAAATTAAACACAGAATTTATGAGGGAAACCTTCATTGCATCGCTTGGGGGTATACCGAAGACAATGCTGATAACGATTCTTACACTTCTTGTTTCCATACCGATTGCTTTTGCCATGGCATTATCAAAACTAGAGAACAAGAAAGTATCAAGCAAATTTGTTACCGCATACGTATCATTCATACGAGGGACGCCGATAGTGCTTCAGATACTGTTCATATACAGCCTGCTTCCCTCGACACTCAATCACTTAATCAAAGATGTTCTCGGACTTTCCGTAAACGTCTTTAAAATGAACAAGATTGTTTATGCAATTATTGTTTTTTCGCTTAATAACATAGCTGTTCTTACAGAACTTTTCAGGTCGGCTCTCGGTACGGTCGGACATGGACAGATGGAAGCAGCCATGACGGTAGGCCTTACCAAGAGACAGGCTTACAGAAGAATAATCATCCCGCAGGCGCTTGTTGCGGCACTTCCGAACCTATGTAACACGGTAATCGGACTTATAAAGAACACATCTCTTGCCTTCTTAATGGCAGTGCAGGAGATTACCGCAATATCCAAGATGAAGGCAGCCGCCGGATACTATTACATCGAGGCTTACCTCATGATTGCATTGATTTACATTATTGTATGTACCGTGGTGCAACTTCTTTTTGCACTGATTGAGCATCAATTATCGGCATACAAGAAGAGACTGGCTGTATAACGGAGGAACTTAATATGTTATTTAGCGTAAAAAACGTAAGCAAAGCGTTTAAAGATAATCAGGTACTTAAGAAAGTTGATTTGGAAGTAAATAAAGGCGACGTGGTCGTAATCCTCGGTCCTTCGGGTTCCGGCAAAACAACGCTTCTTCGCTGTATCGACTTTTTGGAAAAAGCAGACGGCGGCGAGCTTGATTTTGACGACATCCACACGGATTTATCACACGCTTCTGCCAAGACAATTGAAAAAGTCCGCAAGAAATCGGCTTTCGTATTTCAGAACTACAACTTATTTGCCAACAAGACCGCACTTCAGAACGTTACCGAAGGCCTTACAATCGGAAGAAAGGTTCCAAAAGACGAGGCAATAGAGATTGCCAAGAAAGCTCTTGATAAGGTAGGTCTTTCGGACAAATACGATTCTTACCCTGTGCAGTTATCCGGCGGACAGCAGCAAAGAGTAGGTATTGCAAGAGCAATCGCAGTTAACCCGGACATCATTCTTTTTGATGAACCTACTTCAGCACTCGATCCCGAACTTGTAGGCGAAGTCTTAAAGATTATGAGAGAACTTGCGGGAGAAGGAATCACGATGATTGTGGTAACCCATGAGATGAAGTTTGCTCAGGATGTGGCCACCAAAGTCGTATTTATGGACGGCGGCGTGGTCGTTGAGGAAGGCACACCCAAAGAAATATTCACTAACCCTAAAGAAGAGCGTACCAGAGAATTCCTGATGCGAATCTTACCTGATTTTAACTATTCAATTTAAATATCTGTGAGAAAGGAACATAAGAGTTATGGCTAAAGAATATACACCCTACGAGAGAATTAGGGCTATGGTGGAAGGACGCGAAGTAGACCGTCCCGGTGTCAGTGTATGGAGACACTTCCATGCAGACGACAGAGTAGTAAGCGATTCGGTTAAGGCTCACATCGCATTTCAGGAAAGAAACCAGTGGGATTTCATTAAGATAATGGCTAACGGTATCCACATTCAGGAGCAGTACGGAGCCAAGATTCGCTGGTCAAGAGACGGTATCGAATTCCCCACCACACTTGCAAGATACATTAACAGCCCCAAGGAGTTCAGGAATCTTAAAAAGGTTGATATTCATACCGGCGCTGTGGCAAGAGAGGTAGAAGTTGCCAAGCGTCTCAAAGAATACTACGACGGCAAAGTTCCGGTTGTGGCAACTGTTTTTTCGCCACTCACTTATGCTCAGGAACTTTATAACGGATTTCAGGATCCCGCCCGTTTCATTCCCCTTGTAAGAGAATACGGGGATGACCTCAAAGAAGGTCTTAAAGTTCTTACGGAAGTAACCCGCGATATTGTTGAAGCATATGCAAATGCAGGTGTCGACGGTATCTTCTATTCAACTCAGTTTGCCAACGATTCACAGATTACACCCGAAGAATATGATGAGTTTGCCATTAAGAGCGACCTTGAAGGCTTTGAGCCCGCTATCGGCAAGACATGGTTTAATATCCTCCATATTCACGGCGATTCAAATCTGTATTTTGATAAATTCCTTGATTTTCCTTTTGAAGCTTTAAACTGGCAGTCAACGGTTACAAACGTATCACTTTCCGATGCTGCAAGAAAGACCAACAAGATATTAATCGGCGGTATCGACCGAGAGAAGGGCTTTTCTTTCCCTACAAGAGAAGAACTGACCGAGAAAATCAGAAAGAACGTTACGGATGCCATTGCTTCGGTACCTGCCAACAGATTGGTTATCGCACCCGGATGCTCACTTCCTACCGAACTTTCCGACTATAGGTTTAATGTACTCAAAGACGTTATTGATGAATTATATCCCAACACCTAAAGAGTACGGAGGCAGTTATGAGTAAAGTAAACATAGTCATAATCGGTGCCGGCGAGATAGCCGCAAGAAGACACATACCCGCTCTTTTACAGGGGGAACACACCAATTTCTATGGAGTACTGAACCTTCATCCAGAGTCCACCAAGGCTGTTGCTCAAAAGTATGGCGTAAAAGCATATGAGAGCTTTGATGAGGTTTTGTTTGATGAAAATGTGGATGCTGTTTTGATAAGTACCCCGCCGGACAGACATGCGGAACCCGCCATTGCAGCCTTAAAGCATGGCAAGCATGTTCTTTTGGAGAAGCCCATGACCTTATCCGTTAAGGAGGCTGAAGCGATTAACGAAGCAGCCAAAGAATCAGGCCTTAAGTTTGAACTCTTACACGTACAGCGTTTCTATCCACAGCACGCAAAGGCCAAAGAACTTCTTGAAAGCGGAGCCATAGGCAAACTTATTACGGCGCGCACGGTTCTTGGCAACAATGAACCCGACGTTTTAGCCGGAAGGAAATATCCCGGCTGGATGGATGCACTTTTTAACATCAGCGTTCACAGAGCCGACCTCATACGCTGGCTTGTGGGTTCGGAAGTTAAGGGTGTTTACGCGCAGGTAGACAGACTTCTTTCCGAGACGATAGAGGGCGATATCAGAGAGACCAATGACCATGTGACAGGCATCCTTCAGTTTGAAAACGGTGTTGTGGGAACTTTAATAGCATCCAAATTAAGTTTCCACGGAGAGGACCGTTCCACAACCCTTATTGGTACAAAGGGAGCCATTATTACATTTGCGGAAGGTCATGACGTGGTGCTTAAATTAAGCGACGGAACCACACAGTACTTTGATTTTGAATCGTCTCACGAGCAGGGCGTTTTGGAATTTACCGACCTTCACGAGCGTTTTGCTTTAAGCATTCTTAATAACACACCTGTAGATGTTACCGGCGAAGACGGCATCGAGGCAGTCAGAATTGTGGAAGGCTTCCAAAAGGCCGCCAAAGAGAAAAAATATACGGAAATTCGATAAGGAGAAAAAATATGTCATCCAAGAGAGACCTTGTTTTAAAAGCATTTAACAACGAAAAAACCGACCGTGTGCCGGTAGGCTTCTGGTTCCATTATGCCAAGGACGAATCCGTACCTCAGAGCGATGAAGTTATAAAAATAAACTATAAGGGTCACGTGAAGTTTATCGAGGACTGGGACCCCGACTATGTAAAGATTATGAGCGACGGCTTCTTTAACTATCCCGGACTTCCCGACGAGCCCATAAAGACTGCAGCCGATTTAAAGAAGATTAAGGCAGGAAAGCCCGAGACTCTTAAGTGGATTGACGATCAGGTGGCGCATGTTAAGAATATTACCTCCAAGTACGGCAACGATATTGTCACTATCTACAACGTTTTCTCACCCGCAACATACCTTAATATTGGAATTTCTGCATTTACCTTCGACAGTATCGTGAAGCTTTACAACGAAGATGCTGAAGCGTTAAAAGAAGCATTACTTACTATCGCCGAGGACATCAAGATTCTTGCCGAGAGAGTAATCAAAGAAGGAGGCACAGACGGCATCTACTTCAGCGTCGGTAACTTTAACGGAATAAGTAAGAGCGAATACTTAAAGTTCATTGCACCCGCTGAAATCGCAGTTCTCGAAGCCGCCAAGTCAGTAAGCGACAACAGCATGCTTCACATTTGCGGCTTTGACGGCAGAAGAAACGACCTAACAACATATGCTGATTACCCTGTAAAGGTTATCAACTGGGCAGCAGGCGTAGAGCGCGTATCACTTGAAGAAGGCAAGAAAATATTCGGCGGTCGCGCAGTGGTAGGCGGATTTGCCAACACTGCAGACGGTGTACTTTATAAAGGCACCAAAGAACAGATTCAAGCAGAAGCCAAGAAGATTTTAAGCACGGCAGGCACAAGAGGAGTTATCCTCGGCGCAGACTGCACTATCCCCCGCGACACACCCATTGAGCATCTTAAGTGGGTACGTGAGGCGGCCGAAGAATTCGGAGCATAATTATGGATTTAGGATTACAGGGAAAAGTTGCCGTCGTAACAGGCGGCAGCAAAGGAATAGGCTACGCAACAGCTAAACTTTTCCTCGAAGAAGGTGCCAAAGTTGCTATCTGTGCAAGAGATAAGGCCAACCTGGACAAGGCAGTCAAAGAACTGTCTGCGTACGGTGAGGTTTATGCCGAGGCAATTGATGTTACTGAAGAGGAAGCGGTATATGGCTTTGCGGACCGTGTGGTTGAGCGCTTCGGAGCAATCGATGCATGGGTTAACAATGTAGGTTCTTCTTTTGCCAGAAAGAAAGCTCAGTATTCCGGCGAGGAAATAGACAAACACTACACAGTGAATTTCAGGTCTGCGGTATTCGGATGCCAGGCGGCATTCAGATACATGAAGGACAGAGGCGGCAGCATTGTGAATGTAAGCTCACTTGCCGCAAGATGCGCAACCTCCGGAAGAGCATCCATCTACGGTCCCATGAAGGCGGCGGTCAGAAGCCTTTCACAGACCTTCGCAGGCGAGTATGCGGCCTACGGCGTGCGTGTGAACTGTGTCATGCCGGGATTTACGGACACTCCGCTTGTGCGGGAACATTTAGACCCGGCAGAGCTTGCATATACGACGAGCGAAACACTTTTAAACAGAGCGGCACGACCGGAAGAAATCGCAGCGCCGATAGTATTTTTATCAAGCGACAGGGCTTCTTTTATGACAGGAACGACCGTGGAAGCCTCGGGCGGGCGCAGCGTTACGCTTAATCCCACGTACTCATGGGATAAGAAAGCATCTGAATAAAAGAATTACATTGGGGTACCAAAGGAGAAAGAAAATGGCGGATACGAGTTACGATATAGAAACCCGATGTTGTCACTACGTGACAGACATTGTAAACGGACATCCTCACGGAGCGGTCAGCGTTCCGATTTATCAGACGGCTACATTTGCACACAGGGAGATAGGAGAGCATCCTACGAAGGATACGTTCACGTACAGTCGCGGAAGTAATCCGACAAGAAGGGAGCTTGAGGATACTCTTGCATCTTTGGAAGACGCGGGCGACTGCGTGGCTACGGCTACCGGAATGGCGGCCATAGCGCTTGTGCTGGAGCTTTTTACTGCAGGAGATCACGTGATATGCACTTACGATCTTTATGGCGGAGCGGTAAGAATCTTCGGAGAAATAGCGCCGAAGCGCCAAGTGTCATTTAGCTATGTGGATACCGGAGATATCGCTGCGGTTCGTGAGGCAATTCGTCCGAATACAAAGGCGCTTTATATCGAGACTCCCAGCAATCCGACCATGAAGGTTACAGACCTTCGCGAGATTAAAAAACTTGCCGATGAATACAATTTGCTGCTGATTGTAGACAATACATTCTTAACTCCTTACTTTCAAAGGCCGCTTGAGCTTGGTGCCGATATCGTGGTACACAGCGGCACCAAGTATCTTGCAGGTCACAACGATACCTGTGCAGGCTTTATCTGCACCTCTAAGGAGCGTAAGGACCTTGCCGAAAGAATCCGTTACCTTTGTATGAGCTTCGGTCCTACGCTTGCACCAATTGATTCATTCCTTGTTCTTCGCGGTATTAAGACGCTTGCTCTTCGCATGGAGAGACAGTCGGAAAATGCCAAGGTGATAGCGGAATGGCTTAAGAAACACAAGAAGGTTAAAAAGGTCTATTACGCCGGTTATGGCGCGATGATTTCTTTTGAAACCGATACGGAGAAGACTGCGTTAGATACGCTTCACAAGGTTAAGCTGGTGATTTTCGCTGAAAGCCTCGGCGGTGTGGAAAGTTTGATTACCTATCCGATGATTCAGACACACCGTGAACTGCCCAAGGAGCAAAGGGAGCTTTTGGGCATCAATGAGAAGTTTTTGAGATTGTCTGTGGGCATCGAGAATGTGAACGACATTATTGGGGACCTTGAGCAGGCACTGGTTGATTAAGCGGATAGGGAGACAGATTAATGGGATATGATTTTGATAAGATTACGGACAGAAAGGGCACTAAGTGCTTGAAATATGACTTCGCGACGGCAAGGGGCAAGAAAGAAGGCCTGATTTCCATGTGGGTGGCGGATATGGATTTTCCTACCGCACCGGAGATTCTTGAGAGCCTTCGCGGCGTGGTGGACCATGGAATATTCGGCTATACCGAATCGGACGACGCGTATTACGAAAGCGTTGCCGACTGGTATCGTACACACTTTGAATGGGAGCCGCGAAAAGAATGGCTGATTAAAACTCCCGGAGTGGTATTCGCGCTTTCGGCGGCCATCAGAGCCTTTACCAAAGAAGGCGAGGCGGTACTGATTCAGCAGCCCGTTTACTACCCTTTCAGCGAGGTAATAGTCGATAACGGAAGAAAACCGGTAGACAGCCCATTGGTTCTTAAGGGCGACCACTACGAAATAGACTTTGATGATTTCGAAAGAAAGGTTATAGAAGAGCGCGTAAAGCTTTTCATCCTCTGCAGCCCTCACAACCCTGTGGGACGCGTATGGAAGGAGTGGGAACTTCGCCGAATCGGTGAAATTTGCGTGGCGCATGACGTGATAGTGTGCTCGGATGAGATTCACAGCGACTTTGTGTGGGAAGGGAATAAGCATACAGTATTTGCATCCCTGGATCCTGCTTTTGCCGAAAGAAGCATTACCTGTACGGCGCCGAGTAAGACCTTTAACCTTGCGGGATTGCAGGCTTCCAACATATTTGTCCCCAATCGCAGGTTAAGACTTGCACTCAAAAAAAGTATTGCCGCGACGGGCTACAGCCAGCTTAATACCATGGCACTTTTTGCCTGCGAGGCCGCGTATACCCACGGAGATAAGTGGCTTGGTGAGCTTAAAGAGTATCTGCAGGGAAATATAAAGTATTTTAACGATTTTTTGGAGCGCGAGTTACCGATGCTTCACCTGATTAAGACCGAAGGAACCTACCTTCTCTGGGTTGATTTCAGGGAACTTGGGCTTACGGAACTTGAGCTTGAGGATTTGATAGTTAACCGTGCCGGCCTGTGGCTTGACAGCGGCGCAATGTTTGGTAAAGTCGGAGAGGGCTTTGAAAGATTTAACATCGCCTGCCCGAGGTCTGTGCTGGCAGCAGCGCTTGAGCAGCTTAAGAGAGCCGTTCTTTCGCTGAAGGCATCATAACTTCCGTGCATTCACTTGACAACGGTCTTGCCTGATAATAATATTGTAAATGACAAAGGGGTCCATATCTTTGGGATATGGATTCTTTTTCTTTGAAGAGAGAGAAGTTAGAGAAGGAGATATGGTGAGAAGGCTCACCGTATAAGAAGGATGAATCTATTTGACATTATCGGGCCGGTAATGGTGGGACCGTCGAGTTCGCACACTGCCGGTGCGGTTAAGATCGGCTATGTGGCAAGGCGCCTTTTGGGCGAGAAAGTTGTGTCCGCGGACATAGGACTGTACGGGTCCTTTCTGGCTACGGGTAAGGGTCATGGCACCGACGCGGCGCTGGTGGCGGGAATACTCGGCATGAAAATGGACGACGACAATATTCCAAACAGCCTTAAAATAGCCAAAGAAAAAGGTATTAAAGTGCGCTTCGGCAAGGCTGACATTAAGGATGCGCACCCCAACTCGGTTGAGATTAAGCTTGTGGGCGAAAACGGAAGGCAGCTTTCTATCGTAGGAGAGTCTGTGGGAGGTTCACTCATTAATATTGCAAAGATTGACGGTCTTGATGCCAACTTTTCGGGGGATTTCCCTACGCTTATCGTGCACAATCAGGACCAGCCGGGTCACGTGGCCGAGGTCACGGGTATGCTGGCTGAGAAATCGGTTAATATAGCCACCATGCAGCTTTATCGTGCTAACAGAGGCGGTAATGCGGTTATGGTAATCGAGTGCGACCAGGAAGTGCCGGAGAAATATCTTGAGTGGCTTAAGAACCTGGACGGAGTCAACAAAGTTACGTATTACAGTCTGATCGAGGAGGGAAAAAATGAGTTTTAAGAAGCTGTCTGAAATAACCGCAATTTCGGAAGATAAGAAGATTCCCTTCTGGCAGGTAATTTTGGAAGACGATATGAAAGAGCGCGGTGTCACAAGGGAAGAGTCCATGAAGACGATGGGTTCTATGCTTGATACCATAACCGAAGCCGATGCCAAGTACGATGAGTCGATTCGCTCCGCAAGCGGTATGGCGGGCGGAGACGGCGGCAAGATAGAGACCTTCAGAATGAAGGGTAATTCACTTATTGACGGATTCATTCTTGAAGTTATCGAAAAGGCCGTTAAGATGGGCGAATCCAACGCCTGCATGAAGAGGATTGTCGCTATGCCTACAGCGGGTTCCTGCGGCGTCATTCCTGCAGTTCTTTTGACATATATTAAGCACAAAAATGTTGAGCGTGAAAGAATAATAGAAGCCTTGTATGTTGCGGGCGGTATCGGTGAGGTAATAGCTACAAGCGCAAGCATTTCCGGCGCCGAAGGCGGATGCCAGGCTGAGATAGGAAGCGCCGGCGCCATGGCAGCGGGTGCTCTTGCGTACCTTGAAGGCGGCGGCAACGAAGAGATTGTGCATGCCGCAGCGCTTACCCTTAAGAACATGCTCGGACTTACCTGCGACCCCGTAGCTGGCCTTGTAGAAGTCCCCTGCATCAAGAGAAATGCCGCAGGTGCGGTTAATGCCGTAGTATACTCTCAGATGGCTATGGCGGGCGTACGAAGCGCCATAGAGCCCGATGAGGTCATTGATTCCATGAACCGTATCGGAAGATTGCTTCCTTCATGCCTCAAAGAAACCGGGCAGGAAGGCCTTGCAATCACCAAGAGCGCCGAGAAGATTACGGAGCGCCTGAGCATGAGCTGGCAGTGATGTGAGGGCTTGAATTCTGCGTGAGTTTTATGTGTGTTCTGCTTTTGCCAATTAAAGCGTGACAACAGTCCGGATGTATGTAATAATAAAAAAGATAAAATAACGGGGGAAATCTAAGGACAGCATTAGGACGATGCAGGACAAGAACAAAAAGATATCTGTTAATCTAATTATGGTTGTGTTGGGGCTTTTGGCCGTTTGTGCGGTATTAAGCCCTGTTCTTTATCTGACGGTTCGTGACGGGCTCGGCAATGCTGTGTTCCCGTTTCACGATCAGCTTGATGAAACTATATTGAATTATGTTTTTCCGGCCAGATATTTCGGGGCGTCTGTTTACGAACAGATGATGTGCGGAATTCCGCAGGAAGGACTTAAGCCCTTCTGCCCGATATTTGTGCCGCTTTATTCGATTTTCAGCGTATATACGGCTTTCCTTATTCAGCACTGCATTACCGTTGTGACGGCATATGTGGGAATGTACTTGTGCGTAAGGAAGCTGACCGACAACTATTTAATTTCTTTCGGAACGGCGTTTTTATTCGCACTGTTGCCTGTTCACAGCATATATGGCAACGTTGTGATGGGAACACCGCTTTTGATTTACTGTATCCTAAGATTCAGGGAGAAGGCCTTGTCGGGTAAGATTATTGCCGGTATAGGGCTGGTATTCTATGCGCTCTCCACGAGCTTTGTGCTGTCGGGGTGGGTGGCGCTTTCGTTAGTGTTTCTTGTATTCATCATTATTTCTTTAAAAAATAAAAAAGCGGATTGGATGCTTTTGTGTTCTTTCGGCATATTGCTGGCAGTGTATGTGGCGTGTAACATAGATTTATTTATCGAAGTATTTTCCGGTGATACATGGGTAAGCCACAGGACAGAGTTTGGATTCGGAGTGAGCGGTAAGCCGTTTCTTGAGACCTTCGTAGGACTCTTGACCAAAGGAAGCTATACTTACGAGGCTGAGTCCAAGCATGAATTTGCGCTTATACCTATCGGTGTGGCGGCGCTGCTTCTTTTGATAAAAAAGCAGAGAGAGAAGTTCGGAAAGATTTTCGCCTGCGTGGCAGGGACTATTGCGGTGCTCGCTTTCTTCTCAGCACTCATGGATACGGAGTTTGTCGGTAAGCTTCAGGATAAGTTGCCGGGAATGTTGAGTTCGTTCCAACTTTCGAGATTCTATTATTTCTTGCCGGGATGCTGGTTTGTGTTGCTGGGTGTTTCGGGCGCGATAATTGTAGAGGCTTTTCCTGCGAAGAAGCTATGGGTATTGGTATCATACGCTTTGGTGGCAGTGCTTTTTTTGCCGACCTTAAACAGGATTGCAAGAGATAAAGACGGAATATTCTATCAGAATATCAATCAAATCAACAATGGGAAGGCGGTAACGGGTTATATTACCATGAAGAGCCTGTATTCAGATGATTTGATGAAAATTATAGAGGAGGCGATTGGTAAAGATATGTCGTCGTACAGGGTTGTGCACATCGGTATAAGCCCGGTTGCGGCTTTGATGCACGGCTTTAATACGATTGACGGGTATTCGAATAACTATCCATTGGAGTATAAGCATACTTTCAGGAAAGTTATTGCGGATGAGCTGGAGCTTAATGATTACAATAAGACATACTATGATTGTTGGGGCTCCCGCTGCTACGCGTTCTACCATGAGTGGGGCAACGCATTTATGTTGGGAAAGTCGTTTGGGGAAACGATTGCCGATTTGCGGTTAAATTTTGACGAGTTAAGGAAGCTTAACTGTCAGTACATTTTTTCGGCAGGGGAAATAGTCGATTGCGGTAAGTACGGATTGCGTTTTATCGGAGATTATGAAACGGATTCGTCTTATTGGCATATATTTGTGTATGAGGTGGAGAATAATGAGGAAGACAGCGTTTCGGATAGGGATATCGGAAATCACTATTGTGCTGCTTATGATTATCTGGGGGATAAACGGTAATCTCTCGGTAAGCAGAACTGTGGCCGCGATTGCGGTGATGGCTATTGTAGCAGGCCTTATTCTTTTTTTTGATAAGGCAGGGGAGAAAACGGTATGTGCCATTACGGATACCCGGATTGGCAGGTTTACCATACTGGATTTAATATTTATTCTTGCAATAATCGCACTGTCGGTAATTGCCAGAATCAAGCTGATCTACATAGAAACGATAGACTATATTGTCTTCTATGGACGTTGGGTGGAGCAAATACGGTCCATCGGCTGGCATGCTTTGGGATGTAACATCGGAGACTATTCTCCGCTGTATACGAGCATTATGGTGGTTCTTTCCGTGGCTACCGCTTTGCCTAAGATGTTGATTGTCAAATTGATACCTATGATATTTGACTATGTCATGGGTAATGTATGCGTGGCAATCTACAAGCATTGCAATCCGCAAGCCGACATGTGGAAGAAGATACTTGTATTTGCGCTGGTGGTGTTAAACCCGCTTGTTATGCTGAATTCTGCGGCATGGGGCCAGTGTGACGGTATTTATACGACATTCTTATTGCTTACGCTGCTTGCACTTATGAAGACTTTCAAAGATGAGAAGTATTCATCGACGGTCGCTTTTGTTTTCTTTGCTATTGCATTTGCATTTAAGCTTCAGGCAATTTTCTTTTTACCTGTGATGATTTTGTGCGTATTTGCCGGCAAAAGAAAGACATTTTCTTTTTCACAGTTTGTATATATTCCGGTAGTTTATTTGCTTACGAGCATTCCCATGCTGGCTGCGGGGCGCTCGCTTAAGGATACGGTTATGGTGTATTTTGCACAGACCGGAGAGTATACACACAAGTTAAGCATGCGCTACGGCAACTTTTACAGCATTATCGGAAACGGCGAGAACAATCTCACGGAGGAATTTTTCTTTATGGGAGTGGCCATCACGGTGGCTTTTTTGGGAGTATTGTATTATGCCGTTCTGAGGCAAAAGGCTGAAATTGCCGGTAAGCGTTTAATATTGGTTGCAGCTCTGACGATTTTCATTGTGGCCTTCTTTATGCCTTCCATGCATGAAAGATATGCATTTGCGGGCGAAATGATGCTGATAATGTATGCCATGTCGGACCGTAAATTTGTCGTGCCGGCGGCTGCGGCGTTGATATGCACGTTGTTAAGCTATGCGGAATATCTGAGCAACGGATATTTCATTATATCTCAGGCAGGCTTTGTTGTTACGGCTGTGGTACGTCTGGCTGTTATTGCGGCACTTATGTACAGGTGCTTTAATAAAGAAGCCGCGGATACGGCAAAATAGTATTCGTAATATATTGAAGCATTCCCCCCGAGAACGTATTGTTCTTGGGGGTTTTTCGTTATTTTGTGTGTTTGGGGAATATTTGTGTACATAGAATTACCTGCGTATGCTATAATCGTCGCATAAAGTTACATCAATTTGGGGAAATTGATTTTATGGAGGTAATATGAGGTACAAAAAGAGGATTGGTACGAGTACGTGGGTGGCAGCAGGCGTACTTGCGCTGGCTATTGTCGGTCTGGCTGTTTTTATGATGCTTAGGGCCGGGAAGCCTGCGCAGAACAGAAGTGTTGAGGTTATCGGCAGTGAGACGGGCGTTCTTTTGCAGGAAGAGAAGCTGACGAGAGAATGTACTTACGGCTGTATAACATTTAAGGTGGGAGACGATTGGGAGAAAGTCGAAGACGAAGAAGCTACGTTCATCTATTCGGACGGAGTTACGCGCTATGCACTGCTGGCGCTGTGGGACCCCACAATGGGTGATGATTTGGACGGATATTTCACTGATTTGATAGCGTCCCTCATGGATCAGGGCTATAAAATCGACCCGAAGGGATTGAAGCCGCTTAAGCCTTATACGACGGCGGACGGGAGAGATGCGTATGTCGGACGAATTCTTATGAGTATGGACGACATGGCTTATGCGGAGTCGGATATATTGATTTTTTCGGATATAAAATATGTGGTGACGATTACCGGAGTGCAGAAAACCGGCAGCAAATTGCCACTTGATGTTCGCAAGATTACGGACACAGTAAGAATAATCTATTAGGAGTTATACGTGAGCAAGAAGATACTGATTATCAATACCGGCGGTACGTTATCGGCCGTTAAAAAGGGCGAGGGACTTAAGCCGGGGCTTTCTGTGCGCGATATGCAGGAAGAGTTGCAAATGGTGTCGGGTGACATCGAGATAGAGATAGAGGATTTTTGTTCGCTGGACAGCGCGAACATTTTCCCCGAGGACTGGAGTGTGATGGCTCAGCATATAAGTGAGCTTAGGAATAATTACGACGGTATTGTGGTGATTCACGGTACTGATACGTTAGCTTATACGTCGTCCATGCTTTCTTACATGCTTAGGAATATAAATATTCCTGTGGTTATTACGGGCTCGCAGCTGTCTATTATCAACCCTGTGGCTGATGCTATGGAAAACTGCCGCTGCGCGATTCATATGGCGGCAAGCGGGATTCCCGGAGTGTTTGTGGCGTTCAACAGAAAGGTAATGCTTGGTTGCAGAGCGTCTAAGGTCAGGTCGCTTAGCTTCGATGCTTTTGAGAGCATCAACTATCCGAATATCGCCACCATCAGCTCGCTCGGCATGAAGATTGATACGCGGGCGGTTCCTGAAAGGAGCGGTATTTTCAAGCTTTCCGACAAGTATTCGGAGAAGGTTACCATGATTAAGATGTTCCCGGGTATTCACCGCGACATCCTCGAGTCTATCGCCGCAAGCGGATACAGAGGCCTTTACATCGAGGCATACGGAATCGGCGGCATGCCTTTTATCAAGCATGATTTTATCGAAGCCCTCGACAAGCTTATTCAGGGCGGCATGACGGTCGCTGTCGGCACTCAGTGCAGATACGAAGGCACGAAGATGGACGTCTATGAAACCGGGCGTCGTGCTCTCGAAATCGGTGCATTGGAAGCTCACGACATGACCAGCGAAGCCGCGCTTACGAAGCTTATGTGGATTCTCGGTATGACCACGGATCCGTCGGAGATTCGCGATTACTATTCCATGAATATTGCGGGGGAGATGATTCCCAGAAGATAGTCTCTCAACCAACGGTTGGGCGATACTGTAAATATAAGTTATTGTTTATGCCGGCGCAGTTTGTTATTTTGTAATCAAGAGATGCGCACCTCTGTATAAGCCACGCGGGTGGGGCCCGCGAGCATGACAAATGGAGGATTAAGAATGACAATTGGGAACAAGATTAAAATCTTACGCACTAACAAGGGTATCACGCAGGAACAGCTCGCGGAGCAGCTTCACATTTCCGGCCAGGCGGTCAGCAAGTGGGAGAACGAAACCAGCCAGCCGGACATCAACATGCTTCCGACTCTTGCGGAGTATTTCGGCATTACAATCGACGAACTCTTAGACTACAAGCTAAACGCCTTCACGGACAAAGAAAAATTCATCAGGTTCATGGCCGGCAACGGCATCCTTACACTTGGCAATTTTAAGCTTCGCTCCGGCAAAGAAGCCTCGTACTTCATCGATACCGAGCGCTTCACCACCAACGCTCAGATAGCCAAGATCGGTGAGTACTTCGCCGACTGTATCAGAGAGAACGACATACAGTTTGATGCGATAGTGGGTATGGCTTACCACGGGATTGCTTTTTCCGCAGCCACCGCTTGCGCGCTCTTTCAGAAATACGGCGTAACCGTGAACTACGCTCACGACAGACGCCTTCCCGACAACAAAGGCCGCAACATCTGCGGCTACACCCCCAAGGACGGCGACAGAATAGTGATTATCGACGACCTTATCTCCTCGGGCGTAAGCATCGACGAGCGCATCGCGGACATTAAGAAAACTGCCGACGTTAAAATCGTCGCCATCGTCACTGTGGCTAACCTTTATGAGGCGGAGACCGCCAGTCTCGGTGCCGGGGTGCTCGAAGAAAAGTACGACACGAAAGTTTACTCAATCATCTCCCACGATGATATCAAGAGGGCTATTGATAAGCGCCTCATATAAAGTTATGATGTTTATAGGCTCTGCTCGTTTGGGCAGAGCCTTTTTGGTAAGATGGTACATTTATGAGAGTGAGTATATAGGAGGGTAGAGGTATGTATATGAATAAGCCGAAGATGATTCTTTTTGATTACGGGCAGACGCTGGTGGCGGAGAGAAACTTTAAGGGAGTTGACGGCACTAGGGCGGTTATGGCGCACGCGGTGGAGAATCGGTACAATCTGACGCCGGAAGAGGTGCAGGCGAAAGCAGATGAGATTAACAAGGAGCTTGGCAGGTTCGATCCGAAGACGAGATGGAAGACGACGGTGGAGATTCCGAATCATACGTTTACGGGGTATCTGTATGAGTCGCTGGGAATTAAGTTAGATCTGACGTCACAGGAAATCGATAGGATATTCTGGGATGCTGCATCGCCGGGAGAGCCTACGAAGGGAATGCCGGAGCTTTTGGAGTTTTTGTGGGAGCAGGGCATCAGGACGGCGGTGCTTAGCAATATTACGTATGCGGGAAGCGTTGTGGAGGAGAGAATTAACAGGCTTTTCCAGGGAAATCATTTCGAGTTTATCATTGCTACGAGCGAGTTTCTTTTTAGAAAGCCCAATCCCGGGATTTTCGCGCTGGCGCTTGAGAAGGCGCAGCTTAAGCCGGAGGATGTGTGGTACATAGGCGATAATGTGATCTGCGATATCTGGGGAGCCAGGAATGCGGGACTTTATCCTATCTGGTACAGGGGCGCCAATGACTTCGAGCAGCCCGAGTGCGACGACGTGATTAAGATTTATGACTGGGAGCGGTTAAAAGAAATTATCAGAGACACTGAAGATTAAACTATAAAGATAGTTGACAGTGATTTAATCGACACATATACTCATATAAAAACAAAGACCTTATCAAGCGCGTATTGATAAGGTCTTGTGGGTTAGAGAGGGAAATTTATGAGTACAAGACAGGAAATCGTAGGAGGCTTTTACGCACGGGTAAGTGAAGATAAGAGACTTACGGGGCGAAGAGCGGGACAGCTTGAGTATCGTACGACGATGGAGTACATTCATCGATACGCGGGCCGGGATTCCAAAGTGCTGGAAATCGGCGCGGGTACAGGTCGATATTCGATTGCGCTGGCTCGGGAAGGCATGGACGTAACGGCGGTTGAACTTTTCGACTGCAACTTATCGGTGCTCAAAGAAAACGGCAAGGGAATAGAGAACTTGCACGCATTTCAGGGCGACGGCACGAATCTGGAGATGCTTAAGGATGCTTCTTTTGATGTGACCTTGTGCTTCGGCCCTATGTATCACCTTTATGAGGCAGCAGACGTGCATAAGGCCATCGACGAGGCGATTCGTGTGACTAAGCCGGGCGGAGTGATACTCTTTGCATTCTTGTCGGTGTACGGAATAATGTTTGCAAACTATCTATACGGCAACTGGAATGATGGTATTACTGAGAACTTCACGGAAGATTACAAGGTTAAGCACTTCAAGGAACAGCTCTTCACGGGTTACGATATCGTTGAGTTCGAGGAACTTTTCTGCGAGAAGGCTGTAGAGAAGATTACGGTTACCGGCGTGGACGGACCGTTAGAGGCACTTGAAGAGCACGGCGAGCTTGCCATGTCGGATGAGGATTTTGATTCTTTTGCCAAGTGGTATCTGTCGGTGTGCGAAAAGAGAGAGTTGCTTGGTGATACGAACCATCTGCTGTATATTTGCAGGAAAAAATAGATTGGGAGGGTTATGATTATGGGAGATATCGAAACGTATGTTAAGGAGATTAAGCCGGGGATTTATCTACTTGATGAAGGACATTCGGCTACCGGATATTTGGTAGTTGGGGATAAAAAAGCAGCTGTTATTGATACGATGTGCGGGGAGAATAATCTCTATGATATCGTGAGAGGGCTTACGGACAAGCCTTTGGTGGTAATCAATACGCATGGGCACGGGGACCATATTTGCGGCAATGTGTTCTTTGACGAGGCGTATATGAACCTTAAAGATATACCGGTTTCAGAACTGTTTACGAAGTCGCCGGAGTTTATAGAGGGAACGAAGGCTGACGGTGTGTCGATGCCTCCGTTTAAGGATATTCATGGCGGAGATGTGGTGGAGCTGGGAGGCAGAACGCTTGAGATATATGATCTTCCGGGGCATACGCCGGGAGGAATATTGTTGCTTCTTAAGGAGGACCGCGTTCTTTTTGCGGGAGATTCGATTAATCATCATCTGTGGATGCAGTTGGATGGGTGTCTGCCGATTTCAGAGTATGTGAAGGAGCTCGATAAGGTGATGTTCCTTGAGGAGAGGGCTGACATTATCCTGCATGGGCATGCGCAGGATTATGATGATATTTCTTTGATGCGTTGCCTGAGAGAAGGTTGCGCGGAGATAGCGGCCGGCGAGACGGCGGATGATAAGCCTTATGAGTGGTTCGGCGGAGTCGGCAAGATGCATCTTTTTAAGAAGGTGCCAGGTAAGCATTATCAGCATGAATTCAGCGTGATTTGTTATAATCCTGAGAATGTGTGACGGAGGGTATGATGTACAGGGCGGTTATTGTGGATCTTGACAGGACGTTGCTTCGGACGGATAAGACGATTTCAGAGTACTCGGTGCAGGTGCTACGCGGGCTTCGGGAGCGCGGAGTGTTGCTGTTCGTGGCGACGGCGAGGCCTGAGAGGGCGATTACGGACTATCTTAAATTGGTTGATTTTCAGGCGTGGACGACGCTTAACGGGGCGAGGACGATTACGCCTTCGGAGGTGTTTGAGGACGCTATTGAAGGTGCAAGCGCGGCGTGCATTCTTGAGCAGCTGGCGCGGGTTG
Source organism: Lachnospiraceae bacterium (assembly GCA_017553505.1). Lineage (GTDB taxonomy): Bacteria > Bacillota > Clostridia > Lachnospirales > Lachnospiraceae > UBA1258. The sequence continues at coordinate 70,037 of JAFZLD010000027.1, forward strand.
ACGGCGCGGTGATATCGCTCGAGACAGATGACGGAATTTATTCAAATGTGGATATTCCGTTGTGGGAGCCGAAGGTTGAGAAGGATTTAGGCGCGGTTTCTTTGGCGCATCGGGTGTACAAGATTATTGTGAGCCATCCCACGATTCCGCTTGATAAGCTGCCGGTGGAGATGCCTTCGGATGTGTATTGCTCCGTGGCGGACGGCAAGCTTATGCAGGTTATGAGTGCCGAGGCGACTAAGTGGAACGGTATCAATGAAATGCTCGGGGCATTCGGAATATCGCCTTCCGAGGCTGTTTATTTCGGGGACGATAATGATGATGTCGAGCCGATTCGTCGGTGCGGGCGCGGAGTTGCGGTAAGCAACGCACTTGACTGCGTTAAGGCTGTTGCGGATGCGGTCGCAGGCTCCAACGATGAGGACGGAGTAGCGCGGTATCTGGAAGAAATATGGGGTTAGGTACAATTTTATAGGTGTTTATGTGGCCTTGGCGTCTCTTTGGTAGGCGCCGGGGCTTTTTTGTTGGGCATGTGCATGCGAGTTTGGTGTTTCGGCATGGAGAAGCAGGTGTTTTAGTGGCGGAAAAAGAAAAAGTACTTGACGGCTAATTGCAATTAGCCTATAATGTGGCTAATCTGAATTAGCCAACTGCGTCGGCGACGTGACATATCGCGCGACGCATAGCCAAAGAAAGGAACTGCCATGGACACCAAGCACAGAATTCTTGATGAAGCTTTGACTCTGTTCTCTGAGAAGGGTTACGCCAACGTTTTTGTAGGAGATATCGCAGAGAGAGTGGGGATTAAAGCCCCGTCGCTGTATAAGCATTACAAGAGCAAGCAGGCGATATTTGAAGCCATTATCGAGGAGATGAACGAGCGGTTTGTTAAGGAAGCCGGGGCGCTTAATATTTCCGGTACAGACCCAACGACGGATGCGGGGATATACAAGGGGATTAGCGAAGAGCAGATGATTGAGCTTGGGAAGAATCTTTTTTTGTACTATCTGCATGATGATTATACTAAGCGGTTTCGTAAGATGCTTACGATTGAGCAATTCCATGACAAGGAGCTGGCGGCGGTTTATATGAAGAATTATTACGACGATCCGCTGTCATATCAGGGGATGCTGTTCGGACTGATGGTGGCAAGCGGAGTGCTGAGTACGGACAATGTGCAGGTGATGACGCTTCATTTTTATGCGCCGATATATCTGCTCCTCACGGTGTGTGACAGGGATCCGTCGAGGGAAGAGGAGTGTTTGAAGCTGTTGGATGCGCATTTAAGGCAGTTTGACAAGATTTATGGAAGGAGTATCGGATGAAAATCGTAAGTTTTTGCGCCACGGAGAAAAAAGGCGTTACATACAGACTTCAGGAAGCGTTTCTTGAGGAGTTCAGGGACAGAGCAGAGATAACAGAGTTTTATTTTCCCAAGGACTGCCCGGCGTTTTGCAGAGGATGCGCTATATGCGTACGGAAGGACCCGAATCTGTGCAGGGAAGCGGAGTATATACAGAAGATTGACAAGGCTATGCGTGAGGCGGATCTGCTGGTGTTTAGCTCGCCTGCGTATGTATTTCACACTACCGGTGCAATGAAGGCGTTTCTTGACCATTTTGCATACAGGTGGATGCCTCACAGACCGGCAGCAGAAATGTTTGGAAAGCGCGCGGTTATCATTACGCAGTGCCTCGGAGGCGGTGGCAAATCGGCGGCCAAGGATATCAAGGACAGCCTTTCCTGGTGGGGAGTAAGCGATATCAGGGTTCGCAGCTTCAAACTCATGAGCGAAATCGAGTGGGACAGGCTTCCCGACAAGAAGCGCAGCGAAATGACAGGCTCGGTTAAGGCACTTGCACGAAAACTTGCAAGTGTAGATTACAGTAAGCGGGCACACGCGAATATAGTCACCAAGTCGAAGTTCTACGTGGTACGCATGCTCCAGACCGCTCTCGGAAAGAGCAATCCTGAGTACATAGATTTTAGATACTGGAAAGCCAACGGCTGGATTGGAAAGGTAAGACCCTGGAAATAGAGATTTAGGAGGAATTTATCGTGAATAAGAAATTGATTAATTACATCGGACTTTTGGGAATTGTATCCCTTATTTCATACACGGTGGCGGTGATATTCTCGCCCATTGCTTATCCCGGCTACAATTGGATGGCTCAGGCGGTAAGTGACCTTTCGGCGGAGACGGCGCCTTCCAAGCAGCTGTGGGGACAACTCTCCGCTCTTTACGGCAAGTGCGGTATCGTAAGTTCCACTTGCGCGTGCATATGGCTTGCTGACAATAAGTTCGGCGAGAAGCTTTTCCGCGTGGGCGTCTATCTTTTTACCCTCATGAACTGGGTATCGGGCGTGGGCTATGCTATGTTCCCGCTTGACGACGCAGGCAAAGAAATCGCTTCGTTTCAGGAAGTTATGCACATCGTAGTCACCGCACTGGTGGTATTTCTCTCGATTGTTTCTTTGGCTGTGATAATCGTGGCCGGATGCAAAAGAAAGGCGCCTAAAGGCATCGGCATCTGGGCTGCTGTCGCACTTGCAATGATGTTTATCGGCGCTATCGGTGTGAATGCCGCGCCGGCAGAGTACATGGGCGTTGCGGAGCGTTTCAGCGTGTTCTCGGCAACGGGGTTCAATGCGGTGCTCGGCTGGTATTTGTTTGTAAGCTTCAAGGCAAAAGAAGTGTAAAGCGTGTGTATATCCGTGTAAGACGCGAATCCGCGTGAAACTGTCTTAGAATGATATGTGTGAAAACATATTTGAGGAGGAAGATTATGAACGATTACATTGCATACTGCGGTCTTGATTGTGAAGCCTGCGAGGCGAGAATCGCTACAGTTAACGACGACGACAACTTGCGCGAAAAGGTGGCCAAAGAATGGTCTACGCTCAACGGGGTTACGATTACACCCGAGATGATTAACTGCGTCGGCTGTCGGATTCCGGGACCCAAGACGCCTTACTGTGAGAGCATGTGCAACATCAGACAGTGCGCCATGGCCAAGGATTACGAAACTTGCGGAAAATGCGCGGAAATGATGACTTGCAAGAAGGTCGGCGCTATAATTAGGGGTAATGAAGAGGCTCTTCGGAATCTCAAAAAGGAATAAAAGCACAGGGGGCATTAGTGCTCCATTGGGCTTACTTTCAGAAATTTGAAGGGGAAATATCATGGTATATGAATTAACTGATACGAAACTTGCAGAACCGATTTTCGAGGGCTGGAAAGAGACCTTGATATATTCGTGTTTGCAGAAAGTTATGGGTAAAGTCTTTGTGACGGATACTGTTGCGCCTAAGGCTGCGATGGCGTATGTCGGATGTTTTGCATTTGTGGCGGGTGAGCCTGAGCGTGAACTGGTACTGGGAGTGCCCGAAGGCTTTACTATTATGACACCGCAGAATGATGACTGGGCGAGACTTATAGAAGATTGTTATCCGGATGCCAAAAAGGTTACGCGCTTCGCGATTAAGAAGGATACGAAGTTTGACAAGGCTCGATTGCAGGAAATTGTGAATGGCCTGGCGGATGGCTACGAACTTCGCAAGATTGATTCAGAAATCTATGATATGTGCATCGTCGACCCTGTTACGGCTGACTTTGTGTCTTCTTTTGACACCAAAGAAAGATATCTGGAGCTCGGTCGCGGTATGGTAATTCTGAAAGACGGTCGAATCGTTTCGGGTGCGTCGTCCTATACGAGCTATCGTGAGGGTATTGAGATAGAGGTTGATACCGTTGAGGAGGAGCGTCGCAAGGGACTTGCAAGTGTGGCTTGCGCGGCATTGATTCTTGATTGCCTTAAGGATGGTCTGTACCCCAGTTGGGATGCTCAAAATATGGGCTCGGTGCGTTTATCTGAGAAGTTCGGATATGAGTTTGACCATGAGTATGCGGCCTATGAACTTAACAGAACTTGCAGAACGCACTGATGCGGAGTGAAAGGACCGGCCATGATAAGAGAGATTACTTCCGCAGACAACGCGGCGATAGCTGCCATCATTCGTAAGAACCTTGAAGACGCCGGCCTGGCAATCCCGGGAACAGCGTACTTTGACGAGGCATTAGATCGTTTTAGTGATATTTACGGGAAAGATGACGCACGTTATTATGTGTACACAAAAGAAGGAAAAGTTGTAGGCGGAATCGGTTTTGCAAGATTCCTCTCATCCTCGGACACTGCGGAGCTTCAAAAACTGTATTTGGACGATTCGGTGAAAGGAATGGGCCTTGGATATAAGCTTATAGTGCATGTGGAAGAAGCCATGAGGCAGGCTGGATTTAGTAAATCTTATCTGGAGACTCATGACAATCTGCAGGCTGCCATTCACATTTATAAGAAGTGCGGCTACCGTGAGATTGAGCGTCCTGCAGAAGTCGGACACAGCACAATGAACCGCTTTTTTATCAAAGATTTGTAATATGATTAAGTGTAAAAAGAACCTAAATCTGTGTGATGCAGGTTCTTTTCTTTTGCTGCGATATGATGTATTCGGAGGAAAAGAACAGGGGAATTGATATATGTTAAAACTTACAAAGGACTTTGATACGGTCAAGAAAAAGTATCTCGACGTAATTAAGAATACGCCGAAAATGAAGCGGTTTGCCATGTGGGATTATGGCAAGCATCCGACTGATGAAATGATCAAAGATTATATCGACCACGATGAGATGTATGTGATGCAGGACGGTGATACAATCGTTGGAATGGTGGCGATAGTTATGAGCCAGGACCATGGATATGCGAATGTGCACTGGGCGAGAGTTTTAAAGGATGATGAAGTATCGACACTTCATATATTTGCTGTGGTGCCCGAGTACACGGGAAAGTATTTTGGACTGCAGATGCTTCGCGATGCAATAGAATTATCCAAGAAAGCCGGCAAAAAAGGAATGCGTTTAGACGTACTGAAATCCAACATACCGGCACAGCTTATGTATGAAAAAGCAGGCTTTTCCTATAGGGGTATGCAGCGGTTATATGCCGAAAATACGGGCTGGGCAGACTTTTGTTATTATGAGAAATTATTCATATAATTAAATTAGGATTAAACAAATAATGCCATCGGCGAAATCTCGTGAATACATTTTGGGGCTTAAAAGAGCCGCCGAAGAACGGTCGAATCGATGGTATAAAATAACGCGCGATATCGCAAAACCTAAGGTATCTGCGAGTCGCCAATTGTAGTATATTGTTATAAGAGAGGTACATATTATGAAAATACTTGTAGTAGGCGGAACGAAGTTCTTCGGTATCCCGATGGTAAATGCATTGCTTAAAGCAGGCCACGATGTGACGATAGCATCTCGCGGAAACGTGATTCCTGAGTTTGACGGCGAGGTAAAATACGTGGTCATGAACCGAATGGATTCCGCAAGTGTCAAGGAGGCTGTCGGCGGCAGACACTACGATGTGATAATTGATAAGGTTGCATACGGTTCGCTTGACGTGAAAGCGCTTCTTGAGAACGTAACCTGCGACCGCTATATTCAGATGTCCACTTGCTCTGTGTACGATTCCGAGCATGAGGACATTAAGGAAGAGGAGTTTACGACAGAAGATTTTGAACTTAAATGGGAAAATAGACTCCCGGATTACCAGATGACCAAGCGTAATGCCGAGCGCGCAGCCATAGAGTTTATGGCGCCGGAGAAGGTTTCTTTTGTGAGATACCCTATCGTAATGGGTGATAATGACTACACCGGCCGCCTTGACTTCTACATTACCCACATCAAGGAGCAGAAGCCGATGCACGTGGATGACTATGACAAGTCGATGGCGTTTATATGGCAAAAGAACGCGGGCGAATTCATAGCTTACCTTGCGGATCATTTCGTAAGCGGACCCGTGAACGGCTGCTCGCGGGGCGCGGTTAGAATAGGCGATATTATCGAGTATATAGAGAAGAAGACCGGCTTGAAGGCTGTTATGGCGGGTGACGGTGATGAGGCTCCTTACAACGGGCTTACGGATACCGACAGCTACAACACCGACAAGGCGGAGGCGACAGGGTACAGATTCACTCCTTACGAAGAGTGGCTGTATCAATTGATAGACAGAAGATTGGAGGCTTTATGAGCGAATTAAAATATGTGGTTTTGCGTGAGCGCCCTGAACTTAAGGACGAGGCGGCAGAATGGTTTCATAAGAACTGGGGAGTGCCCAAGGAGGCTTATCTTGAGTGCATGGACGACTACCTCTCGGGTGGGACCGAGTATGGCTGGTATGTGTGCCTTGCCGGCGACAAGATTGTGGGCGGTCTCGGAGTGATTGAGAACGATTTCCACGACAGAAAGGATCTTGCGCCCAATGTCTGTGCGGTTTACACAGACGAAGAGTACCGCTCTAAGGGTATTGCGGGTAAGCTTTTGAATCTGGTGGTTGAAGATATGAAGGCTCACGGTATTTCACCGTTGTACCTGGTTACCGACCATACTTCTTTTTACGAGAGATACGGTTGGGAGTATTTCTGTCAGGCGCAGGGCGACGGCGAGCCTGAGCCTACCAGGGTGTATATTCACAGATAATGTCCCGGAGAATAATCGACAAAGGGAACAAAAAAATGACTAAGATACTTGCAATTATAGGAATTGTAGAAGGACTGCTGTGCTGCAAGTTTAGGACTTGCCATGTACGGGGGACTTGCGTTGATTGCTTTATAAGCTAAGGAGACTATATGGATATCACTATCAGACCGATTACTCCCGATGATGCGGAGAATTTCTTTGGCATGATGTGCCTTCTGGACGAAGAAACCGAATACATGATGTATGAGCCCGGCGAGCGTACGGAGAAAGGTGGCAGTGGAAGTACGATGCGTGCGCGTATCGAAGGAGCTGTGGCCGGAGGTGATTTGGTACTGGTGGCGGTTGATAAGGATGAGATAGTGGGCTTTATATGGGCGCAAAGAGGAAATTGCAACCGTATGAAGCATACCGCATATATTGTGGTTGGAATTCGCAAGGCTTACAGGGGGCTGGGAATCGGAACCGATTTCTTTAAGCATCTTGATAATTGGGCGGAGGTCAATGGCATTGTGAGGCTGAGTCTTACTGTCGAGTGCGAGAACGTAGGTGCCAAGAACCTGTATTTAAAGAGCGGCTTTCAGGTCGAGGGTATTTGTCCCAAGTCGATGCTTGTAAACGGACGATACGTGGATGAGTATTATATGGGTAAGATAATCAATGATTATTCGAACCTTCGTCTTGAGACCGAGCATCTGATTCTTAAGAAATCGGTCATGACTGACTGGAAGGCGTTGTACGATAATGTGTGGCGCCATGCTGAGACCGCGGAGTATATGCTGTGGGAAGCGACTGACTCGGAAGAGGAAGCGCAGAATCGCATGCGCAATGCCTTAGAGTGGCAGCGTAAGACCAAGTATGCTCTTACCGTGTACCTTAAGGCGACGGATGAGGCTATCGGCTGGGCGAATATGGTGCCTTGCGAGGCGGATTCTTTTGAAATCAGTGGTGTGGCTCTGGGACCGGATTATGTGCAAAAGGGCTACGGACGTGAAATCATGGAAGCGCTTGAAGAGGCGGCGAGAAGCGAAGGTGCCGTGAAGATTATTTCTAGTAACAGGCAGGGTAACGTGGCTTCACGTGAGTTGCAGAGAGCCTGCGGTTACGTATTAGAGGGCCTGTCCGAGGAAAAAGAAGATCCTTATACAGGTGAAAAGTACTTCCTCGAGAATAATGTGAAATACTTATAGGATTCGGTTAGAGAAAATATGCTTAGTGTACAGTGGTGTGACACGAAAAGTGTCACATAAAATTGTTGACAAGGTGTGAGTGTCTTGATAGTATTTAGATATCAATTAAGAAAGCGAGGTATTTTTATGACTGCGATGACAATTGAAAAAGTTTTTAACAGTGCGAAGACCTCGGCTTTCGGATTCTAATTCGAGTTTGCGTTTTTACGGCCGTGGTGTAATATCCACGGCCTTTTTACGTCTTTTTTTATCTTTTTCGCGTTAAGCGCGTCATTGCGGCTGCAGGTCTTCGGTAAGAAATTATTTTATCAGAAACGGAGATTAAGACAGTGAGCATTATTATCAGACAGGAAACAAAAGAAGATTATTACAAGACAGAACTAATGACTATGCGAGCCTTTTGGAACGTGTACAGGTCAGGATGCTTTGAGCATTATCTGGTGCATATGATTAGGGATGCGCACGAGTACGTGCCGGAGATAAGTCGCGTGGCGGAGGTCGACGGAGAGATAGTCGGAGCCATCTATTATACGCGCGCCAAAGTTGTGGACGGAGATGTTGAGCATGAAGTGCTGACCTTCGGACCGCTTTGCGTGGATCCTTTGTGGTATGACAGGGGAGTTGGTAAGAGACTGCTTGAGGAGACACTGGAGCTTGCGCGTGAGGCGGGGTATCCGGGAGTGGTTATTTTTGGTGAGCCGGGGTATTATCCTAAGTTCGGATTTAAAAATTGCGCATGTTGTGGTATTTTTGACTCCAACGGTCAAAACTATGATCCGTTCATGGCATTGCCTTTAAATTCGGGATTTTCAGAGGTTCACGGAAGGTTTGAAGAGGCTTCTTTTTTCGCAAATTGCGAGGATGAAGAGGCGGTTTCGGAATTTAATAAAAAGTTCCCTTACATGAAGCCTTTGGAACTTAAGTGTCAGCCGCTTCATGAGTTTAGACTCGGAAGAATTGCGTCGGTTAAGAAGAATATTTATACGATTAAGTTCTGGGAATCGGAGATTCCGGCCAAGCTTAAGGGCTTCTTTTACGAGAAGGCAGCGGAAGAGCTCCCGATTGTAGGAGACTATGTGACCTTTGAACTGAATCCTTGGGGGGAGTCGGTGATTACGTCGGTGTGCAAGCGTACGAGCGTGCTGAAGCGCCCGGATCAGGCCAAGACCGCGACCGACCAGTATATGGTGAGCAACGCAGACCTCGTGTTCATCGTGACTTCGCTTAATGAGGATTACAGCTATAACAGAATTGCCAGGTATGTGAGCGTGGCTCTTGAGGGCGGCGTGACGCCTGTGGTGATTCTTACGAAGATGGACCTCGTGGAGGATGCGTATTCGTATGTGGCTGAGGCTGAGACGATTTCGCCCGGGCTCAAGGTGCATGCGGTGTCCGCCACCATGGGGTGGGGGCTTAACGAGCTCAGAGAGTATCTTGTGCCCGGTGTTTCGATATGCCTGCTTGGCTCGTCGGGTGCCGGCAAGTCAACGCTCATTAATGCGCTGGCGGGCCGTGAGGTCATGAAGACCGCTGCGATTCGTGAGGACGATGGCGAAGGTCGCCATACGACCACTCACAGGCAGCTTATCGACCTTAGCGAGGGCGTGACGATAATCGACACGCCCGGCATGCGCGAAATCGGCCTTGCCGGCGTAGACGCCGGGCTCGAGGAGACCTTTGCCGACATACTTGAGCTGGAAGCTCAGTGCAAGTTTAGCAACTGTCGTCACGACACCGAGCCCGGCTGCGCCATCAAGGCGGCTCTCCATGATGGCCGCCTTGACCCGAAGCGCCTCGAGCTCTACCGCAACTTCAACGCCGAAAACACCAAGAACTACGCCAAGAAAAAAGAAATCTCCAAGTATGTCTACCAGCGCCGCAGAGCGAAGGGTAAGACTCTCGAAGATTTCTAAACTCTGAGCGTTACAGATTCTTTTTACAACAATCAAAAGGCCACAGCGCCTGAACAATAAGGAGGATTTTTTGAAATTTAACAGTAAGACATCGGAGACCGTAGCATAACCGGGAGGTTTGCTTAACGTCTCGCAGGCCTCCCAAAGGATTGAACACATAATCTTTTTGGAGGACAGAAAATTGAACAGAGAAAATAAAAGAAAACAATACGAAAAGAATTACTATAAGACACACCCTTGCAACGAATCCTTTACCTGCAAAGTCTGTGGCAGGCTCGTAGTGCCTGCCGGCGCCGGCAGCGACCATCGCAATCATTGTCCCTACTGCCTTTCAAGTCAGCACTTAGACAATGAACCCGGCGACCGCGCCGCAGACTGCGGCGGCGTAATGGAGCCCATCTCCGTATGGGTACGCAAGAACGGCGAATGGGCCATCGTCCATCGCTGCAAGATTTGCGGAGCTTTAAGTTCCAACCGCATCGCGGCAGACGACAATCCGATGAAGCTAATGTCTCTTGCCATGAAGCCGGTATCCTGCCCGCCTTTCCCCCTCGAGCGCATCGAAGAAATGACCCGCCTCATGGGCGGCGACGGCGAGCTTAAGTGGTAAAACCATACCATGTAAGCCTTTTTGTGGTCATGGTAGGGTGCGAAGTTAATAGGTAATTGCATTCAACCATACCATATCAGCTATTAAGGCATAAAGGTAGGGTGTGTAATGACAGAAATATTACTGCTTCACCCATCCACAGAGATAAAAACATAGATATGGTATGGTCTTATCTAAAAAACAGACCCTTCCTTCGAACACAAAAGTGCTCGATGGAGGGGTTTATTTTTACAAAAAAGCTTATATACCCCCATCCATATGGCGAAAACGGTAGCGAAGGAGGGTTAAAAGGCAAAAAATGTATTCAGCAATGCCCATCCATTATGCAAATACAAGCAAGATGGAGGGGAAAATGGCAAGCTTATAGGAAAAAGCGCTCCATCCTTGTGAACCCTAAAGCTCTAACAGATGAAAAAAGCCCAGCCGAAGGCACGAGCTTAATTGGATGGGCGGCACAGGTAACATGTTGGTGAAAAAAACAATACGTACCGACAATTATTTAGAGAACAGTTCATAGAACGTTACTGCGGAGGCTGCGGCTACATTGAGGGAGTCTACGCCGAGAAACATCGGAATTATGGCCGTGTAGTCGGAGGCAGCGAGAGTTTCGGGTTTGATACCGTTAGCTTCGTTGCCGAAGATTACGGCGAGCTTGTCGTGAGCCTTAATTGCAGGGTCATAGACAGGCACCGCATCATCACGTAAGGCGAGAGATACCGTAGTGAAGCCCGCAGACTTAAGAAGGGACATATAGTCAGCTCCCTTCTCGAAGTATGTAAAGGGCAAAGAAAACACTGTGCCGACAGACACTCTGGCGGCGCGACGATAGAGTGGGTCCGCGGAAACGTTCGTGATAAGCACGGCCTCGGCGCCAAGCGCCGCGGCGGACCTGTATATCGCACCCACATTCGTAGGATTCAAAACCTCCTCGAGCACCACAACTTTCTTAACCTGCGCAAGCAATTCCGCAGCGGGAACAGGAACCTTACGTTTAAATGCCGCAAGCGCACCGCGGGTCAGATTATATCCTATAATCTCGCGCATCTCCTTCCAAGGCGCCACAAATACAGGCACATCGGGCACACCGCAGGACTCAACCAATTCCCGCATTTCACCTATTTCCCACACCTTATCCTCGACAAAAAAAGAAATCGGCTCATACCCCTTATCAAGCGCACGCCTGATTACCATAGGAGTCTCGGCCACAAACACCCCTCCGTGGGGCTCATAATAGTGGAAAAGCTGTGTTTCGTTGCATTCCGTATACATACTTAGTCGCTCGTCTCGACAATCGCAAATATTTATGACATTCATGATTTAACCTCAAAAACATATGTTATTAAGAATGATAACACAAATCTCAGGAAAAGCAGCGTGAAAATTCTCAAAAATTGCATGAAAAAAGCATAAAATCGCAACAAATCAAATTGACACGGCACTGCGTTAATGATAGCCTATATATAGCGTAAAAACGCAGGTCGGGGCACGACACCCATAACAGAAAACGTTGACCGACAACTTCATACTACTATCTGTACAGGGGAGGACACCCATGACAAAAAACATTTTAGTTACAGATGCCAATGGAGACATTATCGGGACCACTTTTCCCAAACGGGCGAAGGGCCTCATTAAGAGTGGGCGAGCAAGCTTCGTAGACGAAGGAACCATTCGAATGTCTGCAGGCAAGGCTCCGCCCGAACATAAATCGATTATTTCGGAGGAGACAAGATCTATGATCTATATTACATTCAAAGGCGACGAATGGGTTCGTCGCAACACTGACATTTCTTTTATGACCGGCCTCGACGGTAAACTTTCCGAGACACTTATGCTTGGCAGCTGGGACAGCGCCGAATCGGTAGCAGTTTCAAGACCCTACATGCTTACCCCCAACACCTCATACAGCTACGTATTCTGGCTTAACGGCGGTGAGAACGAGTCAGCCAATGAAGTCTGCAATTTTAAAATCACATTCTTTAACGATTGGGAGAATTGCAACGTTTACAGACTCAACAGAGGCTACATCAAGCCCCTCCTTCATCAGCAGGGATGGGAACTTTACGAGATTCCTTTCACGACTCCCGATGTCGCAGGCGACGTAAGCGTAACATTTTCCTTTACCGCAGCCAAGGCTCCCATGGCAGTTATGCCTGCCAAAGAACCTGCAGCTTACAGCGATTTAAAAGACGAGCCTGACGAGTACGCAGCTTACAGACCGCAGCGTCACAACATCGTATTCCAGGACGGCTGGCCTTCAATCAACCAGTATGGCGGAGAGAAGTACTCGACAGAAGCCATCAGGGAGAAACTCGAGAGCAAGAAATCTGTCAAGTTCGGAGGCAAGCGTTTCAACTTCACCTTCAATAACAGTAAGGATGACGACGAAGATGTCTGGGACGAGCTTGAAGACCTTCATGACGAGATTGACGATATGCTTGATGACATCGCGGGCACTCTTGACGATGTGGCAGGCGACCTCGAGGACGCAGGCGAAGACCTTGAAGATATAACTTCAGATAGCGATTTCGATGCTTCCAAGTTCCAGACGGAGATTGATAAGTTTGCCAATGAATTAAAGTCGATAGACATCGACATCAGTGGCTTCACAGATGCGATTGACGGCTTCAAGAAAGACCTTAGGGCTATTGACAAGCAGATGTTTAACGGCAAGCCCGAAGCGGTAAGAGAAGCACTTAACGAGCTTCACTCCAAGGTTTCATCTATCGGTGATACCGTTGATGAACTCGACGGCCGCGTAAGCGACCTCGCCGACGACATCTCAGATCTCGACGACTAAAAGAAATAAGTAACATTAAAGGGTTTTGGAGTCTTCTTCAAAACCCTTTTCTCAAAAGAAAACACATCGGAGGATTACACTATGCCACCCGGAGGAAGAATGGGCGGCCCCATCATGAGGGGCTTTATGGACGAAGAAGAGAAGAAAAACGCGCCGAAGATTACCGGAGCACTGATAAAGCGCGTCATTTCCTACCTTACGCCCTATTGGAAACAGCTGTTATTGGTACTCGTTGCAATTTCTCTGTCATCGGTTCTTAACCTGATGCCATCGATTTTGACGGGTAAGATTATCGACGAAGGTCTTGGCAAAAGAAACCTTAAGATGCTCGTATTCTTTATCGTGGCATCCCTTCTTACCAACCTCGGCGCCAATCTCATAGGCGTACTCGAAAGCTACATCAACACCTGGATTGCCCAGCACATCACTTTTGACATGCGCAATCAGATGTACAGCCACCTCCAGAAGATGTCCCAGAGATTCTTTACAACCAACAATCAGGGCGACATCATCACCCGCATGACCAGCGACATCGACGGCGTTGAAAACGTCATTACCAATACATTCCGAAGCATATTATCGAATTCAATAACACTTGTTTTTGCTATCATCGCTATGTTCAGCAAGAACTGGATCATGGCGCTTATCGGCATAGCCGTCATCCCGCTTTTCGTAATTCCCACCCGCAGGGCCGGCAAGACTCGCTGGGCACTTACCAACGAAGCTCAGGCCTGCAACGACGAGATTAACGGCATCCTCAATGAGACCCTTTCCGTAAGCGGCCAGCTCCTCGTTAAGCTCTTCGGCAAAGAAAAACACGAATACGACCGCTACAAAGAAGCCAACTCCCGCATGGTCAAGCTCAACATCAAAGAGCGCATGGCCGGCCGCTGGTTCTTTGTGGTACTTACGACAGTTACCAACATCGGACCTATGCTCCTGTACCTCGCAGGTGGCATCCTGATGATCAAATACAACAGTTCGCTCACCATCGGTGACGTTACTGTACTTGTGGCGCTCCTCGGCAGAACTTACATGCCTGTCAATTCGCTTCTTAACATTCAGGTTGACTGGATGCGCTCTATGGCGTTATTCACAAGAATCTTTGATTACTTCGATATGCCCGTTGAAATCAAAAATTCAGAAATACCTGTTATTCCTGCAAAGACCACGGGCCAAGTCGAGTTCGACCACGTATTCTTCAGCTACGACCCCGAGCGAGAAATCTTGCATGACATAAGCTTCACCTTGGACAGCGGCAAAAGCATAGCCATCGTCGGCCCCTCCGGCTCCGGCAAAAGCACAATCATCAACCTTATCCCGCGCCTCTACGATGTATGCGACGGACGAGTCCTCTTCGACGGCGAAGACGTCAGAGCTATCGACCTCGACTACCTCCGCAGAAATGTCGGCGTGGTATCTCAGGAGACATACCTCTTTAACGGCACTATCAGAGACAACTTACTCTACGCCAAGCCCGACGCCACTGAGGAAGAACTCATTGATGCCTGCAAGAAAGCCAACATCTACGACTTTATCAAGGGTCAGGAAACAGGCTTCGACACTATGGTTGGCAACCGCGGCCTGAAATTATCCGGCGGTGAAAAACAAAGAATATCCATTGCCAGAGTCCTTCTCAAAGACCCTGCATTACTTATATTTGACGAGGCCACCTCAGCTCTCGACTCCATTTCCGAAAGCAAGATTCAGGAGGCCATCGACCCCATTATCGAGTCTCGCACCAGCATACTTATAGCCCACAGATTATCGACTATTCTTGCGGCTGATGAGATACTTGTAATTAAAGATGGAAAAATTGCAGAACGCGGACAGCACAAAGATCTGGTAAAAGCAGGCGGCGTATACACCGAGCTTTACAACACCCAGTTTAAGCGCATCCCCGACAGCGAAGACGGCGACTAGAAGAATTATGATTAAGATTAACGATTACATTTCCAAAATTGAATGCAGTGACCACCCGCTATCGGCGGACGTCTACATCATCAAAGGCGACAAGCATACCTACATAGTGGACGTAGGCAGCAACGAAGAGGCTCTTGAAACCCTCAAATCGATACCGAATAAGAAGATAATCATCACCCATTTTCACGCGGATCACATGGGTAACCTCAAGGCTCTCGCTCCCGAAAATAACGACCTTTATGTAGGAGATTATACCGCCAAGTACTATGGTGGCGGTACTGTCATTAAGGAACCCATACACCTCGAAGATGGCGTAATTATTGACATTTTCCCGCTTCCCAGCAGCCACGCAAAAGGATGCTTGACCATCGCAGTCAACAAAAACTGCATTTTATTAGGTGACGGGTGTTATTCCAATATCAAGGGTTATAACGTTTCTGTCACTTTCGATATGATTAAGGTCTTGAAGAATATTGATTTTACAACCGCCATCAAGAGCCACGACGACACTTTATACACCAAAGACGAACTCATAACCGAGCTTGAAACCATTTATTCCAAAAAAGAAAAGGACAAACCCTACATAGATTTGTCCTTGTTGTAAAATTCTAAGGCCATATTGCCTCGCAAGTTTTTCTTTCGGCATATGATCTGCCGGAAGGCACATAGTACGTATACGAGGGCGCTTCCTTATCCACGAGGGAGCGCTTTGTTTCACCGTTTTTAAGATTTTCGGTTACAACGATATATTCACAGCCACCGGCAACTTTAAGCGTTGCAGGAATGCTTGCGGGATTGTAATTTTGACTGTCGATAGCGGCTCCGGAAGCATCATATTGCGTGAAAGTGTAACTTGCAGGTTCGGAAATTACGCTTAACTTGACATTGACGGATACTTTTTCCGTAACGGTCTTGCCTGTAGTATCGGTTTCGGTATATGAATTGTCAATGGATGTTGAAATGGTGAGCCCGACAGAGTAACCATCGTTGCTACAGGATATGCCTTGACCGCTTACCATATATACATTTCCGAAAGCGTCTTGATACACAGGATTACAATAAATGCCTATTACTTCTTTGCCGGGATTGGGAAAAGCATATATAGTGCAGTTAAGCTCTGACTCGGTGACTTCGGAATGGGGGTTACCCTCGTCGCTCCTTATATTTGAGGAGGAAGCACATTCCATATCGGATGCCAGTATCCGAACCACACGCCCGGCAATATTATTGACGTTACCATATTCATCTTCTTCTGCGGCATTTTCTGTTACCATGAAGCATCTGAGCCCATCAATCCCCTCAAAATTGTAATCCGAAGATATGTGCTCAGTTCCGTCTTCCGAAACACATGGTTCTTCAGTTCTTACAGCATAGATTCTGCCGCTATATTTCTGTGAATCCCCGGGCGATACTATGACATCTCCGCTTAAAAGCGCATCGGCATTATCATTTAGGTACGCATCAATATCAAACGTATCTACATAATCCTCAGTCACAAACACTCCAATCAACTTATCGCCCGTAGCATCCGCTTCCACCGGCTTTGCAAGTGAAACCTTGAATACAAGTCCCGCACATAAAGCCACTATTACTGTCACTGCCGCTAAGGCACCCACAAATCTATTGTTCTTCATCGCTATCCTCCTCCGGATTACCGTCAAATTTAAGAATATCCCCCACATCGCATTGCAGATGGTAGCAGATTTTGTTAATGGTTGAGAATCTGATACCTTTAGCCTTTCCGCTTCTGAGAATCGAGAGGTTAGCCTCCGTGATTCCTATCAAAGCGCACAGTTGCTTGGATGTCATGGAGCGTTTTTTCAGTACATCTTCAAGATAAATTCTAATGGCCATCTGTTATACTCTCCGAATGTCTAGATAAATAATTCATTGTCTTCGCGAAGATTTTTGTTCTCAATCAAGAGTCTTGTCAAAAGAAGAATTATCAAAGCAAATCCGATTTCCGTAATCGGTATGTAAAGATGCGCTTCAATATTGTTGAGCCTGTCAATGAACAGTACATTGAAAATATTTAACATCACCGAAGAAACAGCGCACAAAATAAGAGATACCCGGCTGAACGAGCATAGTGTCTCGGTGACTACGCGCAAGTCTTCGCTATCATTTGAAAGCGTATCGATAAGCTTAACAGTCCATAGCACAATGAGCAGTGTCAAAAGAAGATTTGCCCCATCAAATACCGCTTTGAGCGTAAGCCCCCAAAATGCATAGCCACCTTCACTCTTAGGCAAGGCATATACATTTTTACCGATAACATTTATGGAAAAGGCTGCCACAATTATCACAGCCACAAAGATCATCAGCACTTTTAAACACTTGTAAAGCGTGCTCTTGTCGGAATTCCTGACCGTTCTGACTATTCTCAGCACCAAATACAGAAGTATCAACGAATCAATCGTAATTGCCGCAACAGAACGCACCACACTCTCTGCGGAAGAAAGTCCGAACATCGAAATCTGCGGGTTGATAGCTACATACATACAGAAAAACATTATGGGAGACAGTAGCAAAAGAACCACGTTCTCGGGCCTGGCCACCGATTTTTCTTTGGCCGATATGAGCACGATAATCGGGCATATGCATACAAGCGCATAGACCACTATCGCAAGAATATTGAAGACTCCGCCACGAAGCGAGAGGCGCCTTAACATATCACCGATAAAACCGAAAGGGAAGGATATGAGAGAAGCACCGGTGTATGATGCATTACTCGCGATAATGTAAAGAACCGCCACAATCACGGCTTCGATTGCAAGTATTAAGTATAATTTGCTTTTTTTCACGATTTATACCCCTATGAAAATTATTGTTTTACGATAATTTGACAATATCAAGTAAATTATCGTTTGTCAATAATTATTCGCAAAAGAAAAATTAATTTATTTTTTCTTTTACTAAAAACGTATCTTAATGTAAAATCATAGTTGTAGTGATTAAGTATAATAGTTTGATGGGAGAGTAGACTATGAATTTTGATGAAGCGGCTAAGAGAGCTGTAGAGCTTAAGACAACAGGACAGTGCAATTGCTGTCAGGCAGTGGCTGTGGCGCTTGCGGAGGAGACCGGGTTAAGCGAAGATACGATGAAGAAGATTGCTTCCGGCTTCTGCGTGGGCATGGGCACCATGAAGGCTACCTGCGGCGCGTTAATCGGCGCGGTTATGGTGGCAGGTATGAAACTTGACGGAAACGGCACGGTTAAGTATTCTAAGACTATGAGCGAGGAGTTTGAAGCAATGTCGGGAGCGCTTACCTGTAAGGATTTAAAGGGTATCGATACCGGCGTGGTAATCTGTCCTTGCGATCAGTGCGTAAGAAACGCAGTTATGTCATATGCAAAGGTTATGGGAGAACAGTAATGGCTATTAAGATACTGGCTGACAGTACCTGCGATTTGTCGGAGGAACTGGTTAAGAGATATGGTATTACGATTGTTCCATTGAGTATCATTATGGGAGACGAGTCTTACTACGACGGTGAAGACGTGACTCCCGATAAGATTTTTGAGTGGGCGGATGCCAATAAAACTACGCCCAAGACCGCGGCAGTATCTCAGGATCGCGCGGAAGCAGTGTTACGCCCTTTGATTGATGCGGGCGATGACATCATTTTCTTTTGCATTTCCAGTAAGATGAGTTCTACCTGCAACGTGATTGCCATGGTAGGAGAGGGGTACGAGAAGCTTCATGTGATTGACTCGTACAATCTGTCTACCGGCATCGGTCTTCAGGTAATTCGTGCAGCGGAACTTGCAGCCGGCGGAATGGATGCAGAATCTATTGCAGAGAGAATCAATGAGGACAGAGCCAAGGTTCGCGCCAGCTTTGTAATCGATACACTTACATACCTCGCACGCGGCGGACGTTGCAGTGCGGTTGCGGCACTTCTTGCCAATACGCTCAGGATTCATCCGATTATCGAGGTTCACGACGGCGCCATGGGAGTGGCCAGGAAACTTCGCGGCCATGTGGAGCACGCTATCATGTCTTACGTTACGGGACTTGAGGAAGACCTTAAGAACGCTCATCCCGCGCGTGTGTTTATCACTCATTCGGGTTGCAGTCGCGAACTGGTGGAAGAGGTGCGCGACTACCTTGAAGGCTTAGGAATATTCGAAGAAGTTCTTGAGACCAGAGCGGGCGGCGTAATTTCCAGCCACTGCGGACCCAACACCCTCGGCGTACTGTTCTATGAAAAATAAAGCTTGCGTTTGAAAAAGCGCTATGCTAATATCAAGACAACGCAGAAAACTGCGAATAATTAAAAGGAACGCGAAAGCGTACGGTGATTCAACAGAATGTGTGGCAGATAGTTTGATTTAAGCAATTACAGGATTTTAAAGCGGCCTTGACGGACCGGTTCTTTGTGTATGCTTAAATTGGATTGTCCTTACCTTACGTTCCTTTGGTTACCAATAGGGATTAGTTTGCGTGAGCCGATTCAGCGTACACTGAATTGGCTCTTTCTTTTGCCCGGGCAGAGGCCGCCACGCAAAGGGGTGATATATATGTTACAGATTAAGAATTTAACAATTACGCATAAAAAGGACCTGCGGGTCATCCTTGACAATTTCAAACTGACCCTCAACGCCGGCGACAAGGCGGTTATCATCGGCGAGGAAGGAAACGGCAAGTCGACTCTTATGAAGTGGATTGTGGATCCCGAGCTTGCCGACGAGTATGCCGAGTGTGAGGGCGAGCGCATCATCACGGGCGAAACGATAGGCTACCTCCCTCAGGAGCTTCCGGCAGCGGACGGCGAGCTGACATTATATGAGTATTTCGCAGCAAAAGAAGCCTTCCTGGAGCAGTCGCCACGTGACTTAAGCGCCATGGCAAGTGACTTTGGCGTGCCGGCTGATTTCTTTTACGGCGACCAGCTGATGAAAAGCCTGTCCGGCGGCGAGAAGATTAAGGCGGAGCTCATGAGAATTCTGATGGAGCGCCCGAGCGCGCTGCTACTCGACGAGCCCTCGAACGACATCGATATCGATACGCTGAAATTGCTTGAGAAGCTGATAAACGGTTTCAAGGGAATCGTGCTTTTCATTTCCCACGACGAGACCCTCATCGAGAACACCGCCAATATGGTGGTGCACTTAGAACTCGTGGAGCGTAAGCGCAAGTCGCGGTTTACGGTGATGCATCTTGCGTACCGCGAATATGTGGAGACGCGCCTTAAGAACCTTGAAAAGCAGGAGCAGGAAGCCGAGAACGACAGACGGCAAAAGAAAATCCGCGAAGACAAGTACAACAAACTCTACCAGAGCGTAACGAGCGCACTCGGCAACGTATCCCGCCAGGCGCCGAGCGTAGGCAAGAACTTAAAAGATAAGATGCACACGGTCAAGGCCATGGGCAAGCGTTTTGAGAAAATGGACGAAGAAATGACGGAGCGTCCCGACACCGAGGAAGCTATTTTCTTTAAACTCGGTGGCAAGGATGCGGCGATGCCGCAAGGCAAGACTGTTGTGGAATATTCGCTTGATAAGCTTACGACGCCGGATGAGTCGCGCGTTCTTTCGCAGGATATCTTTATGAGGCTTCGCGGCCCCATGAAGGTGTGTATTGTGGGTGACAACGGCTGCGGCAAGACTACTCTTATTAAGAAGATGGCCGAGGAACTCATGGCGCGACCCGACATCCGCGTGCAGTACATGCCGCAGAATTACGAGGAAATGCTTAATATGGATGAGACTCCGGTGGACTTTCTCGATAAGTCCGGCGACAAAGAGGAGCGTACCCGCATTCGCACATACCTAGGCGCCCTTAAGTACACTGCCGAGGAAATGGACCATCCTATCCGAGCACTTTCCGGCGGACAGAAGGCTAAGGTGTTCCTTCTTAAGATGAGTCTGTCCGATGCCAACGTCCTGATACTCGATGAGCCCACGCGTAACTTTTCACCGCTGTCGGGTCCCGTAATCCGCGGAATTTTAAAGGACTTCCCGGGTGCAATCATCAGCATATCTCACGACAGAAAGTACATAAGTGAAGTGTGCGACACAGTCTACGAGTTAACGGAATCGGGCCTCAAAGAGGTAGAGAAGTTTATTGCGAAAGATTAATAATATCTTCAGATTATCCTTTTGGTGACCTTAAATTCTTAAGGTCATACTATTCCTTGTACATTAAATGAGAGAGGAGACAAAAGGTTATGGAGAAAGATTCTTTTGCACAAAATGTTAAGGAGCAGTACAAGAAGTCGAACAACTTAGAGACACGTATCTCGCTTCACGAGAAGTACTCCGTTGACAACGGGGGCTTTGACAGAATGATACTGTCCAGCTATGACTGGGCGCCCGGCGCTAAGGTTCTTGAAATCGGCTGCGGTACCGGCGATTTCTGGATAGGCCGTCAGGACTTAATCGACAAATGCTCCGAGCTTATTCTTGCCGACTTTTCCGAGGGTATGGTGGAGACATCCCGCAGGAACTTAAGGGATATGCAGGGCATAGAATTTATGGTCTGCGACATTCAGGACCTTCCTTTCGAGGATGCTTCTTTTGACGTAGTAATTGCCAACATGATGTTATACCATGTGCCCGATTTGGAGCTTGCGCTTTCCGAGGTAAGACGCGTACTTAAGCCGGAAGGCACCTTCTATGCGGCTACATACGGCGAGAAGAACATCATGCCTTTTGTGCATGAACTTTTAAGAGAATATATAAAGGCGCCCAAGTTCAACCGTAACTTCATGCTTGAAAACGGTTGGGAGCCCCTTCGCAGGCACTTTAACGACGTACGCCTCAACAAATACAGCGACAAGCTCTTGATTACGGACATGAACGACCTTGCCGACTACGTGCAGTCGCTTACGGGAACTTCCCAAATCAGCGGTGTCTCCCGCGAGACGATGATTAAAGTTTTCACCGACAACTGTGTGGACGGCGTTCTTATTATTCCCAAGGAATATGGAATGTTCATAGGGAGGGCATAGCATGTATCCTACCAAAGAAGCGGCGCTCACCCTGCTCAAAGAAGCCGTAACTCACAACCCGGGTCCCTGGGAAGCCCACAGTTTATGCGTGGCTCACTGCGCCGAGGCCATTGCCGCGCGCTCGGGTCTTAATGCCGACAAAGCCTACGTTTTAGGTCTTCTTCACGACATAGGAAGGCGTTTCGGAGTATTCCACTTAAGACATGTGTATGAAGGGTACAAATATATGACGTTATTAGGATACGACGAAGTGGCTAAGATTTGTCTTACGCATTCTTTTGCCGAGGGACACGGTATCGATGATTATGTAGGAAACCGCGACCTTGACGAAGACGAAACGGCGGACCTTCTTAACAAGCTTTCCGAAGTCAAGTTCGACGATTATGACAAGCTCATCCACCTCTGCGACGCCTGTGGTACAGCTATCGGGGTTGCGCACCTCGAGGATCGAATGGGCGATGTGAAGGCTCGCTACGGCGATTATCCGGTTGCCAAGTGGAACTACAACTTTGAGCTCAAAGGCTACTTCGAAATGAAGATGGGCATGGATTTATATGAAGCGGTAGACATGGACACCTACCGGCCGGCATACAGCTAAAAACAAGGCGGAAGCTTAAGTGCTTCCGCCTTTATTGTGCCGCTATTTAAGCAGACTTATAAGTCTTTTCTTTTCCTCCTCGAGTGCATCCACATCGGCGCCTTCGGTTAAGTTCCACTCATTCTTTAAAAATTCAATCTGGCGATTAACGTATTCGATAGCATCCTCGTACTTGTTAAGAATCTCGTATATCTGGGCTTGTGCCTCAAGATGGTCTGCACAACCATGATTCAGGTGGCCTGTGTTGTATATTTCTTCGGCTTTTTTGTATCTTTTAAGCGCTTCTTCATACATTGCGTTCATGGCATATATACTTGCAATTTCGAACACGGCATAGTAATCATTGTCGTTTGATTTCTCATATTCGGACACGATTTTCCAAGCATCATCGGCACGATATTCGGCAAAAGCAATATGCGCCTCATATACCGGAACCAAAATGGCTTTGTGCTCAGCCAATGTCTTGTACTTTGATAGATACTCAGACGCTTCTTTGGTGCGGTGGTCCGCGATTAGATTGTCCATAAGGAACAGGTAGTTAATACCTATCTCCGGATTCTTTTCAACGAGCCCCCTGTAAAACTCGATGGTACTGCCGTGCTGCCTTGCATTCCAGTCCCAGACTGTGGCACCTTCACTCTTTACAAGGAGCCACTGATCTTCTTTGGCCTCGGGATGACGAGTCATGGCCTTTCTCGCATAGAGGCTAACGTACCTGCTGTCGCTCACCATTCTGTGGTGGTAAAGATGCGCAAGAAACGACTCAATGCGCCCGTCCGGCCTCGCAGGATTGCTTTCGTCATATGAATCCTTTATCTGCAAAAGAAACTCTTTCGTAGTCTTAAACTGCTCATCCGTAAGTTCTTTTTCGTAATCGAGCATGTTCTCGATTCTGTTAAGCTTCCGGTCGGTGGAAAGATCGAAAAGCTCATCAACCGTTACGCCGAAAAACTCCGATATCGCCGGAAGCAGCGAAATGTCCGGGGCGCACACGTTATTTTCCCACTTGGACACAGACTGACTGCTTACTCCCAGCGCATCCGCCAGAATCTCCTGCGTGGTGCTTGACTGTAATCTGAGTGCTTTAATTTTATTACCTATATTCATTGCGATTCTCCTTTGAATTTGAAGAAACGAAGCTTCATTTCGTTACTGACAAACTCATTGTATAGGATAAACTTCATCCCCGCAATGACGCAGGTTTACAGGGTGTACAACCGGAGGTTGAAGGCTTGGGTATCTATTGCTTTTTGAAAAGCAGGTGATGGAAGAATGCTACTTGCTTAAATGCATCAATGGTGCTTGCCTTCAGCTCAAGTTCCAACATGGATTTGTACCATTCATCTGTAAATTTAACTTCGTTGTTGGAAGAAAGCCCATAGAATGCCCGCATGCCGTAAGTGTCTATGTGTGCCATTTTAGGTACGAGGGTGGTAACGAGGTAGGTATCGTCGTAAACATTTCTTTGGCCAAACATGCTGTCCTCGGTGTTGTCGGGCTCCAGCACATCCAGCGCAGCTTTTGGATTATCGTTCAATATTGCATAAGCGAAAACTTTACCGTAATCATTGTGCTTCACAATCGACAAAAGCCCGCCGTGTCTGAGTACTCTTGCGAGCTCCTTCAAATAGGCGTCTGTGTCATCAACGTATTCAAGCACATTGTGGCAGATTACCACGTCATAACTGTTATCCGCAACGCTTCTTAAGTATTCGATTCCCTGAGTTACCAAAGTATACTCGTTATTCTTAACGCGCAACTCATACATTTCACTATTAGGCTCCACCGCAGTAACATCATGCCACTTAGCATAATGATCCGCCGTCAGACAGAAGCCCGCCCCAAAATCCAGAATTCGCAAACTCTTATCGTTATCTATAGGAAGCTGCTCCCACACCAAATCATAAAACATCCTTCCCCACGGCTGCTCCACAACATTCCTGTAATTCCTGATTGCATCAGACATTTTTGCTGCTCCTTTCTTTTTCTAAATTGTCTTTGTTATCGTAGCATGCCTTGCCGGCGACAAATGTTGCGTAATAGTTAAGATTTCTTTACATTTGGGCCCGATTTTTGGCGCACCTTAAGCACCGGGGGTGAAATTTATCTCAATATGAAAAAAGATGTAAATTGGGATAAAAAACCCACCCACGGCGCTGAGTTATGCAAACCTATTATCCCAATACGAAAAAATTATCAAATTGGGATAAAAAAACCGCGAAAACTTATCCCAGTTTTGCATTTTTTTCATATTGGGATAACCCTCGCAATTACTTGCGAAAGGAGTGCCCGATATTTATCCCAATTCGGGGAAAATTTCATATTGGGATAAATCGTGCGTAAACAGGGGCTACGGAGCGTCTGTCCGGCCGCTACGTGAGACGGAAGCGGGAGAGGGTTTTTATGAAAGCCTTTTGCCCGAGCCACCCCGCGCTCGGGAAGCCAAAGAAATAATACTTGACATAATACTCATTTAGGTATACTATTCTATAAAACTACATAGTAGCACATTAAACCGGCTTAAGTTTCACGGAGGGTGCATTTAGGGGCAGTTTATTTGCGACTTTAACGGGTACGAAAAGCCGGAGCGTGCGCTATAATTAGTTCATAAGTCAGGACGACACAAACACACCTAAAATAAAAAGTTACCTATAAAGGAGGATTTAACATGGGATTATTAGATGATTTAACCAAGACAATTACCAAGGGCGGCGCTGCAGTTGCCGAGAAAGCCAGAGAGGTTTCGGAAATCGCTTCCGCTACCGCTACAATGGAGAAAGAAAAACTTGCACTTGAGAAGCTTTACAACGAGCTTGGCAAGAAGATGTACGAGAACTACAAGGAAGAGCTTATCGCCAAGGTTCCCGAGCTTGTAGAGAAGATTGATGCAAGCGTTAACAAGATTGAAGAAGCTAAGATTAATATCAATGAAAGAAAAGGAAACCGCACTTGCCCCTCTTGCGGTAAGGAACTTGTAAAGAACAGTTCCTTTTGTCCCTCGTGCGGAAGAAAAGTCACCAGAGCGAACGCAGCATTCTGCCCCGCATGCGGCAAAGAGGTTTCTAAGAGCAGCGCATTTTGCCCTGCTTGCGGCGCCAGCCTTCCTAAAGCCGAACAGCCGAAAGAAGAAGCAGGCGAAAACCCCTACGGCGAAGCATAAAGAAGAGCAAAAAAATGTTGATTAGCACCGGCTAATCAATAGATTTATCCACATAAGAATGTTACAATAAAGTTGTCGTATTACGTACGGCAACTTTATTTTTTTGAGTGGGAACGAGCCAATTAGTGACGAGCCAATCAACGATAGGGCATGTGGCAAAGAGCCAATCAACGATAGGGCACGCACCAACGAGCCAATTAACGACACATCATGCACCGGCGCACCAATCACCACCGCGCCCGCGCAGGCAGACATGTGGCACCGGCCTACAAACAATCTTGGATTGCATTACTAAGCAATCCGACGATCACGCCGCCACGTACGACAACACAAGGAGTTATGGAGACTGACACATGATAGGACTGATAGTAGCGTACACGAAGAACCGTGTAATAGGTAATAAAGGTCAAATTCCCTGGAGGATCAAGGGCGAGCAGCGACGCTTTAAAGAGCTCACTACGGGCAACGTCGTGATAATGGGAAGGCGTTCTTATGACGAGATCGGACGCCCGCTTCCCAACAGATTTACCATCGTGGTATCCAAGACGGCTCATTACGAGGCGGAGAATTGCGTGACGATGCCGAGCCTCAGCGAGGCGATAGCGTATGCGGAGGAGAATCGTCCGGGAGAGAATATTTATCTCTCAGGCGGTGCCGGCATATACAAAGAAGGCCTGCCGCTTGCCGACAAACTTTTTATAACCGAGATTGACCTTGAAATCGAGGGCGACACGCTCTTCCCCGAATTCGACAAGTCCCTTTATACGAGGACTGTGGACGAAGAGGTGGACGGCGAGATCCCTTATAAATACGTAACTTACACTAAGAAGCCCGCCAAGGCGGCGCGTAAAAACTGCAGTACTAAGAAATAGGAGCAACATCATGAACAATGAACTGACCCGCAAAGACATAGAAGATATGGAAGCCGAGATTGAATACAGAAAGTGTGTGGTACGTCCCGAGCTTTTGGAGCATGTCAAAGAGGCACGTTCTTTGGGCGATTTAAGCGAGAACTTTGAATACTATGCGGCCAAGAAAGAAAAAAACAAGAACGAAAGCCGCATCAGATACCTTGAAAGAATGATCAGAACCGCTCAGGTCGTAGACGATGAGTCTGGCGACGACGAAGTGGGTATTAACAAGACTATTACCGTCTATGTCGAAGAAGACGACGTAGAAGAAGTATATAAGATTGTCACTACCGTGAGAGAGGACTCCCTCCACGGCCTGGTAAGTAACGAATCCCCTATGGGGAAGGCGCTTATGGGCCACAAGGTAGGCGACAGGGTTGAAATCAGCGTAAGTAAGGACTATTCCTACTTCGTAACCATCAGAAAGATTGACAATTCCACTATAGATGAAGCAGGGGAGCTTAGGAATTTTTAATGGAATCGATAAAGATTGAGAAGATTAAGGGGCCGGTTGACATTAGGGGTAATGTTCCCGGTTCAAAGAGCATACTCGCAAGAGCGATGGTATTTGCGGCACTTTCAGACGGAAAGTGTGTTATTCAGAATGCCGCGCTTGCCGAGGACAGCAGAGTAATGATGAATGCCTTAAGAGACCTGGGATTTCAGGTTTACTACAACGCAAGCCTTAAGGTTATAAGAGTATACGGTAAGAACGGAGACATTCCGCGAAAAGAAGCAACAGTATACGTCGGAAGTGCCGGAACGGCGGCAAGATTCCTGACATCAATGCTTGCCTGCTCGGACGGTACTTATACAGTCAACGCGTCACCTCAGCTTTGCGCGCGCCCCATGGCAGGACTGTTATCCGCGCTTAAAACGCTTGGAGTTAAAATAAAATGTCTCGGCAAAGAGGGACATCTTCCGATTAAAATCGTCGGAAAGAAACCTCGCCTCGGAGTGCCGATTAACTTAAATATTGACGCATCCGAGAGCACTCAGTTCGTAAGCGGAATGCTTATGGCTTTAGGTTGTTTACCAAATCAGTCAACGATTACCGCGGCAGGTAAGACACACAATTCATACATAGATATGACCATCAGCGTAGCCAAGCTCTTTGGCTGCACTATTATCAAAGACGGTAACACATTTAAGGTGGGCGGCACCGGCTCCTACAGATGCGCCGATGTTGAAGCCGAGCCCGATGTGTCGTCAGCTTGCTATCTCTATGCTATACCTATGCTCCTTGGCGGCAAGGCCACCGTTAACGGTGTAATGCAGTCTTCCATTCAGGGCGACATGCAGTTCCTTAAGCTAATGGAGACAATGGGCGCCCGCATTGAAAGCGATGACAAGGGCGAGATAAGCCTGCTCCACGATACGGATTCTCTTCCCGAAGGCGATATCACCATCGACATGGCAGATTTCTCCGACCAGGTTGCAACAGTAGCGGTTCTTGCGTCCGTGAGAAAGGGCAAGACCAAGATTACCAACATAGGCCATATCAAGAAGCAAGAGTCCAACAGAGTCCTCAATGTCTGCGAGAACCTTGAAGAGTGCGGAATCAAGTGCAGTCGCGGCAAGGACTTCATAGTAATAGAAGGCGGCGATCCCAAGGGCGGCACCATCGACCCTCACAGAGATCACCGCATAGCAATGGCCTTTTCAATCCTCGGTCTTCGCACCGGCAAGATGACTATCAAGGACTGCGGATGCGTAGACAAGTCCTTTGTAGGCTTCTACGACGAGCTGGCACAGATCTCCGAGTCACATACCGAATCATGAAATACTCAAACATAGTAAAAGCCATATTTTTGGCGCGTCCCAACCGCTTTGAGGCAGACGTTGACTTAAATGGTCAAGAGGAACGCGTACATGTCAAAAACACCGGAAGATGCAAGGAACTACTTATTAAAGGCGCTGAAGTCTACCTCACGGCTCCCGGCACTCCCGGCCGCAAGACCACTTACGACCTTGTAGCCGTTAAGAAGCCATCCACCGGCGTATTATTTAACATAGACAGCCAGGCCCCCAACAAAGTGGTCAAAGAATGGCTGTCCACCAAAGACTACGACAAGGTCATTCCCGAGTACACCTACGGCAACTCCCGCATCGACTTCTATATGGAGAAAGAAACCACTGCGGGCACCAAGCGCTTCCTCATGGAAGTCAAAGGCTGCACTCTCGAGATTGACGGCACCGGTTACTTCCCCGATGCCCCCACGGAGCGAGGCGTTAAGCACATCCGCGAGTTGATTAAGGCAAGAGAAGAAGGCTATGAAGCAATTCTAGCTTTTGTCATCCAAATGGAAGGCGTAGCTCGTGTACTTCCCCACGTTGCGACTCACCCGGAGTTAGGCGAGGCGATGGAAGATGCGAGAAAAGCAGGCGTGAAGATATTGTTTCTCACCACAACCGTCACTCCCGACGAGCTTAAGATTAACGGCGAAACGCTTGAATAGAAATGAATCGACGCAGAATCGATTACTAATCCTGTGAGAAATTAAAGCGCAGATTCCCGTGACAAGGACAGTTCACAATTCAATATCAGATTAAGTATGGCAGACCTCAAACGGTCTGCCCTTTTTTTGACATAATTCCTCTCATAACTGGGAAAAACAAGGTATACAACCGCCCTCTTGTATGCATACAAGTCCGCAACTTTTCTAATTTTGTCCGCAATAATTCGTTAGTGAATATTACTAAAAAAAATTAAAATTGTATACATACGGTGAA
Source organism: Lachnospiraceae bacterium (assembly GCA_017553505.1). Classification (GTDB taxonomy): domain Bacteria; phylum Bacillota; class Clostridia; order Lachnospirales; family Lachnospiraceae; genus UBA1258. The sequence continues at coordinate 99,372 of JAFZLD010000027.1, forward strand.
CAAATTGCACATTAAATAGGGGTAAGCAGACATTGGCATGGGGGTGATGCCTTCTCTTACGGACGTGTGTAAGTTCACAAAACCTATGAAAAGGAGAGAGGGAGATGAAAAGGAATAAACTTTTCAAAAGTGCCGCGGCAGTGACCCTGGCACTCACAACAGTGCTTTCCAACATCGCACCGGCTTATGCGGCTGATATAAGCGCAGGCGGATACGAAGAGCCCGCACCGGCCGAAGACGGCGAAGAAAGCACCAACCCCGCAGGAGAGGAACAGCCCGAAGAAACCCCTGCGGAAGCACCTGTTAAAGAAGCGGAAGAACTCACCGAAGAAGCGCCCGCTGCACCCGCAGAAGGCGAAGTGCCCGGAATTTCCGAAAACGACACAATTTCAGATAACGATGTCTCCGGAGAAGACATCACGGCCGAAGAAACGGATTCTTTTGCCGGAGTAGTCGCACCTTACGGCTCACCGCTTGTGGACGGCGCAGTTGACGAAATCTGGAGCAAAGCTAAGTCATACGACTTACTTCAGGCCAGAAACAGCGCAACTTCAAGCGCAACAGCCAAGCTTATGTGGGACGACAACGCGCTTTACGTTCTCGTAGACGTTAAGGACGCCACACTCGACAAGGCAAGCGGCAACGCTTACGAGCAGGACTCCGTTGAAGTATTCTTAGACGAACTCAACGACAGAAGCGGCGCATACGGCTCTGACGATGCGCACTACAGAGTTAATTTTGATAATGAAAGAAGCACCGACAGCGGTGAAGAAGGACGCTGGTACACCAAGACCACCGTCACCGAAGAAGGCTACATTGTTGAAGGATGCATCAAGTGGGAGAGTGCAACCCCCGACAATGATGCCCGATTCGGCTTCGACGCTCAGATAAATTGCGCGGAAGGCGGCTCAAGAAAGGGTGAGCTTTCACTCTTTGCAACCTCCGGCGACGGCTACCAGGATACAAGCCTTTTCGGAGAGGTGAAGTTGACCGGTAAGACCGCCGATGACGTAACACCCGGCTTCCCTTACTCGCTCTACACATACCTTGAGAAGGTCAAAGCTATCGACCTTTCAGTATATGTAAACGGCGAAGAGGCGAAGGCTCTTATAGCTGAAGTAGAGGCATTCCTCGCAGCAGGCGGCTACACCCAGGCCGAAATCGATGCTTACTACGACAAGCTTGTTACCTGCGTGAACACACTCGACGACGGCTCCGGCTACTTAAGCCCCCTTGAGATGGCCGAGCATCCCGAGCTTCCCGACATTTTCACATTCTACGACGGCACCACCAAGGTCACCGCAGAAAACTGGGAAGCACGCAAAAAAGAAATCAAAGAATATTACGACTACTACATGTACGGCCCTTACCCCGACACTTCCGACGAAATCGTATCTTACGAAGTGACCGGCATGGCCGAGCGTGAAGTAACCGTTACAGATCCCGTTACGGGCGAGAAAAAGAAGATCACGGTTAAGCAGGGTACCCTCAAGTTGACAGTGCAGCGCGGCGAAGCCAAAGGCACCGTAAGCATGACATTCGTAGTTCCTACAACCGAAGTTCCGGAAGGGGGCTATCCTTTCTATTCCGAGATGTCAGGCTATGCCGGCGACACCGTATACTATGCGGCAAGCAGAGGTATGGCCGTGGCATCCTGGACATACACCGACTTTGCATCCGACGACCTTTCCAGAACCGGTCTTTTCTACACCATCCACCCCTACGGAACACACTGGAAAGAGCAGACGGGCGCACTCGTTGCATGGAGCTGGGGCGCAGGCAAGATTCTTGACGCACTCGAGAACGGACTTGCAGCCGAGTACAACATCAACCCCGAAATCAACATGCTCGCCGGAGTTTCAAGACTCGGTAAGGCTACAGCGGTAGCAGGCGCGTATGATGAAAGAATTAAGTACATCGACCCCACATGTTCGGGTGCCGGCGGTATGGCAACCTTCAGATATTCTTCCGAAGGCAAGACCTATGACGGCGCGAACATCGGACTCAACCACGACGGCGTTACCACAGTAACAGTCGATCAGAACGAAGGACTCGGAAGCCTTCAGGCCTCCGGCGAAATCTTCTGGTTCAACGACAACTTTGCCAAGTTTAAGTCAGTTAACCAGCTGCCCTTCGACCAGTACTATCTTGCATCCCTTATGGCGGACGAGGACAGATACTTAATGATTACCGCAGGTCTTACCGGTGAAAACTGGACCAACTCCGCGGCTATGTCCTTAACCTACTTAAAGGCACGTGAAGTATACAGAATGCTCGGTCTTGACGACCACATTTTCATAAACGTTCATGAGACCAACGACACGGGAAGCACCCCCAACCACAAGATTATCACCATGGATCTTGCGTACTTCATCGACGTTTTGTATCAGAACGAATACGGCGTAGCACCCACTACCGACCAAAGAAAGATTAAATCCTGCGTATACTTTGAAGACGTTAACTGGGATCCCGACTGGGATTCACTCGCAGGCAACAACGTAACATCCGTTGACGCAGACAAGTACGTTAAGAAAGCAACCGTACTCGACCACGGCGTAAGCGTTTCCGACATCGAAGCAGCGCTTCCCAAGGTTGGCTACGTATACGTAGACGACGCCCGTTATAGACAGGCAGCAGTTACATGGGACGTTGCAAACAGCAGCTTTGACGCAACCGCCAACGCTGAGCAGGAATTCATAGTAAACGGAACACTCACCCTTCCCGAAGGCGTAGTGAACGACCAAAACCTTGATTTGTCCGTACAGGCTAAGGTAGTTGTTCTTTCCAAGCCCGACGACCTTGCTTTCGGCAATCCTTACGACGACGATTGGAACAACGCTTCCGTATACGAGTTAAAGAACGTGGTAGCAGGTTCCGAAACCGGCGCAACAGGCACCGTTAAGCTCCTCTACGACGACGAGAACCTCTACATCAAGGCTGAAATCGCTGACGCAGACGTAACAGTAAAAGAAGGTGCTTCGGACAAAGAAGACGGCATCGCATTTACTTTGGCCAAAGGCTTAAAGGCAGGCTCCGACGTTGTGAACATTCTTTTCACGGCTGACGGCGACGCTGTAACACCTACATACTCAGCTAACTTTGACTGGAACACATGGGGAACCACCATTACCAAGTCTTACAAGGCAGTAAGCGGTGTGACCACCAATGTAAGCACCACAGACGCAGGCTGGAGCGTAGAAGCAGTCGTTCCGCTTTCCGTTCTTAAGCTTGAAGCTGACGATACGGACCTTGCTTTTGAAGCAATCCTTACGGACTGCGACGCAGACGGCAATGTTAAGAGTAAGAGAGCGCTCTTCTTAAGAGAACTTCCTTACAACGAAATTACGGTAGGAAGCGGCTGGACCACCGGCAAGACCGACGGCGGACTTTTCGCAGAGAACCTTCACGCTTCCAAGATTAAGCCCGTTTCCAAGTACGGAATCATCATCGCCGACGGCGAGATTGAGAATACCTGGGACGCAAGCAGAAACTTTAACTTAAACAACTTAATCGACGAGACCGCAGAGGGCGTTGACACCACAGACGGCGACGCTAAGGTTAAGGTAATGTGGGACGACACATATCTCTATGTATTTGCCGACATCACCGACTCCGACGTATACTCTGACGGCGACTCCGATGAGGAAGAAGACAGCTTCGCATTCACAGTTGCGGGCGCACCTGACGGCGATGCCAAGAAATTCGTGGTAACCGCAGACGGCGAAGCACTTTCCGAGAAGTGGACCGGTTCATTTGACTTTGGCACCTTCGGCGGCAAAGCAAGCAGAAGCTACAACAAGGTAGATTCCGTATTCGCAGAGACAGCCAAGACCGACAAGGGCTGGCAGCTTGAAGCATGTGTTTCTTTTGCGGAACTCGGATTTAAACCTGTAAACGGCGAGCCTTTCTACTTCGAAGCAGTTGTTAACAACGCTACTTCGGCGGCAAAGAAAACCGTTTACAGAAAAGCATTATTTGCTACAAGCTATCCTGTTAACAATGTTACGATTTCAGGCGTATTCTACGGAATGTTTAGCTGGACCGCAACTTACAACGCAGGCTTTATTGCCAAGGATCTGACCGAGATTACCTTCGGCGGCAAGCGCACAGACAAGGTTACCGAAGACATCGGCAGATACACACTTCTTAACAAGATTAAGAGCTTCTACAAAGAAAACGTAGAGCCTTACCCCATTAAGACTTCTTACGACGAAGAAGTTATCAACTTCGCTTTGACAGTAGCCAAGGATCCTTTCGCTTCGATGGGCGACATTGAAGAGCAGATTAAGGCTTTGGACGCTATGAGCGAGAAGATTCTTGCCGACAACCACTACGGAAAGCTCATGTCCAAAGCAGGAACTCCTCTTGTGGACGGCGTAGGCGACGATGAAGTATGGGAGAATGCTTACACCTACAAGACCGGTTTCGACCAGAAGGGACAGTTCGCAGAGATTAAGTCTCTCTGGGACGAGAAATCTGTTTACTTCCTCGTAACCGTTTGGGATCCTACTTACGACGTTGCAGGTTCGGATGCGCACCAGAAAGACTCTGTAGAGTTCTTCATCATTCCTACAGAGGACAGCGCCAAGAACTCCTTCGGACGCGACGGCGGACAGTGGAGAATCAACCGTGCGAACGTAACCACCGTTACATTCGGCGACAACGAACCTTTCTACGCTAAGCTTTCCGAAATCGAAGGCGGCTATGTGGTAGAGGCAAGATATGAATTTGCAGAAAGCATGAACATTCAGGCACTTTCCGAGTTAAGCCTTGATATCGCGGTTAACCTCTGCGAAAAGGGCTCCAGAACAGGTTCCGTTGCCTGGGCTTCAGGCGATTGCTACTCTAACCCCAACAAGGCCGGCAAGATGGTATTCCTTGCTGACGGTGCGGGTGAAGGCAGCGTACGTGCCGGCTACGATCCTTACGTTCTTATGAAGGTACTCGACAAGGCACTTCTTATGACCAAGGATAATTACGAAGCTGCTTCTTTTGACGCCAACTACGACAGAGCGCTCCTTGAGAAGTATCGCGACGAAGCATTGTCCGGAACACTTTCCGACGAAGAAATCGACGCATACTACGCTAACGTAATCGAGATGATGTCAGAGATTACTTACGACGGAGTTCACAAGTCAGTGCTTGGTTTCAAAGAAAACGCAAATTATCCCGACGCCTTCACCATGGAAGACGGCACCGAGGTTAACACCGACGAGAAGTGGAGCTTAAGACATGATGAGATTCAGGATCTTTACGAGTTCTACATGTACGGTAAGCTTCCTAAGGCAGAAGAGACCGGACTTGAGAAGTCATTTGCTCAGAATGGCAGCAACTACGTGATTACCGTTTCAAGACCCGGTATCGATGCGGCTTCTTTCTCCTTCAAGGTTTACATGCCCGAAGGCGAAGCTCCCGAAGGCGGATGGCCTTACATCATTAACTACGGCGGCAACATAAGCGGTGCGCAGGATGCAGGATATGCTGTTATCGACTACAGCGCATACGGCGACGTTGCTTCCAACGACAGCTACTACAACGGTGTATTCTACAAGATGTATCCCGAGTGCAAGGGTAACATCTACACCACAGGCGTAGGTCCTCTTGCGGCAAGAGCTTGGGGCGCTGGTCTTATCATCGACTGCATCGAAGAAGGCATCGGCGAACTGGCTAAGCTTAATCCCGAGAACAGTGCGGTTACAGGCTTCTCCTTCCTTGGAAAGACAGCTCTTGTAACAGGCGTTCTTGAAGACAGAATCAAGGTAACCAACCCCGAGCACTCAGGTGTCGGCGGCGCGGCTCCTTTCAGATACTCAGCACAGGGTAAGTACTACACCACCGAAGAATACGGCTTCGAGAAGGATCATCTTGTTACCAAGATTGAGCCTATCGGCCAGGTTCAGGGTCAGGGTATGGCTTGGGTTAAGACCATATTCGCGGACTTCCTCGGCGGCGACTGCACACCTTTTGATACTTACATGCTTCTTTCTTTGGTAGCACCCAGAGGATTGTTCGTATCCGCAGGTTACTACGACAACGGTACCAATCCCGAGGGTATGTATGCGGCTTATGTTCAGGCTCGCGAAGTTTACAAGTTCTTGGGAATCGAAGGAAAGATTGCTTTCGGCGACTATCCTACAGACCACGCTCAGAGCTCCGAAGAGTACGGCGATTTCTTCAAGTTCTGCGACTATATTATGTATGGCAAGGAACTGCCCGAAGACTTCTATAACACAGTATTCGACAATTCAAGCGACAGAGCCGAGTACGATGTAATAAGAGCTCCCAAGAAGTTAAAGAACGGCATTGTGGAAGTTGACGGCGGTTTGTACTACTTCGTAAATGACAAGAAGACCTATGCAGGACTTCTCGACATCGATGGTGCTTTCTACTACGCAATGGGCGGCGGTGCCATCGCAAGAGGCAACTACTACGTTACCAAGCCCAACGGCATCATGGACAAGTGCCACGCAGACTTCGACGCAGTAACCGGTAAGATGATTATCAACGGTATCAAGAAGGTTTATGGTGCCGACAGATACTATAAGAACGGCGATTTGCAAAAGAACGCGGGCGTAGTCAGAGTCGGAGCTTACTTCTACTACGTTGATGAAGAAGGCAAGATTGTTAAGACTCCCGAAGTTGAA
>JAFZLD010000028.1 GCA_017553505.1 Lachnospiraceae bacterium
AATCGGAGTGACAAGACTTGAACTTGCGGCCTCCACGTCCCTAACGTGGCGCTCTACCACCTGAGCCACACCCCGGTATTTAAATAGCGAGAGGGGGATTCGAACCCTCGACACTGCGGGTATGAACCGCATGCTCTAGCCAACTGAGCTATCTCGCCATATTCATTTAAGTCGAATAAGTGGGGCCTATAGGGCTCGAACCTATGACCCTCTGCTTGTAAGGCAGATGCTCTCCCAGCTGAGCTAAGACCCCGTGTCTCAACCGACTTGATTAGTATACAAAAGAGGTGCTTGAATGTCAAGCATAATTTTCAAAAAAATGCGGAAAATTTCTGTGCCCTAAAATGGCGCATTATGAGAACTTGGGGCACCCCTGACAACCCGCACAACCAAGGCCCGGAGACTGCATATCCTTGTATGATCCGAGCAGGCAAACAGCGTGTGCTGCAATGCCTTCTCCCGCCCCTGTAAAGCCAAGACCTTCCTCGGTGGTGGCCTTAACGTTAACGCAGGATACCTCTATCTTAAGAGCCTTCGCAATGTTCTCTCGCATGGCATCGATATGGGAGCGCATCTTGGGCGCCTGGGCGAGAATTGTGGCATCTATGTTCTCGACATAGTAGAGTTTCTCCTGGAGCAAATCGCCCACGTGCTCGAGGAGCTTGATGCTGTCGGCGCCTTTGTAGCGCTCGTCGGTATCGGGGAAGTGAAGCCCGATATCGCCAAGAGCGGCAGCGCCGAGAAGCGCATCCATAACGGCGTGGGTAAGGACATCCGCATCGGAGTGTCCGAGGAGTCCCTTCTCGTAAGGGATATCCACGCCGCCTATAATGAGCTTACGACCTTCCGTAAGCTTATGAACATCGTAACCGTGTCCTATTCTCATTTACATCCTTTCGGGTGCTTCAAAGCCAAGCATGCCTATGCATGTCTCAAGCACCTTCTTTGTAAGATTGATAAGTGCAATGTATGAGCCCTGCTTCTTAGAATCTTCCTCGGACAGAATCTTGGTCTCGTGATAGAAAGAGTTGAAAGCATTGGCAAGATCGTAGATGAATGCACAAATCTTGCTGGGCGCAAGTTCCTCATAGGCAGCTTCCACTGTCTGTGAGAAGTAAGTAAGTTCCTTCATAAGTTCTTTCTCGGAAGCGTTGTCGATGCCGGCAATCCTACAGTCTTCGACCTTCTTGCCTGACTGAACATACTTTTCAAGAATAGACTTAATACGAACGATAGTGTACAAAATGTAAGGACCTGAGTTGCCTTCAAAAGAAATAAAGCGGTCCATATCAAAGATGTAATCCTTGGAAGGAATATTGGACAAATCGCCATAACGAAGTGCAGCGCGGCCTACTATCTGAGAAATGCGCTTAGCGTCTTCTTCGCTCATATCCCTGTTTTCTTTGATCTTGGCATAAGTTGCCTCGTTAATATCGTTCATAAGGGTTTCAAGGCGCATAACGCCGCCGTCGCGGGTCTTGAAGGGCTTGCCGTCCTTGCCGTTCATGGTACCGAAGCCTACGTGCGCAAGGTTGGTATCCTCGTCTACGAGCTTGGTCTTGTGAGCGCAACGGAATACCTGCTCAAAGTATAAGTCCTGACGCTTGTCGGTAAGGTAGATGAAGCGGTCGGGATTGTACTTTTCCTTCCTTGCCATGATGGTAGCAAGGTCGGTGGTGTTGTAGAGAGATGCTCCGTCGGACTTAAGGATAATGCATGGAGGCATTTCCTTGGTATCTGTGTCTTCCTTAACGTCAACTACAAGAGCGCCTTCGCTGATGTAAGCGTAGCCGCCGTCCTTCATATACTGAACCATGCCGGGAATTACGTCGTGCACGGAAGATTCACCGTTCCAAAGGTCGAAGTGTACACCGAGATTGTCGTAAATGCGACGCATATCGGTTACGGAAACATTAATGATATGGTTCCAGAGTGCGCGGTATCCGCGAACGCCTGACTGAAGCTTGTAGGTAGCTTCCTGAGCTTTCGCTTTGTACTCGTCGTCTTCTTTGGACTTCTTGGAAGCGGTAGGATAAATCTCCTCAAGGTCTGATACGGTAAAAGGAGGCTCCGAAGGATACTCTCCCGTGTAAGAGTCGTCAAAGTACGGAAGGTCGGGCTTGCGCAAAGAAAGCTCATGCATAATAAGGCCCATGGGAGTACCCCAGTCGCCCAAGTGAATGTCGCTGATGGTCTCGTGACCCATGTACTTACAGATACGGTTGATTGCATCACCGATAACGCCGGAACGCAAGTGACCTACGTGAAGTGCCTTGGCTACGTTGGGTCCGCCGTAATCAAGCATAATCTTAAGGGGCTGAGCTGCAGGCTCAAAGCCGAACTTGTCATCCTCACTCATCTTAGCCACGTACTGCGAAAGAAAGTCGGGATTAATGTTTAAGTTAATAAAACCGGGCATAACAGCATTAACTTCGGAAAATACCTTGCTGTCTTTGAGGTTCTCGGCTACAGCGTTAGCGATGTTAATGGGTGCTGTCTTTAAAGCCTTGGCAAGAGCCATGGCGCCGTTACACTGGTATTCGCAGAGGTCGGGGCGGTTAGATACGCTTACCTTACCTGCTGCCTTGTCATAGCCTGCTTTCTCAAAAGCGGACATGACCTCTTCTGATATAAGTTCAAGTATTTTTTTCATAATTAATTTCCTCTTTTCGAAAACGGACAGCCGCAGTAGTCCTGGCGATAGAGTCCGTATTTGTCGCTTAATTCAACGGAATGCTTAAAGCCTTCCTTCTTTTTAAAGTCGGAGCATAGCCATGAAACGCCTTCTTCACGCGCTATACGCTCTCCTATTTCATTAATTAAACGGGCATCCTTAAGGGGGCTTAAAGTTAAGGTGGTGGCAAAATAATCAAAGCCGTCGGCCTTAGCCTTACGGGCAGTCTCACGTAATCTTAACTCAAAGCACTTGGCGCAGCGGGCTCCGCGTTCCGGTTCCTGTTCAAGTCCGCGGGCGGCGGCGTAAAACTTTTCGGGTTCAAAGGGGCCTTCCGCATATTCGATGTCGGCACCGGGAAACTCGCTGTTAAGGATACCCACCAGTCTCCTAAGCTCCTCCGCGCGCTTGTCGTGCTCGGTTCTGTCGGTGATGTTGGGGTTGTAGTAATAAGCGGTAATGCTTATCTTATCCTCAAGTACCGTCAGACAGTGGCTCGAGCATGGAGCGCAGCAACACTGAAGTAGAAGACTCTTGACGCGGGTGTCCTCGCATGCAAGGATTTCGTCCATCTTCTTTTGAAAGTTTATCTGATTCATGGGAATAAATATAGCACAGGCGTGCAAAAAATGCACGCCCGTTTAAAAATCTTACTTAAAGTAGTTAACACCGGACTCGAAGATCTTCATGTCCTGCTCGCCGTAGATGTTAACGGCAACGGACTGTCCTCTTCTCTCCGAGTGAGCCATCTTACCGAGAGCTCTGCCGTCTGCGGAAGTGATACCTTCGATGGATGCGTAAGAACCGTTGATGTTGTACTCCTCATCCATTGAGATGTTGCCTTCGGGATCGGCATATCTGGTAGCCACCTGACCGTTTGCAAAGAGCTTATCAATCCACTCTTTGGATGCTACGAAACGGCCTTCTCCGTGAGATGCGGGGTTACAGTAGGTAGCACCGAGAGTAGCGCCCTGAAGCCAAGGGGACTTGTTGGAAACAACCTTAGTGTAAACCATCTTGGAGATGTGGCGGTTGATGGTGTTGTATGTAAGTGTGGGCGAATCTGCGCCCTGAGCGTCTATAATCTCGCCGTAAGGAACAAGGCCTAACTTGATAAGTGCCTGGAAACCGTTACAGATACCGAGCGCTAAGCCGTCGCGCTCACTTAAGAGCTTCATAACAGCCTCTTTAAGTTTCTCGTTTCTGAATGCGGTAGCAAAGAACTTGGCACTTCCGTCGGGCTCGTCACCTGCGGAGAATCCGCCGGGGAACATGATGATCTGTGCCTGAGCGATTGCTCTTTCAAACTCAGCAACGGAATCTCTGATATCCTCGGGATTTAAGTTCTTAAATACTTTGACAATAGTGTTGGCGCCGGCTCTTTCAAAGGCTTTCTTGGAGTCGTATTCGCAGTTGGTGCCGGGGAATACAGGGATGAATACGGTAGGCTTCGCAACCTTGTGCTTGCATACGTATACGCTGTCAGCCTTGTAAATCTTGTCTTCAAGAGCTTCGGTACCCTTGTAAGCCTTGGTGGGGAATACCTTCTCTAGAGGTTTCTTCCAGCACTCAAGCGCATCTGCAAGTGCGAGTGTCTCGTCCTTGTAGGTAAAAGAAGCCGTATCGTTAACCTTACCTACATATACAAACTCAACCTCCTCAGACTCGGGAAGTGAACTTACCTCGGCAAGGATTCCGCCGAGAGCGTTATCGAAGAGTTCATCAAGCTCTACATCTGCATTGAATGAAACTCCCAAACCGTTACCGAAAGCCATCTTGGCAGCGGCTACGGCAACACCGTTGGAATCTGTGGTGTAAGCAGCCTTAATCTTACCTTCGGAAGCAAGCTTGCCTACGAATTCAAACATTGCCATGGTGCTCTCGTAATCGGGCATGTCGTATTCGTCGTGCTCAATCGGGAAGTAGATAAGTCTGTCGCCGGCTTTCTTAAGCTCGGGTGTTACTACGTTGCGTTCTTTGGCCACGTCTACAGCAAAAGAAACCAATGTGGGCGGAACATCAATCTCGTTAAAGGTTCCGGACATTGAATCCTTACCGCCGATGGAAGGAAGGCCGAAGCCTATCTGAGCATCGTAAGCACCGAGGAGTGCGGCAAAAGGCTGGCTCCAGCGCTTGGGATCCTCTGTCATACGTCTAAAGTACTCCTGGAAGGTGAATCTGATCTTCTTGTAATCACCGCCGGAAGCAACAATCTTGGACATGGATGAAAGTACTGCGTAAACGGCACCGTGGTAAGGTGACCAGCTTGAAAGGTAAGGATCGAAGCCGTAGCTCATCATGGTTACGGTATCGCAGTTACCCTCAAGCACGGGAAGCTTCGCAATCATGGTCTGGGTCTCGGTGAGCTGAGTCTTACCGCCGTAAGGCATGAGCACGGAACCCGCACCGATGGATGCGTCGAAGGTCTCTACAAGACCCTTCTGTGAGCATTCGTTAAGGTCGGAAAGGGAAGCCTTCAAAGCTTCGCTCATGCTTTCTTTCTTAACTGCCGCGTCAACTTTGTCTATTGCAATCTTCTTAAAGTAATTGTTCTTTTCATCGGGCATCTCGACGTAAACGCTGGTCTCCTGATGAGCGCCGTTGGTGTCGAGGAATGCTCTCGATAAGTTAACGATTTCCTTGCCTCTCCAGGAAAGAACGAGGCGGGGCTCCTTGGTAACCTCTGCTACCTTAACTGCCTCGAGGTTCTCCTCACGAGCATAATCAAGGAAAGTATCGGCATCCTTGGGGTCTACTACTACTGCCATACGCTCCTGAGATTCGGAGATGGCAAGTTCGGTTCCGTCTAAGCCTGCGTATTTCTTGGGTACGAGGTCGAGGTTAACTCTTAAGCCGTCCGCAAGCTCACCGATGGCAACGGATACACCGCCGGCACCAAAGTCGTTACACTTCTTGATAAGTCTGGTAACTTCGGGACGTCTGAAAAGACGCTGAATCTTACGTTCGGTAGGAGCGTTACCCTTCTGAACTTCTGCACCGCAGGTCTCAAGGGAAGCTTCTGTATGAACCTTCGATGAACCGGTAGCACCGCCGCAACCGTCACGACCGGTACGGCCGCCGAGAAGGATGATGATGTCTCCGGGATCGGAAGTTTCTCTTATTACGTTGCTTCTGGGAGCGGCACCCATAACGGCACCGATTTCCATTCTCTTGGCAACGTAATTGGGATGGTAAATCTCTTTAACATAGCCGGTTGCAAGACCAATCTGGTTACCGTATGAGGAGTAACCTGCGGCTGCACCTTTAACAAGCTTCTTCTGGGAGAGCTTGCCTTTTAAAGTCTCGCTTACGGGAACGGTGGGGTCTGCCGCACCGGTCACACGCATAGCCTGATATACATAGGAACGACCAGACAACGGATCTCTGATAGCGCCGCCGAGACAGGTAGCCGCACCACCGAAAGGCTCAATCTCTGTAGGGTGGTTGTGGGTCTCGTTCTTAAAGCTTACGAGCCACTCTTCGGTAACTCCGTTAACTTCAACGGGTACCACGATGGAGCATGCGTTAATCTCGTCGGTTTCTTCCTGGTCCTGAAGCTTGCCTTCTTTTTTCAATTTACGCATAGCCATGAGAGCGAGGTCCATAAGGCATACGAACTTGTCGTCTCTGCCCTTGAAAATCTCTTCTCTGGTATCAAGGTAGCTCTGGTAGGTGGTCTCGATGGGAGTCTTGTAGTAACCATCTTCGAAGGTTACGTTCTTAAGCTCGGTCGAGAAAGTGGTATGTCTGCAGTGATCCGACCAGTAAGTATCGAGAACGCGAATCTCGGTCATGGAAGGGTCTCTGTCTTCTTCTTTCCTGAAGTAGTTCTGAATATGTAAAAAGTCCTTAAAGGTCATGGCGAGATTAAGTGACTTGTAAAGGTCTTTAAGCTTATCCTCGGCCATATCCTTAAAGCCGTCGAATACGATAACATCGGCGGGCTCGCTAAACTCAGTGATAAGAGTCTCAGGCTTTTCAAGACCTGTCTCTCTTGAATCCACCGGGTTGATGCAGTTAGCCTTGATGCGCTCAAACTCATCATCCGTAATATTACCCGAAAGAACATAAGTAACCGCAGTCTTAATAACAGGCTTCTCGTTCTCGTTAAGGAAGCCTATACACTGAACCGCGGAGTCAGCTCTCTGGTCGAACTGACCGGGCAGGAACTCAACGCTGAATACTCTGTCGCTGTTTCCAAAAGACACATTCTCAAAGAAAATCTCGTCAACCGGCGGCTCGGAAAAGATAGTCTTGCACGCTCTTTCAAACGTCTCATCCGACACACCTTCAACATCGTAACGAATTAATACACGTACCCCCGTAACGCTTTTAATCCCCAGGAAACCGGAAATCTCTTCCTCAAGCTCTCTTGCCTTAACCGCAAAGGGCTCCTTCTTCTCGACATAAATTCGTCTAACGTTTCCCATGTTTACAAATGCTCTCCTTTGTTAATAAATAAATATTTAAAAGGATGAGGCTACTCGCCTCATCCCGGTTACTCTTCCACAATAAGGCCGCTTAAGATGTACAAAAGATTCTGCTCCACTTCCTTCTCGGTAATACCGAAGGTATGGGCAGCAACCTTGAGGCCTTCAAGGGTGTACATTATATTGCGCGCAGTAAGGGCGCAGTCTTCGCAGTAAAGCTCTCCGCTGTCGCTACCCTCTTCCAAAATCTTGGTAAGGGTCTCGACCTTGGCCGCGTAATGGTTCTTAAGAACATCGGCATTCTCGCCGTCTGCGTACTTAAGGAACAGATATTCATAGACTGCCACAGACAGGTCATTGTCCTTATTGAGTACTTCTTTCTTAAGTTCGTTAAGGAATATGGCAAGCGCGTCGCCTGCACTGTGACCGTTTAAGAGGTCATTGCTTCCTTCGTCGGAAGCGTTAAGGCATTCAAGGAACACCGCCTCTGTACTGTCAAAATAGATATAAAGACCGCCACGACTGATATCGCAGGCTTCCACAATATCCTTCATGGTAACGTTCTTAAATCCTTTTTCCGAAAAAACTTTTCGTGCGGTATCTAAGATAAACTGTTTCTTTTTGGCCGCTTTATCGCTCATAACCTGTCCTCATCTCATTTATTTTCATACACTTCAAAAGGTCCGTCCCAATGCTCGACGATTTCCTTCATACGCTTTACTACAGCTAAGAAGATGCCTTCCCTGACAGCTATTGTCCAAAGGGTGCCCTTGGTCATGCCGCCAAGTACGTACTTACTCAATATGGCGCATAAAATAGCTCCGGACTTAATGTCGGCACGCTCGATTGCCTTAAACTCGTCTTCGTGAGTCTTAATGAAGAGCTCTGCGTACACGTACGGGTAATTGGTGTCCATGAGGCCGGTCTTCTCGGCTTCTTTGACAAAACTCATCAGAGTCGACTCATAAACCGGAAAAGGAACAGAAGTCTCCGCAATTCCGTTTCCCGTATAGGTATTCGAAACATTCTCGCCGGACTTGCTCTCAAGCCAGGGTAAATAGGCCGAAAGCTTCTCCACATCTGCGCGATAATCGATAAGTTTAAACTCCCGCATACGTCCTCCTTAAGCAAAGATATGCTCTTTGGAAAAGCCAAATACACGCACATCCCCACAATACTTTTCATATTTTACCACACACAGCCAAAAACTCAAGATGAAGTTTCTTACAAAATCGCTTTTTTTGTAGGATTTTTGATACTTTTTTAATTGGCGCGTAATATAATTGCAACGTTAATAAATATTCAAAATATTGTGTCTTTTTTGACGAAATTAGAGTACAATAATTCTGTAGGGGAATAAGTATCAATACATTTGTTATTGGAGGTTATTCGTGGCAGCACAAGAAGTTGCAAAAGGAAAAATAATCTGCACCGAGGGGCAGCCCCTTGATGCGATACACATTATAGTCGCAGGATCCGTTAATGCCCATTTCTCGGGTGGCGACATTATCTTACGAAAAGGCGATATTGTAGGTCTTTGCGATATTGCTTTTGATTCAAGTTTCTTTACCTATACCACTTTGGAGACATGTTCTTTTGTCTCATTCCCGCTTAAGACCAAGACTACACTGGCAGCAATCGCCAAGGCCAATCCGGAAGTCGGCAAAATGATGCTTTCTTCCACCATCAATCAGGTGGCCTTGATTTTTGCGTCCTTTAAAACCGCCAAGACAAATTGCTCGGCGCTTGTTGAAAAAATTAAATCACTGTATTCCGACTATACCGATTTGTGTGCCCAGAACAACGTCATCTCCCGCTCTCTTCCCGGAATTGAGGATCTTGCGGAGGTTACTCTTGAAGAGCAGCCCGATGACTGGGTGCTTCCTTATTATGTTTCCATGAAGGAGTTCCCACCGGAGCTTCGTATCGCACTTTCCGCAAGAATCGCCTTTTTGAACGGACTTATTCACAAGGCTTCCTACGATGTTCATACGGTCTTCACTCCTCTTTGTGAAATGAGCGATTACCTCGATGAGACGTCGAAGCTTCTTATGCAGGAGTCGGGTCTTGATTTGTTCGATTTGTATTCGTCCCTCCTTTTTAAGTTAAAGCAAGGTACGCCCGCGGCTGAGAAGGTTAAGGCGACTCTTGACGAAATCGTTAAAATGGCTCGTGAAGGCGGTCATGTGGATGAGGCTGTCATCGATTCCAAATATGGCGAGCTTACATCCAAGCTTTCGGGATTCACAGGCGAAGCACCGGCAAGTGACGGTGCCACCGCTCCCGCCGGCGAAGATTTATCGAATGCTACCGACATAATCCTTGATTACGCCGACATTTCCGAGGAGGAAAAAAACACATTCAAGCAGCTCCTCAACCAATACAAGAAATTAACCGACAAAGCTTCCACGGAAGATGCCGCAAGAAAGCTTCGTCTCGACCTTACCAAAGCATTTTACAATGTATATAACGAAGCCTTCAAAAGAAGCGTTCTCGAAGCCAAGGTGCCTAAGATTCTTATGATGTTCTTTAACTTCGGCTTTGTGGATGCGGAGCTTGCGGGTATGGAGAATGCCAATTATCTCTACCGCATCGCCGAGGACTTCAGGGGTGAGCCTTACAAGGGTGTATACACTATTTACGAATGGTTAAGCGGCATCTATAAGATGTTCAAGGAACCTTGCCGTAACGAGTTCGACGCCGACTTCACCGCTTACCTCCACGAACAGAAGATTCAGGGTAAAATCACGGCCGCCGAAGAAAAATCCATGGCCAACGATCCCGAAGAGCGCTTAAATTTCGAGCTTACCAACATGTTCCCTATGTGTAACAAGGTAACCTACGGACGTTTGAGCTCCTTCTGCCCCGTATTATGCGAGAACGATATCATCAAGCCTCTCCAGTCCTGCATCGTTACCATCGATTCCATCGAGGAAAGCTACAAGAAGCTTGAAGCCATCGACTACGGTGCTTTCTACAGAGAGACTGTTTACTCAAATGCAAAGTGCGGCATTACCAAGGAAATGATTAATGTGCGCGTTCTTCCCGATATTATCTTAATGCCCAACGTCGGAACCCGTGGCGTTATGTGGCAGGAAATCGAAGGCAAGAAACGTACCACCCCTTCCCGCTTCATGCTTTCGGTGTTCCACATCGAAGATCTTCCAACTACCATCGTTCGTCTTGTGGGCGAGTACCGTTGGGAAATGTGTAAGCGTGTTCAGGGTGCCCGTTGGAACGATGTATCCGAGCGTTCCCTCACCAGCGAATACTTCGACTACATTCAGTTCTATCGTAAGAACAACGAACTCAGTGCCGATGCCAAAGAAAAAATCAAGAACAGCCTTACCAAGGCCAAGAATTCCTTCAAGGAAATGTTTGTCCGCGACTACATTACCTGGATACTGTTCGAAGGTGCCGGTTCGCCCCGTCTTAACAAGATTGTGCGCGGTATCATGGTAACCTATTGTCCGTTCCCTCAGGCATTGAGACAAAAGATTGGTGCTAACCCGATGTTTAAGGATTTCATTGAAAGATACGAAATTAAAACGTCCCAGAAGCTCCATCACTACGATAATGTTATCCAAAAAATGACTGCTTCCGGCGTAGAAGTACCCGAAGAGCTGGTTGAAAACAGGAAATTTATCGAAGGAACTGTTTAGTTTACATAAGATAGCTATTGTGGGTGATATAGTGTTATTTGCCATCAATATAATTGTAGACCAAGTCCTATATCCGAGTTATACTTTATTTGTACTTGGGAGACACCCCAAGGACTATTCCGAGAAAATTCCCCTTTTACACAAGCGAAAAGATTAGGCTACGCCTAATCTTTTTGCTTTATACGATTTTTTTGCTACGCGCCTTCCCGGCGCGTTTTTTATTGATTGCGTTGTATGTAAAAAGGCACCCTCTTCGGGTGCCTTATACTATTCCTTTATTCGTGTAACACATATAAGTTTAAATCTGTCCATATTGATCCAGGGGATATAGCGTGGTTCGGAAGCCCATTCGTCATTGATAAGAAGAAATGTGTAATTGCGACCGGTTCTCTTATCTCTGTAAGTCTCGTACCCGTATACTGTCACGGTGTGATCGAAATACACTCCGTAGGCAAGCGATAATAAGAACGGGGTACCCTTATCAAGAAGCTTCAGAGCCTTGTGCATAGGCACCACGTACTCAGCGACGACTTTTACATCCGGGTATCCGAAAGCCTTTAAAACAGCCTTTAAGAACCTTCTGTTGTTGTATACCGGCACGCCCTTCTCTCGCTCGAAATCATATCCGTACCGTTCTCCCACTTTCCTGATTGCTTTGTACAATTCCTGTGAGTCTGCGGGAATATTTGAAAATCCCTTTGCATCCCTGTAAAAAGAAAGCAGATTGAACACCCCTATAAGCGTACAGTTAGAATGGTTGTCAAAATGTTGGCACAAAGCCTTACCGACTGACTCTACCTCTCGCCGACTCTTAAGTTCCAAAGCTGTTTCTTCAGACTTTTTAACATTCTTCAAATACAAAATCGGGGCAGTCACAAGACCGCCCCGAAGGTTATACTTAATTTCCTTGCCCATAATTACCTTCTGTAGATGCTCGCCATGGTACGAAGCCAGTCGCGCTTCTCCTCGCTTATGGCGTCATTCCATAAGCGCCACCGCCAGTTGTTGCCGACAGTAGCCGGATGATTCATACGCGCCTCGTTGCCAAGCGCCAAAATGTCCTGCATCTGTAGTATAACAACATTTGCGATTGATGAATAGGCTAATCTTATGAATGCGTCGGGAATTTCTTCTTTGTGCTTGATTCCAAGGTATTCATATAGAAATGCCAGCTGGTAATCACTCTTATCCTTAAAGTATCCCACAATCGTATCGCTGTCGTGAGTCGTGCCGTATACGACACAGTTCGAGTCCTCGTAATTGTGCGGAAGGTATCTGTTGCCGGGATCCTGGTCGAATGCAAAAAGAAGAACTTTCATCCCCGCCCACTCAAGCTTGTTCATGAGCTTTCTGACCGTCGGAATCACAACGGTTCCGAAGTCCTCGGCAATAATCGTAGTCTCGCCCGCAGCCTCGCAGATAGCGTCCGTAAGGAGCTTGCCCGGCGCCTTCTTCCACTTGCCGTTGGTGCCGTCCTCGTCGCCCGCGGGTACGCAATAATCCTTGACAATGCCCACAAAGTGATTGATACGGATTACGTCGTAGAGCCTGGTATTAATCTTAATGCGCTCTTTCCACCATTCAAAATCGGTTTCTTCAAATCGTTCCCAGTTATAAAGCGGATTGCCCCAGTTCTGGCCGCCTTTGGAAAAAGCATCCGGCGGGCATCCCGCTACTTCCGTAAGATTACCCTCTTCGTCAGTTCTGAACAAGTCTCTGTGCGCCCATACATCCGCACTGTCTTCGGACACATAAAGCGGCACTTCACCGATTATCAAAACGCCACGCTTATTGGCGTATTCCTTAAGCTTGCTCCACTGTATAAAGAATTCGTACTGCAGGAATTTCCAGAAAAGGATGTCCCTTTCATTCTCCATTTCAAATGTCTCAAGAAAGGCCTCCTCGCGGTATTTAAGACCGTCGCGGTAATCCTGCCATCTCGCGTACTGATTGACCTCTTTAATGGCCATAAAAAGGGCGTAATCGTGAAGCCAGAAGACATTGTCCTTGCAGAACTCAAGAAAGTCTTCCGACGCGGTGTTGAAGTTATCAAAAGCACTTCTTAACACCTTGAATCTGTTATGAAAAATGGCAGCGTAATCTATTCTGTCGGTCTCATTGCCCCAGCTGTACTCGCTCATGGTACTAAGGTCGAGTAAACCGTCTGCCGCAAGAGATTCGATATCAATCAAATAAGGATTGCCGGCAAAAGCAGAAAACGACATATAAGGACTGTCACCGAGTCCCGTGGGGCCAAGCGGCAACACCTGCCAGTAAGTCTGCTTAAGATCCGCAAGCATATCAATAAATCTGTAAGCCTCTGTGCCCATTGTACCGATACCGTACTTGGACGGTAAACTCGACACTGCAAGCAATATGCCCGCTCCTCTTTTTAATTGTTTCATAGCTGCCCCCGTAAATACAATTTTCGTAATGTTTCGTATTTAATTAAAATTTACCATTTTGAAGCAAAAAAGTCAACTAAACCTGCCCGAAAAAGGTAACAAAAAAAGACGTGCCCTTTTGTACACGTCTTAAAGCAGGGGCAGTAGGAATCGAACCCACATCGATGGTTTTGGAGACCACTGTTCTACCTTTGAACTATGCCCCTATATAGTCGGCTTTCTTAAGCCGACTGTTGAATTATAGCATAGAGATTCCTATGAATCAAGTATTATTTTTTGGCTTTTCCGATAGATTTTCTCTCGACAAATTCAGGGCGTAACATGGTACGGCTTACCGGAATCTTGTGCATGAGAGAATCAAGCGTAAAGAAAGCAAGACGGCCAAGTTCCAGACGCTCCTGGCGAATGGTGGTAAGCGCCGGCTTAAGCTGTGAAGCAAGCGGAATATCATCAAATCCCACCACGCTTATGTCCTGCGGAACCTTGAATCCGCGCTTCTTACACTCATCTATTACACCGGACGCGATAAGATCGTTACCGCAGAGAATTGCGGTAGCTCCCGCTGATATCATACCCGGTACATAATACGGTGCACTCTCCGCTACGTAATAGCCGTGAGCCACGAGTTTCTCGTCGAACTCAAGTCCATGCTCGATAAGCGCTGCCTTGTAAGCCTCGTCACGCTGATTGGTAATCATGGAATTGGGCGAACCGTTAAGGAACGCAATCTTTGAATGTCCAAGTTCCACAAGCTTAGCCACTGCTATGCTCATGCCTTCGTAGCTGTCCGTTCCCACATATCCGACATTGGTATTCATCTTCACATAGTTGTCAAGAAGGGCTGTCGGAATCGTAGTACGGTTCATCTCGTCCATCCACTTGTCCATGAGTGCCATACCCATGACAAAGGCTCCCGAGTAGCCGTGACGAAGCATATATGTGTCGTAGCGTTCTTTGGCCTGGACGCGGGCGTTGATGGGCACTACTTCCACGTCCCATTTATCTCTGTAGGCCATCTGCTCAAAGCCCAGAACCAGGTCGTAGCCGAAGTCATCTTCTTTAAGATACTCCATGTTCTCAACTAAAATCGCAAGCTTCTTAAGCTCTTCCTTGCGCATTCTTTTAGTCTTGTAGCCCATTTCAACGGCAGTATCGAGCACAAGTTGACGAAGATCCTCGCTTATGTCCGGGGCTCCGTTAAGTCCCTTTGATACGGTACTGACCGCTACTCCTAACCTGTTTGCTATGTCTTTGATTGTAGCCATTTAAACCCTCTTTAACCTATACGGTAACCTCAATGTGCATTACGCTGCACTTAGGCATCTTGAAGGACAACTTATTGCCTGTAGCCTTGATGCCTGCAAAAGAAGCCGTCTTGACGTTCTCAGGTGCATCGAAAGTGTTGTGCGCATGCATTTCCTCGGTAAGGATGTCCGCCTTAACCGACTTGATGTCTGTCTCTGCAAAGAAGCCTTCGATATCGTAGTCTTCGGTGCAGGAAAGATTGGTAAGTGTAACATGAATCTTGCCGTCTGCCGCAACAGATACGGATTCGGTAAGGTTGGGAACTTTGTACTTGTCGTCAACACCGATGAGTGATGTCTCGACAGAGCTTTCAAGAAGTTCGCCTTCCTGATGGTACTTGTACATATTGAATACGTGATAGGTAGGTGTCTTAACCATCTTCTCGCCTTCGGTAAGAATAACTGCCTGAAGAACGTTAACAAGCTGAGCGATATTAGCCATCTTGACTCTGTCGCAATTCTTGTTAAAGAGGTTAAGGTTAATACCTGCAACAAGTGCATCACGCATGGTGCTCTGCTGATATAAGAATCCGGGATTGGTGCCGGGCTCTACGTCGTACCAGGTACCCCACTCGTCAATCATCATGCCGATCTTCTTGTCGGGATCGTACTGATCCATGATAGCGCCGTGGCCCTTGATGAGCTTCTCCATGTAGAGAGTACGGCTGAGTGTCTGATACCACAAATCCTCATCGAAATCGGTGGATGAACCCTTGTGAGCCCAGTCACCTGTAGGAAGCGTGTAGTAGTGAAGGCTTAAGCCGTCCATAAGGCATCCGGGCGCATGGTCAAAGCAGGTTTCAAGAACCTTCTCGGTCCAGTGGAAGTCACCGGCATTGGCACCGCATGCAATCTTCTTAACGGGCTTAACCGCACCGTAGTTTCTGATATATGTCTGGTAACGACGATACAAATCTCCGTAATACTCGGGGCGCATATTGCCGCCGCATCCCCAGTTCTCGTTGCCTACTCCGAAATAGTCAACGGTCCAGGGCTCTTCGTGGCCGTTCTTCTTGCGTAAATCGGCCATGGGAGAAACTCCCTTGAAGGTCATGTATTCAACCCACTCGCTCATCTCCTGAACGGTGCCGCTTCCCACGTTACCGTTAATGTAGGTCTCACAACCGATCTGGCGGCAGAGTTCCATGAACTCATGAGTACCGAAGCTGTTGTCTTCAACAACTCCGCCCCAGTGGGTGTTAATCATTTTCTTACGTGTTTCCTTGGGACCTATGCCGTCTTTCCAGTGATATTCATCGGCAAAGCATCCGCCGGGCCATCTTAAAACGGGAAGCTTCATTTCCTTAAGTGCTTCCACTACGTCGGTTCTCATACCGTTTACATTGGGGATATCCGAATTCTCTCCTACGTAAAGGCCTTCATAGATACATCTTCCGAGATGCTCGGAAAAGTTACCGTACAATTCCTTATTGATGTGTCCCTTTTTGACATTGGGATTTACGTACAATTTGTACATCGTCATCGTCTCCTTTAAACTTTAGTAAATCGTTTTATTAAATCGTTATACAAACTATACTGCATTTTGGAAACAATGTCAATGAACCATCGGAATATCCAGCGCATCTTTAATGTTGGAAACAGGAAACAGTTCGATTCCCTTAATACTTTTAAGTCTGTCCGAAAGATTGGAAGCAGGAAGCACCACTTTGTCAAATCCGAGCTTGGCCGCCTCTGCCACTCTCTGCTCGGCCTGACTTACGGCTCTCACCTCTCCGCTTAAGCCTACCTCGCCGAATATGACGGTCTTCTCGTCAACCGCTTTGTTTCTGAAGCTTGATACGATAGCCAGTACCGTGGCAAGGTCAAGTGAAGGCTCGTTAATCTTTAAGCCTCCCGCTATATTAACGTAAGCGTCGCAGTCGCCTATATTAAGCCCCGCACGCTTTTCAATTACTGCCATAAGCAAATTCACACGGTTGTAATCCATACCCGTGCTCTGGCGCCTCGGAATGCCGAAATTCGACCTGCACACAAGCGCCTGAATCTCTATCATTACGGGACGGGTGCCCTCCATGGAGCAGGTAATCACCGAACCGCTGGCATCTCCCGCTCTTCCCGCAAGCATGAACTCCGAAGGATTTGGTACCTCCGTAAGGCCTTCCGAACGCATCTCGAATACACCTATCTCGTCCGTCGAGCCGAAACGGTTCTTAACGCCTCTAAGTATCCTGTAAGAAGCATGTCTGTCGCCCTCAAAATAAAGCACCGTATCCACCATGTGTTCCAGCACTCTGGGGCCTGCCACCGCGCCTTCCTTGGTCACGTGACCGACGATGAATATATTAATCTCAAGAGATTTTGCTATCTGCATGAGAAAAGAAGTCGCCTCGCGTACCTGCGACACACTGCCCGGTGCGGAAGAAACGTCGTCTTTGTACATAGTCTGGATAGAGTCGATTACAACAGTCTCCGGCGATTCGGCCTTAATGGCCTCGCCGATGTCGGAAAGATTGGTCTCGCAAAGTATCTTAAGCCCGCCGAAATCCGTGCCGAGCCTGTCCGCACGCATCTTAATCTGACGAAGTGACTCTTCGCCCGATACATATAATACCTTATGACCTGACTTGGTAAGATTACGGGTAACCTGCAAAAGAAGGGTAGACTTACCGATTCCGGGATCGCCTCCGATAAGCACCAGAGAACCCCTTACAATACCACCGCCGAGAACTCTGTCAAGCTCGCCGATACCCGAAGATACTCTCTCGCTCTCGCTTCCCGTAATGTCCTTAAGCATCACGGGTGCGGTCTGCTTGGATAGATAAGATATCTTGGCGGTCTTAGAGCCCTTGTCGACGGGTTCCTCCACAAATGTATTCCATTCTCTGCAGCCCGGGCACTGACCCAGCCACTTGGCCGACTCATAGCCGCAGGACTGACAGAAAAAAGCCGTTGATTTTTTGGCCATTATTTAACTTCCTTTTTGACAAATACGGTTTCGTTATTCTTTCTTGTGGCGGTAACGGTGTCACCGGGCACAATGTCTTTACGAAGAATATGTTCGGAAAGCTTGTCCTCAATCTCCGACTGGATGGCACGCTTAATGGGGCGCGCACCCATCTTGGTGTCGGTGAACTTATCGACAATGTATGTCTTAAGAAGCGGTGAAATGGTAAGCTTAATATCCATCTGCTCCTTGCAACGGCTGATAAGTTTCTTCGAAAGAAGGGTCACAATCTCGCCCATGTCTTTCTTGTTAAGAGCTCTGAACACAACGATGTCATCGATACGGTTGATGAACTCGGGCTTGAATATCTTCTTAACCTCATCCATAACGTTGTTCTTCATATTGTCGTAATCGCGCTTCTCGTCGGACTTGGTGGCAAAGCCTAAGTTCTTAGGCTCTACGATTCTTGCCGCGCCGGCGTTGGAAGTCATGATGATAATTGTATTCTTAAAGTTAACCTTGCGGCCCTTGGAGTCGGTGATGTGACCGTCATCAAGTACCTGAAGCAGGATGTTGAATACGTCGGGATGAGCCTTCTCAACTTCGTCGAAAAGCACTACGGAATAAGGATTCCTGCGCACCTTCTCGGAAAGCTGGCCGCCGTCGTCGAATCCTACGTATCCGGGAGGTGAACCGATCATCTTGCTGACCGAATGGCTCTCCATGTATTCTGACATATCAACTCTGATAAGTGCGTTCTCGTCACCAAACATAGCCTCGGCAAGAGCCTTGGAAAGCTCTGTCTTACCTACACCCGTAGGTCCGAGGAATAAGAAGGAACCGATAGGTCTGTTGGGATCCTGAAGGCCTACACGCTGACGTCTCATGGCCTTTGAAATCTTAACTACCGCGTTTTCCTGACCGATTACGCGCTTGTGAAGAATGGATTCGAGTTTAAGGAGCCTGTCGGATTCTTTTTCCGTGAGTTTCTTAACCGGAACTTTAGTCCAAACCGCTACCACGTCTGCGATGTGATTCTCGTTGACTTCGGCGAGGTTCTTCTCGCGGTCGGCGCGTTCTTTGTCCTCAAGTTTCTTAAGCTTGGACTGAAGTGCACGCTGCTTCTCTCTAAGCTCTGCGGCCTGGGTGAATGCCTCAATCTTAATGGAGCGGGCAATCTGAAGGTCGAGCTTCTGAATCTCTTCCTTGTACTCGTCAATCTTGACGGAGTGCTTGAGGCTCTTAAGGCGTACAAGGGCGCCTGCCTCGTCTATAAGGTCGATGGCCTTGTCGGGCAAGTGTCTGTCGTTAATATAACGCGAAGACAGTCTTACGGCCGTATCAAGGGCCTCGGTGGTGTACTTAACGTGATGGTGCTCTTCGTACTTGTGAGCAATGCCCTGAAGTATTCTTACCGCTTCCTCTTCGGTAGGCTCGGATACATCAACGGGCTGGAATCTGCGCTCGAGAGCCGCGTCCTTCTCAACGTACTTTCTGTACTCGGTAAGGGTGGTGGCGCCGATTAACTGAATCTCTCCGCGGGAAAGCGAAGGCTTCAAAATATTGGCCGCGTCAATAGAGCCCTCGGAACCGCCTGCTCCGATAAGCGTATGTATCTCATCAAGGAACAATATAATGTCGCCCGCTTCGGTTACCTCCGAAAGAAGGCGCTTCATTCTCTCTTCAAACTCGCCGCGGTACTTGGTGCCCGCTACCATGCCCGAAAGATCAAGTGTAAGCACTCTCTTACCCAGCACTGTCTCAGGAACGTTGCCGGCTGCGATTCTGGTTGCCAATCCCTCTACGATTGCTGTCTTACCTACGCCGGGCTCACCTACAAGACAAGGATTGTTCTTGGTACGTCTTGAAAGAATCTGTACCACTCTGGTAATCTCGTCTTCACGTCCCACAACCGGGTCAAGCTTGCCCTTGGCAGCAAGAGCTGTTAAGTCCTTAGAGTAATTCTCAAGGAAGTTATCCTTCTTCTTGGCCTTGGTCTTCTTAAAGTCTTCCTTGGCACTTTGAGGGTCCTCGCCCATTGCCATAAGAGTCTGAATATAAATCTCTGTAGGGTTCTTACGAAGTGCAAGAAGTATCTGAACCGCGCAGTTATTGCCCTCGCGAATGATTGCAAGCAAAATATGCTCGGTGCCGACTGTGCCCGAATGATACTTCTCCGCAAGAGTCTCCGCGTCCTCTAAGATTCGCTCCGTGCGAGGCGACATGCCCGCACGTTCCTTAAGAATCGTACCCTTGCCCTGAAGTGTAAGGTCGCTTATAAGATCATAAACCGCCTCGATATCGATAGCCTGGCTTCTTAAAACCGTACCGGCCACTCCGTCTTGCTCCTTCAAAAGTCCGAGCAAAATATGTTCGCTGCCTATATAATAATGTTTAAGTTTCTTGGATTCACGTTCCGCCGTTTTAAGTACCGCTTCGGCGCTTTCTGTGTATGGAAGTCCCATAGGTCTCTCCCTTCTTTGTCTAGTGTGGGCACTATCCCACGTATGACTAATTTTATCATAAATCGGGCAGTTGAATATAATATTTGTATAAAAATTTTTAATCCGTGTCCTGTTTCTTTTCCCTTTCCTGCGCTTTTATCCCAATATGAATTTTTTCTGTATTGGGATAATTCCGTGCAAAAGAAAGAGCCCCATAACAGTTTGTGCTGTCATGAGGCCTAATTTGCTATGTTATGTAAACCATACGCAACATTTACTATTTAATTCTAGCTCTTACTTTTAAGAAAGCAAAGGCTCCTGCCACAAGTGCTGCTGCGGTTACCACTATGGCAACGGCAAGGCCGCTTGAACTATTCTTGGGAGCCGCGAGTGCTACCTCGTCATCTGTGACGGTGCTTGTCACGATCTCGGATGACGCGCTCTCTTCTTTTTCCGATTCACTTTCTTCCTTAACCGCTTCTTCTGCCAAAGGTGTTTCTTCTTCGATTACAGTTTTTTCTTCTTCCGTGTCGGTATCGGTTGCTTCGTCTGCGGGTGCCACGGTTGCCGGAGTGTTTCTGCCGGGTCTTGCCGAAGCGATATTGCGCTGTGACGAAGTTCCTGATGACGGAGCTTCTGTCGTAGGATTAGTATAATTTGAAGGAGTTTCTGAAGCTCCGCCACCGGAGGAACTACCGTTAGCCGAACCGTTGCCGCCTGTTGCGGGCGTCGAAGGAGTCGCAGCCTCTTCCTTGTCATCTTCGAACAGGGCATCATCCACTTCATCCTCTTCCGACTCGCCTGCGGGCACTTCTGCCTTAACAACGCTTAAGGTAACATCTTTAAATTCAAAGTATCCGCCGTTAGCCTGCGAATCGCCGAAACCAAAGTCAAGATGGCAATCGTCGAGGCTCGCACCGGCTACGAATTCCGTCTCGTAATAATAGTATCCGTCTTCGTCTGCAGTAGCGGGGTCAGTCACAACTTCCGTCGCGCCGCTTATAACAATCCAGCTTCCGCCGTTCTGCTGAACGATATATTTGTGTGTCGCAAGGTCGGTCTTGTACTTGTAGGAGAACTTGTACTTAACCCCGGCGGATACCGAGAAATTGCTGCTTCCGATCTGAGGTGAATACCAGCTTCCGCCGCTTACGATACCTGAAAGTTTGGTTGCACCGCCGACGTTCTCAAGTGCAAGCTCTGTTCCGCCGCCGTTGTCGCCTCGCCACTCGATGTTCTTTCCTTCGCCGACAGGCATCTCGTCAACGGAAGGTCCCTGGTTCTTGCCGGTCATAGTCACATTATCAAGCTGCACCGCCGTATTCTTGGCAAAAGAAAGCTTAAGCGCACCTTTGCCAAGATTCTCCGCAGCCACAAGCGTAACAGTGATATTTCTCACGCCCGCTTCGGGATTGTATGCCACAGTCTTGGCAACCGCTTCGTGACCGTTCTCATCAATCAATGCCACCTTAATCGCAGTGGCTGTCTCGGAATAAAGGTCAAAGTTTACAGTATATTCATCAGCCACCATAGAGATGCCCGCCTGCATAATCGAAGGCGCAATACCTGCCTCGGCACTGATTTCCGCGCGGCGCTCATAATATTTCACGCCACCTGCAACCGCTTCATAATTACTTGCTGAAGCCACATC
Organism: Lachnospiraceae bacterium; assembly: GCA_017553505.1. Classification (GTDB taxonomy): domain Bacteria; phylum Bacillota; class Clostridia; order Lachnospirales; family Lachnospiraceae; genus UBA1258. The sequence continues at coordinate 21,476 of JAFZLD010000028.1, forward strand.
GATAACTCTGACATCGTCCTCCGCAAGCTTCTTTGTCGTATAGCGAGGTACCGTAACCGTGGTCTTTGTGCCTGCGGTCCAGTAACCAAGCTTATAGTTGCCCTGATCGAAGGTCGAATTGTAAATCATATTGCCGTCCGAAAGAGGCTTTCTGCCGGACTCCGAAACACCGAGAAGCGCGGGATCCACAATCTCAACCTTAACGTTTGAAATGTATACATCGCCCGTTCCTGCCGCCCCGATGTTGAACTCGATACGACAATTGTTGAAGTTCTCAGTCTGCTGGAACGTATACGAATAAGCTGTAGGCTCGCTCTGAAGTGCGAACGCCTGCACACCGTAAGTACTCCATCCCGCGTATTCTTTGGAATCGCAGTTAACCGTCTTACCTACGATTTCGCCTGCCGCATAAGCGTCAAAAGAAACCTTATAAACATATCCGCTCTTAGCGTCATAATGTCCAATCAACTGCACGGAATAATCGTTGCCGCCTGCCTTAATTACAGAAACCTTGTCCCATGCTCTGCCGGTCTCATCAACATATACCTCTGCAGTCGCATCCGCATCGGTCTGTGTAGAAAGATACCACTTACCGGTTCCGATTGCCGCGCTGTCATCATGGCCGCCTGTAGTTGCCACAAGATTGTCTGAGGCTACAGGTGCAATCTGATTAACTCCCGCATAATCTGCCCAGTCATCCGTGGTTCCCTGCGCTTCTCTTAAAGCATATGCAGGATATCCGTCCGTAAGCTGGTATGCACGCACGTAATCTACGTACATGTTAATCTTGTCTTTGAAATTAGCCTTGTTAGCCTTGCCACCGAACTGTCCGCTGTCGATTGCAAGGTTCAGTAGCATGTAGAAAGGCTGATCGAAGGGTGCGTCAAAAGAAAGTGAGCTCGACGCGCCTGTAATCGTGCTTTCCCAGTTGGTTGATGTATAAACGGGCTTGCCGTCAAAGTACCATGTAATCTGTCCGGGCTGCCAGTCTACGCCGTAGGTGTGGAAGTATGTAAGTGCACTGTCGAGCGCCACATATCCGCTTCCTTTGTACACATGCGAAGGTGTGCCCCAGTGAAGAGTACCGCAAGCCTTACCTTCCGCAGTCATAGCCGCGGTGGTCTCCATAATGTCAAGCTCACCGGATACAGGCCATCCGCCGTATATTTCTGTGCTCTGAGGAAGCATCCAGAATGCGGGCCATGCGCCCTGTGTAGCCGGAAGCGCAATTCGAGCCTCGATATATCCATAGGTTAAGTTAAATAATTCCTGAGTAGGTGAAGTGGTGCGAATACGCGCAGATGTGTAGTGCTTGCTTGACTCTCCGCCGTACACGTATCCGTTTTCTTCATACGCGCCGGTAATTCTCAATAAGCCGTCGGCGACACCGTCGCCTGTAAGGTCTTCATTGACCGCAATGTTCTTACGCTCTTTGGTATAAGCCTGGAGTTCGTTGTTGCCCCAGCCGTAGTTGTTGCAGTCGGTGGAACCGTCGCCGAGCTGGTATGCCCATTTATCAAGGTTTAAGCCTGTATTGGTATCCACGTTGGCATCACCGTAGTTACCGTCGAATTCGTCATTCCAGATGAGCGTGTAGCCTTCTTTGGCAAGGCCCGAGTCTGCGTAGTCGCCGGTGGTGTCGTTAAAGTCATATTCGGGTCCCTTTGGAACATCGATTCCGCCGAGGCCGTCCTTGACTTCCTTGCCCTTAAGATTGGTAATGATAACAGTGCCGCTAAGAGCTGCTTCTTCTCCGGGATTCTGTCCCAGCGCAAAGAACATGAAAGGCTTCTCGCTGAATACTCCGCATTCAACTTCCTTGGAGTAGTGAAGCGTCTCGCCGGCCTTAAGCTCTACGGTTTCAGCGATGAAACCTGCCGCGTCGTCAAGTTTCAAAAAGAACTTCTTATCTATGGTGGATGTAACATCCATCTCGATTACATACGAGGTGTTGTTCTTAAGACCTAAGTCTTTGACGATGTACTGAATGCCCCATTCATTACCCCAGCCGAAGTTGGAAGCGGTTATGGTGACTGTAGCGCCTTCTTCTTTGGCCGAAGCGTCGGCGCCTGCCCAGTCTGAGCCTACGTACAGTTCTGTGTTACTTGCTTCGAAGTTGACAGCGTCGGCGTCGGCAACTTCTTTGGTCGCTGCCTGCGTGAAGATGCTGTGAGGAACGTCCTCATTAATCTCGTAGATTGAGAAATTATCAATTCTTAAGCTGTGGTCGCCGGCCTTGTAAGCGTCGTCATTCACTACCATACCGAGACCCGCAAATACTCTTGCGTTAGTCGAAGACTTCGTGAGCTTGCCCGTAAAAGCAGTCACGGTTGTTCTTTCGCCGGCTTTAAGAGTGTATGTAAGGTCGGTTACGAGCATGTCGTAGTTATTGTTAATGTCGTCCGCGCGAAGCATCGCTGTCTTGTTCTTGGACGAAATGATGTCGTACTTGATTACGTAATTCTTGCCTTCAGCCAAAGAAAGACCTGCCTGCTCAACCCTGGTCTGGTAAGCCTCGTAACCTTCGTAGCCGGTAACCTCAATGAAGATTGCACCATTGGCCTCGGTGATGTCTGCGTTAGACCATTCAACCCAGTCCTCGTGCTTGCCTTCAACGCTTACCGCGAGATTGTCGCTTACGGTTGTATATGCGTATGCTTCCGCAGGAATCTCGGGCTCTGCAGGTGTTTCCGGTTCCGGCTCGGGATTCGTCGGTTCAGGATTCACAGGCTCCACAGGTTCAGGCGTCTCAAGCTCCTCCCCTGCCACTGTTACCGTAGCTGTTCCGGCATTCGAAAGAACATCGTCCTTCTGCCCCTGAATGCTCACGATATAGGTTCCGCCCGGATATGAGTCGGGATACCAATGATACCCGAGATTCTGATCCTTATATACCTTCAAATATCCGTTTTCGGAAGAAATCGTAACCGTATACAAATCGTATCCGGCCGCGCCCCACACGGCGCCGATTCCCTGCGACGAATCATACTCCGCCACAATACCAAACGGCACTGTCAGCCCGTCATCAATGGTCTTACTCTCCGCGAAAGCCGCCAGAGGTATTGAACCCACTGATGACAAAGCAAGAAACAGTGCCGTCAAAAGTGCATAGATTCGCCTTGTAACTTTAAACTTTTTCATCTTTACCCTCCCAATATATTAAGTTTGTACACTAAGGTAGCTTCATTATATCGGAGGGCTTGTCGCAACTTTAAGTTTGTAAATTTTATAAAGGTGTCATTATTTTGCCATACCCCTGTAAGCGCAAAAACAGCACGCCCATGCGAGCGTGCTGCCTAAATATAATCAATTATTATTTGTCGAGATCAAGGAAACCGTATTCCATATCGTCATCTACGGAAGCCTCGCTGGTACGGTGGTAAGGAACCTGGCGAACTTCGTGAGAAGAAGTGCCCACGCGGGGCTCTGCGGGAGCAGCAACTGTAGCCTGTGCCTGCTCTGGACGGATAATGGTTCCGTCGGGTCTCTTGATGGTGCCGTCGGGGAACTTAATGGAGCCGTCTGCAAGCTTAACTGCTACAACAGCCTTTCTGATGGTGCCGTCGGGCATCTGGATGCGTCCGTCGGGAAGGCGAACACCGCCTGCTGCCTTATGAACGTTCGGGTCTGCCACGGGTCTTGAAGGCTCAGGGCGCTTCTCGGGACCTACTGTAGCACCGATGGTAGAAGGTCTGGAAGCGGGACGAGCGGCGCTTGAAGGGCGCTCGGTTCTCACATACTCGCGGTCTTTCCTGTCGGACTCTCTGTGCTTGGGTGCGGGTGCGGGCTCCTCGTCCTCATCGCCTGTAAGCCATCTGCGTACGGTTAAGAATCCGTATACACCTGCTGCAAGCAAAAGAACGATAATAACAATCAAAATGACAATTAAAATCTTCTTGCCCTTAAGGTCCTTCTTATAGTCAGCCTGCATCTTCTCGAAGTTATCTCTTGAAGCGTAGATATCATCGATTGCGATGGAGGTACCCTTTACATAGTTGTTTAAGTACCACTTAACCTCACCGGTAGCTTCGTCGGTCTTGTAAACTGCTTCGTAATCCTTGTAAACCTGCTCGGGTTCGGGCTCGGGTTCCGGCTCGGGTTCGGGTTCCGGTTCGGGGTCGGGAGCTTTCTTCTCAGTAAGCTCACCGTCAAGGCTGATGAAATCACTGCGGATATAGCCGTTAACATCTGTGCCGTTGTCATTGTAGGAAACCTGATACCAGGTCTTGCCGTCGGATGCGCCTGTAGCGTAACCGATAACGGTAACTACGGTATTGGCCTTGGCTGCGGTCACGATAGCATGTGTGGTAGACGCACCTGCTCTTACGTTAACATTGCCTGTAACCTTGGCGGAAACGGGCTCTGCCTCGGTAGGAACGGTAGGCTCGGTGTTGGTAGGCTGAGTAGTTGTAGTTGTGGTAGTGGTCGTAGTGGTGGAAGCAGAACCGCCGCTTACGCCTTCGGTGGTAACAAGGTCGCTTCTGATGTAACCTGTAACACCGTCTTTGGTCTTAACTTTGTACCATGTGTTGCCGGATCCGTCATTCTCAGATCCTAACACATCAAGCACTTCGTTCTTAAATACGCTTCCCACAGGGTTGCCCGAAGCGGCAGCACCGGGACGAAGGTTAGCACTTGCAGCGGTAACTGTTGCCTTACCGTCCGCAAAAGCAGTAAGCGTAAATATGAAGCAGGCAGCGATAAAAATCGTAATCGCTCCTGTTATTCTCCAAATCAAGTTATTTTTTCCCTTTTTCATAGGTACCTCCCTCAAGAATCATTCTCCCTCCTTTGGCTTCAATCTTACTCTGCCTTACGAGAAGAGAAATTGTCTTTTGTGAAACTCCGGTGGCCTTCTCAACCTGAGCGGCCGTAGCACCGGAGTGCTTTTCAAGATAGGCACGCACGAGTCCGTAATCATCGTACTCGGTGAACCCGCAAGCATCACACTTATACTCTCCGACGCCCAAGTATCTAAGCATCTTGCCGCACTTGGAGCATCTTACCGGGACTTCATATCCGTCGTCCCTCAGTAATCCCTCAAGATTAACGTTTTTTGTATCCATTTATACCTCTTCGATAGCCTTACCTATATCCGTTCTCATGTATTTGTTGGCAAAAGAAACCCACTTTGTAGCCTCGTATGCCTTGGCTCTGGCTTCTTTAAGCGTAGCGCCGGTAGCGGTTACGCCCAGTACTCTTCCGCCGTTTGTAACTATCTTGCCTGCCTCATTGAACTTGGTGCCGGCGTGGAAGCAATAGTAATCATCCTTGCCCTCAAAGTTCTCAAGACCGGTTATCTCAAAGCCTTTCTCGTAAGAAAGCGGGTATCCGTCGCTTGCAAGCACTACGCATACCGCAGCATTGTCGGCAAACTTCAAATCGATATCAGCCAGTTTACCGTCGATGCAGGCATCCACTACATCAATTATATCACTTTCCATGCGGGTTAACACCACCTGAGCCTCGGGGTCGCCGAAACGGGCGTTGTACTCGAGTACTCTCGGTCCCTTGGGAGTAAGCATAAGTCCAAAGAAAATAACTCCCTTAAACTCTCTGCCCTCTGCCTTCATGGCATCAACCGTACGCTGGTAAATATTCTCCTTACAGAACTTGTCAACTTCTTCGGTATAGAAGGGGCTGGGTGAGAAGTTACCCATTCCGCCGGTATTTAAGCCTTCGTCATTGTCCTTGGCACGCTTGTGGTCCTGCGCGGAGGACATGGTCTTAATGGTATTGCCGTCTACAAAAGAAAGAACGGAAACCTCGCGGCCTGTCATGAACTCTTCGATAACAAGTCTGTTGCCTGCGGTACCGAATTTCTTATCAAGCATTATCTCTCCGACACCGGCCTTGGCCTCTTCCAATGTATTGCAGATTAATACGCCCTTGCCGAGTGCAAGACCGTCTGCCTTAAGAACAATCGGCATAGGTGCGGTCTCAAGATATTTAAGAGCATCTTCCGCATTGTCAAAGGTTTCATAGGCTGCGGTGGGAATATTGTATTTCTTCATAAGATCCTTGGAAAAGGCCTTGCTGCCTTCCAGGATGGCTGCGTTCTTGCGGGGGCCGAAAACTCTTAAACCGCGGGCTTCAAGCACATCCACAATACCGCCTACCAGGGGATCGTCGGGTCCCACGATTACAAGATCAACGGACTTTTCAACCGCAAAATCCGCAATCTTTTCAAACTCCATAGCCTTAATATCTACACATTCCGCAATCGCTGCAATTCCCGCATTGCCGGGAGTCGCATAAATCTTGGAAACACGCTTAGATTTGCTAACACTTGTGGCAATGGCGTGCTCTCTTCCGCCGCCTCCCACAATAAGTACTGTCATACCCATTGTACTATCCTCCTTGAGACTATCATTAACCTATAGTAAGTTCTCCCGATACAATCTTTCTTACCGTCTCGGGAAGTATAATCCACTCAGCCTGCTCCATGACTCTCTTCTGAAGAATCTCGGGAGTGTCGCCGTCTTCGACGCATACTGCCTTCTGGGCAATAATCTTGCCGGTATCGATACCTTCATCCACGAAATGCACGGTGGCGCCCGTCACCTTAACCCCGCGAGCCAGCACACCTTCATGCACCTTAAGTCCATAGTACCCCTTTCCGCAGAAAGAAGGTATTAAGGAAGGATGAATATTTATTATTCTATTCTTAAATTCTCTGATAACGCATACGGGAACGTTCACTAGGAAGCCTGCAAGCACCACAAGTTCGGGCTTACATTCCTTAAGTCCCGCAAGGAGCGCCTCGTTAAAGGCCTCTCTGTCGGAGAAAGTCTTAGGCGAAATGCAAACGGCTTCAATACCACGTTTTCTCGCTCTTTCAAGGGCAAAAGCACCGGGATTGTTACTGATAACGCGTACTATCTCCGCTCCGGGAATCTTACCCGCATCGATAGCATCAAATATCGCCTGAAGATTGGTACCGCCTCCGGATACGCATACACAAATTCTCATAATCAAAAGCTCCTACAGGATTAAATAAGCTTAACGCCCTTCTCGCCGGAAATGGTCTTACCGAGTACGTAAGGGGTATCGCCTGCAGCCTTGATGGCGGCAATGGTATCTTCAACATCGTTCTTGTCTACGCATACTACCATGCCGATACCCATGTTGAAGGTGTTGTACATCATTTCATCACTGATGTCGCCGGTCTTTTGAAGCATTTTGAAAATAGCGGGTACTTCGTAGCTGTCCTTCTCAATCTCCGCAACGATTCCGTCGGGAAGCATTCTCGGAATGTTCTCGTAGAAGCCGCCGCCCGTAATGTGGCTGCAGCCCTTAATGGTTACGCCGTATTCCTTGATGCTCTTTAAAGCCTTAACATAGATTCTGGTAGGCTCGATTAAAGCCTCTCCGAGAGTCTTGCCAAGTTCTTCGTAATAAGTGTTAAGGCTTTCGGTGGTCATCTCAAACACTTTTCTTACCAAAGAAAATCCGTTGGAATGAACGCCTGTTGAAGCCATTCCTATAAGTACGTCACCGGGTAAAATGTTCTCGCCGGTAATTAAATTCTTTCTGTCTACTACGCCTACGGAGAATCCCGCAAGGTCGTATTCGTCCTCGGGCATAAGTCCGGGATGTTCTGCCGTCTCACCGCCGATAAGCGCGCAACCCGACTGTCTGCAGCCTTCAGCCACACCGCCTACGATTGTCGCAATCTTCTCGGGATAATTCTTACCGCATGCTATATAGTCAAGGAAAAACAAAGGCTCACCGCCTGCGCAGGCTACGTCGTTAACGCACATGGCAACAGCGTCGATTCCGATGGTATCGTGCTTGTCAAGAAGAAATGCAAGCTTAACCTTGGTACCGCATCCGTCCGTTCCCGAAAGAAGAACCGGATCCTCCATGTCCTTAAAGCTTTCCATAGAAAAGGCTCCCGAAAATCCGCCGATTCCGCCCAATACCTCGGGTCTAAAGGTGCTCTTAACCGCTGCCTTCATAAGCTCCACGGATTTGTAACCGGCTTCGATGTCCACTCCGGCATTCTTGTAATCAAGTCCCATAACGTTTCTCCTTGTTATTATTTACTGTAGTTTTTGTAGCCGTTTTCCTGAAGATTTGCATCTTTCTTTTCAACGGCTTCTTTCATCTTCTGTGTGTAATCTTTGAGTTTATTAAGTAGACCGGCATCACTTACTGCGAGCATCTTAACCGCAAGAAGTCCCGCATTCTGACCGCCGTTAATGGCTACGGTGGCAACTGGAATGCCGCTTGGCATCTGAACTATGGAATATAAAGAATCTCTACCGCCAAGGCTGGTGGTATGCATAGGAATACCGATAACGGGCATGGGGAAAATAGCCGCGCACATACCGGGCAGATGAGCTGCCATGCCTGCGCCTGCGATAATTACCTTAACGCCTCGCTCCTCTGCGGTCTTAGCGTATTCAAAAAATGTATCGGGCTCTCTGTGAGCCGAAATAATGCGCATCTCGTAAGAAATGCCAAACTCCTCGAGTATGTCTGCGGCCTTGGCCATTACAGGCATATCCGAATCACTTCCCATAACGATGGATACTGTAGCCATATCAATGTCCTTTCGTAAACCGGTGCTATCCGCCGCTTAAATACCAGCGTACAGAATCGCACTCACAATCAGCACGTCAACCACGTTCCAGGCAATTCCGATATACGAAAACAGGTAGAACTTGTCGGGCTCGGACTTGCCGAGGGCTCCGAGGATAATACCCAATGCGGAGAAAACGGTGCATAGAAAGGCCGTTGCTCCGAAAGAGCCGCCCACTTCCCCTCTTCTGGTGTAGGATACGATGATCACAAGCATCAGAAAGACAAAAGAAAGAACCGCAAGGATAGTGGAAAAAATGCCCTTTTTCGTATGTTCTTTGTTGGAATAGATGTATTTACGCTGCGTTTTTTTCATAACAATAAATATTCTATATTCTATTTAGGCCCGTGACAATGAGAAATTGCACGAAATCCTTTCTAAACTGCGCCGTATTCCTTGTAATATGCGTCAATTGCGGCTGCGATTTCGTCGTTGATTACCACGCGGCCTTTGACTTCGCGGTTGGTCAGGTGTTCTTTGACCTCAGCCATGGTAACGATAGCTGCGGTGTCGAATCCGTAAAGGTCTTTAATCTCGTCAAGCGCGCACTTGGTGCCCTGTCCTCTTTCCATTCTGTTAAGGGATACCATGAGGCCGAGGATTTCAACGTTAGCCTGGGCTCTGATGATGGGGAAGGTCTCCTCGATGGACTTACCGGAAGTGGTAACGTCTTCGATTATAACCACTCTGTCGCCGTCCTTGAGCTTGGAGCCAAGAAGGATGCCGGTGTCGCCGTGATCCTTAACTTCCTTACGGTTGGAGCAGTATCTAATCTCCTTGCCGTATAACTTGGAAAAAGCAATAACCGTTGCAACCGATAACGGAATACCCTTGTATGCGGGTCCGAAAAGCACATCAAAGTCTGTGCCGAACTTGTCATGAATGGCCTTGGCATAATACTCGCCGAGTCTCATAAGCTGTGAGCCGGTTACGTACGCGCCCGCATTCATAAAGAAAGGGCTCTTACGACCGCTCTTAAGTGTGAAGTCACCGAACTTAAGAACGTCGGCTTCCACCATAAATTCAATAAATTCCTGCTTGTAGCTTTCCATTATGTATCCTCTCAATGTACCTTTATTAGAAAATTCTGTTGATATCTTCTCTCATGTCGATAACTGCCTGACGGGCTGCGTCTGCATAGCCTGTCTCGCCGAATGACTTGTATTTCTCCTGCTGATAAGCTGCGATGATGCCTCTTGAAGAGTTAACGATAGCGCCTAAGCCGTCTTCGTTAAAGAAAGGTCTTAAGCCGTCTGCGGTACCGCCCTGTGCGCCGTAACCGGGTACAAGGATGTAAGCCTTAGGCATAACTTTTCTCATGGCAGCGCCCATTTCGGGATAGGTAGCACCTACTACCGCACCTACGTAGCTGTAGGAATCGCTCATAAGGTCTGCGCCCCATTCGGCTACCTTCATGGCTACCTGCTCGTATAAGGGCTTACCGTCGATAAGTCTGTCCTGGAACTCGCCGGAGCTGGGATTAGAGGTCTTAACGAGTACGAATATACCTTTCTTTTCCTTGCGGCATACGTCCATGAAGGGCTTGATGCCGTCGATGCCAAGGTAAGGGTTAACTGTAGCGAAGTCCTCGCCGAAGCCTTCGTACTTAACTCCTTCAATCTCTACGCCTGATAAGTGGCCCACTGCATATGCTTCACTGGTGGAACCGATGTCGCCTCGCTTAATGTCACCAAGGACGATGAGGCCTTTGCTGTGGCAGTAGTCAACGGTTTCTTTGAACGCGATGACGCCTTCTACGCCGAACTGCTCGTACATGGCAATCTGGGGCTTAACGCAGGGTACTAAATCTGCGATGGCGTCCACGATGCCTTTATTGTATTCAACTATTGCCCTTGCGGCACCTGTAAGATTGGCGCCGTGTTCCTTGAAGTTCTTCTCCTTAAGGAAGTTAGGCATAAGCTTAAGAGTCGGATCGAGTCCTACTACTATGGGAGCGTTTGTAGCCTTGATACGCTCGACGAGTTTGTTAATCATTTGGTTCCTCCACGTACTGAATTCTCATATAACTTTAAAAAAGGAGGTTGATTATCTCAACCTCCTTATATTTATACTGTAACTTGTGCCTCGGTTTCAACATATTTTTTGATATTGGATGCATTTACGTATTTCTTAAACTCTCCTTTATCAACCACCACAAGAGTCGGCGCCTGCATGATACGGTATCTTTCCACAAGCTCTCTGTTCTCTTCGGCATCTATCAAAATGTAGTCGATTCCTTCAAGCATTTCCTTGGCAAGTTTACAATTCGGGCAGGTCTTGGTGGTGAAGAGGTACTTAACGTTAACGGGTTCCTCAACACTTACTTCGCGATCCGCATCGGCTGAAATCTTGACAATTCTGCTTACAGGTCTCTTGAGGGAGGAATTGGCAATGTCGTAGGTCTTACGATTGGTGTATTCCTGAGCCTTACCGTCATTCCAGTTCTGAACCGGTCTGTAGTAACCTGTTATACGGCTGTATACTTCTGTGGTCTCGCCGCAGAAAGGACAAACCTTCTTCTCACCTGCGAGGTATCCGTGATTCTTACAGATAGAATATGTAGGTGAAAGTGTATAGTAAGGAAGCTTGTAATTGTCTGCAATGGTCTTAACAAGGCTTGCCGCTGCCTTCCAGTCGGGAAGCTTCTCACCTAAGAATGCGTGGAATACGGTACCTGAGGTGTAAAGCGTCTGCAAATCATCCTGAATGTCGAGAGCATCGAAGATATCCGATGTAAACTCAACGGGAAGGTGGGATGAGTTAGTGTAGTAAGGTGTGTCACCGGGCTTACCTGCGGTCTTGATGGCGGGCCAGCGCTTCTTATCGTGCTTGGCAAGTCTGTATGTGGTACTCTCGGCGGGAGTAGCCTCAAGGTTGTAAAGGTCACCGTACTGCTGCTGATATTCGGAGAGACGGTTACGCATGTGATTAAGAACCTTCTTGGTAAACTCCTGAGTCTTGGGGTCTGTCATGTCTGCTCTTAACCAGTTTGCGTTAAGGCCGACTTCGTTCATACCGATAAGACCGATGGTCGAGAAGTGATTATCAAATGTTCCGAGGTATCTCTTGGTGTAAGGATAAAGTCCTTCATCAAGGAGCTTAGTAATAACGCCACGCTTAATCTTAAGTGAGCGTGCGGAAATATCCATAAGTCTGTTGAGACGCTTAAAGAAGTCGTCTTCATTAGTGGAAAGGTAAGCGATACGAGGCATGTTAATGGTAACAACGCCTACGGATCCCGTGGACTCACCTGAGCCAAAGAAACCGCCTGTCTTCTTACGAAGTTCTCTAAGGTCAAGTCTTAAACGGCAGCACATGGAACGAACGTCCGAAGGCTCCATATCGGAATTGATGTAGTTAGAGAAATAAGGAGTACCGTACTTGGAGGTCATTTCGAAGAGAAGCTTGTTATTCTCTGTCTCTGACCAGTCAAAGTCCTTGGTAATGGAATATGTGGGGATGGGATACTGGAATCCGCGTCCGTTGGCATCGCCTTCGACCATGGTCTCGATGAAGGCTTTGTTGATCATATCCATTTCTTTCTTACAATCCTTGTACTTGAAGGCCTGAGGCTCGCCGCCTACGATAGCGGGAAGTTCTGCAAGATCGGCGGGTACGGTCCAGTCCAAAGTGATGTTTGAGAAAGGAGCCTGAGTACCCCATCTGGAAGGAGTGTTAACGCCGTAAATAAAGGCTTCGATACACTTCTTAACCTCGGGATATGTAAGGTTGTCTATCTTAACGAAAGGTGCAAGATAAGTGTCAAATGATGAGAAAGCCTGTGCGCCTGCCCATTCGTTCTGCATGATACCGAGGAAGTTAACCATCTGGTTGCAAAGTACGGACAAGTGTCTTGCGGGTGCGGAAGTAATCTTACCGGGAATACCGCCGAGGCCCTCTGTAATAAGCTGTTTTAAAGACCATCCGGCACAGTAACCTGTGAGCATGGAAAGGTCATGTATATGAATATCGGCGTTTCTGTGCGCCTCTGCGATTTCTTCGTCGTAAATTTCGCTCAGCCAGTAATTCGCCGTAACGGCACCGGAGTTTGAAAGAATAAGGCCGCCTACGGAATACGTAACTGTGGAATTTTCTTTAACACGCCAGTCTTCAACCTTAACATAGCTGTTGACCACGTCTTTATAATCAAGGATGGTGGACTTCATCTCACGCATCTTTTCATGCTGCTTACGGTAAAGAATATAAGCCTTGGCAACCTCTGAATAGCCTGTCTGCTCAAGCACTCTCTCTACGCTGTCCTGGATATCCTCCACATGAATTGCGCCGTCTTTAACCTTGGACTGAAAATCTGCAGTAACCCTTAAGGAAAGAAGGTCTATGATATCATTGGAATACTCCATCTCCGTTGCCACAAAAGCCTTCATGATGGCATCGCTGATCTTTGTAAGTGTAAAATCCGATGCAGTCCCGTCTCTCTTAATCACCTGATACATTTGGTTTATTCTCCCTTTTGTTTATTACCAAACCCCGTGCCTTTAGTGTATCAAAGTAGCTATTGAAAGTCAATTGAAAAAACACAAAATATCGAGATTTTTATATTATGTAACCCCAATATCTTGTGTTTTCTTTGTCTGAAAACTATGTGCAAATTTGAGTTTTCCCCGTGGTTGACACATCTTAATCAAATCGGTCAATTTTTGAGGCGGTTGACATAACAAAAACACCCCACCATATAGTGGGGTGCGGGTGTTTACTGTCGTGTATGTCGTGTTGCGAGAAACAAAGCTTCGTGCTGAGCGGCCTCGTCCTTGGGGTATTTCTCGAGGTAGGCTTCCATCTTCTCGCGGGCGGTGTCGAAATCGAGCAGGTACTCGTAGGTTACCGCCTCATTGTACAGGAGTTCTTTCTCCCATTCCGGGGCATCGAGCTTAAGTCCAAAAGAAAATGCCGAGAGGGCGCCTTCGTAGTCGTTAAGCTTCCAGCGGCAGACGCCGAGCTGATTGTAGACGGCGGCGTTGTTGCCTTTCTTTTCCAGATATGCCGCATAAAGGCTGGCGGCGTAGGAGTAGTCGGACATGGCTTCGTAAGTCTTGCCGAGCACGAGGATGGACTCGGGGTCGGTGTCGACCTTCGCCTTCTCTAAGTATACGCGGGCGTTGGAGTAATCGCCCAGGCAGTAATGCATGCGGCCGCGGTCGTAGTCGGAAATCTTGCGGTTTCCGTCTTCAAGAATAGCCTTGAGATAGGCGTCCGCCTCAGCCTCGAATCCTGCGTTGAGTATGGAATAGAAAATATCTATATGAAGGTCGTAATTGTCATTGTCTCCCGCCGTAACCTTGGCAAAGTCGGTATCGGCGCCGGTCTTGTCTTCTGTCTTAAGCCTGCAGAGCGCGCGACGATAATATGCGTCGGTATCCTTGGGTCTGAGATTCACGATGGCGGTATAAACGTCCGCAGCCTCCTGATACTTACCTGCTTTCTCGTATGCGTAGCCGAGGTAGTAGTTGATGTCGTAATCCACTTCTTTGATACGGCCGTTGCTCTTCTCCAGGGCTTTAATCAGTGCCGCAGCACCCTCGTCGTACTCGCCGTTGGCTATATAAGCGATTCCGAGGCCTCTGTACGCGTCCTTTCTGTCGTCTTCCTCGGCCAGAGATTTAAGGAAATTGTCTCTTGCTTCGGGATACTGATTATTCAAAAGATACGCATAAGCGGTATCGTAATACATCGTAGGCTTCTTGCCACAGCCCGAAAGCAATGTGGCGGACGCGACAAATGCAGTTGTAATTATGGTTAACAGCTTCTTTTTCATAGAATTGATTTTAGCATATCTCACATGAAAAAGCATCGTTTGGCAAAAATTTATATAAAACTTAACAAATCGTAATTTGCGCCGGAATTTTTCGTTGTGTCGGTGGGGAAAGTATGCTATTTTTTAGATGTATTTTTCCAAAAGCGCGATTCTTACGCGTTAAACTAAATATTTACAGAAAAGAGGAGCACAATGGGCGGATTTTTTGGAGTCGCAGCCAAAAAGGACTGCGTATTCGATTTGTTTTTTGGAACGGACTATCACTCTCACCTTGGCACACGTCGCGGCGGCATGTGTGTATATGACAAGGAGAAAGGATTCGACCGCGCAATCCACAGCATCGAGAACTCACCTTTCAGAACCAAATTTGACAAGGAAGTTCAGCAGATGAAAGGCAACCTCGGTATCGGCTGCATATCCGATTACGAGCCTCAGCCCTTAATCGTGCGCTCCCATCACGGCACATATTCCCTTACAACTGTCAGCAAGATTAATAATACCGAAGAGCTCGCGGATGAGATCTTCAATCACGGTCACTCCCACTTTCTTGAAATGAGCGGCGGCGAGATTAACGCTACCGAGCTTGTGGCGGCTTTGATTAACGAAAAGGATAATCTTGTGGACGGTATCACTTATGCCCTCGATAAAATAGACGGTTCGCTGTCCCTTCTTTTGCTGACGCCCAAAGGCATATATTGCGGACGAGACAAACTGGGCCGCACCCCCATTGTTATAGGACACAAAGACGACGCTTTCTGCGCCGCTTTCGAGAATTTCTCATATAAGAATCTGGGCTACACCGATTACAAGGAGCTTGGTCCCGGCGAGGTATGCGTCATCACGCCTACTTCCTGCACCACCCTCGTGAAGCCCGGCGACAAGATGAAGATTTGTACCTTCTTATGGATTTACTACGGATATCCGTCCAGCTCCTACGAAGGCATCAGCGTAGAGAGAATGCGTTACATCTGCGGTGAGAAAATGGCCAAGCGCGATTCCGCTAAGCCCGACGTTGTGGCAGGCGTGCCCGACTCCGGTCTTGCTCACGCAATCGGTTATGCCAATGAATCGAAGATTCCCTTCTCCCGCCCTTTCATCAAGTACACTCCTACATGGCCGCGTTCTTTCATGCCTACCATGCAGTCGCAGCGTAATCTCATCGCCAAGATGAAGCTGCTTGCGGTTGAGGATCTTATTCGTGACAAGAAGCTTCTTTTGATAGACGACTCCATCGTGCGAGGCACACAGCTTCGCGAGACCACCGAGTTTCTTTATAAATCCGGTGCCAAGGAAGTACACATCCGTCCCGCCTGCCCGCCGCTTCTCTACGGTTGCAAGTACTTGAACTTCTCCCGTTCGTCCTCCGAGATGGACCTCATCACACGCCGCGTCATCGCCAAGCTTGAAGGTACCGCCGACGTTCCCCAGGAAGTACTCGACGACTACGCCAATCCCGACTCCGAGCGCTACGCCACCATGGTTGAGGAGATTCGCAAGGAACTTAACTTCACCTCCCTCGCCTTCAACCGTCTCGACGACATGCTCGACGCCGTCGGCATCGACAAGTGCAAGTTATGCACGTATTGCTGGGATGGCAAGGAATAATTGATTTTATAGGCCCCGACATTTGTCTGTCGGGGTCTTTTTTATCCCAATAGCAAATTTTTCCCGAATTGGGATAAGTTTTGCGAGAAATCCCGTCCATTTTGGGACCGTTTATCCCAATATGAAAAAAGTTCGAAATTGGGATAAGAAATCAGCCAAAAGTTATCCCAATATTTCCAATTTTTCGTATTGGGATAACTTGGTTTACATAACTATTCAAAAGTATCGTTTTTTTATCCCAAAATCCAATTTTTTTGATATTGGGATAACGCAAAAGAAAAACCACCGAAATGAATCGGTGGTAATCGCAAAATCAATTATATATCGTTCAAAAACGGGGCCTCGGCATCGTAATCCGCGATTTCGGCAACAGGGATCGGAAGCTCAAGCCCAATTGACGGCTCCTTATAGTTAAGTCTTCCCGTGTAGCCCTTGCCGCCGTGGAAATCGGTTTGGTAGAGCATGATTACGTCGTCTGATGTAGAAAGAAAGGCGTGCCCGAAGCCTGTGGGAACGTAGGTCATGAGGTCGTTGCCCGCGGAAAGTTCAACGGCTTCCCACTTAAGATATGTCGGAGAATTCGGACGTAAGTCGATAATGTAATCCATGCCGCGACCTGTGATGAGGCTTATAAGCTTGGCGCCGGGACGCTCTGCCGGCTGGAAATGAATGCCAAAGAAAGTGCCTGTGCGGGGCATAGTATAAGTACGGGTCTCGCGGGGTACGAAGTCAATGCCGAAAGCGCGCAATTCATCATCGTTGCCAAGAACCCGCATGGGACCTCTGTTGTCGTTGCGGGATACAGTCTTAATAAGCTTTGCTTCTTCAAATATTGATTTAACAATCTCCATTACTGCTCTCCACTACACAGTCAGTCCGAAATCCTTAAGAAACTGCTTAATAACTTCATCGCGGTTTCTGGCGGTCTCATAATACGGTATGTCAAGCTTCTCACACTGCTCTTTCATGAGAATGCTCTGCTCCACTATATATTCCGCGCCCTCGCGAAGTTCTTCGTCGGACTTGTAAAAAGTGTAGTCCTTCTCGGTATCATATTTCTTTTGGATTAGGAATCGCTCCTCGGGTGTAACGTCCGAAGTGATGAAATAGACAATATCGCAGTTGGCACCGCGAATATATTTATCGTAATCCTCGGGAAGCAGCTGGTACATATCAAGCACCATGCCGGGTGTGTGCTCGTCGTACTCTCCGCTTTCTAACATTGCCCGCACAAAAGGCGCCATCTTGCCGCTGATTACGCGAAGCGTATCCTCAGACGACAGACCCTGATACGTGCTGACACCGGTCTCGGGAAAGCATTTCTCGAAACCTGCGATAATCGAATCCATACTTACATGCTGATAGCCGTATTTACTTGCAAGCAGATGAGAAACTGTGCTTTTGCCGGCTCTCGGAACCCCCGAAACAATAATATTGTTTTTCATGCGATACCCCCTCAAAATGTTTATACTCAATGCACGAACAAGTATACCACATCTCAATCAAATATGACAAAGAAAGTGTCCTTGATGATTCCGAGCGGCTCACGCAACATATTGGTAGGAAGGAACCTCGGAACTGAAGGCGCTGCTATGCCTTCAATGGAAAGCCCCGTGATTTTCTTGGCCAGGAACATTCCGCGGAAGACGTGGAAATTACTGGTGGCTATGCCGATTCTTGATACGTCGGGGCGATTGGCCTTTATGATTTCAAAGGCGTTTTCGATGTTCTCCCTTGTGTTGACGGACTCTGTCTCGGCGAACACTCTTGATTCATCGATGCCGCGGCCGATAAGGTAGTTTCTGCCACCTTCGCCTTCGCTGATTGACTCGTTGTAACCTTTCGCGCCGGTAACTACGCAGATTGTATCCGGGTTTTCAATCAGGTAGTCATACGCCGCGTCAAGTCTTTGCTGATATACTACGCTCGGTCCGTTGTCAAGCATCTGCGCGCCGAGTACGATCACGCAGTCAAGGCCGGGCTTAGCCTTCGCGTGGAACTTGGACACTATCAGAATTTCGATGATTGAAAAAAGCGTAATTGCAACCACAAGCAGTATCACCGCAGTCTTACGGAGCCAAAGCGGAATCTTTTTCCAGCGTCCATTACCCATTAAAAAGGCGCATAAGTAAATAAACGCCGCAACAGCAACCCACAAAAGATATGAATTTGTGCCGGTCTTCAATACAACCACAAAATACGATTCAAGCATGCAAAATGTACTAAGCATATATAAAAGGCATCGAACAGCTATTAATACTTTTTCTTTCACTAAATTGTCTCCTAAAAAGAAATGTAGCCGGGCCATTATTTAGCCCGGCATGTTTATCTTAGAAATCGTCGCTTTGCTCAAGCGGAATGTAAGAACGTTTAAGGCTTACATCTCTACCGCCTACTTTTACAATGTTGTTGTAAAAAGCAAGGAAAATCATAAGAATCAGTACTACAATACAACTAATTAATCTTTTAGCCCTCATAACAGACCCCCTCATAAGACTAACTGTTTTCTTGTTACAGTTATATCCTATCAGGGGGTTCTAAAGAAGACCTTCATAAAAAACTTAAGGTTTTATTAACGTTGATTAGTTCCCTGCAGCTGCTATAAGTGCCGCTATCTGCTCGGGAGTCATCTTCGCGTTGGGGTCTGCAGGCATCTCAACTTGAGGTGCCGGAGCGGGCTCAGGAGCAGGTTCGGAAGCCGCTTCTGCTACGGGTTCAGGTGCAGGCTCCGGTGCGGGTGCTTCCGCTACGGGTTCAGGCGCAGGCTCAAGTGCGGGTGCCTCCGCTACAGGTTCAGGCACAGGCTCCGATGCGGGTGCTTCCGCTACAGGTTCGGGTGCCGGTTCAGGCGCGGGCGCTTCGGCCTTGGCTGCCTTCTTCGTAGTTTTCTTCGGCTTCTCCGGAGCAGGCTCAGGCGCGGGTTCCGGAGCTGCTTCAGCTACAGGCTCAGGCGCAGGCTCAGGAGCAGGCGCTGCCTCTGGCACTGCTTCAGCGACAGGCGCTTCTGCCGGAGCTTCCGCAGGTGCTTCCGCGGGAGCCTCACCGAGCTCCTCCGCAACCGCCTCAGCTACCGCCTCGGCTACAGGTTTCTCCAGAAACTCCTGTACCGCCGCATCCGCTTCGCTTAATACACTATCGGCCATAGCCGCCACATCTTCAGGAATCACTATATCTTCGGGAACAGCTTCAGCCACTGCTTCTGCCGCAGCAACTTCTTCAGCTCCGCCCGGTAACGCTTCGGTCTCAGCCGCAAGCGCTTCCAAATTTACTTCTGCATCTGCAACCGCCGCTGCTTCTTCGGGAGCAACGTCAACCGCAATATCTCCAAGCCCATTAAGCAATGCTTCCGCTTCGGCCGCAATAGCCTCTGCCGATACATCGCCGGCTGCTTCTTCGGCCACAGGCTCTTCCACTGCTATATTCGCAAGAGCGACATCAAGATTGACATCTTCAACCGCTATATCTCCGAGTCCTTCAAGATTAACATCCACAGGAATCTCTTCTGTCGCTATATCGCCAAGTGCACCAAGGTCTACATCGGCAACCGCCTCTTCGACAGCGACCGTTTCATCAACCGCAATATCTCCAAGTCCCTCAATACCTGCATCAACAGCCACCTCTTCCGTAGCCAAATCGCCAAGTCCTTCAAGCGCGGCCGCAATATCACTATCGCTTACTTCTTCCGCACCCGCCTCAAGCGCCACGCTTTCATCTGCGCTAAGCAAAGCTTCAACGGAAGCCGCCAGATCATCAGTATCCGTAACCGCTTCTGCCTCACCGACACTCAGTCCCAAATCTCCGCTTAAATCAAGCTCACCTTCTTCACCGAGAGCCTCTTCAAGCACCTGTCTGTTTCTGCCCATGAACCCAAGCGGCTTCATATCAGGTGCTTCTACGCCTTCCGAACCCGCAACAACATCATCCATATGCGGCACATCGCTCATGGCATCAAGCGTCTTCTTAAGTTCCTCAAAGGTTCTCTTCAAATTATCGTAATCACCGATCTTCGCCTTAAGAGACTCGTTTTCTTTAGCCAGCTCATTCTTTTCTTTTAACGTCTTATCAAGCAGGCGCGCAAGGAAAAAAGAACTGAAAACATAGTCCTTAAGCATGGGATCGAGGCAACTGATGTTAAGTTCCTCAAGCACTTCCATATCAACAGGCAGATCGTTAAGCATATATGTTCTCTCCTTTGTGAATAAGATAAAAAGCCTTACTAATTCCTCCTTACCTTACCACATTACCTGTTAAAGCCCTATTAAATAAGGCTTTTGAGGCCTCCGGCCTATGGCAAAATAAAGTCTGCCCTGCGGATACGCTCTCACTTATGTCCACGCAACAAAAGAAAGCGACCGCCCCAAGCCATGTCACAAACGGAGCATGCACTTAAAGCAGTCGCTTTCTTTAGATTTATCTTAATCCAACTTCTTTTACACTGATTCTATCTTCTTGCCATAGCTTCTTCGAAATCCTTGGTTCCTGCGAAAATCTCGAACTTGTAAGGATTCTTGTGAAGGGCCTTGGCGCGCTTGAAGATTACGCCTAAGCAGATGACATTGGCCGCAAGTGCAAGGATTGCAACTACGCCCTGAGCTGTAGGGTTAGCGGTGATGCCTGCTGCAGTAAGTTCCTGAACGGTCTTGAACTTGGTCATGTCAATTGCGGTGATGCCGTGCTCCACAGCTCCTGCGTAAAGTGAAGGAAGTGTTGAGAACGGGGATGTAATCTGGAAGAGCGGGAATACCTGAGCGAACATACACCAGATTGCAAGGGTGTTGGCACGGTTCTGAATCCAGCCGCCTTTGTTCCAGAATGCATTGGCAAAAGTAGGTGCGAGAAGCAATGCCACACCACAGTACCATGTATGGGTAGGTAAGTTACAGTAAGTATACTCAAAGTTCCATACGTCGTAAGCGATGATGAACCAGAAGGTCATATCGGGCCAGAGCATATCGTCTTTCTTCTTGGAAGAGTAGATGCCCCACCAGCCGGTCATACAGAAGATGTTGAGTACGCCTGCGATAGCGTTGACAACATTCCACCAGCCACCGTAGAGCCATACGTTCTCGGAAGAGAACCACCAGCCGCCTGCCATGCCGCCTGCGTTGAAACCGTTGACAGCCGACTCAATATCGGAGCCGACAGCGATTAAAATGTTGATTGCAACGATAATGAAAGGCCAAGGCTTGAACCAGTCTTTCTTACCGATGCCCCAACCGTATTTAATCATCATGAAGCCGACACATCCGATGTCTGCCGCATAGAGCTTAGCGTAGTGGAACCAGCCGTTCATGTAAAGAACCGTCTGATTGGTCTGCGCCCAAGCCGCACCACTCTTATATCCGAGAGTAGCCGCAATAAAGTAAACAGTCAAAATAATAGGGATGACGATGAATACGCACACACCGCCGACCTTTGTTCTTCTGCCGATTTCGTTCATAAGAATGAGTCCGCAGAATACGAGGACGAAGCCCAGAAGCTGCATCATGGACTGATCGCCGTAAAGTTGGAAAAGCATAATATATCCTCCTTTTTCCTTTTATCCTTTATACATCATCGGGTTCTACGACCCGCTGATCTCTTTAATCATAAATTCGTTCCCCTGCTGTAAGAACGTGTGGGTACTGCCGCAATTCGGACAGGTCTTACCGTTTTCTATGGTGTCAAAAGAAGTCTTACAGTCTTCACAAAAAGAAATCGCTTCGATGGGCTCTATGATAAGCTCGGCCTCTTTGAGTAAATCAGTCTTCTTGACCGCCCAGTTCCAGCAGTCGGTAAGGTATTCGGGGATAACCGTCGATACCTTACCAAGCTGCAAAGTTACTGAAGATATTCCTGTCAGATTGTTCTCACGGCCCACAGCCGTGACATCATCGATTATGTGAAAAACAACACCTAATTCATGCATAATCTTTTATTCCCATGTTTCGTTCTTCTTGGGCTTAACATGAACCTTGATGGCCTGCTTTAAGCCGTTGGGAAGAATGTACTTAAGCTTGTCTTCGCTCTTACGCATGGTTGAAGCTTCAGGAACGTCTCTCTTTAAGTGGATAGCGTCGAATTCGCAACGGGTTGTACACAGACCGCAGCCTACGCACTGGTTGTAATCCACAATTGTGGCACCGCAGCCTAAGCATCTTGCAGTCTCTTTCTTAACCTGCTCTTCGGTGAATACGAGCTTCTTGTCTCTGAAGGAAAGCTTGTCGCCTTCTTTGTATCCCGGAATCTGACGGGAAGAATTGTCGTAGCTTTCGATGGAGATATCGTCCTTGTTAAGCTCTACATAGTAGTTCTGATTACGTCCGATGGTAAGGGAAGCATGAGGCTGTACAAATCTGTGGATTGATGTAGCCGCTTCTTTACCTGCCGCAATAGCGTCGATGGCGAACTTGGGACCTGTGTATACGTCACCGCCTACGAAAATATCGGGTTCGGCGGTCTGATATGTCTTAGCGTCTGCTACGGCACCGTTACCGCGGCCAAGCTCAACCTTGGAGCCTGCAAGTAAGTCGCCCCATACGATGCTCTGTCCGACTGCGAGAACGATGTGCTTACATTCGATTCTCATGGTGTCGTTCTCATCGTACTGAGGATTGAATCTGCCGTCGGCATCCTTAACGCTGGTACATTTCTTGAAGGTAATACCGCATACAGCGCCTTCGTCGTCCAAGTGAATTTCCTTGGGACCCCAGCCGCCGTGGAACTGTACTCCGTCTTCCTCGGCTTCTGCGATTTCATACTTAGCTGCGGGCATAATCTCTCTTGTCTCAAGAGAAACCTGCGATACCTTGGGAGCGCCTACTCTTACAGCGTCACGTGAGCAGTCGATGGCAACGTTACCGCCGCCGATTACAACTACATCGCCCTTGATGTCGTAAGATTCGTTGGCATTGACTTCGCGAAGGAAATCAACCGCGGTGACAACGCGCTTGCCGTCTTCACCCGGTACTCCTACTTTACGCCCGCCTTGGCAACCGATTGCTATATAGAATGCCTTGTAGCCCTGGGCACGAAGTTCATCAAGAGTTACGTCCTTGCCGACTTCTACGCCGCACTTAAACTCAACGCCCATGATGCGCATGATTTCAACTTCGGCATCGATAACGCTCTTCTCAAGTTTGTAAGAAGGAATACCGTAGGTAAGCATACCGCCGGGACGTGCGTTCTTTTCAAATACTGTAGGTCTGTAGCCTTTCTCTGCAAGGTAGTATGCACAGGAAAGACCTGCGGGACCCGCACCGATGATGGCAATCTTCTCTTCGAACTCGCCGTTAACCTTGGGAATAACCTTCTTGGGGATAAATCTGGTCTCGGCATCTAAATCCTTCATCGCAATAAACTTCTTAACTTCATCGATTGCGATTGCTTCGTCGATGGTGCCTCTTGTGCAGGCATCTTCACAACGACGGTTACAGATGTGACCGCAGATTGCGGGAAGCGGATTGTTCTTCTTGATAAGTGCCAAAGCCTCTGTGTACTTACCCTGTGAAGCAAGCTTAAGATAACCCTGAACAGCAATGTGTGCGGGGCAGGCTGTCTTACAAGGTGCGGTACCTGACTCGTGAGTTTCAATTCTGTTGTTGTCTCTGTAATCCCAGTCCCAGTCGTCCTTGCTCCAAGGCTTGTCGGAAGGAAGCAGGTGCTTAGGATACTTAACGTCTGTGCCGTCTTTCTTACAAAGCTTCTGGCCGAGAGAAAGTGCGCCGGCGGGACATACTTCTACGCAACGGCCGCAGGCAACGCATTTTTCTTTTTCCACGTGTGCTCTGTAAGCGGAAGCAGACATGTTGGGAGTGTTAAATAACTGTGATGTACGAAGGGCGTAGCACACGTTAACGTTACAGTTACAGATAGCGAAAATCTTGTTCTCGCCGTCGATGTTGGTAATCTGGTGTACGAAGCCGTTCTCTTCACCTTTCTTAAGAATCTCGAGAGCTTCTTCCTTAGTGATGTAACGTCCGCCCTTGCCGGTCTCGACTACGTAATCAGCCATGTCGCCCACAGCGATACACCAGTCGTGGAAGTCATCCGCACAACCTTCATCATAGGTCATACGTGAACGACGGCACGAACAAGGTGAAGCTGCGTACTTGCCTTCATACTTGTCAAGCCAGTGAGAAATCTTTTCGATGGATATTGCTTCGTTGCACATATCCACTTCTTTCTGCACGGGAATAACGTGCATACCGATGCCGGCTCCGCCTGCGGGTACCATGGGGGTAACCTTCTCAAGGGGAAGTCTTGTCATATGTTCAAAGAACATACCAAGCTCGGGATGCTCGTCGATGAGCTTTAAGTTCATGTTGGAGAACTCACCTGAACCGGGCACGAACATGGGAAGTACCCACTGTTTCTCGTGCTTCTCGTTCTCCCAGTTGTACTCAACAAGACCTGTATAAGAAATCTTGTCAAGCATCTCTGTAAGTTCTTCGTCAGACATTCCGGAGCTTTTCTTTAAATCTTCGAAAGTCTTAGGCTGTCTGATAGCCTTAAAATTGTCGATAACAAACTTCGCAATGTTATCGTCGTCATAGCATAAAATGCGCACTGCCCAGTATTCGGGATCGTCCTTGGTCACTTTGTGAAACTTAAGCTTAATCGGAATACGGTCCGTGATGAGGGCACCAAGCTTTGCAATGTTTTCCTTCATAGGCTCGCTTACGTCAACGTAATCGGGTCTTAAAGGATAATTGGGATCTTTTCCTGCCATTAATATCCTCCTAATCTAACTAACAATCTAACTGTACTTGCCTTACATAAGTCGCAAGGACTTATTCCGGCTTACCCTTTATTAATCCGAATTTCTTCTTCCAACCATTTCACAAATTCATCGACTCCCTCGCCGGTCTTCGCGCAAATCGGAATGACCTTTGCTTGGGGATTGCGAAGTTTTATGTTCTCCTTACATTTCTCCAAATCGAAGTCAAAATAAGGCATAACATCAATTTTGTTAATCAGTACCACATCACAAATAGAAAACATGAGGGGGTACTTAAGCGGCTTATCGTCGCCTTCGGGTACCGAAAGAATCATTGCGTTCTTGGTCGCACCCGTATCAAACTCTGCGGGACACACAAGGTTACCCACATTCTCTAGTATAGCAAAGTCCACCTTACCATCTATTAACTCGTCAAGTCCCTGTCTGGTCATGCCCGCATCCAGGTGGCACATACCGCCCGTATGAAGCTGAATTGACTTAACTCCCGTCTCCTTCGCAATAGCGATTGCGTCAACGTCCGAGTCGATATCCGCCTCCATAACACCTATGTTGTGGGTGTATTTCATGCGGTTGATGGTGGCTTTAAGGGTAGTGGTCTTACCGCTTCCCGGCGACGACATAAGGTTCAAAAGAAAGATACCCTTGGACCTAAGTTCTTCTCTTAACCGATCCGCTTCTCTGTCGTTGCTTTCATATACGCTTTTCTTAATCTCTATAACTTTAACTGCGTCCATAGATCAAACCTCCTAATGGCTCAGCGCTTAATGAAGCGCCGGCAAGTGTAGTTGTGACCCCAATCCCAATATATTAATTAGCTTTTGCTTTAATCTCTTCGCAGATTTCCACGTATCTCTTCTCGTCGATCTTGTAGAATCTTCTGTACAAAATTACGGAAATCAGCATGAAACAGCAAGGTACAAGCGTCATTGCAAGAAGCAAACCGTTCTTCTGTCCGCCGGATACCGACTTAATAACTTCGTCGATTGCAGCTGCCTTAGCTTCTGCTGTAATCTCGCCCTTCTCAGCGGATGTTTCAAGATCCGAGATAGCGTTGGTGTACTGAGTAACCTTACATACAAGGTATGAAACTGTAGTGATTATTACGGTAAAAGAACTTGCCATCTTGGTAAGGAAAGGTCTCATGGAAGTAATAATCGCTTCGTCTCTGGTGCCGTGCTTAAGCTCGTTGTACTCTACGGTGTTGATAATGGAAATCATCATGATTAAGTAAAGTCCGTACTGACCGAGGTTAGCAAGCATGAAGCCTCCGGTAAGTACCCAGAACTTAACCATTGTAGCGGGCATAAAGAAGCCGGCGCAAATCTGCATGAGGTAACCGATTGTAGCCACGGTACCCATCATGAATACCATTCTTTGTCTGTGAAGCTTCTTGCTGAGTGTGGGATACAGAACCATAAGCACTGCGGTTGCCGCCATACCGATGGTCTGGAAGGTTCCGTACAAACCGCCTTCGTAACCAAACTCAAAGTAAATATAATTGGCACCTACGCCACCGAGCACGATACCGTTACCGATCTGCTGAAGTAAGAAAATAAGGCAGATCCAAAGGAGCTGGTCGTTGCCGCCGATGGTGGTAATAATCTTTTTGAAGCTGACCTTCGGAGCTTCTTTGGCCATATCGTCTCTGTTTTCACGTACTCCGAAGAGTGTAAAAAGAATGAACAAAGGAGTAAGGATACAGATGATAAGTGCGATACGTCCGTAAGCAATCTTGGTGGTGCCGCCGAGTGCGAATTCACCTGCGGTAAATACCGGGATAAGCACTGAAGCAAGAGTACCGCCGATACCTGCAAAAAGTGTGGCGCGTGCGGTGAAAGCATTTCTCTTGTCGGCATCCTTGGAAAGTGCGGGAACCATTCCCCAGTAGGAAATGTCGTGCATGGTGTAAGTGATACTGTACATAAAGTAAATTACCCCAAAGAACACGATGAAGTTCCAGCCGGTCAAATCTGTGTTAAAAGCAAGGTACACTACGACGCTGGTCGAAAGGATACCTGCCAAAAGCCAGGGCTTAAACTTACCCCACTTACTGCGGGTACGCTCGATGATGTTACCCATAATCGGGTCGTTTAACGCATCAAATACACGCGCGGCCACCATGATGGCGGTTACAGCGGTAAGCTGTGCCGGTGTTAAGTTTCTCGTGTAAAGGATGTAAAGCATGATATAGTTCGTAAAGAGCGAATATATCATGTCCCTTCCCACTGTACCCAGGGGGTAGAAAAGCATGTTTTTCTTTTCCTGATTCATTGTTTCATATCCTCCAATACATTAATCTATACTCTCAATAAAGTACATTCTTGATGAAAAGTCCTGGAACAGTCTGGTCTCTTGATTGTAGCCCGTTCCGCCGAAAGCCTGCGTAAGCTTGATGCCTACGTTGTTAAGGAGCTCTCCGCTTACCGTGTAATCCTCGACCTCTCCGTCCATCTTCACAAACTTCGCAATGGTGTTGTGCATGAGCGAATCCTGCTTAACATGCACGGGAGCCACCTGATTAACCAAGCTTCCGAACTGCTTGATGTTGTGACGAAGCTTAACGTTGTATACGTGGTAAGTCTTATCCTCCGCAAGCCCCACGGTCTTAATCTTTCTGTAGAATTCATTGGGGTTGCAAAGTCCGTTCCAGATCATGGTGACCGCTCGCTTCTTATCCGGCGATACCACCATCCACTGAGTGTCGTCCACTCTGTAAAAGTCTCCGCCAAAGAAAACGTCGCGCCACTCCTTATATGTCTCAATCTGAGCCTTAATCGCCTTGAAATCCTCGGCGTTGCATTCGCCAAGGTTAATCTCATAACCGAGCACTCCGAAAGCCGCTACGTTGAACCTTGTGTCAAGCGGGGTGTTGCGAAGCGTCTGGTGATTGGGGCAGGCAGACACGTGTGCGGTGACTGTGGACATCGGATAGCCGTAGCTGTAACCTGTCTGAATGAAGGTACGCTCGTAAGCGTCCGAATCGTCGCTTCCCCAAGTCTGAGGCATGTAAGCCGTCATTCCGAGGTCGAATCTGTTGCCGCCGGATGCGCAGTTCTCAAAAAGAACATCGGGGAACTCTTCCGTCAGTGCCTTAAGTATTTCGTAAAGTCCGAGGACATATCTGTGAGCGCATTCGCCCTGTCGCTCGGGAGGAAGTGCCTTGGAGTATACGTCCGAGAACATTCTGTTCATGTCCCACTTAACGTAGCTTACGCCCTTGGCGCCTATAACTCGGCGCATCGAGTTCTTAACGTACTCTCGTACTTCGGGCTGAGTTAAGTCAAGAATCATCTGATTACGCCCGGGCGAATTGTCGCGTCCGGGAACCGTCATTGCATATTCGGGGTGAGCTTCGTATAAATCGCTCTTTTCGCTTATCATCTCAGGCTCTACCCAGATACCGAAATCAAGTCCTATATCATTAACCTTGCGGGCAAGTCCTTCGATACCGCCCGGAAGTTTCTTTTTATCTTCTGTCCAGTCACCGAGGGATGTGGTGTCGTCGTTACGACCTTTGAACCATCCGTCGTCCATTACGAGGAGCTCTATGCCGGCTTCCTTGGCCTTCTTGGCAAGGCTTAAGATGCGGGATTCGCTGATGTTAAAGTACGCAGCCTCCCAGGAGTTAAGGAGTATCGGTCTTGCCTTATCCGCGTACTTACCACGCACGATGTGCTTCTTTACAAAGTGCTGCATGTTAAGCGACAGTTCTCTGAAGCCTGCTGCAGAGTAGGTCATCACTGCTTCGGGAGTCTCAAACTCTTCACCGGGCTCAAGTACCCACTCAAAGTTCTGAGGGTTGATACCCGTAATGAATCTTGTCTTGTAGAATCCGCTAACGTCAACCGCTTCGTAGTGATTGCCGGAGTAAATAAGGTTGAATCCGTAGCAGTCGCCGGCTTCCTCGGTTGCATCAGCTTTGGTTAACATAACAAATGGATTGCTTCTGTTGGAAGACACACCGGATGCCGTGGCATTCACGAATGTGTGATTCTCAACAATCGTATCCGTGCGCTTCATCTCGCGTCCCCAGTTGCCGCCGAAGGTAATAGCCTTAAGACCGGCCTCGTCTATGTCGAGCTGAGCGCTCATGATGCGCTTTATAACAATGTTTTCTTTCTCTGAATTTACAAGAACCGCGCGACGGGTAATTACGTTGCACTTTTCAAAAACCGTGTAGTACAGCACAAGCGTGACATGGCGAACGCGCTCCGTAAGCACTACCTTAAGCTGCTTAACGTCCTCGCCTGCGGGAATCGCTGAGGGCATTCCTTTGAGCATCTCGGGAGTGTCGAGCACCATGGCTTCTTTGAATATAAAGTCCGAAGTGCTGCTGCCGTCGGGATATCTTACCAGTATGAAAGGCTCTCGAAGATCGCCCTTGCCCACCGATGACACCTCAAGCAGCATGTCCTCGGTAACGGTCAAAGAATCCTTCGAGTAATTAATAGTCGTGCCCTTGCCGTGGCTTACCTTCTCACGCATTGCGCGCACGGAGTCGGTCACAGCTTCGTCACAGACATCCACACGCTTGCCGTAATGATAGTGCTCGAGAAGACCTTCGTCGGTCACCCCGAATATGTATGATGTATTGTCGGTACTTAAGAAAAATGTGTTACCTCTGACAGTAATCATTTAGTCACCCTATCCCTTATTCTTCTCATTCATCGCAAGCTCAACCACGCGCATCGCGCCGTCATATAAGCCTGCTTTCTTGTTAATTACTATGCTCTCGCACATGCCCTTAAGCATGTCGCCCGAATTCATGAAAAGATCCACCATCTGAAGTGTGTGCGGAATATCTCTGCACTCAAGCGTTCCATCGCCCATCTCCGCGGAGTGGATTGCGCCCCACATCTCGTGCTTGCCGACTCTCTTTATAAAGAGCTTGGGCACAGGGTAAAAAGAAAGCTCGCTGGGCTTGGTAACCATTACGTCTGCGCTTCTCATTAAGAGGTTCGTGCAGTATACCGCTTCGAAAATGTTCTTGTGGCAGAATGCGTGAATACCTTTAACTTCTGTCGCAGGATCGAGTGCCGCAGCAGCAAAGTTCTCGGTATTTTTCCAGTTGTTAAGATGCTCGGTGTAAAGGCCTCCCATTGCGGGGATCTCACGCTTTAAGTCTTCCCAGACTGCGCCGTAGTCGCCTACGTTAACGTAGAGAGCCGCTTTTCTCTCCTTGATGAAGGGAATAAGGTAGCTGATGATTGCCGCAAAGATTTCTTTTTGTGCGCCGGCACCGCCTATGGTAAGTAAAAAGCGCATCGGCTTGCCTTCTTCAAAACGTTTCATGCGGGCTTCGCAGTCTTTCTCGATATTCTCCACAAGCTCATAGTCTACGTAGTGGCCTGTGTATACGATGCTACCCTCGGGCATGGGCTTGTTAACCTTGTTGCCGTCCATTCCGTTTAAGATACGGTAGCCCTGGTAAGCGTTCTTACACTGAATGGTGTGAATGCCGCCTTCGGTTAAGTGAAGCGCCATGGGCCAGTTATCGGGTATAGCGTTCACCACGTGCTTCATGCCTGCGTGAAGAGCTGCCTGTGCGGGCCATGCGTGAGTACCTACTACGGGGATGTCCTTGGGCACGTTCTTAAATACGGGGGCCATGAGCTCCGCGTTCTTTTGATCCGAAGAGTTATAGGAAAGTGCGCGGAAGCCTTCGTAGTTAAGCGGCTCCCACACGAATTTGTTAAACAAAGGGTTCTTGGAAAGTCTGGAGCCAAGGGAATATAAGTCATTCTGAGCGCTGATAACCTTGGTGCAGGTGGTCTCATTGTAGGAGTTAAGGTCCATCCAGTATGGTGTGTAGCCAAGAGCCTTAGCCGCCGAAGCAATCGCCATGGAAATACGATAATGTCCGAAGCCCATGCGGATATTGCCTACGATGATGCCCTTCTCCATGTCCCAGGCCTCAGCGGATGTCTCAACCGTCTCATCGTAATGTGCATTGGTCTTGGGATCGCCCACAAGGACGTTAATTACGCCGAGAGAATCGCCGATGTAAGGATTCTTGCTAAGGGTAACCTTATAATCCTTACCGGAGTCGTCTCCGTACTTCTTCATGTATTTGGTCTTGGACTTAACAGCCTTTTTGTAAGTCTTATTCGACATTTCATTGCCGAAAATCACTTTAGATCTGTCCATAGTAACTCCTTATAAGCTTTCGGTATTGTCGCAGGTTACGTTGAATTCTATCGTCACGCTCTCTGCATCTGCTGCCTCTATCGTGAGGCTTCCGCGGCCTTCGCCGAGGGTCTTTACATATGTGCCGCCCATGCCGCCCTTAAGGCTTATTAAGCTTGGTCCGATAAGTTCAATCGCGCCTTCCGCCATAAGTTTAAGCGGTTCATTGTAAAAGAAAGAGACATTTCCAAACTCATCTGTGGCTTTAATCCTTACAGCCGCAACGTCGTAGGTCTTTCGCTCCACAAGCTCCGTAAAGTCTGATGTAGCCTCTATAAATATCTTCTTAACGGGCTTCTTGATAAGGGTCTTAACGACCTTACCGTCCTTAATAGCCTCGAAACGATACTCCGTGGCCTTGGCACCCCAGTCGCCTACATACTTGTTGTAAAGCGGTGTTGCTTTCGACTGGTTCATTGCGTGGAACAGCACAAGCTTGGCCGCAAGTCGCATGAACTCTCCCGAAGGATGGCTGAGACCATTCACCGCCACAATATTGAGAGCATTCTTAAGGTCTCTCTTGTAAGCCGCCGAACCGCTCTCGCCTTTCTCTATGGCGTCGCCTATGAAGTCATCCACCATGATGGGGCCGTGCGCAAGGTTCTTAAAAGGTGAATCCTCCGCGCGGTATTCCTTAATAAAGCGGTCGTTCTTGTACATCCTTACGCTGTCGGCGTTCGTATATATCCAGGTAACACCTCTGTTGCACGCGGGATGCTCGCCAATATCCATAGTGGATGAAAGCTCAAGCACCGGCGTATCTTCCTGAAGCGCGCTGTATATATAAGCCGCAGGCTTTAAATTTCTGAACATGTCAAGAACTCCGTGATAGCAGATTCTGTCTCCGCTTCCGAAATCCTTGTGAGTATTGTAATCGGCCATGCACCAGCCAAAAGAACCTGCTATGTCGCTTTCTCCCGCCACAGCATCGAGCACTGTCGCGTGCCGTATCGCATGCTCGCGTCTGTGCTCTTCCGTGTCGTAGTTCTTGGTGGGGAACATGTGACCGTTGTATTCGCTTATGAGGTACGCCTTACTCATGTCCGGCGTTACCTTTTTCTTCTTGTCACAGCCGGCGTTGGTGCCGTCGTGCAGGAAGTCGTTGTATGTGTAGACGTCTTCGAGCAGATTCGACTTCTTAATGCATCTTACGCCGCCGGTGGCTCTGGTCTTGTCAAGGTCGTGAGCCGCCTGATTGGTAGCCGCATAGAAGAGGTCGTCGTCCGGCGATTCATTGATGCGAACGCCCCAGAGAATAATCGAAGGGTGATTACGGTACTGAGCCACCATTTCCCTTGTATTCTCAACGGCTATCTTCTTCCACTCATCATCGCCTATATGCTGCCAGCCCGGAATCTCGGTAAAAACAAGCAGACCTATCTCATCACATCTTCTTATAAAGTCATGAGACTGAGGATAATGAGAAGTCCTCACCGCATTAAGCCCAAGCTCACACTTAAGCACATCCGCGTCCATAATCTGCATAGACTCGGGCATCGCATAACCCACATAAGGGTAGCTCTGGTGGCGGTTAAGACCGCGAATCTTAATCTTCTTACCGTTAAGGTAGAACCCGTCAGCCTTAAACGTCGCTGTTCTAAAACCAAAAGCAATCTCCTCGGTATCGAGAATCTCGCCCGACTGCTTTAAAAGCCTTACCTCAACCGTATATAACTTCGGGTTGTCTATATCCCAAAGGGTAATGTCATCTAAACTTAAGTCAAAAGAAAGCGCCTGCCCGCTCTTTCCTGCATCAACGGGGCTCTTGCCGAGAAGTTTCTCTTCCAGGTAGGTCGCAACTTCCATGGGTTCTGAAGCGCCTGCCACGGCTCCGCTGTAGGTGAGCTCGGCTGTGAGAGTCGCTTTATTTTGCGAAAAATCGATGTCGCTGTACACGAATACATCGTCCAAAGAACACTCGTCGGTCACTTCAAGGTATACGTCCCTGTAAATGCCGCCGTAGGTCATATAATCAATTACAAAGCCGAAAGGGGGCTGGTTAAGCGTTTCGTTACTGTCTACCCTTACCGATATGCGGTTCGGGGCACCGTACAAAAGCTTATCCGTAAGATCGATTGTAAAAGCGGTATAGCCGCATCTGTGCGTCGTAAGCTTGTCCCTGTTAAGGTAAAGGGTCGCTTCGTGAGCCACTCCTTCGAAGGTGATTCGCACACGCTTGCCGCGCCAGCCTTCCGGAATCACAACGGTCTTCTCGTAAAGGCTTGTCATCTGATACGCGGACTCGTCGAAACAGTTAAAGGGAGTGACTGCCACGCTGTGTGGAAGTCTGACTGTCTCGACTGAATTTCCGTCTGTATCGGAAACGAGCTCCGTATCTTCTGAAATGCGGCTGAAGCGCCAGTCATTATTTAAGTAAATAATCATTATGGGATCCTTTATCTCTTTCGAATTCCTTCAACAACTATGTCAACTACTTCATCAATCGCTTTTTGATAAGAAATCTTATTGGAAACTAAGATATCGCGCTGGAAGAATTGCTCAACCGCGGCCTCATACATCAATTTTACCAACAGAATGTTAACGGGTTTCACAACGCCTTCCTTCTGTCCCTGCTCAAGAAGGGCTATGGTGGTGTCCCATCCGCTCTCGAGGCGTTTCTCCACTTTCTTGTAGATTACGGGGTACTTGTCCTTAAGGAGGTAAAGCTTTTCAAAGTCAATCTCCTTGTAGCTCTCGGGCATTACACCGAGAATCTTACGTATCTTATCAAGGGTGGACAAAGAAAGGTCGTTAATAACTTCCTGTTCGCTTTTCTTAATACCGTCAAAAAGGTAATCAACCATGGCAAGGAACAGTTCCTCCTTGTCGTTAAAAACAACGTACATGGTCTTCTTACTGATATGGCAGTGTGTAGCCACATCGTCCATGGTGAACTTAAGTCCCTTTTTATTGAATAATGTAATGCAGGCCTGCATTATGGATTCTCTTAATTCTTCTGTACTTTTCTGACTCTTAGGCATATTAAATCCTCATTGGAAACTGAATTTTAATTTCTGGTTTCCTTTACTGTAACAAATTTTGGAAACTCTTGCAACAAAAAAAGCACCGAAAATCGGTGCTTTCTATTGTGCAAAAGTACTGTTACTCTGCTATAACCTTTAATATGTAGTTCCAAACGCGCTCGGCTGAGGATAATGATAAGCGCTCCTTGGTAGTATGAATGTCATACATGTTGGGACCAAAACTTATGCAGTCAAGGTCCGGAATCTTGCTTGCAAATACGCCGCATTCAAGACCTGCGTGAAGCGCCTGAATCTCAGGCTCTGCGCCGTACATCTCGCGATATACGGAAACCATCTTGTCGCGAAGAGGTGATTCCTTTCTGTATGCCCAGCCGGGATACTCGCCGCGAACACTGCTGATAGCGTGATGAGTGGTCGCTACATCTATGATGGTCTTGATAAGCTCGTCTTTCTTGGCATCGTCGTTACTGCGGACGGAAATGCTTAAGGATACACCTCTTTCGTCCATGGAGATGATACCGTGGTTGAGACTGGTCTCTACCAGGCCATCGATGTCCTTGCTCATGGCGATGACACCATTCGGGAGACTGGTAAGGAAGTGACTGAGGGTGGTATCGGGATTGCTGTACCACTTAAGGCTCTCGGGCTTAGCAGCAATTCTGTCCATCACGATTGAAGCCTTAGTCTCTACGCTTAAGTAATCTTCCAAAGTCTCGTACTTAATAATTTCAAAAAGCTCGGGCTCAACGGGCTTACAAAGAACTATAGCCTCACAGCAGTTGCAGATAGCGTTATCTGCGGTACCGCCCTTAATATCGTTAAGGCCCATTAAAAGCTTAGCGTCGCTTAATTTCTTAAGTACACGGCCCATAAGGACGATAGCATTGGCTCTGCCCTTGTCAATCTCTGTACCTGAGTGACCGCCGAGTAAGCCATCGATAGTAATCTTATAAACAGCGCCGATGTCTCCGGCAACTTCTGTCATAGGGAACTTAAAATCTACTCTCGCGCCGCCGGCACAACTTACAAGGAAAATACCCTCTTCCTCGGAGTCGATGTTAAGCATTGTCTTACCCTTACAAGGGGAAACGTCGAGGACAGCCGCGCCGAGCATGCCTACCTCTTCGTCAACAGTTACAACAAGCTCAATTCTCGGCAAAGAAAGTGTCTCGTCATCCAAAAGCGCAAGACCGTATGCAACGGCTATACCGTCGTCACCGCCAAGGCTGGTTCCTCTTGCATAGAGGAAATCTCCGTCAACCTGAAGGTCTAAACCTTCGGTAGTCATATCGATGTCTCTGTCTGCATCGTGAACAGCTACCATGTCCATATGTCCCTGAATAATGATGGGAGCCTTGTCCTCACATCCCTTGGATGCCTCTTTGATAATGATAACGTTATTGGCTTCATCCTGATGATATTCAAGGTTGTGGTCAACTGCAAATTTAACAAGCCAGTCGCTTATTATCTTGGTATTGCCCGAACCGTGGGGCATGGTGCAGATTTCTTTAAAATAATCTAAATATGTCATTGTCCATTCTCTTTAACGAATCATCCCGCAGATTGCTCTGCGGGAAGTATGTTCGCAATATATACTGTTTCTTATGCTTCTGCTGCTTCTGTAGCCTCAGCCTTAGCTGCTGCCTTTTCAGCCTTCTTAGCTTCCTTGTCGAGAGCCTTCTTAGCTACATCGCAAAGAGTCTTGAAATCCTTAGCATCGTTAACAGCGAGGTCTGCGAGCATCTTTCTGTTCATGTCGATGCCTGCTGCCTTAAGTCCGAAGATGAACTTTGAATAAGAAAGACCGTTAAGTCTTGCTGCTGCGTTGATACGAGCAATCCAAAGCTGTCTGAACTGACGCTTTCTTTCCTTACGTCCAGCGTAGGAAGATGTAAGAGCTCTCATAACCGCCTGTTTAGCGGTTCTGTACTGATTAGAACGAGCTCCTCTGTAGCCCTTAGCGAGCTTTAATACTCTATTATGCTTCTTCTTGGCATTTAAGCCACCTTTAATTCTTGCCATTTCTATTCCTCCAATCTACGTCTTACATGTAAGGTAAGATCTTCTTCATATTCTTTACATTTGTCTCGTCCGTAATAGCGGGCTTTCTTAAGTTGCGCTTTCTCTTTGTAGACTTCTTGGTTAAGATATGGCGTTTGTAAGCCTTATTTCTCTTTAACTTACCGGTTCCTGTAACTTTAAAGCGCTTTGCAGCTGCTCTGCTTGTTTTCATCTTGGGCATGATTGTTCCTCCTAAGTATTTGAAAATTTTGTTAGTATGGGATGCGTGCTATCGCGACGCTTTCTCTCAACTTATATATTTTATCCGACGTTAGTTCTTCTTGCCGGCTAAAAACATGGTCATGGAACGGCCTTCAACCTTGGGTGCCTTTTCAACTACGGCCGCATCGGCAAGACCTTCCGCAAAATCATCAAGGATGTGTTTAGATGTCTGCATGTGAGCCATCTCACGTCCTCTGAAACGAAGTGTTACCTTAACTCTGTCGCCTTCCTTTAAGAACTTTCTGGCGGCATTAATCTTGGTATTTAAGTCATTGGTATCAATATTGGGTGTTAAACGAATTTCCTTAATCTCAACTACGTGCTGTTTCTTCTTAGCTTCTTTTTCACGCTTCATCTGCTCGTATTTGAACTTACCGTAGTCTACGCTGCGGCAAACGGGAGGCTGAGCCGTGG
>JAFZLD010000003.1 GCA_017553505.1 Lachnospiraceae bacterium
ATAGGGGGCATCGAGGGTGGGTTTGGGGAGCGCAGAGGGATCTGCGCTTTACGCATTAGTAAAGCAGATTAATATGTTTTCGATAATTCAAGTCGCTGGTGAGCGTTGATTTAGATTTATCT
Source organism: Lachnospiraceae bacterium (assembly GCA_017553505.1). Taxonomy (GTDB): domain Bacteria; phylum Bacillota; class Clostridia; order Lachnospirales; family Lachnospiraceae; genus UBA1258. The sequence goes on from JAFZLD010000003.1 coordinate 123, forward strand.
TTTGATGTATCATACTAATAGTTATGTACTTTGGTTTGCATTAATTATGTGAAATAGTGTTATTGAAACATAAAGCAAGGGGATAGTTATGAGTGGAGTAAATTCACAAAGGGGATTCATTTATCAGTCTATTGTGGCGATTATTGAATGTTTTGACAAAGACGATTGGAATGAGGTGAAGATTGAGCCAAATACAGAGGCAGACAAAGTGGACATAATGTTTTACGAATCTGGTAAGACGAAAAGAGCCATTCAAGTCAAGTCAAGTATTAACTCGTTTGAACAGCCGAGTGTAGAAAGAGTACTTAGGGCTGTCGAAGAAGATGCTGGAGAAGCTTCAGAAGTAATAGTCTATCTTGTGGGAGATTCATTTACCCTCCCTTGCGAAGAATATATTAAAAAAAAGAGCGATAAAATAAAAACTGTTTCGTATAGCAAAATTAAAAATGAATGTTTGGAAAAACTGATAGAGTATGCGAAAAAAACTGGTTTAGACGATGATATTAGGCTTTCCGATTTAGAGCTAATCGAAGCGAGTATTTTTGCCAAGATTCATATAAATAGCATAGATACACACCCACTTAGTAGATTAGAGTTTGAAAACGCTTTTTGTAAAGCTATATCAGTTCATAAAATACCTAAAATTCTCACAAACTATTTACCACCTATGCCGGCAGCAGGACTAATTGGGCGAGATGAAGCTATAAAGGATGTGCAGAATGCTATAAATAATTTCAATAGCCCTATAATGATAAGGGGGCTTGGTGGAATAGGGAAAACTGCTTTGATGAGGCAGATATTCGAAGATATTGTAAATGATGGTGATGATAAGAACCATGTAGCGTGGGTTACATGTAGCGGAAATCTAAAAAGTGATCTACTTTTATTAAGAGATTCGCTTAATGTGCCCAAAACATATGCAAGCGATGATGCACTTGCTGAAGTTATTAACAGATTACGAAGTGATTGCGATAATGTGTATCTCTTTTTTGATGATTTAAAATCATGGTTTAGAAATGAGGAACTAGGGATAATCAATTCACTTCGCCCAACTGTTAGGGCTATTATTACGTCTAGATATGAAATTCCATACACACCATCAATTAGTTTAGGTGTCCTCAATAAAGATTCAGCAATAGATTTATTTTATAGTTTCTATAAGCGAGATCCGGAACGTAATTATTGCCTTGATGCCACGATGATAATTGACTCCGATTCAGTAAGAAGACATACTTTACTGATTGAACTTTTAGCTAAGGCGGCGGATGTGGCTTTTGGCAATTTGCACAGCTTTCGTTTGAATCTGGAAGCAAAAGGATTCTTCGAAGTTAGTCAAGTAACTATTGATTCTGGTAAATTTGAAGACATGACCATTGAAGATAGCATAATTAAGCTATATGATCTATCTGATTTGAACGATGAAAAACAGAAGACAATGAAGTTTTTCTCTATTTTTACACCTGAAATGGTGATACTTGATTGCTTTGCAGAATGGGCTGGGCTAAAAGAGAATGAGGTGAATAATCTTGTTAAACTAGGCTGGTTAACAAGAGTAGAGAGAGGATTTATTATTCACCAAATAATCAAAGATTCTCTAGAGAGGCAGATAAGTACAAATGGAGAAAGTGTGGCGATAGAAGAATACAGTGATCTTATTCTTTGTATAAATGATGCGCTTGGCGATTATAACGGTAATCAAGAAATTACAGTGAGAAGTGACTTTTTATATGCTACATCAGATATAGTAAGATGTTTAGAGAAGCGTATACAAAAGAAAATAGTAAATAAATCATTAAGCGAAACGAAAGACTTTTTGATTTCAATTTCGTCTATATATAACAATATAGGGCTTGCAAATTATTACATAGGCGGGTACACAGAAGCGTTGAATTATTTCAAAAAAGCTTTATCTATTCGTAAAGCCTATTTAGAGTCTGATAGTATAAGTTTTATAAAATTATATAATAATATTGCTATGGTTTTGCAGGAAGTGGGAGACTACACGCTGGCGATGAAATATTTGGAATTAGCACGTCCAATTTGCGAAAGCAAATTAGTACCAAATTCGATTGAGTTGGCGACATATTATAACAATATGTATTTAGTAATGATACAGAAATCCAATTCAAAAAAGGCTATAAAATATGCAAAAAAGGCAAAATCCATATTTGAGAGTATACTTGGCCCTGAGCATATACGAGTACTAATGTCATATTGCCATATAGGACAGGCTTTATATGATCAAAAAAGATATGATGAAGCATTATCTTATTTAAATATCGCAAGAGAAGGTGTAGAAAAATATGCAGATGAAGCTCCGTTTGAACTGGCGACTATTTACAACGCGATTGCGGTAATATTTTCTGATAAAAAGGAAGAAGAAGACGCAAATAAATATTTTGGAGAGGCCTTAGAAATTTTCAAAAAGGTAGTTGGAGATAATCACCCAGCAACTGCAAACGTGTATGGTAACATAGCTTGGATGTATTATGAAATGGGGAAATACGAAAAAGCTCTAGATTTTAGTGAACTCGAGTTTCGCAGTTATAATGCTAAATTTGGGCCTAATCATTTTAAAACGATGGCAGCCAAAAAGATGTTGGATGATATTAGGGCACATTTGGAGCCAAAATAATTAAATTATGCTTGCAATAGGGAAGTGCGAGCTTAGGCCTGCACTTTTCTACGTCTAATAGATAGTGTGATAAATATGTATTAAAAATGATTAAAGGATACTGCAAATTAGTGTTATACTGGTTTTATAGTTTATATAAAAAACAATTGTAGGGGATAAAAATGACTAATTACGATGAATTGCGAGCAGGCTTTGAAACAGCGTTTATAGATGGTTCTTTGGCTTCATCAATTGCATATAGACCGCAATTCATTTCTAATAACTACAAAGTAGGTAAAAAAGTTTTATCTTCTATCGAAGATGAATTGTTAAGATGCGACCGCTTCCAGATTAGCGTCGCTTTTATCACTATGAGCGGAATAACGCCTTTGCTTCAGACACTGCAGGAACTTGAAGCAAAGCATATTCCGGGTGAAATTCTTACCACTAATTATCTTTCTTTCAGTGAGCCGAGAGCGCTCAAAAAACTCAACGAATTATCAAACATAACATTGAAAATGTACGATGTTGATGCGGCCGATGAGGGCTTTCACACTAAGGGCTACATTTTCAAGAAAGATGAGACATACAGAATTATTGTGGGTAGTTCTAACATAACGAGTACTGCTCTTACAAGTAATCGCGAGTGGAATACTAAGATCATTTCAACTGAGCAAGGCGAAATGGCAAAAGAAATTGTTGCAGAGTTTAAAGAACTTTGGAATTCTCCCTATGCGCTCTCTTTTGATAAGTTCTACGAGCAGTATGTTACTCGATACAATATTATCAAGCATCAGCGTCAGGTAGCTAAGCTGGATGATATAACATCGTTTGAAAAGTATGATTTAAAGCCTAATAGCATGCAGAGCGGATTTATTACGAATCTGAAAAAGATACTTGAAGAGGGCGCTACTCGTGCTCTTTTGATTTCTGCAACCGGAACCGGTAAGACATATGCATCAGCATTCGCTATGAGAGAATTAGGTTTCAAGCGAGTTCTATTCTTGGTTCATAGGGGCCAGTTAGCCATACAGACTAGGAAGGCCTATAAGATGGTCTTTCAGGATAATATGTCCATGGGGCTTGTAGGCGCAGGACATGACGAGTACGATGCAGATTTCGTGTTTGCGACTGTTCAGACCTTAAATAGAGATGAGCACTTGACGGAATATGATGCGGACCATTTTGATTGTATTATTTTGGATGAAGCTCATCATGTTCCTGCATGTACATATCAGAAGATTATGAAACATTTCACGCCTAAGCTTTGGTTGGGCATGACTGCGACTCCCGATAAAAGAGACGACAATATTGAGGGCAGAAATGTCTATGAAATCTTTGATCACCAGATTGCTTATGAAATTCGATTGCAACAGGCAATGGAAGAAAATTTGTTGTGCCCTTTCCATTACTTTGGAATAACAGATTTATCATTTGTTGATGATACTATTGCAGATGTTGATTTCTCTATGCTAACAAGTGACGCTCGCGTAAATCATATAGTTTCACAAGCCCATTATTATGGTTATAGTGGCGATAAAGTTAAAGGTTTAATTTTCTGTAGAAGTATAGATGAAACGAAAGAATTGTCAGCGCGATTCAACAAAACAATTAACCCTGATACAGGAAAGCTCTTTAGGACTATTGCGCTAAACGGCAGTGCTTCAGAACAGGAAAGACAAGCGGCATTTGAGAGGCTTGCCATGAACGAAGAAGAGGCTACTTCAGAGAAACAACCGTTGGACTATATTTTTTCAAAAGAGATATTGAATGAAGGCGTTGATATCGTAGAAGTAAATCAGGTAATAATGTTACGCCCTACCGAGTCCCCTATAGTGTTCATTCAGCAGTTAGGTCGAGGCTTGAGAAAGGCTGTAGGAAAAGAATATGTAGTAGTATTAGATTTCATCGGAAATTATGAGAAAAACTTCATGATTCCGATTGCTCTGTCTGGAGACCGTACATATAACAAAGATAATATCCGTAGATATATCATGGAAGGCGGAAGAGTTATTCCAGGTGCATCGACGGTTCATTTTGACGAGATAAGCAGGAAAAGAATATTCGCATCGGTAGATAGTGCGAACTTTAGTGATATTAAGCTTATTCGAGAAAACTATACGAATCTTAAGAACAAGCTTGGTAGAATACCGAGACTTCAGGATTTTGATGAATACGGTGAGATGGATGTTAATCGTATTTTTGATAACAACTCATTGGGCTCATACTATAAGTTTCTTGTAAAGTATGAGAAAGAATATAAAGTAAGATTATCCAGTGATGAAGAAAAAGTAATTGAATTTGTTTCAAAAAAGTTGGCTAATGGAAAGCGAATTCAAGAACTTCAAATGTTTAAACGTATGCTTGCACAAGCGCACAGCGCATTAAAACTTGGGTTATTTGCTAGTTTAATGGATGACCTGAAGGGATATGGAAGGCAGATAAGTAAAGACCAAAAAGAAAATATAGTTAGTGTGCTGACGAATGAATTTCCTGCAGGTTCAGGAAAGGGTACATATTCCCAATGCGTTTTTATAGAGAAGAGCGGAGAGGATTATGTACCGACAAAATCGTTCTCAAGCATGCTGGCTAACCGTGATTTTTACGAGATTTTGAAGGAACTTGTTGAATTTGGCATTAGTCGCTATAAGCGAGATTACAGCAATACTTATGCTAACACGGACTTTGTTCTTTATCAAAAATACACATACGAAGATGTATGTAGATTGTTAAACTGGGAACAGAACGAAGTACCGTTGAATATTGGTGGCTACAAGTATGATAAGAAAACAAAGACATTTCCTGTTTTTATAAATTATGAAAAAGACGAGAACATAGCCGACACTATAAAATATGAGGACCATTTTGTAGAAGGATTTAGAGACAAACTAATTGCAATATCTAAATCGGGCAGAAGTATTCAATCCGAGGATGTCCAGAATTTCTTGAAAGCCAAGGAAAGAGGGATTCGTGTTGAACTTTTTGTGAGAAAGAATAAAGATGATAAGATATCGAAAGAGTTTTATTATCTTGGGCATATGACAGCTTCGGGTAAGGCAGAAGAGTTTATCATGAAGGGTACGCAGAAGACGGCTGTTCAGATAGAATGGATTTTGGATGTTCCTGTAAGAGAAGATATTTACGAATATATCGTAAATGAATAAACGGAGGATTTATGAAAACTATTAGAGTAGTCGCCGCCATCATCAAAGCGGTCAACGATAAAAACGAGCCCATCATCTTCGCGACCGAGCGAGGTTACGGGGATTTTAAGGGCGGTTGGGAGTTTCCCGGCGGAAAGATTGAAGAGGGAGAGACTCCGGAGGAGGCTCTTGCGAGGGAGATTCGAGAGGAGTTGGATACGGAGATTTCGGTGGGAAGGCTCATTGATACCATTGAGTATGATTATCCGAAGTTTCATTTGTCCATGGATTGTTTCTTTTGCGAGATTATAAAAGGTGATTTGGTGCTTAAGGAGCATGAGGCTGCGAGGTGGCTTACGAAGGACGAGCTCCGCGAAGTGGACTGGCTGCCTGCGGACATCACGATTATTGATGAGATTGAGCAGGAAATGGTTAGGGAAGAAGAGATACTTAAGAGTAAAAAGAAGGGTTGAGCCTAAGCTCAACCCTTTATGTATTCTCTGAAAAATGCGCATTCGTCGTCGTTGCATTTGGTGGCTTCGGGCTGCTTCATGTTGCAGTGGAAGACGTGGTAGAGAGGGTTCTTTGCATCGCCGTAGTAGCGGTAGCAGAAGGGAACCGAGTGGTCGTTGAGTGCGTCGGCGATGTAGTGAGCCTGGGTGCGCATGGTGTCGCCGGGAGTGGTCATGATGAAAGCGGGCGGGAACTTTTCTGTTACCCACTGAACGCTGTTTACAAGCTCGAGTTCGGCTTTGGTGCCGCGCTTGGGGAGAAGGTCCTTTAAGATTTCTTTGGACATAGGGTCCTGGGTCTTGGGGGTGCCGAGCTCGTATTTGCCGCAGTTGAGGGCGATGGCGTTTAGGTGCATGCCGCGGGGAAGGGTGAGCTTGGCCTTCGGGAACTCTGCTTTCATGGCTTTCTTGCACTCGGGATTGGTGAGGAAATTCGCGAACATGCTAAGCAGGTGCGCGCCAGCCGAGTCGCCTACAGCGAAGATGTTATCGGTATCGAGGCCGTACTGCTCGGAATTATCATATATCCAGCGGAATGCGGCGCAGATATCCTCAAGGTCGGTGGGGTACTGAAATTCGGGCGCGAGGCGGTAGGAGAAATTAACAACCGCGAAGCCGCGCTCTGCAAGGCTCATGCCGTAGTACTGGTAAACGTCCTTGTCGCCGTATACCCATGCTCCGCCGTGCACGATTGCAATGACGGGAAGGGCGCCTTCTTTGGCCTTCTTAGGACGGTAGACGTCTAAAAGGTTCCAAGTGGGGTGCGTCCCGTAGGAAATGTTATCGAATCTCTTGACGGTCGAGGGCGTCTTAAGACCCGCGTCGCGCTTGGCGTCGCCTTCGCCGAATGATTTTCTGATCATATCGCTGAATCTAGACATATGTAACCTCCGTATGCAAAACGTTTTTGCTACCTTAACAATAGCATATTTGCGACGGCAAAAGAAGGTGGTATTATTAGTTAGAGGTATCGATTTTTTAGGGGGGAGATTTAATATGAGTAGTAGACTAATTGAGTATGAAGGCTATAAGGCAAAAATGGATTTTGATCGAGAAGACCTTATTTACGTAGGTCAAGTTCTTGATATAGATGATTATGTGGGATTTCACGGAAAGAACGAGCAGGAGTTAATTGAGGCATTCCATAATGCGATTGCTAATTACAAGGAAAGAAATAAATAGGTAGAGTATGAACATTCAGATTTTCGGAACCAAGAAATGCAACGATACTAAGAAGGCCGAGCGTTTCTTCAAGGAGCGCGGCATCAAGTATCAGTTTATAGACATGAAAGAAAAAGGAATGAGCAAGGGCGAATTCATGTCGGTGGCGCAGGCTAACGGCGGTGTCGAGGGGATGCTCGACGCGGATAGCAAGGACAAGGATACGCTGGCGTTAATTAAGTATATTGCGGACGAGGACAAGGTTGAGAAGATTCTTGAGAATCAGCAGGTGATTAAGACGCCGGTGGTTCGAAACGGCAAGCAGTCGACACTGGGGTATAGGCCTGAGGTGTGGAAGAAATGGGAATAGGAGCGAGGTATGGCAGGTAAAAAGCTTTTTGTGATTTTTCCCGGCATGGGATACACAAAGGATAAGCCGCTTTTGTACTACGCGGGTAAGATTGCCAAGGACAAGGGCTACGAGATTATAGATATTGACTATACGCATTTTTTTACCGCAGCGAAGTTCGACGATGCCGAGGTGGATGCTAAGATTGAGAAGTCTTACGAGATGGTGGTCGAGAAGCTTGGTACAGTAGACTTTAAGGCTTATGACACAGTTGTCTTTGCCGGCAAAAGCATGGGCACGATGCTGGCGGCAAGGTACGCGGAAGAGTATGGTGTTGAGGCGGAGCAGCTTTGGTATACGCCGCTTGCGTCGACCTACGAGCATGGGTGCAAGAATGCGATAGCGTTCATCGGAACCGCGGACCCGTTCTCGGATGTTGTAAAGATGGGCGAGACTGCGAAGGCGCAGGGGATTCCGCTTTATGTGTATGAGGGTGGCAACCACTCGCTGGAGACGGGCGATATGGATACGGATTTGAAGACGCTTGGTGATGTTATGAAGCACACTGAGGAGTTTTTGAAATAGATTGTGACAGGGAGGGGAATGCATGAAGAACGGTTTGATTATTGCTTTGACAGCGATACTGGTGATTATTATCGCGTTTATAGCGGTGTTTGTATACAACAGGAAGTACTTGATTATGGACGGGCCGGGCATGGTTAATGAGGGCCCGTGGACTGACGAGAACGGCGAAGAGGTCGGCTCGATGGAGCCTGTTCCGATAGTTCAGGTGAGTGTCGGCGACAAATTCTTTTCCATCAATCTTGAGAGCAATTCTTCGGCAGATGCTTTTGTCGAGAAGATTAAGAGCGGCACTCTTGAAATCGAGATGTCGGATTACGGCGGATTCGAGAAGGTCGGCAATCTTCCGTGGGCGATTACCACGAATGACAAGGAGATTACCACCCGCCCCGGCGACCTGATACTCTACGAGGGCAACAAGATCACGATTTACTATGGCGAGAACACCTACAAGTTCACGAAGCTTGGAAGGCTGAACGCTGACGAAGAAGAAATTAAAGAGGCTTTCGGCGGCGCGGATGATATTACTGCGGTGTTCTCGGTTGAGTGGACGGAATAACAGATACAAGATGTACTTTGTTATATTTTGTTATAGTTTAGAAATTTTGTTATAGTCCGAAAATCTTGTTATATTTTGTTATAGTTTTTGTCAAGTGTCTTGGCAATAAAAAACAGGCTGCCGAAAGGCAGCCTGCCTTAAATTCTTTAGATTATTCCAAGCGGAATCAGCACTACGAGAAGTATAGCTACGAGGGACCAGAGGCAGATTAAGAAGCGTTTTCTTTTGCGAGGTTCCATGTCGGGTACGTAGTTGCTGGCGAGGAAGAAGGGTACGTAGGTGGTGATGAATACGGGAAGTACGCCCCACCATTTGTAGACCCAGATGAATGAGTGGTTGGAGGTCGCTGCGAGGAATGACTCAACGAGAGCGAAGAGCAGTGCCATCTCGATGGCGCCTACGAGCTTGCAACTGATGCCTTTCTTACCACCCTTGGTAAAATAACGCTTATTGCGGTCGTCGGGCAGCATCTTAAAGGAGATGATACCTGCCAGCATGAACATCATCGAAAGCTCCCAGCAGACGCCGATAAGCAGGATGAATGTTGTCGATTCGTTGCTGACCGACCACAGAGGATAGCCGGCGAAGTGGCCGATTACCGCGTTACATATTTCGTAGAGCCAGTGCACGCCGTAGAGCGCGAGGCCTGCGTAGACGACTTCGTAATTCTTCTTGCGAATCTCGCTCCAGTATACGTAGAAGATTACCGCAAGGATGAAAATGAAAGTCCAGTTGAAGTTACTTGTGTCGCGCACTTTGATGGCGTCGACTAAACTTTTGGACAGGTCGGACCCGTCCCCCCAGAATTTAAACATAAGAAATCCTCCCTTCATAACTCTACTATAGCACATACGCCGCGCCGTATCTATGCTATAATATTGGCAAAAGAAAGCGCTTCGGCGCACCGGAGGTTATGATGCGGGACGGTCGCTACGAGTGGGTTAGAGCTCGTGATGAACTTGTAAGAAATATAGAGAGGCTTGGCTTCCCGGCGGAGCTCGGCGAAATGGTTGCCAAGAACTTGGGGAGCCCTAAGGCGATGGAGAGGATGAATTCGTATCTTTTCTACGTAAAGCCTCGCACTGCCGAGCTTATAGTCGATGAGATGCTTGCGATATGCAGTGAAATTGATGCGTGGCGAGACAGGAAAGCAGCGCAGGAAGCCAATATGAAATACAACGAATTGTTGAACCGTGGGTTCGGGATAGAGGACGACGATTCGGATTCGGAAGATTACGACGATTACGAGTAAAGGAGTAGGGGAATGCCTTTTCAGATAGTCAGAAATGATATTACCAAGATGCGCGTGGACGCGATAGTGAACCCGGCAAGTGGCTTGCCGGGGTATGGCGCGGGGATTGATAAGGCGGTGTATGAGGCCGCCGGCGCGGAGGCGCTTTACAAGCGCCGCGCCGAGATAGGCCGCATCGAGTGCGGCACCTCCGCCGTCACCGAAGGCTTCTCGCTCCCCGCGCGTTACATCATCCACACCGTCGGATGCCCCTGGCGCGACGGCCTGTCGGGTGAGGAGGACATCATCAGGAGCTGCTACAGAAGTTCTTTTGCCGAGGCAACGGGTCTTGGTATAGAGACTCTTGCTGTACCGCTTCTTGCTTCGGGCAGCTTCGGCTTCCCGAAGGGAATTGCCATGAGCATTGCGCTTTCGGAGATTAAGAGCTTTCTCGATGATCATGACCTGACAATTTACCTTGTGGTATTTGACGATGAATCATATTCTTTGTCATCGGAGCGATTTGGTGATATTGATGCGTATATAGACAGCAATTATGTGGCTGAAGTTGAGGAGGAAGAATACCCGGCCGATGACCTGTCGGGCGCGGAGAGTCGTCGCGAGAGGCGTCGCGGCGGCCTCTTTAAGACCGGTCGCAAGCTGATGGCCGCCGAATCCATGGCGATTCGCGAAGAAGCCACTATGGGCGCCGCCCCCGCCGCGAATTTCATGCAAGCCATGGCCTTCGCCGACGCCGCGCCCGCACCTGCCAAGAAGCTTGAAGACGTAGTCAAGAACTTAGACAAGTCCTTCATGGAGCTCGTCTTCACCTACGCCGACGAGAAAGGCATCACCGACGTAGAGCTGCAAAAGAAAGCGAACATCAACCGTAAAGCTTTCTCCAAGCTAAGATGCGGCACCACCAAGAACCCGAGCAAGGCAACGGCACTCTGCTTTGCAATCGCCCTTGAGCTTAGCCTCGATGAGACCAAAGACCTTCTTTCGCGAGCAGGTCTTGCACTTTCGCCCTGCAGCAGACAGGACATTATTGTTCAGTACTTTATCGAGCACGAAGCTTATGATTTGTACGCTGTCAATGAAGCCCTCTTCGCCCACGGCGAGCCTACGATAGGCGACGTGGAAGCGTAGCGATTAAGAAGTCGCCTGCCGGGAGACATCTTGGCAGGCTTTTTTATTTACAATTACCTCAGAAACAAGAAAACAACACACCACGGAGGTAATTGTTATGAGAGAAAATTTAACCGAACTTGTATTTATCCTTGACAGAAGCGGGTCCATGAGCGGACTTGAAGCCGACACCATCGGCGGATTCAACTCCATGATTAAGAAACAGCAAAAAGAAGAAGGCGAAGCCATTGTATCCACAGTGCTTTTCGACGATCAGTGCGAAGTGCTTCATGACAGAGTAGAGATTTCAAAGATTAAGAAGATGACCGAAGACGACTACTACGTAAGAGGCTGCACAGCACTCCTCGACGCAGTCGGTGGCGCGATTCATCACATCGGCAACATTCACAAGTATGCCCGCGAGGAAGACCGCCCCGCAAAGACTCTCTTCATCATCACAACCGACGGCCTTGAGAACGCCAGCAAGCGCTACACCTTCAAGGACATAAAGCGCATGATAGAGCGTCAGAAAGAAAAGTATAACTGGGAATTCTTATTCCTCGGCGCCAACATCGATGCCATCGAAGTGGCGGGCAACATGGGTATCCGCAAGGAGCGCGCTGCCAATTTCGTATGCGACGCTGTCGGCACCGCAGTCAATTACTCGGTTCTCGACAAGGCAATCAGCCGCGTAAGAAAATGCAAGTCTTCCGAGATGGCCTGCGCATTCGCTGACGGCGCATGGAAAGCCGAAATCGACGAGGATTACGAAGCCAGAAAATAGCAGAATTTAAGCCCGGTCGGGACTGAGGATACATACCTTGGCCCCGACCTTTCTTTTTCTTTTGACATCTGCTTTCTTTTGTCGCAAAATGGTGGTAATGGGATTGAATTTTACACGGAGGATTATATATGAGAATTAAGAGATTATTGATGGCTGCCGCCCTCATAGGCGTAATGTTCTGCTACGGCTGCGGCGATAAGGATGCTAAGCCCGCTACTACCGAGACAAGCGCATCTCAGGAGACTGTAAGCGCAAGCACCGAGACTTCAACAAGCGAGGCCGCATCTGTTGAAGAAGCAAGCAATTCGGAGACAAGCGTATCGGAAATCGACCCTTACAACGCCGAAGAAGCTTATGATTACTACGGAGAAGTAACGGTAACAGGAATTGAGGATTGGAACTGCGTAGGCTATTCCATCGCAGGATTCATGGACGGAAGCCTGTTCCAGCTTCAGTATGTGGATGAAAACGGTACGGAGATTAACGGAGACTACACTCCCGGCGCTCCCGATAGGATAGTATTTGAATTTGACCCTGAGACGGGCGAGGTTGTGAGTGCTACATATTTCGGCACTTACCCCGACGAGGAAGCTGCAGGAATGGCTGTAGAGGCCGCCTCTGCCAACTCCGATCTCATGGGCGGTGATATCGTAGGACTCTCTGCAGCGGGCACTGAAATCATGGTTGCTCTTGACCCTCACAGCGCGCGTTTTAACAATACAATCCGCACATATTTCCTCGAAGGTCATCAGGATCCCGAGGGCTACACCAAGGCTGTTGAGAAGGATCACGAGTCGTCTACCCTCGATAAGTCTAAGCTCAAGGGCGACAATTTCGCCTGCGATGCAATCCAGGGGCTGAAAGTTACTTGGTATAAGTAAATTTAAAAGAATAGCAGTACATATAAAGCGTGGAATTCTTGTGAAATACCACGCTTTTTGCTTTTTTGTGGTCATTTGTTGCGCGGTTATGAGCATTTTCTTTTGCACAAGGGTGCGAAACGTTATAATGAGGACAGTGAGGTATAGACTATATATTTAAGGAGGTACAAAATATGGCACTTATGACCAGGCCTGAGGTTAAGGGGACCGTTACGGGCGGAAAGTGTTTTGAAGCGGAATATGAGCGCTTTTTCTTAAAGGTTTATGTTCCCGCCACCAAGATTAACGGAAAGGTACACAATTATACTTTCAGAGCTCCCCTTCTTCTGGTGTTTGAAGAAGAAAGAAAATCTATGGATGATGCAGTTGACTGGGCTGAGGCAACCGGTCTTGCGCGTATCGCTTCGGCGGTTGATTCAAGCGTGCTCTTTGTTTATCCGAAGGGTGAGAAGGCTTGGGAAGGCGCAACCGTAGACCTTTACAAGGATTTAATCGCAGAAGTTAAGATGAATCCCTACTACGAGGACGGAATAGTAGAGATTACAGATTTCTTTACCAGAGAATTCAAGGGTTACTTCGTACGCGGTGCGATTTTCAGAGCAGATATCTACAGCTTCGGCAAGTCCGCCGACTACGTAGCTAAGAACTTACTTAAGAAGATTGACGGCGAATACCTCTGGGGTCCCGGCGAGATTACTCCCGCTATGTGCTCCATGGAAGGTTTAAGCGTTACGCCCGATGTCGAGAGAAAGGACATCGCTATCTTAAGCGTTAACAACTCACAGGCTATCAACGACGCCTTTAAGGCATCCGAGAACGTACTCATTAAGGACAAGGCCGAGTACGAGAAGGACTTCAAGGCTTTCGTAAGAAAGTTCAAGATGTGGTGCGGCAAGATGGAAATCGAGCCCGACTTCGAAGCCCTCAACATGACCGAGGAAGCAGGCTCCACCGTAGTTAAGACTTCCAAGGCTAACTTCGGCAAGTACAAGGACACCGAAACTCACGAAGTAGGTTACTTCGCTTACTACAACAACGGACTCTTCGACAAAGGCCCCGTTCCGCTTCTCGTAGGCTTCCACGGCGGCGGAGACTCCACTATGTACCTTACCTTCGTGTCAGGCTGGTGGGAGATTTGCCACAGATACGGCTTCTTGTACGTAGCTATCGAGAACCATCAGGACGTTCCTGCAGAAGAAGCTATTCAGGTCATCAACGACCTTAAAAAGAAATACAACATCGACGAGAAACGCATCTACGCATCAGGCTTCTCCATGGGAAGCGGCAAGACCTGGGATTGTTTCCAGCAGTTCCCCGAAGTCTTCGCAGGACTCGCACCCGCAAGTGCGCTCTTCCCTGTTAAGAACAATCCTTTCGGAATGTCTCTCGGCGATCCCGGCTTCAATGAAACCGTCAGCGTTCCCATGTTCTACTCGGGCGGCGAGCTCTCTCACTTAACAGAGCTTCCCAAGCAGGGCAAGGACGGCATCGAGAGATTAAACTACCTCGCATCCGTTAACAAGCTCGTTAAGAGATTCGACGTAGACTTCGACCACAAAGAAACCTGGGAAGATCCCAACTTCGGAGTGCCCGGCGACAGAGTCGAGAAGGTTCCCGACGAGTCCAGAGGCAGCGTTCTCACCATTAACTACTACGACAGCACCGACGGCGTATGCCGCACAGCTCTCGCAAGCGTAAGCGGTCAGGTACACGAGTGCAGACATCATACCAACGAGAATGCATGGAAGTTTATTTCACAGTTCTCACGTGAATAATAGGTCAATATTTAAAGCGGCAGAGAAGAGATTCTTTGCCGTCTTTTTAATTGAATTAAAGGGGGTTATTTTGCCCTATTGCATTTTGAAGTAAACGGCGGTACAGTGTAGACTGTTGCTATAAAGTAAACCCCGAAAGGAAATCAGGTTATGAGGATTAAGAATTTTACCGCCATCCTTCTTTCTGCAGTGATGGCAATAAGCATGTGCGCTTGCACGGCCAAAGAAGAAAAAGTTGAGAAGGCTCCTTTTGACGAAGCAGCATATCTTGAGAGCATTACCGGCGAGGTAGTGGACAATCTGGCACAGATCGGCAAGGATGAAGCATACATAAAGTTATACTCCTATGAAGACAGTGTGACCGAAATAGCCCAAAAATGCGGCACTTTAAGCGCAGACAACACAAAAGGCTACTACGAAATCGCCACAGATGATGAGGCCATGAGCAAGATTTTGAAGGCGATTGATGAAAATGAGGATATGAACGGATTAAGTGAGATTTCCGCAGACTACATCAGAAAACGCATGTCCGGCAACCTTGCAAGCTTATTGAACGGAAGAGCAGGCGTTTATTATGTGGTCGTTTCAACCGCACTCAATTATTCCCGCACTTATGTACCCGAAGAGCAGATAGCCGACAGAGTCAGAATTATTCCTACCGATGACGAGAAGACATTCTACTTCGTAAGCTTTGTTAATACCGGTGACGGTGCTTTAACCGTAACCGCAACTTACATATTCTGCTACGGTGATGTAGAAGAAGAATTCAGTGATTTGTTCGGAATAACATTAACAAAAGTGGACAAATAAACATAGTGTTTGATTATAGGGCTCGGCAGTTATGCCGGGCCTTTTCTATGCGAAAAATTGTTGCAATAGTTAAAATATTTTAACTAAAAATATTGACATTATTTCAAAAATGTATATGATATCAAATAGTTAAATAATTTTATCTAAATATTTTTAATCATAAAGGAGACAACTTATGTTTGAAACAGTCAAAGAAATAATCATCGATATACTCAGCTGCCCCGCGGATAAAATCACTCTCGAGGCAGACCTTTTTAAGGACCTTGGTGCAGATTCTCTCGATGCCGTAGAGCTTACGCTTGCGGTTGAAGAGAAGACAGGTATCTCTATCGATCAGGATGCGATGCATGATATGAAGACCATTCAGGACATCGTTGAGTACTTAGAGGCACACAAATAATCATGGAAATAAGAGAAGTAAAAGAACTCTTAAAGGTCTTTGATGAAAGTCAAAGCACATATCTCGAGGCTGATGTCGCCGGCGGACATGTGAAGCTTATGAAGCAGAGTGGCAACGACGCAGTATCAAAGCCTGTGCAGGCA
The DNA here is from genome assembly GCA_017553505.1 of Lachnospiraceae bacterium. Lineage (GTDB taxonomy): Bacteria > Bacillota > Clostridia > Lachnospirales > Lachnospiraceae > UBA1258. The sequence continues at coordinate 16,195 of JAFZLD010000003.1, forward strand.
TCGCCCGAAAAGACGGAAGTGTCTGAAACGTCTGCTGAGTCGGTTGAGGTCGCAGAAGAAGGTACGAATGTTACGGCGCCTCTTGTAGGTGTGTTTTATACAGCGGCCTCGCCCGAGGAACCTTCTTTTGTTCAGGTAGGCGACAAGGTTAAGGCAGGCGATACGCTTTGCCTTATCGAGGCCATGAAGATGATGAACAAGATTGTGGCGCCAAGAGACGGTATCGTGCGCAAAATCTACGTTAAGAATCAGGATGTTGTGGGATACGGAGATATTCTTTTTACAATCGGGGACTAAGCATGTTTAAGAGAATATTGGTGGCCAACCGCGGCGAGATTGCGGTAAGAATCATCAGAACCTGCATGGAAATGAATATCGAAACTGTTGCGATTTATTCCACCGCTGACAAAGAATGTCTGCACGTTAAGCTTGCGAGTGACAGCGTATGCGTGGGTTCGTACAAGGCGGCAGACAGCTATCTAAACATTGACGCGATTATCAGCGCGGCGCTTGTGAAAGGGTGCGACGCGATACATCCGGGATATGGTTTTCTGTCCGAGAACAGTGAGTTTGTCAGGAAATGTAACGAGTACGGAATTGCTTTTATCGGCCCCACGGCTGAGGCAATGGATGCACTCGGCAACAAGGCGACCGCAAGGCGCATCATGAAAGACGCCGGAGTGCCTACGGTTCCGGGGTATGACGGCCCCATAGACAGTGCCAAGAAGCTTGAGAAGATAGCAAGAAGAATAGGCTATCCGCTCCTGGTCAAAGCAAGTGCGGGCGGCGGCGGACGCGGTATGAGACGCGTTAACGGTCCCGCGGAACTTGAAAGCCTCTTCGGGGAAGCCAAGGCTGAGGCGAAGGCTTGTTTTGGCAACGATGAGATGTATGTGGAGAAGCTTATCGAGAATCCCAAGCATATAGAGTTTCAGATACTTGCGGACGAATTCGGAAACGTAATTCACCTTGGCGAGCGCGACTGCTCCATACAGAGGAAGAATCAGAAACTCATAGAGGAAAGCCCCTGCATGTTCATTAAGGACGACCTGCGTAAAGCTATGGGTAAGGCGGCGGTACTTGCGGCAAAGGCTGCGGGATACACAAGCGCGGGAACTGTTGAGTTCGTGCTGGATAATAAGGGTCATTACTATTTCATCGAGATGAATACCCGCATTCAGGTGGAGCACGCGGTAACCGAGATGGTGACGGGAGTGGACCTTATCAAAGAACAGATAAGGATTGCCTTTCACGAGCCGCTACGGCTGCGTCAGAAGGACATAAGGCTATCCGGGCACGCTATCGAATGCCGTATAAATGCGGAGAATCCGGCCGCAGCCTTTATGCCTGGAAACGGTAAGATCGGTTTTCTGAACATACCGGGCGGTGCGGGAGTGCGTGTGGATACGCTTTTGTATAACGGGTACGAGACAAGCCCGTTCTACGATTCGATGATGGCTAAGATTATTGTTCACGCGCCCACAAGGCTGGAGGCCATAAGGCGCATGCGAAGAGCATTGCTTGAACTTGTGACGGAGGGGATAGTGACCAACGGGGATTTTGACTACCTTCTTTTGCACCATCCCGACTTTATAAAGGGCAAATACAACGTAGGTTTCATCGAGGCGCATGCTGAGGAGATTCTGTCATGGGACAAGGCGGCCGCAAGGCTTAAGTCCGACGAGTAACGTGAGGGAAAATGGTTACAGCTGTTGAAGAAAGAAAAAACAAGTTTATAAGATACAAGAACTTAAGAGAAAACGCGACGGAAGTGCTTGAGGGCAGGGCGAAGATAGTGATTCCTGCCGAGAAAGTCGCCGAAGCATACACGGCAATGGACAGGGTAAGAGATATTGCCGATGCAGGTTCTTTTGCCGAGCTTTCTTGTGAATTCGGGGAGACAGACCCGCTGGAATTTAATGGGTATTCCGAGAAAAAGAAAGCGCTTCGCGAAGAGACGGGACTTCATGACGCAGTTTTATCGGGGCGCTGCACTGTGGGCGGATATCCTGCGGTGATGGCGGTCATGGACAAGCGTTTCATGATGGCTTCCATGGGAATTGAAGTGGGCGAGAAGATAGCCCGCGCGGCGGAATACGCTATGGAGAACGGGCTGCCGCTTATTATCTTTACCGCCAGCGGTGGCGCGAGAATGCAGGAGGGTATGCTTGCTCTCATGCAGATGGCCAAGACGAGCGCGGTGATAGAGAGGTTCAAGGAAGCCGGAGGGCTGTACATATCGGTACTTACGCATCCTACGACCGGAGGCGTGAGCGCAAGCTTCGCAACACTCGGAGACATTACTCTCGCTGAGCTGGGAGCTTTGATAGGGTTCGCGGGGCCTCGGGTAATCGAGCAGACCATTGGCGAGAAATTGCCGGAAGGGTTCCAGAGAGCTGAGTTTCTTGAGGAGCATGGATTCGTGGATCGTGTGGTTGCGAGGAGAGAGATGAAAGCGGTGCTCACCAAACTTTTAAAATTGCATAACAAGGAGTCTTTATGAAGGCCTTTGACAGAGTGCTTAAGGCAAGAGAGATAGCCCGCCCGAAGATTACCGATTACGTGGAGGCGCTCTTTACGGATTTTTTTGAATTAAGGGGCGACGGGCTTAAAAAAGAAGATAAGAGTATATACGGAGGAATCGCGCTTTTCCATGGAGAGCCCGTGACGGTTATCGGGCACAGAAAAGGAAAGGATGCGAGCGAGAATATAGATTGCAACTTCGCGATGCCGGGACCCGAGGGATACAGAAAGGCGTTACGGCTCATGAGGCAGGCGGAGAAGTTTAAGAGACCTGTTATCACATTCGTGGATACGCCGGGAGCCTACCCGGGGCTTGAAGCAGAGATGTTCGGGCAGAGTCAGGCGATATCGGAGAGCCTTGCGGTGATGAGCAAGCTTAGGACGCCTATAGTGACCATTGTGACCGGTGAGGGAAGCAGCGGCGGCGCACTTGCGATATCGGTGGCGGACAGAATATTCATGCTGGAAAACGCTATATACTCGGTGTTATCGCCGGAGGGATTCGCATCCATTCTTTGGCATGAAAGTGCCAGAAAAGCGGAGGCGGCGGAGGTTATGAAGCTTACGGCGGATGACCTTTTAAAGTTTGGAGTGGCGGACGGAATAATCTCGGAAGATTCGATATTTGCCAATGTTGATAAGGCTTTAAGCGAGGCGCTTTCGGTACTTAAAAAGAAAAGTACGGAAGAACTCGTGGAAGAGCGTTACAGGAAATACAGAAAATTTGACGAAAGGTTTTGCGGGGCTTAAGCCGCGTGTGAGACTTAAAATGATCGGAATTAAGATACTTGCCACGGGAAGCTGTGTGCCTAAGAGGGTTGTGAGCAACGATGTGCTTTCGACCATAGTGGACACCAGTGATGAGTGGATTACAAAGCGAACCGGCATGAAAGAAAGAAGATATGTAAGCGAGGGCGAAGACCAGACATACCTTGCGGAACATGCGGCAAGAGAGGCGATTGAACGCTCGGGAGTGGCCGCGGAAGACATTGAAGTTGTTATAGTGTGCACCGTTTCGGCGGAGTACTATTCGCCTTCGGCAGCGTGCCTGTTACAGGGAAGGCTTGGGCTCAGAAAGGATATAATCGCGCTTGATGTGGGGGCGGGATGCTCCGGATTTATTTTCGGGCTTGAGACCATGAGGGCGCTTATGATGGCGAGAAACGCCAAGGCCGGATTGATAGTGGGCGCCGAGGTGTTGTCAAAGAAAATGGATATGACGGACAGAAGCACCTGCGTTCTTTTTGGAGACGGCGCGGCGGCAGCAGTCGTGAAACTCGATGAGAGGCCGTATCACTCTGTTATAGGCGTGGACGGCGACGAAGAGATGATTAATATAAAGGTTCCCGACGGATACATTCATATGGACGGCCAGGGAACATACAAATTCGCGGTGGCGACGGTTCCGATGGTAATTGAGGAAGTGGTCACAAAAGCAGGACTTACGTACGATCAGATTGACCATTTTGTAATGCATCAGGCGAATCTGAGGATAATCGAATCGGTTGCCAAGAAGATGGAACAGCCGATGGATAAGTTCGTGGTGAATATTCAAAAGTACGGAAATACTTCGGCGGCAAGCGTGGGGCTTGCTCTCGATGAAGCATATAAGACGGGACGCATAAAGGATGGCGACCGAATACTGCTGTGTGCCTTCGGTGCGGGCAGAACTTGGGGCGCGGTAATTATCTAGCGCGGTTAGGAGAGGTATGAAATTAAACGATATTACGGGTACCAAATACCCGATTATTCAGGGCGGTATGGCCAATATCGCGACAGGTGCTTTTGCGGCAGCCGTATCCAATGCGGGAGGCTTGGGGCTTGTGGCAAGCGGCGGCATGAATGCGGAGGCCTTGAGACAGGAAATAAGAATTTGCAAGTCGATGACTGATAAGCCTTTCGGGGTGAACTTAATGCTTATGAACCCGGATGTTGACAATATAGCGGCGATGCTTGTTGAGGAGAAAGTAGGATTCATTACAACCGGGGCGGGTAATCCCGCCAAGTACATGGGCGCCTGGAAGAGCATGGGCGCCAAGGTATTTCCGGTGGTGGCGTCGGTGGCCTTGGCTAAGGTGATGGTGAAGGCGGGAGCGGACGCCGTCATCGCCGAAGGCGGTGAGTCCGGCGGTCACGTGGGCGATATGACCACGATGACGCTGCTCCCGCAAGTCGCGGACGCCGTGTCGGTGCCGGTCATTGCGGCCGGCGGCATGGCCGACGGGCGACAGCTTGCCGCCGCAATGCTCCTAGGCGCCTGCGGCGTCCAGGTCGGCACCTGCCTCTTAGTGTCGTCCGAATGTCCCATTCACGACAACTACAAGCAGGCCCTCCTTAAGGCCAAGGACAACTCCACCACCGTCACCGGGCGCTCCCAAGGCGCGCCCGTGCGCATCATCAAGAACGAGATGGCCCGCGAATACCTTAAGCTTGAAGCTCAGGGCGCGGACCGCGAAGAACTCGAGAAGATTACTCTCGGCGGTCTTCGCCGCGCGGTAATCGACGGCGACGTGGTAAGAGGTTCGGTCATGGCCGGCCAGGTATGCGGTCAGCTTAAAGAAATCAGACCCGTAGCCGAGATTCTTAAATCTCTTTACGAGGATGCGCAGGCAATACTTAAGAAAGCAGGAGAGATTGAGCTATGAAATTGGGGTTCGTATATGCAGGCCAGGGAAGCCAGAAAGTAGGTATGGGTAAGGACTTCTACGACTCTTACGATACCTTTAAAGAGACCTTCGACGGCGCAGATGAAATTGTCACAAATAAAACAAAATGTTCTATTAAGGAACTTTGTTTTGACGGTCCCGAAGACAAATTATCGGAGACTCGTTACACCCAGCCGGCCATGGTTTCGTATGCCATAGGAGTCACCAAACTTCTGCAAAATAAAGGAATATCTCCCGATTATGTATGTGGCTTAAGTCTCGGCGAATACTCGGCCCTCTATGCGGCGGGAGTGCTTGACGAGAAGACCGTTCTTGACATAGTTGCGATAAGGGGAAAAGTCATGTCGGAAGCCTCCGCAGGCAAACCGGTTAAAATGGCAGCTGTACTCAACACGACAAGAAATACCGTCATCGACTGCTGTAAGCAGGCTACGGAAGAATTTGACGGTCTCAAAATTGTCGAAGCCGCCAATTTTAACTGCCCGGGCCAGATAGTCATCTCGGGCGACGAAGAAGCGGTAGACAGGGCATCCGAGCTTCTTACCGAAGCAGGTGCCGGACGCATCCTTCCTCTTAAAGTCAGCGGCCCTTTCCACACAAGTCTTATGAAGCCCGCAGGCGACAAGCTTAGGGCGGAGCTTGACAAGATTTCTTTTGCCGAAGCAAGATCACGGGTAATCTTTAACTGCCTGGGTCGCGAAATGGAGCCCACCGACAATATAGCGAATCTTCTCGAGAGGCAGGTTCAGTCCTCCGTATACCTTGAAGATTCCATCAGATATATGGCCGAAGCCGGCGTCGACACCATCGTGGAAATCGGGCCCGGCAACGTTATCGGCAAGTTCATCAGAAAAACGGCACCTGAAATCAAAGTCATCTCAATCGACACCGTAGAAGACTATGAAGCTGCAGTAAAGGAGTTAACGGCATGAGCGTAGCACTTATCACCGGCGGAAGCAGAGGCATTGGGCGCGTAATCGCTCTGACTCTTGCAGGGGCCGGATACGACATAGCATTTTGTTATACAAGCAATGAAGAGGCGGCCAAAGAAACCGCGACAGAAATAGAGAAAACAGGCTTAAAAGCCCTGCCCATTAAGACCGATGTCAGCAACGAAGCAGACGTAACTGCAATGGTTCAAGCGGCTAAGGACACCCTCGGTTCAATCGATGTTCTTGTCAACAACGCAGGCATCACCAGAGACGGATTGCTCCTTCGCATGAGCGACAAGGACATTTCGGATGTTCTTAACACCAATCTTAAAAGTGCTTTTTACACCACCAAAGCGGTACTCAGAGACATGATGAAGAACCGCCGCGGCAAGATTATTAACATCACCTCGATAGTAGGAATTACCGGTGATGCGGGACAGAGTAACTACGCAGCCTCCAAGGCCGGCCTCATAGGCTTCACCAAGTCTGTGGCAGACGAATACGGCTCGAAGGGAATCTGCGTCAACGCTGTAGCTCCCGGATTCATTGAGACAGAAATGACCGACAAACTTCCCGAGGAAGTGAAGGCGGCATATCTTGAAAGAATTGGTCTTAAGCGCTTCGGAACTCCCGAGGACGTGGCCAATGTGGTTAAATTCCTCGCAAGCTCCGACTCCGACTATATTACGGGGCAGGTAATCGAGGTTACGGGAGGAATGCGATGAGACGAGTGGTTATTACAGGCATGGGTACCGTTAACCCGATTGGCAACAACGTGCCCGACACCTGGGAAGGCGTCAAAGCCGGCAAGTGCGGCATCGCGCCCATAACACATTTTGATACAACTGACTTTAAAGTTAAGCTTGCAGGCGAGGTCAAAGACCTTGATACCGCCGCAATCCTCGGCGCCAGAGAAGTCAAAAGAATGGACATCTTCACCCAATTTGCCTGCGTGGCGGCGCGTGAAGCCATGTCCGACGCAAACCTTGACATGACCGCCGAAAATCCCGACAGATGTGGCTGTATAGTATCTTCGGGCATCGGAGGACTCTCCACCATGGCAACCGAGCACGGCAAGGGCGAGACCAAAGGCTATAAGTTCATATCGCCCTACTTTATCCCCATGACCATCAGCAACATGGCCGCCGGTCAGATTGCCATCGAATACGGATTAAAAGGAATCTGCGAATCGGTAGTTACCGCCTGCGCAGGCTCCAACAACGCCATAGGCGAAGCTTTTCATCGCATCCGTGACGGCTACGAAGACGTTATGGTATGCGGTGGCGCAGAGGGCGTCATAATGCCCCTTGCCATGGCCGGCTTCCAGTCGATGCAGGCGCTCAGCTTAAGCACAGACCCAAATCGCGCCTCGATTCCTTTTGACGCAGAAAGAAACGGCTTTGTCATGGGCGAGGGCGCGGGAATCCTTGTAATTGAGGAACTTGACCACGCTCTTTCCCGCAAAGCAAAAATATACGCAGAAATTTCAGGCTACGGCACCAACTGTGACGCATACCACATAACCGCCCCCAATCCCGAAGGAGAAGGTGGCGCCAAATGTATGGCGCTTGCGGTTAAGGACGCCGGCCTTCAAATGACAGACATCGATTACATCAACGCACACGGCACAAGCACCGGTCTTAATGATTCCGGCGAGACCCTTGCCATCAAGAAAGCTTTCGGCGACCACGCTTACAAACTCATGGTGAGCTCCACCAAGTCCATGACCGGCCACCTTCTCGGCGCGGCAGGCGCGGTGGAAGCCATCATCACTTCACTTTCGCTCAAAGAAAGCTTCGTGCCCGCAACCATCAACTATAAAGTGCCCGATCCCGCCTGCGACCTTGACATAGTGCCCTGCCAAGGAAGACACGCAGAGATTGAGACAGCACTTTCAAACGCCCTCGGTTTCGGAGGACACAACGCAAGCCTGGTGCTTAGGAGGTATCATGGAGCTTAATTCACAACAGATACAGGAGATTCTCCCGCACAGATATCCGTTCCTGCTCGTTGACAGGATCAAAGAATGCGAGCCCGGCGTATATGCCAAAGGCATCAAATGCGTAAGCTCCGGCGACAGTTTCTTTCAGGGACACTTCCCCGGCCACCCGGTAATGCCCGGCGTTCTCATAATCGAAGCTCTTGCCCAGGTCGGCGCCGTAGCTATTCTTTCGGAGCCTGAGAGTAAAGGTAAGATTGCCTTCTTCGGCGGTATCAAAGAAGCCCGATTTAAAAGGCAAGTAGTGCCCGGAGATGTACTGGAACTTGAATGCAGAATGACCAAAAGAAAGGGTCCCTTCGGCTTCGGTGAAGCAGTGGCCACGGTGGACGGCGAGGTAGCGGCAAAAGCAGAAATTTCTTTTGCCATCGGAGAGTAGATGGGGTATGATGTTTCTAGGATCTGACAAAAAGTGTAAGAAGGAACGGTTACTCAAGATGCTGGAACAGACGCTCTCGGAAGTCTATACCAAATTCAAAATTCATTTCTATCAGGAGATGTTTAAGCACTTGGACACAAGAGAGACATCTCTCACCACTGTGGAGATGTTCTGCGTCGAAGTCATCTACGCGCTTAAGAATCCCACGGTTCAGGAATTTGCCAATTTCATCAAGGTATCTTCGCCCAATGCGGCCTACAAGGTTAACAGCCTTATCAAGAAGGGCTACATCGAGAAGATTCGCTCCGAGAAAGACAAGCGCGAATACCATCTCAGAGTAACGGACAAGTACTACAACTACTACAATCTGTCGCAGAATTACGTCAATACCGTAGTCGAGCGTTCCAAAGAACACTTTACACCCGAGCAGATAGAGATTCTTGACGGTATCCTAACCGATATGTCGCAGGAACTTATGCCCGAAGTCAGCATCCCCAAGCAGACATACTAAGAGAGCCGGAACGCTATGAAGATTAAATGTGAATACTGCGGCGCGATGATAGAAGACACAGCCGACAAGTGTCCCAACTGCGGCGCCCCCAATACAAACGTCAAGAGGACAGTCGACAAGACCCCCAAGACCATAGAAGAGCTTAAAGACTGGTATCAGGCGCGTAAACTTCCGCCTTACGAGACCACGCGCTTCTTTATCGGAATCGATTACAAGAAGCCCAAGGCCTTCGGTATATATCAGGACGGCAACGAGTTCGTAGTGTACAAGAACAAAGCCGACGGTTCCCGCGCGGTTCGCTACAGAGGTACCGACGAAGCCTACGCGGTTAACGAGCTGTATCTTAAGCTTAAGTCAGAGATTCTTAACCAAAAGGCTCGTAACTCAGGCAGTCGCTCATCAGGCGGTTCGGGAAGACGTAACAATTCCGACCCCAAAGGAACATTTGCGGCTATATTGACATTGGTCGGATGGATGACAATGCATTTAATCGGACTCGGAATATTACGAAGCCTGCTTATTATGCTGGGGCTTCTGGTAGTTTATCGTCTCGGCTCCAAATTTATCCTCGACAGATATCAGTCGCACACAACAGGCGGCACGGTATCACAGTTCAAAGAAGACAACCCGAAGCTTTCTAAGTGGCTTTTATACAGCATTTCAGACTTCTTTAGCTGGAAACGACCCACGATATTGATTCTGGTGCTGACACTGGTGGCTTCGCTCAGCATCGGCGCGGTATACAATAAACCTCACTACTACATCGCCCCCTCAAATGACGTATATGTGTCATATCATGGCGACTGGTATGAGTACGATTATTACGACAACGATTATACTGCCATCAATTCCGACTACCTTCCCGTAGAGATTCAGAACAATCCTGCGGATTATGAGTACGATTGGAATGAGGGCACATGGAACTCGAGCGTTACCGATTTCAAGAGTTCTCAGGCATATGAAGACAATTACACCACCGACTGGGGCTCGGGCTCCGACTGGAGTTCTGATTCCGACTACGATTGGGACTCCGGTTCCGACTGGGATTCCGGCGGTTCCGACTGGGACAGCGACTGGTGATTATAGACTTTTAGGGCATGCTTTAGGCATGCCCTTTTTTTCTTTTTCGCAAAAATTTTAGAAATCCTTTAGGGTTTTTATATTAATAGGTTAAGCACAATTTATTATAATCAGACTCAAGTGAGGAATGACTATGAGTAAAAATAAAAATATGGCGGGCTTCATCATATGCTTTGTTGTAACTTTGCTGTTGATGTTAGCCTTTTTGGAACTTAACAAAAACAGAATTATAGGATATGTGCTGACGCTTCTGATAAGCGGCTTCTACTTCTACGCTTACAAGACAAGACTTAAGCAAAAAAAGCTGCTTTCGAAGATTTTGCTTTATCTTCTGTGGGTAGTAAGCTTCGCTGCGGCGGTAGCTATATCGTGGCCTAAGGTTAAGCCTGTTCCCGCGGTAGATTATAAGAACCCTGTGAAGACAGGCGTTGTAGAGACTCAGTACGGTGCTGTTCAGGGCGTTGTGACCGAGGATGGCGCTGTTGAGATATATGCGGGTATCCCTTATGCCAAGCCTCCCGTAGGCGAGCTTCGCTGGAAGGCGCCGCAGGATCCCGACAAGTGGGAAGGTGTGCGCCGTGCGGATATGTACGCTCCCATGAGCATGCAGCCTACGCACTTACCGATTTACGATTCGCTTGCGCAGATAATCGGCTACCACGATTACAAGATTTCTCTTAAAGATAATTACATCCCGCCTGTGAGCGAGGATTCTTTGTACGTTAATGTCTGGAAGCCTGCGACTTCGGAGATCAAGCTTCCGGTAGTCGTATATGTTCACGGAGGCTCCCTTCAGACCGGCCAGCCCTGGTATCAGGACTACAGCGGTGAAGGACTTGCGCGTGAAGGCGTCATCGTAGTCAATATGGGCTACCGCCTAGGTGTATTTGGCTACTACGCCGACGAGGAACTGATTGCGGAATCGCCCGACGGAACCACAGGTAACTACGGTCTTCTCGACCAGATAAAAGCCTTAAAGTGGGTTAATGACAACATTGAAGCCTTCGGCGGTGACCCGACTAATATCACACTTGCAGGCGAGTCGGCAGGCTCCGCATCCGTAAGTGCTATATGCGTATCGCCCCTTGCCAAGGGCCTCTTCACAAGGGCCGTAATGGAAAGCTCCACGGTAGCGCCTGTAGAGCCCACACACTCATTCAGATTACTTGATGAAGCTTTAAAGAGCGGCAACGACCTCAAGTCACGCTACAACTGTGCCAACGTATCTGAACTAAGAAACGTCAGCGCTAAAGAACTGGTCAAAGAAGCCGACACTCAGCACCACATGACTGTTGACGGCTACGCTCTCGGGAAGACTCCCTACGAATACTACATGGCAGGCGAGTTCAACGAAAAAGAAGTAATTCACGGCTACAACCGCCACGAAGCGGACGCCTTCCTGATATTTGATAACGCTAATCTCAAGACCTTCGAGGAAAGAGTACGTAACTATTTCGGTGAGTACACTGAGGAGGTTTTGAAACTCTATCCTGCGTCAACCGACGAAGAGGCTAAAGTATATTGGGCTGAAATCTGGGGAGCCGTTTTCTTTGACTATCCTCATTACTGCTTAAACCGTCTTGAAGTCAAGAACGGAGTGCCCACCTACCAGTACTACTTCACCCGCGACAACGGGCGCCTCGGAGCATGGCACAGCGGTGAGGAAGTATACCTCTACGGCAACATTCCCGATGATTCAAAGCTCTACGACGACCATGATCGCAAGCTGAGCGATGCGATGCTTCATTACTTCGTGAACTTCGCCAAGACGGGTAACCCCAACGGCGACGGACTCATCGAGTGGCCTGTAAATGAAGCTTCCGAAGACGTTATGGAATTCGGCGATAACTATGGAATGATTAAAGAACGCGAACACGAACTGTTCGCCATATTGGATAAGTTGCAAGGTTTTTAATAAAGGGAAGTGGAATAAAACAGATTTTCTTGAATAATGTGTAAGGCGGGAGCGGATAAGATGTATGAGAATGTGTGAGGCGATAAAAAAGATTTCTTTGACAATTATATTGTTATTGGGGGTACCCGTATTTTGTCTTGTGGCCCAAAAGTTTGGGGTTACCACAGGTCATAACTTTCTGCTCGCAGCTGTTCTTTATTCTGTAGTTATTTTATTTTGCGTTAAATACCTTATCGGCAAGAAGTTTAGAGCATCAGATTGCTGCTTGGCGGTCGTAATTGGACTCATTACCATGCTGTATACAATCCCGTTGAAGTTTATCGGAGTTTATGGTGGTATATGTACGGCGATGGTTTATCTTACCCTTAGAGATTACATAACTAGAAACGATATTTCTTTTACATGGATACGAAAAGGGATCATAGACAATGTTAAGATAATGGGCAGTATTTCACTACTGTTTTTTATGATATATCTGATAGGATTCAAGAATCGGTTTGTATTCGTACCGATTTATTTGCTTAAGCCGTGGGCACCGGCCGTATCGGAAGAACTCATTTTCAGAGTTCTGATTCCGATGATGATATTTAAATTGTTTAAGCTTGATGATACTAAAGGGAATAGGATATGGGTATTCCTGATAGTTACTATTCCGTTCGCAATGTGGCATTGTACAGATGCCATAGCAGCCGGTAACGTTGCGGAAGTAGTGCGATGTTGCTACTCGTCTTTATTATGTTCAGCGATTTTTTGTTTCCTGATATATAAATACGGATTATTCTACGGCATCTATGCACATGCGCTTTGTGATTTTATCACTATGTGCTCGGGAAGAGCGTGAATTACGTATTGGGTCTGTGGTAGAAGTTACCGAGGAAGTCTTCGGTACGAATTGCATTGACGAATGCGGTTCCGCCGGCTTCGTCGACGATTTCCATTACTTTCTTAACCTCGTCACTGGATACTACCGAGTAGATTAAGTATCTGTCCTCGCCTGTGTAACCGCCCTGGGCCTTGATAATGGTGGTGCCGTGGTGAGCAACATCGTAAATCTTCCGGGATATTTCCTGAGGCTTGTCGGTGACTATCAACATAGTCTGCTTCTGGTAACGCTTATAAAGCACGTGAATAACTTCGGTAGATGCGTACTGGAAGAGGATTGAGTAAAGTGCCTTGTCCCAACCGAAGATTAAACCTGCGGTGATAAGGATTACCGTGTTGATAAGAAGGATGATGTTAAATGTGTCGGAACCTTTCTTTTGCGACATGAAGATCGAAATGAAGTCGGTTCCGCCGGTGGTGCAGTCGACGTTAAGGCACATGGCAATCGCAAGACCGTTGATGAGACCGCCGAAGATGGCTATCAAAAGGGGGTCGTAAGTGATTACCACGGTGGGTATTAAGTCGGTGAAGATACCGGTTAACAGGATAACTCCGAGGGAGTGTATCGTAAACTTCTTACCTATAAATCTGAAGCCGATGTATACAGGGATGGCGTTCAGAATAATGTTGACGGGAGTATAAGGCACATATATGCCCAGATACTTGTCAAAGATGCCCTGAATCAGGACCGTAAGACCCATGGCGCCGCCGGGAATAAGACCGCCGGTACGTACAAAGGTCTGAGTGTCTACCGCAAGGATAAGCGATGCGGCAATCATGACAATGATACGCTTAACTTCTTTGCTTGCTTTTTCTTTCATAACTAACTAACCTAATCTAATCTCTCTATGAGGCATAAGCCGAAAAGTATTCTATCAAAAACCTAAAGAAAATTCCACACTGAATTTTGAGGGGAGTGTGTTAGCAATAGGTTTCGCTACAGTCTGTACTATACATATATATTACAAAGGGGAGGGTAACAATTTATTTACTCGTTAAAAGTATGAAAAAAATATTCGCTAAAACCGTTTCTGTCAGGTTTCTGACTTTCGCTTTTTTGGTCGCACTTCTTCTGGGTGTGGCATTACTCTTAAGACTCGGACTCTATTCGGTTCCCTGGTATGATGATTACGAATATGCCAAGTATACAAAAAGTTTTCAGGAGGCCTACGGCTCCGGCTTAATCAACGCTATACGCGGCGCATGCTATCAGGTGAGAGAGTCGTGGGTTATATGGCAAGGCACATTTTCATCCATTTTTCTGATGGCGCTGTCACCCATGGGCTTTAATACAGATAACTATTATATGGGCTCATTCGTTCTGATAATTCTTCTTACAGTTTCGGCGGCGGTATTGACTTTTGCTTTGTGCCGTAGAGTATTCGGTATCAAGGGCTACCCGGCGGTCTGCCTGTCATTTGCCATGTCAATATTTACCGTGTGGCGTGTTCATAGTGCCAATCAGGCATTTTACTGGTATAACGGCGGCCTGCATTATGTGGGAATGCATTCTTTCATGATGCTTTTCGCAGCGGTGCTTATATGCATGATGGACTTTAAGAAGCCTGTGACGACCGCTTTGAAAGTGATTCTGTCGGTAATTCTTGCGGTAATATGCAGCGGAGCCAACTTCGCGACGGCCTTGCAGGGAATCCTTCTTTTGCTGGGATTTACGGTCTTAACGATTGTTAAGCAAAAGAAAAAAGCTTTGGTCTATGTGCCTGCAATTGTGGTGTACTTAATCGGTCTCGCATTCAACATCGGCGCGCCCGGAAACAGCATGAGAGCAGCGTATTATACGGACACGGCGATGCCGATGCCCAAGGCGATTCTCTATTCCTTCCCTGAAGCGGTTAAGTGGATGTGGGATTTCACGGGGCTGTTCACGATAGTGTTCATGATTGCACTTGTGCCGATTATCTGGAAGGGGCTTGAGAATTCCACGTTTAATTTCAAGCTTCCGTTGATATTTGTGGCGCTTGCTTTTTGCTTCTATGCAACAAGCTACACTGCGCTTTTGTACGGTATCGGCAGGGTAGATGTGGACAGAGCCGTGAATGCCGCCAAGCTTACATATCAGTTTATGCTTATCTTGTGCGAGATTTTCGTGGTGGGATGGATTAAAAAGAAAACGTCCGTCGAGAAGAACGACATAGGATTTGCGTGGCTTTATGCGGCGTGCCTGGCTGTGCTGGTGGTTTCTTTTGCAGTGAGTTCTATTGAGAGGATTAAGTACTCACCTTACGGCGCATACTATTACGTGCATACCGGTGAGGCTGCGGCTTATCATGACGGATATGTGAGACAGGTGGAGTCGATAAAGAGCCAGGGGCCCGATGCCGTGGTAGACAGAAATGTGTTTAAGCCGTCCTTTCTTTATACGGGAGAACTGTCCGACGATCCGGAATACGAAGCCAACAAATTCATGGCTACCTGGTACCGCAAGAACAGTATAGTGATAAAGGCGGATGAAACGGGCAACGGAGATGTCGGTTCGGAGAATTAAGTAAAGCAGTCCGGTCGAATGCTCCTTTACTTAATATTGTTTAGAATTTTAATATGAGCTTTGATGAGGTCGTAATACTCGCGCGCCTGCCCCTTGGAATATTTACCGAGGAGAGCGGAGCGCAGAGAATTAAGATTGGGCTTCTGCTTCCAGGATTTAACGAGGAATTCGGGCAGGCCCTTGGGCATATCGGTATGGTTCTGTCTGAAGACTATACCGGTATAAAGCTTCTGCTTCTCATCACGGCTCAGTTTTTTATGCTTTGAAATAAAAGTTTTGTAAGAAGATTTGGTCTTAAATTCGGTGTAGAAAGTCTTACCGCTTGCTTCGCCGAAGGTTTTCTTTAAGGCATCGTGAAGGTCGACAAGATTGTCAAGACCGATGCAGTAAAGCACTTCCTGTGCCTCTTCGAGTGAGGCGTCCTGAGTATTGTCTTCCGGCACAGTTTCCTCTGCGGGAGCTTCCGTAGCGGGAGCGGCAGGAGAAGGGGCCGACTCTTCAGTGACTGTAACGGTGGTGGGAGCCGGAGTTGTCTCGGGTGCGGGTGCAGCCTCGCGTGCGATATCTTCGGGAGCTGCGGCCTTGGCTTCGGGAGAAACGGTTTCTTCCTCGTCAAGGGGCTCTTCATAAGTATCTACCGACGAACATGCATTGCCCTTGATGCGCTTAACGCTCACTCCGCGCTTTCTCCAGAATCTGACCACGGCATCATAGCCCGTGTCATTGGAGACGATTATGAATTCGCCATCGCCGATATCATGCACTCTGTAACCCAAATCCGTACAGAGCTGAAAGTCCAACGCATTGTTACCGTAGTTACATTCTATGAAAGTGACTTCTTTGTCCGACTGTTTCAAAAGAATGAGGTTTCGATAATTCATATGGGGGCTTTTCATAGTATAATAAACGAGGATTGTGTCATCGGCGGAAGCCTTACTAAGAAGCGCTATCCAGTTATCACCAACGTTCTCACTGTCGATAAAATATGTTTTGCTCATAATAATTTTCGACCGGACAATGGTTATTGTGGCATGAAATATTGAGAAAATCAATATATAATTCGAGCGCGACGGTTAATTCATCGCGCTCTTATTCTTTTATTGGTTTACCGGTTTCGGCCCGGATTCAAGAACCCACGGAAGATTTACCTCCAACCGCAGAATATAGTAAGGTTCCTCCATGTCGGTATTATTATAAACGGCTTCCCTGGTCGAAGGCTTGAAAAGCCTGATGTCCGAAGTGTCACGGACCACTACATTATATCCATCTGCCGTAAGTGTCCCCGCAACGCAAAAATATGCTGTGTAATTTACATCTTCGCTGTTCTCGGAACATGCTTCCGCTACTTCGAGAGCGCTGTCCACAGAAAGCCCAAAACGCTCAAGAAGCGCATTTCCGTGCGGACACAGCTTTGGATACGCTGTTCGGAAATTTTGACAATACAAACATTCGCAAGGTTCGTTATATAAAGTTTTGTATGATTTTGTTCTGCCTCTGTTAATTGAATATGCAAACACGGTTATCTCCCAATTGAATCTTTGTTAACATCATATACCACATTTGTGAGAATGACACGCAAAATATTGCGAATGACGCTTTTTTGTTACGAAACACGGTTGCGACATTAGAAAAATTCTTGAATGCTCCCAACAAACGTGAGAAACTGATAATAAGGATACATGAGTATCTGTAATTCGCCGGTAGGGGATTTTTACAGTGAAAATCGATATTAAAAAGATTGACTCGGGCGAAGACGAGGTAATCCTTCGCTACAAAGAAGTCACACCTAAGATAAAAAGAATACTGGATGCCCTAAACGGCGAGAACAACCGTCTTGTGGGGCGCAAGGATGATAAGCAAGTGGTTGTGGATACCGGCGAGATTCTTTATATAGAATCTGTGGATGACAAGACCTTCGCTTATACCGAGGGCGACGTTGTCAGAGTGGACAATACCCTTCAAGGCATCACCGAGGCGCTTGATGACATTAAGTTTTTCAGGTGCAGTAAGTCGATGATTATTAACGTCGATAAGGTACGTGTGCTTAAGAGTTTATCATCGAACCGCATTGATGCCACGCTTGAGAACGGCGAGCATATATTGATTTCAAGGACCTATGCGTCGGATTTCAGAAAACTGTTGAAAGGAGGTGCGCCTCATGAGTAAAAAGAATAACAAACTAACACTTTGGGAGAGATATCTTACCAAAGAAATCGGTATCGAGTTTAAGGCGTGCCTGTATTTCTTTGCGATACTTTTCTTTTACTGCGTATATAGACTTGTGATTGGAAAAGTGGATGCAAGTATGCTTCACATGGCAGAAATGATTTTTGCTACATACATAATCGGATATCTTCAGGTATACCTGTTTTGGAATTTTGACGAAGCTGACAGTCTGAATGGACGAGAGTGGCTGGGAATGGGCGTGTGCACGCTGATTTACTGTACCCTTTCGTATCTTTTAAACTGGTTTGATAAAAAGATTTGGTTGACTGTTGGTTTTGGAGTTTATGTAGTGGTTATGTACATATGCGTATTCTTTATTTATAAATCAAAGCGCCACATCGACGACAAAAAGTTAAACGAAGATTTAAGACTCTTTCAGGCAGGACACAAAGCTTCGGAGGACAAAGAATCATGAGCCAGCGGTCTATAAAAAGAATAGCGCTCATTACAATGATAATAGACCATATCGGAGGCTTTATACCGGGTATGCCTATATGGTTTCATTATATCGGCAGAATTTCGGCTCCGCTTTTTTTCTTTTGTTGCGCATGGGGATTTGAACATACCCGTAGCAAGGAGAGATTCATCTTGCGGTTGTATCTTGCCGGAATAGTAATGGGACTTGGGAACTTGGCAGTATACTATCTTTGCGGCAGCCCAAGATCCGCTGACCCGCCCGAAAACGGAATATTTACCACGTTGTTTCTGGGAGCGCTTCTGTGTTACTTGTGGGAAAAGAAAAAATATGGCTTTCTTATTCTCTCCGTAATATATCAAATTGCTTTTATGCTGATAGTCATTTATGCACCCTTTATTATTCCCTGGAAATTTGAGCAAATGGTAATTTGCATTTTCGCTCCGATTTTGTATGTGGAGGGCGGGATAATATTTGTTATGTTGTTTTGCGCACTCTACTTATTTAAGGACTGCCCCATTCTTCTTGCGGACGTGATGCTGACATGCTCTTTTGTTGTTTACAAAGGAACTCACAGAGCGTGGAACACCCCAATTATGCGTTTCGATGTATTTAACTTTTGGGATTTCGGATACCTTATGGTTTTCGCGCTGGTAATAATGCTTTTGTACAATGGGAAAAAGGGAAAAGGCAGCAAGTATTTTTACTACATTTTTTATCCGGCGCATGTGTGGATTCTGTTTGCAATCGGGCAATTTCTTACAAAAAGGTAGTTGGGGGCACTGTGAAAAGTGCAGGATAAAGACGAATAAGTGCAACTTACGGGGGCAGATATTGCTCCCGTTTTCTTTTTCTGTTACATGTAAGGTAACGAAAGGAGAATTTAGATGGCAGATGTAATTAGGATAGAAAATCTTACGAAGAGCTACGGCAAGAAGCGCGGCGTCACGGATATTTCGCTGACAGTAAAAGAAGGCGAGATCTTTGGCTTCATCGGTCCCAACGGAGCCGGTAAGTCTACGACGATTCGCTCGATGCTGGGGTTCTTAAACTTTGATAAGGGTGCGATAACGATACTTGGAAAGGATAGTGTTAAGGAGCATGTGGGCATACTTAAGGAAGTGGGTTATATGCCTTCGGAGGCGCTGTTCTATCCGACCATGAAGGTATCGGAGGTGATTAAGTTCGCGGCGGATGCGAGAGGACTGGATTGTCGAGAGGAAGCTGAAATGCTCTGCGAGCGTTTACAGCTTGATACGGGCAAAAGAATAAAGGAGCTGTCTCTTGGTAATCGTAAGAAGGTGAGCATTGTCTGTGCCATGCAACACAAGCCGAAGCTGTTCGTGTTCGACGAGCCTTCGTCGGGACTGGATCCGTTGATGCAGAGCACTTTCTTTGAACTGATTAAGGAGTATGTGAAGAAGGGGGCGACGTGCTTTCTTTCGACACATGTGCTGTCTGAGGTGAGCAGGTATTGCGACAGGGCGGCGATTATGAGAGAGGGCAGGCTGATTAAGGTTGATATGGTGGATAACCTGACCGAAAGTACCGCCAAGAGTGTAAAAGTTACCGCCGACGGCATGCATGAAGAGTATATGTACAACGGCGACATTAATGAACTGGTGAAGAAGTTGTCGGAGCGTAAGCTTCAGAACCTTTATATAGAGGAGCCGTCTTTGGAGGATATGTTCATGCATTTCTATGAGGGAAAGGAGGAAGTACGATGATTACTGTATGCAGACACGAATTGAAGCTTGGATTTAAAACGCTTTTGATATGGAGCCTGTCCGTGGGAATCATGGGACTTCTGTGCATCCTCATGTATACGAGCATGGAAGGCGAGATGGCGGATATGGCGGAGAGCTTTTCGAAGCTCGGCGCGTTCTCAGATGCTTTCGGTATGAGTACGCTTAGCATCGCTACCCTTGGAGGATTCTTCGCAACGGAAGTCGGAACGGTTCACGGACTTGGCAGTGCGATGTTTGCGGCCATCACGGCAGCAGTCATCCTGTCCAAAGAAGAAGACGGCCACACAGGCGAGTTCCTCTACTCGTTACCTATATCCAGAGGCAGCGCAGTGACCGGTAAGGCACTTTCGGTACTCATTAACCTTGTGGCGTTTACGGTTATCTGCGGAGTATTCTATGTTATTGGTTTCGTGGCGCTGGGAGAGGATGTGCTTTGGAAAGAGTTGTTGCTGTTCCTTGTAAGGATGCTTCTTATGAATGTTGAAATAGCTGCGTTGGCACTTCTTTTGTCAGCTTGCTCGCAACGTAACCGTATGGGAATGGGTCTTGGACTGGCGCTCATATTTTACGCTTACGATGTAATCGGCAGAGCAGTGCCTGATATGAAGGATTATCTTTTTGTCGGTCCTTTGTCTTATGCCAATGCTTCGGAAATCTTCGCAGGCAAAGAAACACCTGTAGTAGCATTCGCAGTTGCGGCAGCAGTGATTGCGGTGGCGGTCGCAGCGTCGTACAGAGTGTATTTGAAGAAAGATCTGGCAAGCTAAAATAATGTTTTTACACAGTGAAAAGCCCCCGCCAAATACAGCAGGGGCTTTTCAAAAGAGGTATATATATGTATTGGATAAAGACGAATTTGAGAACTTAAATAAGCTCTTTTTTATTGTGTGTAATGAATTTTAATACTCGACAATTAACCTCAAATTAGTAGCTGCAAAAAATAAATTGAGAAAAATTAAATTGGGGTATTGACAAATGCAATTAAATTGAGTACAATGCAATCATGACGAGAGGATAACGTACCATTTCGGTGCAGATAATAGTATTAAGATAACGGAGGATACAACATGAACTTTTATGATCTTAAGGCTACATTACAGAATGGTGAAGAAGTATCAATGGGCAATTATAAGGGCAAGCTGCTTCTTGTGGTGAATACGGCTACAGGCTGCGGATTTACTCCTCAGTACAAGGAGCTTGAGGCTTTATATGAAGACTATAAGGACAAGGGTTTTGAAATTTTAGATTTCCCTTGCAATCAGTTCGCAGGCCAGACTCCCGGTAATGATGAAGAGATTCATGAGTTCTGTACTCTTAAGTACAATGTTTCTTTTCCTCAGTTTAAGAAATCTGACGTAAACGGAGAGAATGCCAACGAGGTATTTAAGTGGTTAACTTCCAATTCCGAGTTCAAAGGATTTGGTAAAAACCCTATGGCATTGTTATTAAAACCCATAGTTAAGAAAATGGACCCCGATTATAAAAATAACGGAAATATCAAATGGAATTTTACAAAATTCCTGATAAGCACGGAAGGAAGCCTTATTCAGAGATATGAGCCTACTGAAGGGGTTGATGATTTAAGAAAAAAGGTTGAAGAATTATTGTAATAATTTACCACACGGGCTTACATTTACATTGTTACTGTGATATACTTTAATAGGCGGATGGTTTGCGAGGGCAAACTATCTGCCTAAAAGAATCTTTGTGGGTGAGGCAGTATGAGTAAGAAAGTAGATCCATTGGCATTAGGTAACCAGGTTTGTTTTCCGCTTTATGCGTGTTCCAAGGAAATAGTAAGACGTTATAAACCCTTTTTGGACCCTTTGGATTTAACCTATACGCAGTACATCGCGATGATGGTTATGTGGGAAGAGAAGAGCATTAATGTCAAGAATATGGGTAAGAGACTGTTCCTTGACTCAGGAACTTTGACTCCGGTGCTTAAGAAACTTGAGGCTAAAGGCTATATCAAGCGTACCCGTTCCAAGGACGATGAACGTAACCTGATTATCACTATCACCGAGGAAGGTGAGAATTTACGTAAGAAGGCGCTTTCAGTACCCGCCGCCATGGGTAGTTGTGTGAGCATTTCACAGGAGGAAGCGGCCACATTGTATTCACTTCTTTACAAGATTATCGATGGTTTTGATGATTTGGAAGAAGAGTAATATCGTTAATGAAGACCCTGTTGCAATGAGAGTTGTGACAGGGCTTTCTTTTGCCTATTTTACGGGCTTTTTGGGGTTTATTCTCTGATAATTATTGCTTAATAAATCTTTTATAAAAATATTTAGCACTCTCTCTTGACGAGTGCTAATTCCGGTGCTATAACGAAGGTGAACAAAGAAAAGAAGTGAAAACTTCCAAACATTCCGGGTTCAAAGTTATTAAGACAAAGGTTGGTATTATAAGACAGAAAGGAAGGATGACTTATGTTGATGCCTGCTATTTTTCATGATGACTTTGATTTGTTTGACCGCTTAGTTGATGACCCTTGGTTCGACGATCGGGAATTCAAAAACTTGGAAAAGAAACTGTATGGTCACAGGGCTAAAAATGTGATGAATACAGATATCAAGGAAACCGACAACGGTTACGAAATGCTTATCGATCTCCCCGGCTTTGCCAAGGAAGACGTTAAGGTTGAGTTAAACGACGGTTACCTGATTGTCAGCGCCGAGAAAGGATTCGACAAGAGCGAGTCCGATTCAAAGGAGGATAAAAAGAACGGTAAATATATCCGTAAGGAGCGTTACAGCGGTTCCTGCAAGCGTAGTTTCTACGTAGGTGACGCTATTACCGAAGAGGATATAAAGGCAAGCTTCAAGCACGGTATCTTAACGCTTGATATCCCCAAGAAGGATAAGAAAGCGCTCGATACGGCCAAGTACATTGCCATAGAAGGATAATGAACCGACGGGGGAGGCCCACCGCCTCCCCCATTTTTATTTAGTTTTGGTACTTTTTTGAAACGAGAAAGACGAAACGCCAATCGAATATCGACATTCCGTTCATTTCCCTGTTATCAATTGTATATAGGAGGAAAAGACAAATGACTACTTTAAAAGTACAAAAGAGAGACACGGAAAAGAAAGCAAAGGCATTAAGAAGAGAAGGCTTCGTTACGGGAACGCTTTTCGGAAAGAATATCAAGGAAACCGTTCTTTTGCAGATTGAGAAGAAGGAAGCCGAGAGAATTCACAGAGAATGCTTTAAGGGAAGCCAGTTGAATCTGGAACTGGATGGCAAGAAATATGATGTGCTTCTCAAAGAAGTTGATTACGACGGTTTGAAGCGCGAAATTTACGAGATGGATTTCCAGGCTCTTGTTAAGGGTGAAAAGGTTCACTCCGTTGCAGAGGTAGTGCTTCATAACAGAGACAATGCCAAGGACGGTATTGTAGAACAGCTTCTTTCGGAGATTTCGTACAAAGCAACTCCCGAGAACCTTGTAGACAAGATTGAAGTGGATTGTGCAACTTTGAAGCTTGGCGATGTATTAAAGGTTTCGGATCTTGATATAGCTAAGAATAAGAAAGTCGATATTCAGACCAATCTCGATGCTCCTGTAGTAAGCGTGGTAGCACCTCACAGTGCACCGGCAGCCGATGACGGAGCGGCAGAAGAGACTGTAAGCGCAGAGGTTAGTCTTCAGAGCTAAAGTAAGTTAAATTAGATAAGTGTAATTAAGAACCGGCCGAGGCGGATGCTTCGACCGGTTTTGTGATTAATCATCTTCCCGATATTTTTCCATAAGAGATTTAAAGAGCTCAGCGGTTGACGGAGGGGTATAGGTAATGGCATTGGCGCCGGCGTCGATGGTACGCTTGACGGAGCGGCCTGTCTTACCGCCGCTTGCGATTATAGGGATGTCGGGGAAGTGCTCGCGGATGTGAGCTACAACCTCGGGAGTCTCCTGAGCGCAGGCAACGTTAATGATGGATGCGCCGAAATCGAGGCGTTCCTGAATGTTCGTATCTTTGGAAGTAACGGTTATAATTACAGGAATATCGATGACCTTGGCGACGGCAAAAAGATTGTCGTTGGAAACAGGTGCATTAAGGACTACGCCCATGGCGCCCTGAGCCTCAACATCCTTGGCAAGAGTAAGGGTACGAACACCCTTGGTGGTGCCGCCGCCCACTCCGCAGAATACGGGTATATATGAGCATTTGATAATAGCGTCGCTGATAGCCTGCTGAGGTGTGAAGGGATAAACTGCGAAGACCGCATCTGCGTCGCAGTTACGAATAATGGCAAGGTCGGTGGTGAATACAAAGGACTTAAGTCTGCGACCGTTGATTACGATACCGCTTGCCTTATAGATTTCTTTGGGCATGTTAAGAATGTTGTGCCTAAGAGAACTCTGAATTGACGGTACTATTTTTTCTTCTTTCATATTCTACTCTCCTTTTCCCCATTGTATAGTTGAAATTTTAACATATTATGAAGAAATTGAAAATTGTTCCCAAATTACTTGACAATTGATTGTGTCGCGACTAAAATTGGGAATGGTTTTCAAATTAAAGGGGAATTATGAACTCAAAATCACAGTACAAGACCAAACAGCGAGAAATCCTCATACAGTATTTCAAGACCTCCAAAAGCGAGCATGTAAGCGCTGCGGATGTGTGCGATTACTTTAAAAAGCACGGTGAGACCATAGGTCAGTCCACGGTATACAGGCATCTTGAGAGACTTGTGGACGAAGGTGTGCTTAACAAGTATTCTTTTGACCCGACCGCTCCCGCGTGCTTTGAATATGTGGGCGAGGGTGCGCATCATGGCGGAACCTGCTTCCACTGCAGGTGCGAGAAGTGCGGCAAGCTTATTCACCTTCATTGTGAGGAACTTGAGGGGATTGGCGAGCATTTGCTTAAGGACCACGGATTTAAGCTTAACAGCATGCGCACGGTTTTGTACGGAATATGCGAGGACTGCGCGGACAAATAATCACGGAGGAACACCATGTTTTCTTTATTAAGCGGTAAATTAAATAAGAAAACGGCTCAGGGCTTAAAAAAAGCGCTGGGTGTGGTTGTGATGCTTTCCGTTTTGTGTGCGCTTTTATTTATAGCTTTCGAGGCTCATCATGAGTGCGAAGGCGAGAACTGTCCTGTTTGTGCCTGCCTCGAGGAGTGCGTTCGCACCGTAAGAGGTCTGGGCGAGTCTTTGCCGATTCTTTCGGCGTGTGTCGTAATTTATATTGCGACAGTCTTTGTTTCTTTGGATGAGTCCGAAGAACTTGTCTTTAATACTCCCATTTTATTTAAAGTTCGTATGAACGACTGAGCCGGAATAAGTCTAAGAGACTTATTCGAAGGCGACCGATAATAAAGCGCTTTAGCGGTTTATTATAGAGTCTCCGCTATTAAACTAATTAGATTTACGAAAAACGGAGAAAGAAAATGAATATTAAAAGAATAATTGTATGCCTTTTTGCGGCTGTTTTTATGATGTTTGCTGTTGCAGGATGTGGTAAGAGTGTGACTTCCGGTGAGACCTCTGTAGAGGTTAAGGGAACTTCCGACGAGCCCGGTAAGAAGCTTAGTATAGTAACCACGATTTTCCCTGAGTATGACTGGGTTATGAACATTCTCGGCGAGAACCCCGCAGGTGCGGAAGTGACTATGCTTCTTGATAACGGTGTGGACCTTCACAGCTATCAGCCTACCGCTGCGGATATGATTAAGATTTCCGAGTGCGATATGTTCGTATATGTGGGCGGCGAGTCCGACGAGTGGGTTGAGGATGCGCTCAAAGAAGCTGTCAATAAGGATATGGTAGTCGTTAACCTTCTTGAGGTGCTCGGTGATAAGGTTAAGGCCGAGGAAGTAGTGGAAGGTATGCAGGGCGAAGACGAGCATGACCATGATCACGATCATGAAGATGGCGACGATCATGAACATGAAGAAGGCGAAGAACACGAAGAGCACGACCACGAGCATGAAGAAGGCGAAGAAGAGATGGATGAACATGTATGGCTTTCACTCAGAAACGCATCTGTAATCTGCGATACTTTGGAAGCCGATCTTGAAAAGATTGACGGAGGAAACGCAGATGTATATAAGAAGAACCTTGAGTCCTACAAAGAAAAGCTTGCAAGTCTTGACGAAGAATACAAAAAGGCAGTGGGCGAAGCGGGTAAAGACACTGTGCTCTTCGGAGACAGATTCCC
Organism: Lachnospiraceae bacterium; assembly: GCA_017553505.1. Classification (GTDB taxonomy): domain Bacteria; phylum Bacillota; class Clostridia; order Lachnospirales; family Lachnospiraceae; genus UBA1258. The sequence goes on from JAFZLD010000003.1 coordinate 42,158, forward strand.
CTTCAGATACCTCGTTGATGACTATTCTCTTAACTATTATGCGGCGTTTGTAGGATGCTCCGCAGAAACTGAAGCAAGCTTTGAAACCATCACTTTCCTTGCAGATAAAGTTAACGAGCTTTCACTTAACTGCATTCTCACAATAGAGAAAAACGATCAGAAGATTGCCAAGACCATCGCAGACAATACAGCTGCGGGAAATCAGAAGATTCTTACACTTGACTCTATGCAGTCTACAACCGCACAGGACGTTAAGGACGGTGCTTCATACATTTCAATAATGCAGAGCAACCTCGAAGTATTAAAGGAAGCTCTTAAGTAATACTTATGTTGCTTTAGGGAGGAACGAAAATACATGTCACTCATTACGGTTAAAGATTTGACAATCGGATACGATGCATCAGTTCTTGTTAAGGACATTAATTTTTGCGTCGAAGAGGGGGATTATCTTTGCATAGTCGGCGAGAATGGAGCCGGCAAGTCTACGCTTATGAAGACACTTCTCGGTCTTATTAAACCGCTGTCGGGTGACATCATCCAAGGCGACGGACTTTTAAAAAACGAAATAGGTTATCTTCCCCAGCAGACGGAGGTACAACGGGACTTTCCCGCCTCCGTTACTGAGGTTGTGATGTCGGGCTTTTCGGGCAAGATGGGTTTTCGCCCTTTCTACAGCCGCAGGGAAAGAGAAATTGCGCGTGAGAACATGGAGAGAATGGGAATTTATAATATAAAGAAACGTTGCTACCGCGAGTTATCAGGCGGGCAGCAGCAGCGCGTTCTTTTGGCAAGGGCGCTTTGTTCCACTTCAAGGCTGCTCCTCTTGGATGAGCCTGTGGCGGGCCTGGACCCGAAGGTTACGGAAGATATGTACAATCTTATCGCGGAGCTTAATAAAGAAGGTACCGCGATTATAATGATTTCTCACGATATCAATGCCGCACTTTGCTACGCGAAGCATGTTCTTCATGTGGGTAATCGGATTTTTTTCGGCACCAAGGAAGAATATTTAAAGAAAGAAAACGGATTCTGGGCGAAAGGAGAAAATGACAATGATTGAGACATTAAAGATTTACCTGTCACATCCTTTCGTAGTATACGCAATAATAGTGGGCGTGCTTATAGCGCTTTGCGCATCACTTCTCGGGGTTACGCTTGTGCTTAAGAGGTATTCTTTTATCGGCGACGGCCTTTCGCATGTGGCGTTTGGAGCCATGGCGATAGCTACAGTTGTTAATATTTCCGACAAGATGATTCTGATACTTCCGATAACCGTTCTTTCTGCAATTTTACTTCTTAGGACTGGGCAGAATGCTAAGATTAAGGGCGATGCGGCAATAGCCATGATATCGGTGGGCGCGCTTGCCTTCGGATATCTTGTTATGAACGTTTATTCCACCGGCGCCAATCTTTCGGGTGACGTATGCAGTACGTTGTTTGGCTCGATGTCGATGCTTACCCTTACTAAAGAAGAGGTCAGGCTATGCGCAATTTTGTCGGTGATTGTAGTTGTTATTTTTATTGCTTTTTACAATAAAATATTTGCTATAACTTTTGACGAAAATTTTTCAAAAGCAACCGGAGTTAAGACCGGTGCGTACAATCTTCTTTTGGCAATAATAATTGCGGTGATAATTGTGCTGGCCATGAATCTTGTGGGCTCGCTTCTCATTTCGGCGCTGGTAATTTTCCCTGCGATATCCGCCATGAGAATATTTAAGAGCTTTAAGTCAGTTACGATTTGCGCGGTTATTCTTTCAGTAGTATGCGCATTTGCGGGACTTTTTGTTTCGATTCTTGCGGGCACGCCGGTTGGTTCCACCATTGTTGCGGCGGATGCCGTGGCGTTTTTCCTGTGTTCGGGCGTCGGCGCCCTGACAAAAAGGGGGTAGAGATATGAAGAAGAAATTATTATCGATATTGGCGATGACGGTTATCGTAATGACTGTCGCATCCTGCGGTAACGCCTCGGGTGGGCCCAGAACCGCGACTTCAGGTAATAAGACCGTAAGCGACCTCATTGAGGAGAGAATTGCCGAGGAGGATGCTGCCACTGCGGAAACGGTGGTAAGCGAAGAGCCGGTTGAGAGCGAGGCTCCTGATGCCGGCGAAGCTGAAGAAGCAACTGTAGAGACTCTCGGGGAATCAACCGAAGTCGGTGACGTGGACGTAGATCTTACGAAGCTCTCCAAGACCATGGTTTATTCCGAAGTCTACAATATGATGGTCAGCCCCGACGACTACGTGGGCAAGATGGTCAGAATGAGCGGTATTTACAATACTTTCGAGGATGAGAATACCGGCGTCAGATATTTCTACTGCATCATTCAGGATGCCACCGCGTGCTGCGCTCAGGGCATAGAGTTTGAGCTTACAGATAACTATAAGTTCCCCGCCGATTACCCTGAAATTAACGATATCGCTACCGTGGTGGGACGCTTTGATACATACATGGAAGGCGAGTTCATGTATTGCACTTTAAGAGACGCAGTACTTGAAAAAGCTAATTAACTCTTTATCTATTCTGTTTTTTTTGCTATAGTGTTTCTTGCGAAAACAGTATAGAAGAGGAATTTATGGAAGATTATAAACACAGAGTTCAATATTATGAAACGGACAAGATGTCCATCACTCACCACTCCAACTACATCCGTTGGATGGAAGAGGCGAGAGGGTACTTCCTTAGCAACATCGGCTGGCCCTACGACCGAATGGAGAAAGAAGGAATTGTTTCTCCCGTAACCGCAGTTGAGTGCAAGTACAGACGCAGCACCACATTTCCCGATGAAATAAGTATCAGAGTATACATTCAGTCATTTAATGGTATCAGACTATGCGTAGGTTACGAGATGAAGAACGCCGATGAGCAGGTAGTCTGCACCGGTCACACGGAGCACTGCTTCCTCGACGAGAACGGAAAGATAGTAAGGATGAGTAAAGAGTATCCCGAATTCTGTGAAGCGATAGCGGAATATATTGAAGAATAAAATACTATTACTGCGATGTTATTGTAAAAAGAGACTTCTTAGCTGAAGTCTCTTTTTGCTTGGTATTTTTTTCACCGAGAGTAATACATCTAACACTTTTTCGAATAATTGACATGTTTCGCAAGAAATTCAGAAAAAGTTTCCATTTACTTTATGGTGTTTTTTTAAAATGCATGTTCTAATACATATCAGACATAGTCACTGAATCGCTCAAGAAGGTGCCTAAAGAAGCGAATATCGAAGAGTCTGTTTCAGAAGAGGACATCGTTACAGAAATCGAAGCTGAAAGCGACATTCTTTTGACTGATATAAGTGATGATGATTTCATGTCGGAACAGCAGTTGCTTGATTCACTCATACTTCAGTCGATAGGTGAAAAAGCAGAGATTCAGGAAGCTACTACTGCTAGTGAAGAAGATCTTTGGAAACTTGAGATGTTAGAACAGCTCATAGCTTCACAGCAGGAAGTAAGCGTATCTAATGAATACTGTTATGACCGTGAGAAAAAGAACCTCTTGGTAAGGTTTTCAAGCGATGGTACAATAGAGAAGTACGTATACGGTAATGGACTGATTGCATCCTATGAGACATACACTACAGAAGAAAGCACTTCAACTAACTATCAGACTTATATCTTCGATATCCGTGGAAGTGTAACAGAAGTAGCAGACATATCAGGAAGCGTTACCGCAGAGTACAGATACAGTACTTACGGCGACAGAAGCATCATAAGCGGTACAGAGTTTGATGAACTCGGATACTGTGCAAGAGACGGCGTTTTAACTGAAGCAAGTGGTCTTCTCTACATGAGAGCGAGGTACTACTATCCTACGCTCATGCGATTCATCAACGAAGATATCGTAACCGGTGATATCAGCAACTCGGCATCTTTAAACCGCTACACCTATGTTGAGGGCAATCCTGTAACACTTATTGATCCGTTTGGATTGTGTGCTGAGAAAAATAATGCATTTTCATATTTAGGAGATGAGGGAAATAAAAGCAGACTTAAGCAATTGATGTTAAAGACAAATTGGGATTCAGAGTATGTTACCGATAAGATGGTAGCTGAATTGTATTCAGCGCTTAACAAGTATGGGATTACTTCCAAAGCGCAGATATGTATGTTTTTAGCAGAATGTAAACTTGAATCACAATATGGCTCAAAGACGGTTCAGACGGGCTCAAAAGGAAAATACAGTGGTGGGGGTTATATTCAGATGACTGGAGAGGCTGAGTATTATGCTTATGCAACATTTTTAATGCTAGAAAACATACCAGAATTGAATGATATTTGCAAATATATTGCACCTTTTGGACCAGGAGCAGAAAGAATACCTTCGAATTATTATGAGACAGTTAATGTAGCGTTAAATGATTTAGGTATTTCAGAGGAACAGCTTACTCAGTATACACAAGTATATGATGAAGGGCGACAGTATGTGGCGGATAATTATGCGTGGGATAGCGCGGGATACTACTGGACATATTCCAAAAAAATAAGGGCAGATGTTGAACAAGGCTGTTCAATTGATGATGTCAGCTTAAAAATAAAGTATAATTGCAAAGAAAATAGTTTAAAAACAAGAGCGATGTATTATTACACAACGTCAGATTATTTTGATTTATATTTTTATAATAACAACTAAGCAAGACAAAAGAGAGAAGATAATAGTAGCGGAAGGAGCCAAGATATTAATGAAAAAATGGATTTCAGTATGCTTAATAATCGTGGTTGCGCAGTTATTTACATCTTGCGCCTGTAGTGAACAGAGACAACTCGCTGACAAAGAGCAAAGTAATATAGATGGTCAAGATTTTCAGATAATAGTTAGTACTGAGTCTATTTCTGAAAGTGAAGAGGTCGATTACGAAGAAATACCTATGATTGAAGTTGATAATTTGGAGTTCAAGACGTATATCAATTCTAATCTAGACATGCGCCAAGATGAAGAATTGGAAAGAGTGGATGCTATTAAGGATGGCGTTTGCTATAGAGTGGCAACAAAGCGCATAGATTATAGGGAAGATGAATATGAACATTTAAGAGACTATTTCTTTGTAAAAAAAGAAAAGTACATTTTTTTTGAAGTCACGTACCCTTCATTAAATGCATCACCAACGGAAGATAGGTATACTCATAGTGTATGTGACTTTGACGTGGAATATGTAGATGTAACATTTGATGGAAATGAAGATATTCTTATTCATTTAGGGGAAAGTGGAGGCGGTAGGGTTGCATGTGCATACGTTTATAACAATGGCATGTTTGTTTACAAAAAATCATTTGAAAAAATACCAAATTATACAGTCAACGAAGAAGAGCGATGTATCAAAGGCTGGTTACTGGATGGCGAATATAGTTATGGCTGTATAGCAACATTTGAAGACGATGATTTTTGCATTAAGTATTATGCGCCTAATTGGGAAAATGAAGAGTGGTTTGAGGTTAACGACTAATAAAATCTGCAGTCCAGCGGACATATTTCTGTAGAGGGGTATGAGGTAGACTTATGCAACATAGTCAAGCAAATGGACACTTAATATGACATTAAGCATATAACAAGTGGCAGTAAAGAGCCGGGTGTGGCTTATTCCACACCCGGCTTTTCTCTTTACTTATTGAAATCTATGTGAATCGAACCGCTTGTAGTAGAAGCGTCGAGGGTCTTGGAGCCTTCGCGGCTGCTGGTAAGATTGGATGATCCGGAACCTGTGGAGGAGATGATGGAGAAATCGCTTTCTTTGCCATCAATGTTACCGGAAATGGAGCCGGAAGTTGCTTTGAACTCTGCAGACTTGTTAACTGCGAGGTTGTCGAAGCGGAGGCTGCCGGAAGTAGTGCGGCTGTTTACTGTGTCGACTGTGGTGTTGTTGTATCTGCTGGAGCCGGAGCCTGATTCGGTGATAAGATCCTTACAGGTTAAGGTTTCGAGCTTGATGCCGCCGGAAGTGGTGGATGCGTTAACATTGCCTGTTGCGTTAACGTTCTCGCCGTGAACGGTACCTGAGGAGCATCCGATGACAGCGTTGGCGCATTCGATGCCTGATACTTTAACGGAACCGGAAGTTGCGGTGCAGGAGAAGTCTGCGCACTTAACATCGTCAGCCTTGGAGGAACCGGAGTGGGTTTCAACTGTTACGTTGCCGTCGGAGTTGACGTTTGAAACCTTGGCGCTGCCGCTGGTAGCCTTAACGCTGATCTTGCCGGATTTTTCTATATTATCAACAGATACGGAACCTGAAGAGGTCTCAGCAACAACTGTGCTGTTCTTTAAATCGCTGATTTTCAAAGCGCCGCTTGTGCACTTGGCATCAACGGGACCTTCATAGTCTTCGGGAAGGGTGATAACGGTCTTGGTGTCCAGATTAAAGTCAAAGTCGAACCAAAAGTTGAAGCCCCAGCTGTTCTTCTTCTCGATTCTTTCAAAAGAAAGCTTGCCGTTTGACTCTTTAACTTCTACGTAATCGTGTTTTTCGTCTACGTAATACTCAACTACGGGCTTATCAACATTGCCGGTAGTGATAACTGCGGATTCATATAATTCCTTAACATCGAGTGCGGTGATGTCTGAGGTGCACTCGTACTTGGTATAAACGTAATTATGGCTGCCTTTCTTGCCGGAAGCAAAACTGCTGAAGTTGCCGCCTACAAGTAAGATTGAGAGGCCGATAAGAAGGATACCGACGCCTACTGCGATAAGTGAAAATAATGTGCTCTTTTTCATGATATAAATTCTCCTTTGCTACTAAACCTTTAACCGAAAATTCTTCTTTTGATAGATGCGATGATTTCTCCGAACAATCCGCCTGCTCCCTTAACAAAGGCAACACAGGGCTTCCAGATAAGAACCGTAAGTCCTACAAGTGCGAGACCTGCGCCTACAGAAGCGATTGCGGTAGGAATACTGGAGTAAATAAGTGCGGGTACGATTGATATGAGGCAAGCAATTCCTGAGATGCCAAAAGCAAGAAGGATGATGAAAAGTGTTGCCACAAGTACCCAGAACACGATGAAAAATGTAAATGCGAGGATTACTGCGGTAAGAATCAAAGGAAGCCAGATCGGGAATCCGATGATTGCAAGTGTAATCCAGAGCCAGCCCCAGCCGCTCTTCTCGGCGTTCTCGCGGCTCTTCTTAACTCTTTCCTTAACAAGTGCGGGTACCGACTTGTCAAGTACTGCCTCGTGCACGATTTCGGGAATGCTGTCCATGGACTCAACGGCTGCTTCCTCGCTCATGCCGTCTTCCATGCGGTCGCATATCATCTCGTCATAATACTCAATCATGCTCTCTATGTTGCTGATGCTTTGCTTTTCAAGCTCAGCTTTAAGTGTCCTAAGAAATTCCTCTTTAGTCATGATTCTCTTGTCTCTCCTTTACAATAAACTGATAAACCTTAATGATCTCTGCCCACTCATCCATTAACTCGTCAATCTTGCGAGTACCGGCGGGAGTAATGCGGTAGTACTTTCTTAATCTGCCGTTATGTTCCTGACTGAAGACTTCGAGTAGCTCCATCTGCTCAAGTCGCTTAAGAATCGGGTACAGCGTTGATTCTGATATCTCAATAAACTCGCTTATATCTTTAACCAACCGGTAACCGTATGATTCGCCGCGCTCTAAGACTGCCAGTACACAGGCTTCAAGGATACCGCGCCTGAATTGTGAATCCATAGATACCTCCATTAATTTGTTGTTTTATTATGTTGTCACTTTTACACTGCCTTGCGTAATACACTGTGATGTGTAATACCTCTCGACACGTCATACTATACGACACATAGTATAATGTGTCAAGGGGTATTTTCAAAAATTTTTTATTTTTTTGTAAGAGTTTGGGAGTAAATAGCCGGAAGCGGCATGAAATCGGGGATTTTAGGACAAAAGAAAAGCCCGGAAAATCCGAGCTTTGTCTTAGTAGTAACTGTTATTGGTACTGTTTTCGAGCTTAATAAGCAGGCGGCTAAAGGGATAAATAAGTGCCCCAAAGCAGAAGTTGCCTGCCGCGTGTACGCAATCCCAGGGGAAGCCTGCGGCTATCCATGCGAGGGTGCCTTTTAAAGAAAGCCCGAAGGCGATGGCCTGGAAAGGCGCATAAAGTGTTCCGTAACACAGTCCGTGAAGAGCACAGACTATCATGTATACGGGAATCGCAACCTTCGGCGGCATCTTGCGGGGAAGTGCCAGAGCAACAAGGAAGAGGATAGGCCACAGATACCAGTAAGGTATCCACCATATTCCAAAGCCTGTGTACGCGCCTTCAAGTAAGATAAAGACGATAACGGGGATAATGCCCTTGCCTCTGTACACTATCGCAAATAGCATCGTGAACATGCCAAGCATATGAACATTCGGAAGAAACTCGAGAATCTGCTTGGACGTAAACATTAAAGCGCCAAAGAAAGCGAACAGTACCATTTCTCTGATACTAAGCTTATTATTCAAAGATTATTTTTCAACCTTGAACATGTAGGTGGCACCATCTTCAACGTTAGTGGAATCTACACCGGTAGAAGCGTATTCGCCGTTGATGTAGAATGCCCAGTAAGTACCGTCTGTCTCGTAAACTGCTTCGATACCGTTAACCTTGGTAACGTAGAGACCGTAAGCACTGTCGGTACCTTCGATTAAGCCTTCGTCAAGTAAAGCTTCACCTACGGTAGCCTTTTCGGTAGTGATTTCAAAAGGTGTTTCGTTGCCGTCTGCATCAACTACAACGAACTTAAAAGAAGCGCTCTTAGCTTCTTCGGTAGCGGGCTCTTCAACAGATGCCTCGGTGGAAGCTTCGGTAGCTTCTTCTACGGAAGCCTCGGTAGATGCTTCAACGGATGCCTCGGTGGATGCTTCAACAGAAGCCTCAGCTGCAACGCTTGATACGGATGCGTCTTTCTTCTCGCATCCTGCCATTACCATGACCATAGCCGCAATAAGGAGCATGGAGATTATTGTCTTTAAAACTGATTTTCTCATTTTAGTTCCTCCAAAAAGAAAAATATATAATTATTAGTGGTCGGTTCCGTAATGTCCTCTCGGATTGTGGTGCTCGCGCAAATACTTACGTATCAAAACGGGCGGGGCTAAGTCTTCCGGCTCATATGTATATGCACGCGGGAATCCTTCTCGGCGTGAACCAATGGATCCGTGCGGTACCTGAATCTGCGGCGAAGCAGGCATCCCTATGCAACATATCTACGGCGGCGGGCCCGCGAAGGCGTCTGACCTTCTTCCTTACTCCCCTAACCGATAACAAAGATTTATTATAACAGAGATTCGTTATAATTCCATATATACTTTACTAAAAACGTGAAAAACGCTAAAATCTTGGTAAGATTGTTTATAAGGATATGTATTTATGGAGAAACTTTTGGTAATAACGGGGACAAACGCCTCCGGTAAAAGCGGCCTCGGAATTGAACTTGCGCGTAAATATGGCGCAGAAGTAATCTCTGCCGACTCAAGACAGGTCTTCACGGGCCTTGACCTCGGCTCCGGCAAGGTTATCCCCGAGGAAATGAAGGGAGTACGCCACCATTTGCTTGACGTGGCTGCGCCCAACGACTTTTTTTCGCTGTCAGACTACCAGCGTCTCGCTTACGAGGCTATAGACGATATTCTCGCGCGGCAAAAGAAAGCGTTTCTCGTAGGAGGCACCGGACTCTACGTGAATTCGGTTGTGGACGGTTACAACCTTTCGGAATCCGCTCCCGACCCCGAGATTCGTAAGCAGGTGGAAGAGAAGACGCTTGAAGAACTGATAGAGATGCTTAAGGAGCACAATCCTGCGGCACTTGAGCGTGTAGACCTTAAGAATAAGCGCCGCGTGGAGCGCGCGGTTGAGAAGGCGCTTGCGGGCGACAAGGACGAGAATCCTTCGGAGAAGCGTTACGAGACCTTTGTAATAGGCGTTACGTGGCCGAGAGAAGTCCTGTATGAGCGAATTCACGAGCGTTTGGATCGCAGGCTTGATCAGGGCATGATTGACGAGGTTGTGAAGCTTCGCAAGGCGGGTGCGACGGACGAGTTTCTTTATAAGCTGGGACTGGAATACCGCTACATCTTAATGTACCTTCGTGGCGAGTTTGCTTCTTTTGACGACTTCTATGAAACGTTGTTCAAGGAAATCAGGCATCTGGCCAAGGAACAGATGACGTGGTTCCGTAAGAGAAAGGACATCCACTGGATAGATATGACGGGCGACCCCGTTACGGAAGCGTCACGATATATCGAAGCCTTCTACGGCTTGTAAATTCTGAGTTTGTAACAATCTGTCGTGTTGACATGTAATTGCGGGCGGCAGTATAATAGCGGGTAGATTTTTAATACGAGGTTAGATTATGGATTACGTTAAAGAACCTAAGATGCGCCCTGTATTTCCCAAGCGCGCAGTCGTAACCGGAGGCATGCCCTACGGTAACAAAGAACTTCATTTCGGTCATATCGGCGGTGTGTTCGTGCATGCGGATACTTTTGCCAGATTTTTAAGAGACAGAATCGGTGAGGAGAACGTTATTTTCGTGTCAGGTACCGACTGCTACGGTTCCCCCATCTTAGAGGGCTTCCGTAAGGCCAAGGAAGCAGGTACTTTCGACGGTACAATAGAAGATTATGTTCGCAAGAATCACGAGTCTCAGAAGGATACACTTGATAAGTACGAAATCAGCCTTAATCTCTTCGGAGCATCGGCTCTCGGTCGTGCCGGCGAGATTCACAACGAGGTTTCCCGCGAGGTATTCGAAGGACTTTATGAGAAGGGAACTCTTGAGAAGTTAAGCTCTCCTCAGTTCTACGATCCTAAGTTTAAGTGCCTTCTTAACGGCCGTCAGGTAATCGGTAAGTGCCCTATCCAGGGTTGCCAGTCCGAGAAGGCTTATGCAGATGAGTGTGACCTCGGCCACCAGTACATGCCTACAGAGCTTATCGACCCTCACAGCACTTTGAGCGGTCTTACTCCCGAGCTTGTGGACGTTACCAACTGGTATTACAAGCTTGAGGACTGCATCCCCATGATTCAGGCTTACGTGGATGACCTTCGCGCTAACTCCAATGCGCGTAAGTACATGCTTACCACCATCGAAGAGTTCTTGAAGCCTCCGTATATATATGTTCAGAAGAAGTTTGTGGAGGATCTTGATGCGCTTCGTGCCAAGTTCTCCGAGCATGACGTAATTGATGATAATAAAAATTCCTATACATTCGTGTTCAAGAATCTTGATGACAGAGACGCTGCCCGCAAGGTGCTTGAAGGCTTAAGCATTAACTACCGTACCGGTAAGACTCTCGTTCCTTTCAGACTTTCCGGTAATATCGAGTGGGGCGTTCCCTTCCCGGAGAAAGAAGGTCTTAAGGATTTGACATTCTGGGTTTGGCCCGAGTCTTTGTGGGCTCCGATTTCTTTTACCAGAGCATATCTTGAGAGCAAGGGCGCCGATAAAGATGAGTGGAAGAAGTTCTGGAACGACGATGACGCTATGGTATATCAGTTCATCGGACAGGATAATATTTCTTTCTACGGTATCGCTCAGCAGGCTATGTGGGAGACTTTGGGACTTAAGAAGACCTTCCTCGTACCCAACAACCACATTTTGTTCATGAACAAGAAAGCTTCAAGCTCAGGTTCCATCAAGCCTCCGATGGCTAAGGATTTGCTTGAGTTCTATACAGCCGAGCAGATGCGTATGCATTTCTTAAGCTTAGGACTTGCCAATAAGAGCGTAAGCTTCGATCCTCAGGTATATCTTCCCGAGGAAGAGCGTAACGGTGCAGACCCCGTACTTAAGGACGGTAACCTTCTTACCAACGTATTTAACAAGATTATCAGAACCTGCTTCTATACCTTGCAGAAGGACTTCGACGGCAAGCTTCCCAACGTGGCAGTTTCCGAGGATGTTATTGCTGAGGCTAAGGACGCTATCCTTACTTACGAGCAGAACATGTATGACCATCAGTTCCACAAGATTACTTACGTACTCGACACTCTTATTCGTAACATGAACAAGAGACTCGTGAACAACATGCGCGTTGCCGATGCTGAGGGTAACACAGAGCTTAAGGCTCAGGTGCTCGTAGATTCTTTCTACGGTATCAGAGTTGCTACCGCTTTGTTACATCCTATCGCTCCCGGCGGATGTGAGAAGATCAGAGAGTACTTGAACGTAGATAAGCGTATCTACAACTGGGAGTACATTTTCTCTACACTCACCGATTTGATGGATGATCCCACTAATCACGAGTTTAAGTTCCTTGAGCCTCGTGTAGACTTCTTTAAGCTTCATGAGTGCCAGCTCGCTGCTAAGGAACAGTAATATTTATAAGCGTTAACAGGGCCTTCGCACTTTACTGTGCGGGGGCTTTTTTGCGCCCTTTTTGCCCCACGCAAGTGCTTTTTTGTGCCAATCATCCCCGATTTTTACCGAATTGCACATCTCTATTGTCAAGACAAAATCTGTTTGATAGTGTTGTATCAAGCGATACGGGTTACGATATTTCGCTACAATATTTGGCCAAATAAAAACAAACAATTGCGGACACAATATGAAAGAGCCGCAAAGCAACTTAACAATTGAAAACCCCAACAGGCTGGAACCGATATGGGGAATAAGCATCTGTACTTCGAAAAGAATCCCGTATGAAAATATCACCTTTTCGGAGACATAAAAGAAAAGGAGAGAAACAATTATGATGAACTATGAATTCACAGAACTCCAGGATTGCGAGTTAGTAGCTGTAAACGGTGGCGGAGAAGGCTTCTTAGGCTTCGTAAGCGATATCTATGACAAGTGGTGCGATATGTGGCACGATTTTGGCAAGAACCTTTACCATCAGATTAACGACTAATACTTGGAGGATTGAATAATGAAAAACTACGAAATGAAAGAATTAAACAGAGAAGAACTTATGGAAACAGAAGGCGGTAGCGTTACAGTAGCACTTATCGTTATCGGATGCATTGTCCTTGTAGGATCTGCCGGAGTTTCAGCTTACAACGGATATCAGGAAGAAAAGAGAGCATGTGAGAATCCCTGATTGATTGCCCGTCACGCATAACGCTGTGAAACGGGAGAAAGGAGGATATAATGTTAGAATTTATCGTTGAAAACAGAAAAGCTATAATTGCCGGCGTTTCGGTATTACTGTTTGCTTTGTTTGTAATTGCAATATTTGGAAAATGGACCGACATTTGGCATGCATTCGGTAAGAATTTGTATCACTTCTTAGGGAAATAGAGCACATAATCTTTGTTAAAGTCAAAAACTATGTAGGAAATAGTTTTAATTGATGCGGCGGGAGAGCATTTTGTATGTTATCCCGCCGTGGTCAAAATCAAATGTGTATCTATATAATGGCGAAAGGAGGACAAACATGCTCGAATTAATGAATCCGAAAGAGTTAATGGAAACAGAGGGCGGACAGTACCCTATCATATACATCTTACCTGTTGAACCTACACCTTACGGTAAGCCCGTAACGATTTAGGATACAACGGATTAAAGGACAGTAGTATTAATGTACAAAAAGGTGCTCCGACATAAAAGGCTGGAACCGAGTCGGAGCACAAAGCATCAGTACTTCTTGATAAGTACTGTAATGATTATAACATATTATATCGGGAATGCAATTGATTTGCCTGATATTAAAAGTGAATGTTTTGACATGTTATTATATAAGCTCCGAAGAGTGTCATGCTCTATCGGGGCTTATATATTTTTTAAGTAATCGTTATGATTGTTGCTTGGGCATGATATTCGGCAGACATACATTGATGGTAAAAGTGTCATGAGTATCCTGTATTTTTACAAATCCGTGGAGCTTTGCCGCGGTTTGCCGAACACTTTCGAGCCCTAAACCGTGCAGCATTTTATCGGTACTCTTTGTGGTAAGAAATTGTCCGTTTGACTTGATAAGAGTGCCACTGAAATGATTGGTACACTCTATCATCAGATTGTCACCAAACTGGTTGATAGACAAATCAACATCTTTATCGTCGGCGGCAGAAGCAGCTCTGATGGCGTTATCAAGGATGTTGGACAAAATTGATACTACGTCAAAATCGTCAAAGAATATACCGCCGAAAGATGAACTGAAATTCAAGGTTCCTCCGGATTCCTGTAAGACGGAAGATTTCGCGGCAACTATGGAAGAGACAACCGGTGAAGGACTGCTTACAAGATCTTCGGTGGCGTGTATGGTTTCACGGTTTATCTTGTCGACATATTCTTTGGCTTTGTCATAATCTTTTTTTTCAAGCAGTAATTCTATGATTCCCAGATGGTTCTTATAATCGTGCCTGATAATCGATATTTGCTTAAGACTTTCCTGAATCGACTTATAATATTCTTCCTCCATGGTTGTTTTCTCAACTATTACCTTCAGACGATAGTTCTGCTCCCAGATACTTATCAGACCACGAAGCAAAGTAAAAATAGAAAGAGTAAGGATGGAACCGGAAACGATATGTATCACAAATACCATCTCGGAATCGTAATAGGAGGGTTCAAGAATCATCGGCGAAAGAAAAAGTGTGAGCGCCATTGAGAGAGCTATTGTAAGAGAAAGAATCAGATACTTGGAAGCAAGACTGTTCCTCTTCATATTCCTGATAATGATAATGGTAAAGAACAATTCAAGTTCAACAAGATATGCAACTATAGAAGTGACATTGGCCCAGATGCCTGTTGTATCCACGGAATACTTGTCACTTATAAGCAAAACATAAAAGAAAAGAAGGATAAACAGCAGGGAAAAATTTATCAGAATAGCCTTGGCGGCAGAGAGTACTCTGCGGTGAAAAGAAGCTTTACACACGTAAATAACGAATAAAAAGTCGAATACCGAAGTTAAAAAACCTATATAGCTTGGAATATTCAGAGTGAGAAAAATGCGTACAAACGAAAGAATTGAGCAGAGCAGCATATGAACTAATATGCCCGGAACAATTCTTTCCTTTCTGAGTTTATTGAATGTAACAGAAAATGTATATATACATAGTGCAGGTAAAATAACAGAAGGAATATAGAGAGCAAGTTTTGTGACAATCATGATATACCCCCGCCCAAAAGGTGTATTTTTGTACCATTTATAAATATTATTATCCATATATGAAATATGTGTCAAGGGTCGGCTGTTATATAAAAAACGATATTTAAGCATGAATAAATATTCAAAACTGCTCTGAAAAGTGCAGATTATCCCCGATTTTTACCGAATTGCACATCTCTATTGATTTAGATTTACGTTCTCAATATAGTACAAGTACAAGGTATTACATACTACAAATAACTTATTGAGACAGGAGGGTACTAAAAATGGCAAACAAATCAAACTACGGCTTTTCAACACTTGAAATGGAGGAAATCATGGAGATACTCGGCGGAACCGGCTTATCACCGGAGGCATGCGGAGAAGGTCTCGACATCATCGGAATTATCATAGGTTGGTTTACAAAAGGAAAGCACTAAAAGGAAAGTACTGATATGAGATACTATTGCGTCAAACAACATGACATTACGGATTGCGGGGCTGCATGCCTCGCAACCATATGTAAGCAGAATGGTTATAAAATTGGCATCACAAAGATTCGTGAAATTGCCGGTACAGATAAGCAGGGCACAAATGTATACGGGCTCATTAAAGCTGCGGAGAATCTGGGGTTTGATGCAAAAGGTGTTAAGGGTGATAAGGATTCTTTCTTTTCCGAGTTTCCGCTTCCTTGCGTGGCACACGTAGTTGTGGACGGACGTCTTCTTCATTACGTGGTGATACAGAAGATTACCAAAAAACAGGTAATAATTGCCGATCCCGGTAAGGGAATTGTGAAACTGACACCGGATGAGTTCTTCGGAACGCAGGGCACTCCCGAGAAGCCTGCTAAGTATCAGTGGACAGGCATTCTGGTAATGCTTGCCAAGAAAGAAACCTTTGAAAAAGGAAAAGAAACCAAGGGAATATTCGAGCGCTTCTTCGGACTTATATGGCCGCAAAAGAAGCTGCTCCTTCAGATATTTACGGCATCACTTATTTATACACTTTTGGGAATCTTG
This sequence comes from Lachnospiraceae bacterium, assembly GCA_017553505.1. GTDB lineage: Bacteria > Bacillota > Clostridia > Lachnospirales > Lachnospiraceae > UBA1258. Next base: position 58,187 of record JAFZLD010000003.1, read on the forward strand.
GGTGCGTTTTACTTTAAAGCCCTGATGGATTCGGTGTTGCCGGACGGATTAAGAAAGACGCTTATGACGCTGTCTATAGGTATGATAGCGTTAAGCATATTTAAAGTATTGTTAAATGCTTTAAGAGCACATCTTCTTTTGTATTTAAGCCAAAAGCTTGATATATCGCTTCTGCTTGAATACTACAGACATGTTATTAAGCTTCCCATGAATTTCTTCGGCACAAGAAGAGTCGGTGAAATAATCTCAAGATTTGCCGATGCGGGCAAGGTCAGAGATGCTATTTCGGGTGCAACCCTGAGTATTATGATTGATACACTTATGGCGGTTGCCGGAGCCATTATTCTTTACATACAGAATGCGAAGATGTTTGCGGTTGCTTTTGCCATCGTGGTTTTATACGGAATTATAGTAATTACCTTCAATAAGGTTTATGAAAAAAAGAACCGTAAGCAGATGGAGAATAATGCGGAACTGACTTCCTACATGGTTGAATCGCTTAACGGAATCCAGACCGTCAAGGCATATAATGCCGAAAGAAAGGCTGAACACGAGACAGAAAAGAAATTTGTAAAGCTGTTAAAAAGCGTATTCGAGCTTAGCTTTGTGGGTAACATGCAGGGCTCCCTTAAGTACTTCGTGGAACTTGTGGGCGGAGTGCTGATTCTTTGGATAGGAAGTATTTCGGTAATAAACGGTAACATGACAATGGGCTCGCTTATTACGTTTAACTCGCTTCTTGTGTATTTCCTGGATCCGGTTAAGAATCTTATCAATCTTCAGCCTCAGATGCAGACAGCGATTGTTGCGGCTGACAGACTGGGTGAGATTCTCGACCTTGAAGTTGAGAAAACCGAAGACGAAAACGGTAAGCTTATGCCTCAGAAATTCGAGGGAACCATTGATATAAAGAATCTTAACTTCAGATACGGCACCAGAAAGCCTGTACTTGAAGATATCAATATTCATATTGAGAAAGGGCAGAAAGTGGCTTTTGTGGGAGAAAGCGGTTCCGGTAAGACCACTTTGTCAAAGCTTCTTTTGCATCTGTACAGTGCCGAAAGCGGAGAGATTCTTATAGACGGAAACAACATTGATGATATTAATCTTGAATGTTTAAGAGAAAGAATCGCCTATATTCCGCAGGAAACATTCCTTTTCAGCGGAACGATTTTGGAGAATCTTGTACTTGGCATGGACTATGTAACAATGGATGATGTTATAGCGGCTGCAAAGGTTGCCCAGGCACATGATTTCATCAATGAGCTTCCTTTAAGGTACAACACCATGCTTGAAGAAAACGGTGCCAACCTTTCGGGAGGACAAAGGCAGCGCCTTGCCATTGCGAGAGCCATGCTCAAAAAGCCTGATATTTTAATACTTGACGAGGCTACCAGTAATCTTGATTCGATTACGGAAAGAGCTCTTGATGCCACCATCAACGAGTATGCCAAGGATATGACTACAATTTTTATTGCACACAGACTCAGCACCATTAAGAACTGCGACGTAATCTATGTTCTTGAAAAAGGAAAGATCGTTGAAAGCGGTTCCCACAAGGAACTTACGATGCATGGTGGCAAGTATGCAAAGCTTGTTAAGCAGCAGAACCTTGATGTTGAGGAAGAACTTGAGGCTAAGGGAGATATTGCATCATGAAACCAATTATCATTAATATGAGCGAAGTTTCGGATAGCGTGGAAATGTATAATTCAAAGCCTAACAAAGCTATCCCGATTACCATATTTACGCTTGCCTTTATGTTTATTGCAACCATAATTTGGATGTTCATCTACCGAATAGAAATTGTAGTTAAGAATGAAGGTATATTCAAAAGAAACGAAGCTGTCATGGACATTCCGGTAATGGTATCGGGAACGATAGCGGAAATCAAGGTTGAAAGCGGTGCAAAGGTTTCGGCCGGAGACGTTCTTTTTACGGTAGAAAATGAGGAACTGACGGATAAACTTAAGAAGTATGAAAAAGAGCTTTCGGAAGTCAATGAGCGAATTGATGCGCTTAAGACATATGAGAGTGTGATTAATACAGGTGCTTCGGAGTTCCCCGCGGATTATGATAATCCGTACAAAGAAGAATTTGAAAACAGGTTAAATCTTCTTCTTGCGAAGGTTCAGTCAGGTCAAAACGGCGCGGATACGCAGATAGCGATTTTAAACGAATCGGTAAGTGCGGCTAAGAGATCTGTTGAAGATAATGAAACAAGAATCGGCAAGCTTGAAGTGTTAAAAGAATGCTTAAGAAACGGCAGCACGGAATATCCGGGCGGCGATGCCTATTACCAGGGAATCTTAAACAGCTACTATTCATCATATAATTTAATGTGTCTTCAATACGACAATCAGATAGCAGACTGCAACCGTCAGAAAGACGAGTATGCAAGACTGGTAGGCGATTATGAAGGCAAAATTGCAGCGTTGAATGCGGCGTCGGCGGCACAGGCGTCGGCAGGGGAAGGCGAAGAAGGCAGCGCTTCGGCGGCTTCGGATAATTCGGCAGGATTATATGCTTCTTCGCTTGAGAGCGCCAAAAAACAGCGTGATGCTGCGGCTCAAAGAGCTTCGGAACTTGGAACGGAGAAGATCAGTGCGCTTAATAACTTAAACACTCAGCAGATTAACTCGGTTGAAGTTCAGATTGAAGAACTTAAAGGCGCCAAGACATCACTTTCGATGAACCTGGCAAACACAAAGGTTCAGCTTAATACCGCCAAGAATTCTTTTACAGATGATGAAAAGGATGTACTTTATTTGACCGAAAAGAATGCTCTGGCAGGTGAACTGCTTCAGTATGACGAGAAGAGAAAGAGCCTTGAAAATGCACTCGACGAGCTTATGACTGTGGCTGAAAAGCGAGAGATAAAAGCAGCGTCTTCGGGCGTATTCTATACCAAACAGGATATTTCTCTTGGCATGGCTGTCGGAGAAGGCACGTCACTTGGAGTTATATATCCTGAAGAAGAAACGATATATCATGCCGAGCTCTTTGTTAAGAACTCCGATATTGCCAAGGTGTCGGTGGGTCAGACCGTAAAGTTTGATATTGCGGCGCTGCCTTCCGAAGAATACGGATATTTTGAAGGCGTTGTGGATTCGATTTCTAAGGATGTAACCGTTAATCCGCAGACCGGACAGGCGTACTATATTGTGAAAATAAATTGCGAAGACATGAGTGTTGATTGCAAAGAGGGAAAAGAATCGGTTATAATGAACGGGATGGCTTGCAGAGGCCGCATAGTTGTCGATGAAAAGACGGTAGGAAAGTATCTGCTTGAGAAGATAGATTTAACGGATTAGGGTGATTAGTCTATGATAATGCGAATAGCTATTCTGGAAGACGAACAAATACACAGAGACAATCTGGTGTTACTTACCGAAAGCTGTTTCAGACAGATGAATGAGCAGTGTGAGATAACCTGCTTTGAAACGGTAGAGGCGATTGAAGAGGCGCTTGAGAAGCCTGATAACGGGTTCTCTCTTATGATGCTTGATATCGACGTAAACGGTAAGAATGGCTTGGATGTGGCGATTAAGGCTCAAAGAAACGGCTTTAAGGGCGTCATATGTTTCGTGACGAGTCACACCGAGTACACAAGAGAGGCATTTCTTGTGGAAGCGATAGGATACATAGAAAAGCCCGTTAAATACGAGAATCTTTACAGTATTTTGAATAAAGCATACATCATTACGGGATATAAGTTTGAGCAGGAAGAGATCAAAAAGAAAGTCCTGGAATTTAAATCCGGGGGACGTACTCACAGAATACTGCTCGATACCGTTTTGTATATGGAAAAGGTGAGGAATAAGCTTGTAATCTACACGGAAAGAGGCGTATTCACGTGCTACGAATCGCTCAAGCAGGTTTATGAGCGCCTTAATCAGAATAAATTTGTATACTGTCATGAAGGTATAGTTGTTAACTTTGACAAAGTAGTTTCTCTGAGCGATGAGATTGTGCTTATAGCCGACAGTTGCGAACTTCCCATGAGTCGTAAATGCGCCAAACAGTTAGGCAAAATGTTCGATGACAGACTCCAGATGTATGCCAAAGAAAAAGGAACTACGGCTCCGAGGTATTTTGATAATTTGTAGAGACTCTATGTATATGGCCCTCGCACTGTAAAGTGCGGGGGCCTTTGTATTAAAGCGCATGATGGATTTCATAAGGATTTCCTCAAACATGATTCATTCTTTCTCAAGAATTGTATAATATGATATAGTTGTGTCCAATAAACTGCAGGTATAGTAAGAGTAGGGGGAGAAATTTTGAAAAAACGAACAGTGATAATAGTTGCAGTCATTTGTTTTTTGGCGGTTGTGTGTTTTTTCTTTGTGCGGAAGCCGAGATTACCTAAGGATTCGATAGAGTACACGGAAGGCAGACTGATAGATAATGAACTTTGGAACTTTACGGATGGCGAAAATGTATATGTGTTTGGCGGCGCGCGTGAAGATGAGGTTAGGGGTAAATGTCTGGGATACTTAAAGAGGAAAGAGCGAATCGAGTATATTTATGCTGTAGTGGGGGAAGAAGATAAATTGATAGGAGTCAATTATTCTGCGGGCTGTTCGGAGTGGAGTTTGTACAAGAAATATGAGCCTGAGGAGTAGTATAGAGGTATTGATGAATAAAAGGGACTGAGCGCAAATGCGCCGGTCCCTTTGTGATTACGGAGTTATTATGTCGTATCTTATGGAGTTGCCGCTTATTGTGTAAGATGGCTTCTTGTTGCCCAGAACAGGCGCCTTGGCAGGGCGCTTGATTACTATCTTAGTGGGTCGAGCCTCGAGGGCGGCTTGAAGCAAAGATTCCTCGTCATCGCAGGGGCGCTCGAGAAGCTGAAGGATTTGGAACTTCTTCTTGATGAGGCCGGATTTCTGACGGGTGGGGAACATGGGGTCTAGGTAGACTACGTCGGGGCGAACGGGGAGAGCCCGGAGGCCGGCGACGCTGTCGCCGGGGGTGAAGTGCAGGCGCGAGGCTACGGGCGCGAGGGCGGGGTCCGCCAGAGCGCGCGTCAGAGCGTCCTGCAGGAGGGCGGCGATGGTCTCGTTACGCTCGAAGAGGTATACCTCGAAGCCTGCGGCCGCAAGCAGGAACGAGTCCTCGCCGAGACCCGCGGTGGCATCCACCGCGACGGGGGCGGAGCCGTTTACGGGCGACTTCGTCTTGGCCGCGCGTACGAGCATTTCGCCGTTCAAATTATTAGGCTTAAGCCTGTCCTTCATAGCGGCGAAATCTCCCCGTAGCGACAGGTCGCCCGCCACCAGCGTAAGCCCTTCCGGTGTATCTATTAATTTAGGCATTATCTTTTCGGATTCCATGGTTTCCTCGTGCTTTCTTTGGTCAAAATGATTATACAGCAATTCGTTAAACAGAAAAAGTGTTACGTAATTGTTAGCATTGTGGAACTCTATTCAAAAGTATTGTAATCTTATGGTGGAGAAAGAGGATGATACTTGGAAGCATATGGGGATAATCGGGGGGAGATACAATGAACGACAGGGAACCGAGATTAAAGACCAAGCGTCTTTACATTCAGCCCATGAGCACCGAGGAGATTAGCGCCTACAAAGCATCCGCAGACAATGAATGGTTGCGCGACCGAATCTCGGAGAGAGAGAAGAGTTGCGCCGACGATCAGAGTCAGCGCATTTGGTACGCTCCTTGGAAGGTGTGCTTGCGCGACGGCGACGATTTTATCGGAGTAATCGCCTTTAACGGTCCGCAGGAAGACAACACTCTTGAAGTGCTGTTCGACACATTTGAAGCTTATCAAGGACACGGATACACATCTGAGGCTCTGCGAAGGGCTGTAAGATGGGCATTCAATTGTCCCGAAGTATTTTTTGTGGAAGCATCGGCAACCGACCACTGCCATGCGGCCAAGAAAGTTTTGGAGAAACTTGAATTCAAGCCGGACGGCGTCTCAGCCGAAGGCATGAGATATGTTAAATCTAAATCCGAACCCTGGGTGGCGGTTTATATGTGTTTTGGTATGGCTATCGGCTGCGCCATTGGCGGAGCATACGGGAACACAGGGGTCGGACTGAGCCTCGGCATCTGCGCGGGAATGGCTGTGGGGACGGCCATTGATACGCACATGAAGAAAAGCAGAGCCAGACAAAGAGAGGCTCGAAAAGAAGTGGAGATTTGAATAGATGGACCGTTACGTAACCGAAAGGCGTAACGGTCCGATTTTTTGTCGGGGCTTTCAAAAGAAACAAAAATAAGGTACAATTTCTTCGTGATTATTATTGGGATAGTTACGGAGGTTACAAATGGAAAAGGCCAAAAAACAGATTAAAACACTTTTTATCGTACGCATCTGCCTCTGGGTGATTGCGGCCGTATCCACCGGCATTTGGATATGGTATTCGATTAAACTTCACAACGACGGAATATTCGATCCTTACGAGTACGCTACCTTGTTAAGACCCGTATTCTATACTTGTCTTATAATTGCAATCGCAGCAATCTGCATAAGCTTCCTGCTTCGTAAGGTTACGGTAGAGATAAAGAGACAGAACGATATCAGATAAGGGGATAGTACAAAATGTCCTATTACTTAATTAAAGATTTTTTACAGGATTCAGCCGTCGAGGAGTGCGCCAAGCGCGAATTTCCCTACGTTGCGGTAGTAACGGCCGAGGAATTTGATAAGAACTACAGCTTCTTTGATATGGGTATCGATATGGAAGTTGAGTACGAGCATCCGGGCCTTACCAAGGCTGTAGTGAACTACGACTCACTTACAGGATGCTTCTCAATACCCGACAGAAAAGACCTTTTCGGAGAGCACCACAAGTTTTCTTTTGCCCTCGATGAGAAGGGTATAGCCTTCATCAATGACGACGGCACCGCGCAGGCGATTATAGATAAGGTCAAGGCCACAAGAAAGTGGCGCGACCCCTCACTTGAACGCTTCATATACGACTTTCTCGAGCGAATAGTCGAGAACGACTTAAAGTTCTTCGAATGCATGGACAAGCAGCTCGATGAAATGGAGGACGGCATCCTCAAGGGCGAGATTGACGACGTTATGGAGCCGCTTCTTGATTTCAGAGGACAGGTGCTTGAGATGCATACCCACTACGAGCAGCTTATGGACCTGATTCAGGAATTCTTGGAAAACGAAAACGGATTCTTCCACCAGAAGAACCTTCGTTTCTTTGACATGTTCCTAAACAGAATCAACCGACTCAACGACCTTGCCACATCCATGCGCGAGCGTGTAATGCAGGTGCGCGACCTTTACCATACACAGCTCGAAGTTCGTCAGAACAAGATATCCACAGTTCTTACCATCGTGGCAACAATTTTCATGCCCCTTACCCTCATCGTAGGCTGGTACGGCATGAACTTTAAGTACATGCCCGAGCTTGAGTGCCCCTGGGCCTATCCGACGGTAATAGGTATCAGCGTGCTTATAGTAATCATAAGCATTACTTTCTTTAAAAAGAAAAAGTGGCTATAAGAATTCAGAACATAAAAAAGCCCGGTACACTTCACACGAGAGTGCACCGGTTTTTTTATGCTTCTTTTTCTTTCCTGATAAAGAACCAAAGCGGCATGATAAGCAGTATCAGCAACACTACGATAATGCTTCTTCCCACCCACTTGTAAGGTCCGCCGTAATAGCCCCAAGGGAGGCGAAGATAGGTAATCAGGAAGAACAATATAAACTGGATAAAGTGGTTGATAAGCGACAGCAAGATACCGCCGACAATCCAGCCTGCGGGCTGACCTTTGAAACGCTTCCAGTCTTCGCTTAACCAAAGCTTCCATACGAGGAAGTAGCCCACAAGAATGATTACCCAACCGACGATGTAAAGCGGAATGTTAAGGTAATAAACCTTATTGCCCAAAAGCGAGGCCATAACATCCGGCTCCGGATCCTTCGGGAAGGATAACTGAATCAAAAATCCGAGCAACACTACCGCATCTGCGATGAGCCAGTGAAGCATCAGAAAAAGAAAGTTTTTAAAATTCGAACGAGTCTTCATAACCATCATTCATCAGCCGACTTGGATTGCTCAGGGTAAGGAGCATCGGCCGAAGCCCAATATAATCTTGGTACAAGGGTTATTTTACAGCAATTACTCCAAGGATTCAATGAATTCTCGCATTGCTTTCCGGCGCTTTTTTGACTCTTACATCAGGGAAATCCGCTTTTGAGCATAAAAAGGGCAGGGCAGATAGACAAAACCTGCCCCGCCTGTTTAAGTGTTGTATGAGTTACTCGATGTTGAGCTTATATTTAAGCACAAGGCGTGTGGCTACGTACTCGATAGCGTATATTACCACGTAGTAGATAATCGTAGTAAGAAGGACTGAGGAGAGCGTCTCTGCCAAAATGTCCATATCGTAAATGCCGATAAGCGAATTTTTGAAACCGATACTCGCAAAGATGGAGCTGATGGTTCTTGAAAGAATAAGGTGACCGATAAAAGCAAGGAACGCACCTAAAATTCTGTGATTGGGCAAAAGCTGACCGAGGGTAATGCAGAAGAAAATAACTATCTGCGAACCGAAGAGTGCCACAAAAACGGTAAGGATAATAATCAATACACCATTCTTGGCGAGCATATATGTGCGGATTAACTCCCAGCCATCGCTGATAAACTTAAGTACATCGGGTAAAGCAATGTTGCCTACGAATAAAGGTAAGAAGGAGACAACAAATGCAAGAGCCGACAAAATTATTACAGCGGCACCGGCCAAAAGCTTGCTGATAAGGTGCATGTCATGTGTAACAGGGAGAGTAAGATAGAAATATCCTCTGTCTGACATGAGTGACTTGTGGTAATTAAGCGCAATCATAATATATACTGCGAATCCGCATCCCAAAAGGGAAATAACATATACAAAAGCAATTACGAAGACCAGAATAGAAGCAATGATATTACTGCCTGCGCCGTCGAAGCTAAAGATTTCGACGCATATTCTCAAAGCAATCGATGAACCGATAAGCACTGCAAAGAGCGGTAAAACAAAGCGGCACAATGCCTTTAAGTCGTATTTAATCAATTTACCTAACATGCGAATACCTCCCTGAACAAAGCATCAACGGATTTGCCGCGCTTTTCTCTGATGTTGTCTACGGTGTCATTAAGTACGAGGGTGCCTTCTTTGAGGAAGAGGGCTCTGTCGAGGGTGCTCTCAACATCCTGAATAAGGTGGGTTGAAATAAGCACTGCGGCTTCCTCGTTGTAATTCTGTAAGATGGTTCTTAAGATGTAATCTCTTGCTGCGGGATCGACGCCGCCGATGGGCTCATCTAAGCAGTAAAGTTCGGCTTCACGAGCCATGGCAAGAATTAACTGAACCTTTTCTCTGTTACCCTTTGAAAGAGTCTTGTAAGTCTTCTTCTCATCAAGGTGAAGATCTGCAAGCATGTTTCTTGCTTTCTCCCTGTTAAAGTCTGTGAAGAAATCACAGTACATCTTAACAAGGTCATCGATTCTCATCCAGTCGGGAAGAGCACATCTCTCGGGAAGGTACGAAGTAATTCTCTTACTGTTAACTCCGGGCTTCTCACCGTTAATCAAAATAATGCCCGATGTGGGGGTAAGTAATCCGTTAATCATTTTAATGAAAGTGGTCTTGCCGCTTCCGTTGGGGCCAAGTAAGCCGATTATCTGACCTTTTTCAAGTGTAAGGTCTAAGTGGTCTACCGCGGTGTCTGCGCCGTAACGCTTGGTCAATTCGCGGGCTTCAACAATTATACTCATAATTCCTCCTTTACTTTCGAAAGAAAATCTGCCGCTTCATTGCGGTTATAGCCTAAACTTGCCATCTTCTTTAAATAATTGTCCGCATGTTCTTTGGCCAGATCTTCACGTAATTTATAAATCATCTGACTGTCTTCGGTAATGAAGCGCCCCGCAGTCCTCTGTGCACACACGATTCCGCTTCGCTCAAGTTCCGCAAAAGCACGCTGCACGGTATTAGGGTTAACTCCTGCCTCGGTAGCTATATCTCTTACCGAAGGAAACTTATCGCCGGGCCTGTAAGTACCGTTGGCAATTCGTAAGCACATCTGCTCGGTTAGCTGTAAGTAGATGGGCTTGTCTTCTGTAAAGTCCCACATAAGAAACTCTCCTTTCTTTGAAACTGTGTTACTGTATTACTGTGTTAATCACTTAATACAGTAATACACCATTACAAAAGAAATGTCAACGTGTTTTTGAAATATTTTTAATTGCAGTGAAAGAAAGGCATAATAATTCGCAATAAGGAATTGACATATATATCTATGCAATATATACTAGTGTCTAACATGAGTTGATGTGTTGCATAAGTACGAAATACAAGCAATCTGGGGTGACTTGCAAGCAATGATGACATATGTATAAATAGTAATAGAGACTATACGGCGCAAATGCACACAATAATCACATGTAGTAGATACAACATATTGCGAATGAGGATTGTACGAAGGGGTTTATATGGGTAAAGATACTTTGTGTTTCTCAAAGACTGCGAAATTCCTGTTTGATGAAGGGCAGGTAGTGGCTGTAAACCGATTTAGTGGTAAGTGGATGAGATTTTCAAGGGAATGCTATGAATATTTGCTGAAGGGCATTGACGCAGGACTTTCTGCTGATGGATTTTTGGAGTGCTTTATGGATGAGAATGACAAAGCATATATCCAAAAACTTATTGACGGATTACAAAGAATTGGCGTCGTGACAGACGTAGCTCAAAGAGAGAGGGAAGAAGAACCATATCTGGAAAGTGTTCAGTTTTCTTTGACGAACAGGTGTAATTTACAGTGTAAGCACTGTATTGCAAGTGCTACGGGAATGGCCGGTGAAGACCCTTTGAGTACAGACGACATAAAGACTATTATCGATAAACTTGTGTCTTGCCGCGTGAAGACTATTATTTTGTCGGGTGGAGAGCCCTTGGCAAGAAAAGATTTTTTGGAAATACTTCGTTATATAAAAAAGGCAGACAAAAAAATTGAGATTTCACTTATGACGAATGCCTTGCTGATTACAGAGAGCAACGTCAGGGAGATTGTTGATTGTGTAGAGGATGTTGATATCAGCCTTGATGGTTACGATGAAGAAACCTGTAGCAGAATCAGAGGCAAAAATGTATACGGGCGTGTGCTGAAAAGTATCGAATTACTTCAAAAGAACGGGATGAGTAAGATTGCCCTTTCGATGGTTTCTCTCGGAAATGATGTGGAAAGCGACCGAAAGTTTAACGAGCTATGTAAGAGATTAAATGTCACTCCGATGATAAGAAGGCTTTCTTACATGGGAAGAGCCAAAGAAAATGAAGAATACTTGCGAAGCTTGGAAAAGAATACTCAATTAACGGAGATGGCAGAGATTCCCGCCGAGAAGGCAAGGAGTGCTACCAAAGCATGCTCATGCAAAGCCGGAATTCGAGTAATAAATATAGATGAATGCGGAGACATATATCCGTGCAATACCTTTACTGCATGTATGAAGAAAATTGGTAACGTTATTGAAATAGATTCTTTGTATGACTTTTTGAAAGGGCGCATGAATTCGACTGATGATAACGAAATGTCGTTTTTCAAATTCAATCCGTACTACGAAGAAATCTGTAAGGAGTGCAATCTTCGATATTTTTGCTGGACGTGTCCATATGCAACAATGGATTACTTGAATGAAAACGCCGATTATTCCCGTTATTGTGAGGGAATGAAGGCTTTCCTGACTCCCATTATCTGGGGAGAGAAGTATGAACGGGTGTAAGTGGTATGAAAAAGACGTCTTTCACCATAGTAGTTACCACAGAGTGTAATTTGAACTGTACTTATTGCTATGAAAAACATTTTAACAGGGCAGTAATGACTCGTGAAGTTGCTGAAAAAACTGTGGAATTTATCAAAAACAAGATAAAGGAAAACAAACTTGAGTATGTCATTATTCGATTTCACGGCGGAGAACCGTTATTAAATACAGAAGTAATCAAATTTATCATGGATGAACTTGAGACACAGCCATGCAAGATAGGTTACTTCATGACGACGAACGCAACGTTAATAAAAGAAGAAATGTTGCCTTTTCTTCGCAAAATTGATGCACTAAGCGTGAGCATGGACGGAACGGAAGAAGAACACGACAGAAACAGAATCGATAAAGGCGGAAAAGGAACATATCAAAGAGTCCTTGAAAAAGTGAAGCTGCTTCTTGAATATATGCCCAATTTGACTGCAAGAATGACTGTCACTCCTGACACATATAAGAACATATATACCAATTTTATAAGCCTTTCGGAGTTGGGAATAAGAAATATAGATCCTTTTTTGGACTTTACATCCGATGTGTGGACGAGTGAAATGCTCGCCGAATATATGGATGAAATGAAGAAGGTGGCAATCTATATCAAAGAAAAGGAAAAAGAAAATATAACCATAAGGACGGCGATGATTGGTACTGCCACAACAAAGACAAAGAATACTTTGTGCGGTGGCGGTAAGACTTCTTTTTCCATTACGCCGGAAGGGAACATATATCCGTGCATGGAAGTTGCTTTCAATAAGGCGTTTCTACTTGGCAATGTTGAGGCGGGATGCGATAATTGTGAGCTTCTTGAAGAAATAGAGAAGGTGGGGCATGAAAGAAACAAGTCATGCGACGGTTGCGGCAGATATGATTATTGCATGGTGACCAGATGCAAAATAGTAAACTATGCACATACGGGAGACTATAACTTGCCCAAGCCGATAATGTGCGCCAATGAGCATATTAAGTTAGGCTTGGAAAAGTATTTGATTAACTTGACCATATAATCATATGGAAATATGGAAGTTTTGAGGAAAGGAGGAAAAATTATGTTGAAGATTGAAAAGATCGAGGACAAGAGCCTTAACCTCGATGTTCAGGGCCAGGGTTGCTGGGATGACTGCTTCATTGGCGAACATTGGGAGGCAAAGTCTGACTTCAAGACAAACGGTTGTTGCTGGCACAATGACAACTACACTGCAGCATCCTGCATCATTTTCTAGGATAGGTGTGGCACAAGATGCCGAGGTGCTCTATAATAAGTTATAGAGCACCTTCCAATGGTAAAACATTATAATATGCACGGGGGATAATATGTGCTTTATAATTCGAAATAAATTATGCAATATTGTAAAAAATCCCATATATGCCATAGGCATAGTAGTGATGCTAGCATTTGTATATGTTGAATGTAGCAGATATTTGGAGGTTAGATACTTTACTGATGATTCTCAGATAATAACACTTGACGAGTCGGAAGTTGGCGAAGCTGATGTGATGGATGGATACATTCCTATGAGCGAGAAAGAACGATTTGATAGTGGCTTGTCTGAACTTAAGAATGACTTGACGTATATAGGATTGCCTGAAACTGAGGCAGAGGAAATATGCAGTGAAGCCGGCAGAATGGATATGAGGGAAGCTATAGAATATCTGGGACAGAAATGTAGCTTCTTGGCTAATGTTTCAAGCTATTTCTATAAAGATGATGCTAAAAAGGGAACGGCCGAGGCGGTCAATTCATACATAAAAAGCGCTTTGGCACGAGAAGACTACATGGACTATTTCGGTCGAAAGTTCGCCGATTATCTGGGGACCGTGTTTGCTTTCTTTTGTTTGATACTTTTTCCGTTCTATTTTGGATCGGATTGCAAGAAAGATATCTACGAACTTCTTCATACCAAGCCTTTGTCCGGTAAGAGATATATAGTTTCTCAAGCTCTTGGCAGCATACTTGCGGGGCTGTTGGCTGTTGCGGTAATAACGCTTGTGTTTCAGGGAATTGTTTTCTTCAGAAAGGGAAGCTTTGATTTTGCTGCAGATACCCTACGGATATGGAAGTATTCACTTTGGTGCATCATTCCGGGAATTGTTTTTGTTTCGGCAATTTTTCTTTTGGCAAGTGTTACCTTTAAGTCACCGTTTCCGGCGATTCCACCGGTTTTTCTGCTGATTTTATATTCAAACTCCGGTGTGAAAAATGTTGAGGGCTCATTTGCTTATCTGCACCGTCCGGGTTCGATTTTGATAAGGTATCCCGAGCTGTTTTTCGAAACGAAAATTTCGGATCGGTTCTATGCATATCAAGCAGGACTCGTTGTTGTCGGATTGCTGATAATAATGCTTGCAACGGTAGTATGGGAAAAGAAAAGAGTGTAATAAAGATATGGGATGTTCGTTATTAAGAAAGGTTAAAACGTACATAGGGGTATCGCTTCCTTGGTATATTTGTGCCCCTGTCATTATGTTTGCTCTTGTCTTCCCCATAGTATTCGGGTGCGAAACTTATGAAGATATTGGTGTCATGTTAGACAGGTGCATTAGCTTCCTGGCGATTTTGACCTTTTCAAATGTTTATCATGTTGAGTTACAGCTTAGAACATCCGAAGTATACAGTCTCTTGCCCAAGGGCAGAAAAAGGGCAGATATTTTAAAAAGAATATTTGTGCGATTTTTATTTCTGACTGTCATTGTGCTTGTCTGCTTTGCGGGATATACATTAAAAGGAGTGCATACATATGCGGATCAGGATACGGGCGTTGTGTGTGCGCAGGCTTTTTTTTCTATTGTGGCTGTAATGCTTTTTTTTGGAGCGATAAGTTTTTGGGCTGTAAATCTGACCGGCAGTATGGCTGTCGGAGTCGGAATAAGTATTGCAGTCTGGATGATTCTTGTTTCGGCTTTGGCAGCAGGACTTCCCGCACTGATTAATGTTTTTGCATATGGTGCTGCGAAAGACTGGTATATTGGGAAAATTACGGCAATAGCAGCGGCTGTTTTGTTTTTCATAGCGGGAACAGTGGCAATAGATAACAGGAAAAAGTAAGACATGAGTAACGGGGCGGCTTGTAAGGTTGCAATAGTTGACAGCGGAATAGATTTAAACTTGTATGAAAGCCATGTGGTTAAATATGTTGAATATGCAGAGAATGCCGGAAATGAAGGTGAATATGATTCAAACGGCCACGGCACACTTTGTACTTCTGCAATGCTGTCTGTTAATCCCAACCTGCAATTGGTGGTAATAAAGGTACTTAATGAAAAAAATATGTGCTCCGACGAACGATTGCTAAGAGCACTGAATCTATTAAAAGATGTAGATGCAGATATTATAAATTTAAGCCTTGCAACACATTCGACGGAGTCATTTGAACGATACAAAAAAGTGGTGGCGGAACTGACGGATCAGGGGAAGGTTGTTATTGCGGCCACTGCAAACGGGAACAAGGATTCGTTACTATCCGGATTGGATAGGACAATAGGAGTATACGGAAATCTTTTTTGTGCTGCCAAAGACTTTTGGTATCAGAAGGGGAATGCAGTTCAATGCGTTGCGGACAGTTTGCCTTACCTATACAGAGGTCGTCATGGAGAATATGAGCTTTTTGGCGGAAACAGCAAGGCTACAGCCATTTTTTCGGGAATTGTATCACTGCATATGGATGAGCTGAAGGCTTGTAATTTTGAAGAAAAAGAAATAATCCTTCAAAGGATGGCCAAAAGGCAATCCTGGGTCAAAGGAGAGATTTGCGCGGATCCCAAAATGATTGAAGAATGCAACATCGAGCCGGTTAGAGACGAACTTTACTGGAAAGTTGCGGAAGTAATGGCAGGAAAATTCGCGGTAGGCGTAGAGGATATCGTTAATCGGAGCGATAAGCGTTTATATGAATGGGGGTTAACACGTTACAACGCGTTTGACATAGTAGAGGCATTGGAAAGAGAAACAGGAACTAAATTGCCATATTCGAAAATAAACTTTTTCTGGTTTGGGTCGCTGGATGCTCTTTGCAACAATATAAGAATGGTAAAAGCGGTTTGAGGGTTTATGAATGGCAACGGCTATAAAATAATTTGGAAATACGTTAAGGACATTTATATTAAAAGCAATCTCAAAATCAGTTTGTCTGTTTTTGTGTTATCTGCAATTAAGATTTTTGGAGTGCTGATTCCTCCGATTTATATCGTTAAGATAATGGATAAGGCAATCCCAAATAATGACGGGAAAAATATACTTTTATACATTGGCATAATTCTTTTTTTTACAATTTTTGATGCAGTGTTAGGTGTTATATTGCGAAAGCTTTACAACGAAATGAGTAAGAATACCTGCATTAAATATCAAAGAAAATGCCTTGAGCATTTATTCAGACTTGATGGCAAGTATTTAAGTAACAGTCGCGTCGGTGAAAAACTGGTGACGATGATGAATGATGTGTCTCAGCTTAAAACTTTGACTTCATCGGCTGTTTTTGATTTTGTACTTGATTCGATAACGGCGATAGTTATGCTGATTTTTCTCGCAAGAATCAAGCTGGATATGCTTTTGATGATTTTGTGCATTCTTCCGGTTATTTACTTAAGCCAGCGATACTTTCAAAAGAAGGGCAGAGAAAAGGCCGCTAAAGCAAGAGATACACAGAGCAGTTATGCGGATGTACTTCAGACGATAACCACAAGTACAATTCCCTGCATATTGAGTAACGCTAAGTCCTATTTCTTAAAAAAGAATGACGAAAGAATAATTGAATCGGAGAATTATACCAATGAATTAAATATGGTATATGCCAAGAATTCCGGTGTTTTAAGCTTCTTATCAGCCATGTTCATTATAACGGTACTTGGCGTGGGCGGATTTAAAGTAATGAGGAACACTTTGTCCATAGGCGGATTGATAGCGTTCAATATGTATTCGCAGAAATTGGTTGTTCCGATACTTAAAGTCTCCAATATGATTATGACGCTACAGACTGTGGTTGTTTCGATGGAACGCCTTGAGGCATTTATGGCAGAGAAAGAAGTGGAGCCTCGTAACTTTAATCCCAGAGTGGTTATGGGTAAAGAAAGCAGTGAGATAAGTTTTGAAAATGTTTCTTTTAGCTATGAAGAAAAGCCGATTTTGAAGGATATATCGTTGAAGTTTGAGAAAGGTTGTTACAACGTTGTTGTGGGTGAAAGCGGATGCGGTAAATCGACGCTGACGATGCTTCTGTACAGAATATGGAACGTACAGGATGGATTGATTAAAATTAACGGGCATGACTGCAAAGAGTTTTCGGTAGACAATCTTAGGAATAGCATAACGATAGTTGGGCAGGATTCCTTTCTTTTTAACGATACGATATTTAACAATATTGCTATGGGTAGTGGATTTGATAAGGATAGGGTGGAAAAATGCTGCCGGATTGCCTGCATACATGACTATATCATGTCGCTTCCGGAGCAGTACGAAAGTCTTGTGGGCGATAGCGGTGTAAAGCTTTCCGGCGGTGAAAAACAGAGAATCTGTATAGCAAGAGCACTCTTACAAGATACTCCCATACTGGTGTTGGACGAAGCAACTTCAGCACTTGACCAGCTTACGGAGAGGAAGGTTCTTGATAATATTTCAGAATGCATCAAGGATAGGATTTTTATCCTAATAACGCACAGACTGGCAAGCATAGTTGATGCGGATAATATTGTTGTTTTAAAAGACGGTGAAGTGGAAGCTTGTGGAAGTCATCACGAGCTGATGAGGATTTCGCCGCAATACAAGACGATGTTTGAACGAAAAGAATGCATTGAATAGTGCAATTTCCGGAGGAATAATTCATGAGCATTACGATTGAAAACGTCTCAAAAAGGTTCAAGGAGAACATGGCACTTGACAATGTAAGCCTTGAAATCGGAGAAGGAATATACGGACTTTTGGGAGAGAACGGCGCGGGAAAGACAACGCTTATGCGAATCCTTACCACTTTGCTCGACCCTACTGAGGGAAGTGTGACTATATGCGGGCAGAAACTATGTACCGGCAATCGCGAGGAGATTAAGAAATTGATTGGCTATCTTCCACAGGAGTTGGGACTTTATCCGTCGCTTACCGTCGTTGAAACCCTTGAATATCTGGGCGGACTTTGCGGGCTGACCAAAGAAGAACGCAAAGAAAGAATAAGCATGCTTCTTGAACAGACCAACATGTATGAGCATCGTAATAAAAAGAACAGGCAGTTATCAGGCGGAATGAAACGAAGAGTCGGTCTGATGCAGGCAATGCTTACAGACCCGAAAGTTCTTATTGTGGATGAGCCCACTACGGGACTGGATCCTGAAGAAAGAATAAGAATCAGAAATCTATTGTCTGATTTTTCAAAGGGAAGAATGATTATACTTTCTACTCACGTAGTAGAAGATTTGACTGCCACTTGTTTCAGACTCGGGGTGCTCAAAAAAGGCCGTGTTATGTATCAGGGTTCTTTGACTGATATGATGAAAGCAGCCGAAGGACACGTATTTCGGACGGTAGTCGCGGACGAGAGAAAAATGGAAATCCTCAGAAATAAATACAGAATCGTAAACAGTGTTCCCGGAGAAAACGGGTATAAAGTCAGATATATTGCCATGGATACTGCCGATGTAGCGGATTCCACAAGCGCAGAGGTATCTTTGGAGGATGCATATATTTATTTAAACAGTATGAACACTTGAAAAATCTAGCCCGAATGATTATTAATACCATAATCATTCGGGCGCTCTTATTTTTGCCGTCTTTTATTGTAAAGCGGAGAATATTCGTATTATAATAGTATCAGGAGGTACATTGAATATGGAGGGTAAGTACAAGAAATGGCAGAAGCTTCTACTGACAGCGGTGTTCCTGATAATTGTTGCATCTGCGATATGCAGGTGTATCATGTATAAAGGAGATAGGGGAGTCATTATAATGCTTTCTTTTGTGGCACTTTTATTCTTTGGGGTGCTTTGCGTCGCCGCATTGTTTCCGGCTACATGGAGAATGCCGGATAAAAGTAAGGCTAAGATTAAAGATCCTGCAAAGTATCAGGAGAATTACACCACGGTATTTGTGATTGTTAATGTGGTATTAAGCGCCACAATGATATTGTTTATTTGGGTTTTACCATGAAATAGTTTATTTGGGGTTTGAATTGATGGACGCAAGAGAAGTAGTGGGGCTTTTTGCAAAAGAAGCCCCTGTTGATATTATAGAGAAGAATACAAGCCACGGGGACGAAGATTTCAGAGAAACGCTGATTGTGGATTTGGGCGGGAAAAGGATGGTTATCAAGCTTTCGTCGAACGGCTTCACCGATGAAAAGCATCTTCTTCTTTGGGAGAGGATTGCTAAGGAGTACAGAAATTTGGGCTATTACTGTCCGCAGTTTATACGGACGATGGATGGTTCTTTCCCCCAGGTTCAGTACAAAGGCAGAGAGTGTATCGCGTGGGGCGAAGAATTTTCTTTGTACAGGTCTGCGGATGAATTGATAAAAGAAAAGTTTGCGGACACACATCTTGTTAAGGATGGGTGGTATTCGTTCCTTGAAGATGCTATGATTATGGATGCTAAGGTTGCGGCGAGACACTTTGACTATACGGATATGCCTTCGGCTTATTGTATGTTTGAAGTATTCGATCCCAATGATAAGACGGACGAGACTACCGAGGATGCGGAGAAGTGGCTTGCGGTAGCTCGCAAACTGCCGACGGAATTCGCGGGACAGGTTCAGCGCATCTGGAACAGGTGGCTGGACGCCAGACATGAGCTTGAAAAGATTTATCATAAGCTGCCCACGTCTGTTTTTCAGGCCGATATCAATGATACAAATGTTTTGCTTGATGATGAAGGCAATTTTAAGGGCGTTTATGATTTCAACATAGGCGGAAGAGAAGTTTACATTAACTATATAATCCGCCAGGCTCCGTACGTTTCCACGTGGGATGGGTATGAGGCGCTGGAGGGCGAAGATGTCTTTTTAAACCGTGTGCTTCATGCCTTGGAGATTTCGCGCAAGGCTTATTCTTTTTCTGAATTGGAGAAAGAAGCTGCGCCGTTACTCTATAAATGCATCAGACCTCTGTGGTGGGCTGCTTCATGCGGACTCGAAGAGACAGGCGACGATACTGAGAAGATACGTCGACACTTGGATTGCGTAGAGTACGAGCAGACGAGAGAAATTGATTTTGCTTCACATATGTAGATATACGAATTACTTTAAGGAGTGACCGGAACATGGGATTGTTTGAATTACTGCTTTTGGCGGTGGGACTTTCTATGGATGCTTTTGCGGTGTCCATTTGTAAGGGGCTTGCCGTTAAGAAAATTACTGCAAAAGAATATTTGTTATGCGGCGTATGGTTCGGAGGCTTTCAGGGACTGATGCCGCTCATAGGCTATCTGGTGGGGTCAAGGTTTGAAAGGTTTATAAGCGTGGTGGCTCCGTGGGTAGCTTTTATATTGCTTGCGCTTATCGGCGGCAATATGGTCAAAGAAGCCTTCGCTCCGCCTGAAGAGGTGAAGCCGGAGTTCGATGTTAAGACCATGTTCATGATGGCTGTGGCCACGAGTATCGATGCGCTTGCAGTCGGTATTACTTTTGTGGCGGTGCCCGTTAAGGTTGTAGCCGGCGGCAGTTTCATTAATGTAATCTTCGCAGTGGTTACGATAGCGATTACCACATGCATTATCTCCATGATAGGCGTTAAGATAGGACATATCTTCGGTACCAGATATAAGTCCGGTTCCGAGATTATGGGTGGAACGATTCTTATATTTATAGGTCTTCGCGCACTGTTGTCTCATCTTGACAGGTCGCAGGCTCTGTCGGATTCCGAGACGATTTTCGGAATGCTGATTCCTCTTATAGGAACGCTTCTCGGCGCTGCGGTAGTATACGCCAAGAAGAATGAGCTTACCAAGGATTTAAGGATGATACTTGTGGGACTGACTTCGGGTATCATGATTTCAATAGCAGTGTGGGGAATGATTGAACCCGCAGTTAAGGGAGTATCCGGCGATGTTAAGACAGGGATAATTCTTGTGGTCGCTTGCTTTTGCGGAGGTGTGCTGCTTCAGTATATTCTGGACAGTGTTATACCTCACACGCATGCATATGCCGACCTCACGGAGGGTCCTAAGTGTGGACTTGATACGGGCATGAAAGTTATGCTTACGGAAGTTATTCATCATATCCCCGAGGGTATCGCACTTGGCGCAATTTATGCGGGCCATTTCCTCGAGACCGCGTGGATTTCGGCTTCAACGGCGCTGGTACTTGCAATCGCCATCGCTATTCAGAATATCCCCGAGGCGCTCTTCGTGTCACTTCCGCTTCGCGAGAAGGGCACCAATACCGGCAAGGCTTTCTTTATGGGCGTGGTATCCGGCATGCCGATACCGCTTCTCGGTATTATTACGGTTATAGTTGCGCTCCTGTTTCCGAGCATTTTGCCTTATGTGATGGCACTTGCGGGCGGCGCACTGATATATACAACGGTCGAGGAAATCCCGGGACTTGGGTCCAAGAAAGAAAACGACAAGGGTGCGCTGGCATTTGTTGTGGGATTTGCGATTGTGATGTTTATGATTTTCTTTTGATGAATCATAAATATGAGTAACGGTTAAAAAAATAAATCAAAAGTTAATGGCTGTTCACTACCATTCTTATAATTCGGCGGATATAATAAGGCTATAAACGGTACCGCTTGATTTATGAACGGAGGTAGTTATGCAGATTAACGAAGTAATCAGAAAATATAGAAAAGAAAACAATTTAACTCAGGAAGAAATGGCTGTAAGGCTCGGGGTGACCGCGCCTGCGGTCAATAAGTGGGAGAGCGGCGCCTCGATGCCCGATGTATCGCTTCTCGCGCCTATAGCAAGGCTGCTTCATATATCGCTCGACGAGCTGCTTTCTTTTAAGGAAGAACTCTCGGATGTAGAAATCAGGAATATCCTGGCCGAGATACAGACGATGTTTATGACGGAGCCTATCGGGGCTGTGCATAAGAAGATGCAGGAATATATAAGGGAGTATCCCAATGAGGAGGAGCTTATCCTTTCTTTTGCAGCTATTATGTATGGCAGATGCTTTATACTGGCGCCAGATGAAGGAACCAAGTACGAAAACTGGATTAAGGACTGTTATAAGAATCTCTTGACGAGCAATGACGAGAGAATCAGACGCCGCGCTGCTGACGGTATGTATGCCCTGTACATAGGCATGGAGCAATTCGAAGAAGCTGAGCGCTGCCTCGAATATTATTCCCCCGATGACCCCGACAGACCAAGAAAGCTTGCCACAATCTACTACGGCACTGGTCGATACGAAGAAGCATACAAAACGCTTGAAGGAACGCTGTATACGGACTATCAGAAGATGAGCGTAGGACTTCACCAGATATACAGGGTTGCCATGAATACAGGTGACCATAAGAAAGCGGAGGCAATTCTTAACAAAGAAAGCGAGCTTGCCGACCTCTTCGAGATGGGAGAGTACCACAAAAACGCGGGAAGATTCGATTATGTCGTAGCCACGAAGAATGCAGAGGAGACTTTGAAAATCCTCGATATATTAATGGCTCATTCCGAGAATTTGACGGATTACAGAAAGTCAAGTTTGTTTGAGCATGTGACCTTCGCCGAAGGTGAGCCCGGATTTGCGGATGTAATGCGTATGAATCTGTTTAATCAGGTGTGTAACGATGATTCATATGCATTTGTAAGAGAATCGGACGGGTGGGAAGAGTTTAAAAAGAAGTGGAGTTAAATAGATTAAGGCGACCGATTATCGGTCGCCTTTGCTATTATTTACGGGTGTTATAGTCGGGGATGCCTAAGATTGCGGCAGCCTCGGCGAAGTATTTCTCGTCGATGTGAGGCCAGTTTACAGGTACACCGGTGGCCTTGGCCTGAAGGTCATGGGCAGTGTTTACAAGCTCCGGAGTGTAGTCTTCGCCGGTTTTAAGGGTAAAGATGTTGTTGGAGATGAACCACAAGCCTTTGTCCATGAGGCCTTTTTCGTAGATGCTGTCGATGACGTAGTCGACGTCGTAGGGGAGGCTTAGGAATTCTGCTTCCCAGCGGGCGCCGCCTGCTTCGGTGTTGTCATATCCGTGAAGGATAAGGCACTGGGCAAGGCCGGGGTTATTGATGGCTATGCCGAGAGCACCGGTATTGAAATAGTGGCGACCGTTGTGGTCGAGACGACCCTGATAATGGGTGTGGCCTGCTATAAGATAGTCCGTATCTATCTTTTCAAGCCACTCGCGGGTATTGTCGCCGTCAAACTGCAAAAGCTCGCGCGTGTTCTCGGGTGAGCCGTGGCAGCAGGTGAGGGCGGGATAGCCTTCGCATTCGTACTTAAAAGTTATGGGGAGGGATTCAAAGAAATCGAGATCCCTGTCTGTTAAACGCTCGTAAGTGTATAAAAGGTTGCCGCTTGCAGAGTTGTATATCCATTTCGGACCATCGGACTCGCCACGGACGACCTTTCTTTGACCAATCATGTAGTCTTCCCGGTTGCCGCGAAGTGCGGTGACGGTGTAGCGGTCCATGAGCTTGTAGATGTAGTCCATGGTCTCTGCAGTGTCCGTCGTATCGGATACGTAGTCGCCGAGGAAAAAGAACTCGGTTATGCCTTGTGCTTCCATATATTTGACTGCTGTCTTGAAAGCGGTGAAGTTACTGTGGATGTCGGCGATGACGCCTATCTGTTTTGTCATTATAATTTCCTCTTTTGTTAGTATATAACGCATTTTACAATAAGTGAATTGATTATTTTTAAGGGGGAAGTTAAGATTGAATTAAGTTCGTGAGAAAGAGAGATTAGATTATGAGGATATGTGATGAGGTCAGGGCGCTTGTAGAGGGTGTACCCTATGTAAGCGCTAATCTGGCCAATGTCTCGGCGCTCATTTGGGAGCGCTTCGATGATATTAACTGGGCAGGCTTCTATGAGATGAAAGACGGGAAGCTGGTGCTTTCTTCTTTTCAGGGAAAGGTTGCCTGCGTAGAGATTAAGATTGGCCGTGGCGTGTGCGGAACCGCTGTAGAGAAGGACGAAACCCTTGTGGTTCCCGATGTGCATAAGTTCGCGACGCATATAGCCTGTGACAGCGCGTCCAATTCTGAGATTGTTATTCCGATTCACCGCGGTGGGGAAATTTTCGGTGTGTTGGATATCGACAGTCCTTCTTTTGACAGATTCGGTGAAGAGGACAGAGTTGAGCTGGAAGCGGCAGTGAAGGTATTGGAAGAGTTTCTTCCCGAAATGAGATAATAATGGCACGATAGTGCAGGAGGTATACAAATGACTATATATGTTAATCAGGCGGCACTCACTGAGGGCGACGGTTCCAAAGAAAGACCGTTTAAGCACATCAATGATGCTGCAAGGGTTGCCAAGCCCGGCGATGAGGTAATTGTTGCGAAGGGTGTGTACAGAGAGTACGTTAATCCGCTTCGCGGCGGCACCAAGGACGAGAGAATCGTTTATCGTTCGGAGGAGCCTTTGGGTGCGGTTATTACCGGTGCCGAGGTTGTGAAAGGCTGGAAGAAGTATAAGGGAACTACATGGGTGGTTCGAGTAGGAAACGGCGTGTTCGGTAACTACAATCCTTATACTACAGAGGTGTACGGAGACTGGTATTTTGCGCCCGCTGTGCGTCATACCGGTGCGGTATATCTTAACGATAAGATGTTATATGAGACAGAGAGCCTCAAGGAATGTCTTGCGGGAGAGGTTTACACACCTTCGTGGGACCCCGAGTTCTCTGTATATAAGTGGTTTGCTGAGCAGGACGGTAACGATACTGTTATCTATGCTAATTTCCATGAATTTGACCCTAATAAGGAGAATGTTGAGATTAACGTTCGTCGTCGTTGTTTCTTCCCTGAGAAGCAGGGACGCGGCTACATTACCGTATCCGGCTTCAATATTCAGAAGGCGGCTACCACATGGGCTCCTCCGGCAGCTTTCCAGGACGGTATGATAGGACCTCACTGGAGCAAGGGTTGGATTATTGAGGATTGTGAGATTTCCAACTCCAAGTGCTGTGGTATTTCCCTCGGTAAGTATTACGATCCCGAGAACGATCATTATTTTACCACCAAGCATTTAAAGAGCCCTACGCAGATGGAGCGTGACGCCGTATGCCGCGGTCAGTATCACGGCTGGCTCAAGGAACGCATCGGTTCACATATCGTGCGTCGTTGCCACATTCATCACTGCGAGCAGACAGGTATCGTAGGCAGAATGGGTGCTGTCTTCTCAACTATCGAGGACAACCACATTCATAACATCAACAACATGCAGCAGCTTGGCGGCGCCGAGATTTCCGGTATTAAGCTTCACGCTGCTATCGACGTAACCATTCGTCGTAACCATATTCATCACTCCACCATGGGTATCTGGTGCGACTGGGAAGCTCAGGGTACACGTATTACACAGAACCTTCTTCACGACAACTATCGTCCCGACTTCTGTACATGGGCCGAGGGCGGTATGGGAAGCCAGGATATCTTCGTAGAGGTGGGTCACGGTCCTACGCTTATCGATAATAATATTCTTTTGTCAAAAGCATCATTGTTCTTCGCTACAGAAAGCGTTGCGCTTGTACATAACCTTATCTGCGGGGCTTTCCTTCAGGTAGGCGGCGGTACAGGCCCTCGTTACACACCTTACCACATCCGTCACAGGACAGAGGTTGCAGGCTTTAACACCATTAACCACGGTGATGACAGATTCTACAACAATATCTTCATCAAGATGTGGCCCAATGTTAAGGACAAGGAAACCGGCAAGATTAACAAGGCCGATTCGACACCCGGTACATGGTACTTTGATGAGTATCCTACCTACGATGAGTGGATTAAGAACTTCGACCTTGACGTAAAGCGTCCCGACATGGGCAAGCTTGCCAAGTTCCAGTTCGATCACCTTCCTGTATGGGCCGACGGTAACGTATATCTCGGCGGCGCGCTTGCCTGGAAGAAAGAGAAGAACAAGCTCGTTGATAAGAAGGCCAAGGTTAAGGTTGAACTTGTGGAGAAGAACGGCAAGTACACCGTTAAGACCAATGTGTTCGACTTCCTTAAGGATTTCAGCGACGGTATCATCACCAGCGATATCCTCGGCAAGGCATTCCAGCCCGAGCAGCGCTTTGAGAATCCCGACGGTTCTGCAATCACCTTCGATCAGGACTACTTCGGCGACCACCGCGGTATTACCACCATACCCGGTCCTTTCGTAAGCAAGGAGAGTTTGAAGAAAGCGGTTTGGTAATATAAGATAAAAAGGCCCCGAGCGATTGCCCGGGGCTTTTTGCATGCTTTATTTGGCCTTAAGGAAGTTACGATAGCCCGGCAGATACTGCACGTGGATGCGGTTCTCGGGATTGACATCAGTAAGATAGAGCACCGCGAGGAATATCCATTCCAAAGGCTTCATGAGGATGTATACCACGTCCGAGGAAAACTTGTTGCGTATTACGCGGGCGATGGGAAGACCGTGCTTGTCGTAGAAATTACGTACCGCGCGGTGGAAGCGGGGAGTGCGCTCTTCAAGCACCTGCTCGAAGGCGTTGGCAATCTCTAATTGGCGGTTTACCACTACGACGGTGCCGTTTCTTTCGCCGTAACGGAGAGGGCGTACTAGGCCTTTGTGTCCGCGGGCTGCCACGGTACAGAGGTAGTGACCTTCAAAAGGAAGATTGGGAGGCGCGATTCGCTGCGACAGCGCGTAGTCGGCGGTCTCAGTCCAGGCCTTAACGATAATGTCTGGCTGCTGTCCGAACAGGGTAAGTATCAAAAGAAGGATTCCGAGAAGCGGTATCATTGCGACAAAAGCGAACAGCGGCCACATGGAAGACTTGGCGAGCCATCTGTTGAGGGTGCGAAGGAATTCGTTCTTGCCGTACAAAGCTTCGTCGTGCTCTATGGATGCGTTCCATTCTTTGATCTTGCGACGGATAATATCGAGAATCATGACGATGATGTTGAAAGGAAGAATCATCAAAGGGTAAGAGTTCGCGATATCCTTAATCTGGATACACCACACAACAACCGTAATCATCATGGGATACAGCGGCGCCATGCAAAGAACTGTGGCAAGCGGCGGCAGCTTGGAAGCGGGCGTGAAGTCCAGGATAATAAATCCGATAAGCGCGAGAGCGCAGATAATCAGATAGAAACCGACTCCCTCCGTCCACATCGGCTGGTGAATGCCTTCATACAGAGCCTTGTTCCACTCGCTGTTATTAATGTTCAGCACAATTGCTCCGTAGAATATCGAGAGAACCACTCCGAAGAATAATGTGGCGGCCCATACAAGGCGCCTTAATACGGGTTTGACTCTTAAAGTAAAAAGGTCCAATACATTAATTGCAGTGACCGTGATCGGAACAATAAATATTGCTATTATGATAAAGAAACCTGCAATTGCACTTTGCATACTGTTTATAGTCTCCATTTCCAATCCCCCTATGCGTAGGAATACCTTAAACTAAATTACGATCCAAGTGTATCAACCGAAATCCCGCCTATCAAGGGCTTCGGGCGCTTATTAAGAAAACCTACAAACAACCATAATCCGTTGTTCAAAATCTTAAGAAAAAACAGAAAAAATCCCGCGGGGAGCAATCTCCCAACGGGACCCTCTGTTGTAGGAATACTAGATTGTAAGCGCTAATTCTTTGGCGTCTTTGGTAAGTTTGAAGGAAGCGGTCTTGCCTTCACACTGAGCCTTGTAACCTCCGAATACTTGCGACTGTTGAGTTTATAAAGAAAGTATAGTAAAAAATTGCTTGTTTTTCTGTCATAATTCCACTGCCTTTTTGTTATATTGCGCTTATTTGCCATTGCGGTCTGTATTATTCAGACAATTCGTGGTATAATCATTTTACTAATTTGACGAGGCGATATAATTGGAAACTATGTATTATGAAGTAGTCTCAATTGACGGAGATTACGCTAACTTAAAAAGAACGGACGTAGAAACGGACGACTTAAAACTCGTGGCGAGAGCACTTCTTCCTTATAACATTCGAGAAGGTTCCAAGCTTAAGTACGAGATGATGACTTACAGTCTCATCGACTAGAGGACAAGCTATGTTTTTGAAGGTCTATATAGCCGACATCACGCCTCTCTACGATGAGAAGACTTACGAATACTATTACAAAAAGTCCATCCCGTGGCGGCAAAAGAAAGCGGACGGCATCAAGCTTCAAAAGCCCAAGTGCCAATCAATCGGCGCAGGCATTCTTCTTAAGAAAGCCCTCGAGGATGTAGGTGTACCCAAGAACCTGTGGTCGTTTACGGAAGCGAAGTTTGGCAAGGCGATGCTTACCGATGCCCGCGAACTTATGATAGATTTCAGCCTCTCCCACTCCGGTGACAAGGTTATGTGCGCCATAAGTGACTGCGAGGTAGGTTGCGATGTTGAAATGATTAAGGACAATACCAAGGTAGCCAATCGTTTCTTTACCGGGCACGAGGCAGAACTTGCGCGTGATAACGCCGAAGTTTTCACCCGCATCTGGACGCTCAAGGAAAGCTTTATCAAAGCAACCGGAGAGGGTTTAAAGCGCCCGCTTAACAGCTTTGAAATCTGTTTTGAAGGTGATTATGAGCGGACAGGCATATTGAGAGTAACGGGTGTAAAGGGCGACGGAATTGAGCCCGATACGTTTTCTTTGTACGAATGGGACTGCGACGCCGGATACAGATATTCGGTGTGTGTTAAAGCTACAGAACTTACCCCTGAGATGGAACTTGTAAAACTTATCAATCGGCAGGGTTAAGATAGAGAATGTAACATATGTTACAGAATTTTTATGGGGAATTAAGTACACTTAAGTCAGCTAAGAAAAAGGAGGACGTTACAATGAGTTTGAAGTTTTACCGTTGTTCCCACTGTGGACAGATTATCGTGAAGGTTAAGGAAACCGCAGTTCCCGTAGTATGCTGCGGCGAAGCAATGACAGAGTTAATTCCCGGTACTACCGATGCGGCTGTTGAGAAGCATGTTCCCGCAGTTACCGTAGAAGGCAATACTGTTAAAGTCGCAGTAGGCGAAGTTGAGCACCCCATGATGGATGCTCACTACATCGAGTTCGTGGCTATCGAGACTACAAAGGGCTTCCAGATTAAGTTCTTAAAGCCCGGCGAAGCGCCCAAGGCTGAATTCGTGCTGGCAGCAGGCGAAGAGCTTGTAGCTACATACGAATACTGCAACTTGCACGGACTTTGGAAGAAATAATATATAGGCAGGAGAATTTATTATGGCAAACAAATACGCAGGTACCCAGACAGAGAAGAACTTAGAGGCCGCTTTCGCAGGCGAGAGCCAGGCCCGCAACAAATACACTTACTTCGCATCGAAGGCCAAGAAAGAAGGCTTCGAGCAGATTGCGGCACTTTTCTTAAAGACCGCCGACAATGAAAAAGAACACGCTAAGCTTTGGTTCAAAGAACTCGGCGGAATCGGCGACACACTTGAGAACCTTGCAGCAGCTGCTGACGGCGAGAATTACGAGTGGACCGATATGTACGATGAGTTCGCTAAGACCGCCGACGCAGAAGGCTTCCCGGAGCTTGCGGCCAAGTTCAGAGGCGTAGCTGCCATCGAGAAGGCTCACGAAGAAAGATATCGTGCACTTCTTAAGAACATCGAGACCAACAAGGTATTCGAGAAGAGCGAAGTTAAAGTATGGGAGTGCCGTAACTGCGGCCACATCGTAGTAGGTACCAAGGCTCCCGAGGTATGCCCCGTATGTGCACATCCTCAGGCTTACTTCGAAGTACACGAAGAGAATTACTAAACCGATACAAACAATGGTGGCGGGTTAATACCCGCCACTGTTTGACTGTGCTAAAATGTTCTTATGATTCATAAGAGGAGCAACCCATGCAGTGCAGATTATTTCAGGATATAACAGAAGAAGAACAGGAGAAGATGCTTACCTGTGCGGAAGCCCGCGACAGAGAGTTCAAGCCGGGAGAATATATATTTAGGCAGGGCGACGCGCCTAACAGCATGTTCGTGATTAAGAAGGGCAGCGTCATGATCTGCAAGGACTTCGCCTCCGGCAAAAGAAACGTTCTTTTTACAGTCTATGAGAAAGATGTATTCGGCGAAATGTTCTTATTCTCCGATGAAAAAGAATACTGGTACGACGCCATAGCCTGCGAGCCTACAGTTGTGCTTGAGATTCCGCGAAAGTTCTTCTACGGTTTCTGCAAGAACGCGTGCCACAAGCACCAGACGGTGGTCAGAAACATGCTTGATGTGCAGTCGGGCAAGAACTTTTTGATGACGCGTAAGCTCTACCTGCTTTCGGGCAAGACGCTCAAGGAACGCATTGCGATGTGGGTGCTTGACTCGGCGGGTGAGGGAGATTCTTTTGCCACCGACATGAAGCGTGAGGAGCTGGCGGATTACCTCGGCACCACGAGACCGTCACTCTCGAGAGAACTCATGAACATGCAGGATGAGGGCCTTATCGACGTGGGCAAGGCGACTTTTAAAATCAAAGACAGAGAGGGGCTTGAGTACTTCGCCGAGTAACGATGGAAAAAGAACTTTTTAATCCGATAAAAAAATACTTCGAAGGCCGCGGTTATACCGTTGACGGTGAAGTGGACGGCATGGATATGTACATGCGACGCGGAGACGAGACTGCGGCGGTGGAGCTTAAGCAGACGCTTGACTTCAGGGTATTCCAGCAGGCGGCGCTGAGGCAGAAGCTTGTAGATACTGTCTATGTGGGAACCTTCAACCCCAAGAATATGCGCTCGAAAGCCGTTCGCGACAAGATTTATATATTAAAGCGCCTTGGCATAGGCCTCATAGCAGTCTCCAAGAGAACGGGGCGCGTGGAGGTTATCAGCGAGCCTGTGGTGAGTCCGCTTGAAGACTTCAAGAAAATGAACCGGCGCAGAAGCGAGCACGCCAGTGCTGAATTTGACAAGCGCCGTACCAAGGGCAATACCGGAGGCGTCACACGCAAGAAGCTTATTACAAGCTACCGCGAGGATGCTCTCTTAGTACTGGATGCACTCGCGGAACTCGGCGGTGAAGGCAAAAGCAGGGACGCAGCAGACATTTCCGGGGTCAAAAAGGCAGCTGTCATAATGAACAGTAACTTCTACGGCTGGTTTGAACATGTATCCACAGGTGTTTACCGCGTAACCGATGCGGGGTATAATGCACTTGAAGAGTTCGAAGAAACTGTATACGTACTGAAGAAAAACAATAAACAGGACGAGTATAATTAAATTGTATAAAATATACTTGCATTAAATTTAAGACTGTGTTATAGTGAACTTGTGGTTGAGAAACCTTCTTTTGAAGAAAATTTTTATATGTAACATTTGTTACGGATTCTTTTTACAAAAGATTATATATTAAGCTTGTAAAAAGAAAACAGACTTCATGAAAAGGAGGGCTTAATCATGAAAGAAAATACACAACAGATCAACAACCTCGTAGCATTACTTGACGGATACGCATCCAAGGGCGGCCATCATCTTAATGTAAATGTACTTAACAGAGACACATTGCTTGATGCTCAGAAGCATCCCGAGAATTATCCTCAGCTTACCATCAGAGTTTCCGGCTACGCTGTAAACTTTATCAAACTTACACCCGAGCAGCAGGCTGACGTTATCTCCCGTACATTCCATGAGGCTATCTAGTTTCAAAGGAGGATACAGATATGTCTGATTTAGCAGTTAACAAAGAGAAGTTTGAAGAATTATTGAAGGGCGACAAGCCTGTACTTGTAGATTTTTACGCTGAGTGGTGCGGACCTTGTAAGATGACCGCTCCCGTAATTGAGGAGTTCGCGGCCAATCACCCCGAGTTCACAGTATGTAAGGTCGATGTGGACAAGGAAGAGGATTTGGCTTCCGAGTACAGCGTATTCAGCATTCCTACACTCATCGTGTTCAAGGACGGCAAGCCTGTAAATAAGAACGTGGGCGGTGTTTCAATGTCCAAACTTCTTGAATTTACGGGTGCTAAATAGTATAGTGGAAATAGGTGGGCGGCTCCGCTGGGAGTCGCCCTTTTTCTTTAGGAGGATGGCACTATGAAGTGGCTGGTTACGCTCGCGGTACTCCCGGGGATACTCATTATGCTCTGGGTATACAAGAAAGACAAAATTGAGAAAGAGCCCAAGGGACTGTTGCTTAAACTTTTTGTTCTCGGAGCAATTTCCGTAATTCCGGCTGCATTGCTGGAAATCGGGGCAGGGTGGATACTGGAGTCGTCGGTAACGGACGGGCTTGATGAGATACTTATTATCGCGATAGAGAATTTCGCAGGGGTCGCGCTCATAGAGGAAGCAGGCAAGTATTTCTTCCTAAAGAAAGGATCGTGGAAGCATCCTGCTTTTGACTACCGCTTTGACGGAATCGTGTATGCGGTTGTGGTAAGCATGGGCTTTGCGGTTGTCGAGAATATAATGTACGTGGTTGAGAACGGTTTCGGAAACGCTATCGTGAGAGCTTTGATTTCGGTGCCGGGACATGCTTCTTTTGCCATTTGCATGGGTGCGTATTACGGAGCCGCTAAGGTGGCGGAGAGCTGGGGAGACCCGGTACAGTCGGAGAAACTCAGAGCGAAGGCACTGTGGATGCCGGTATTTATGCATGGATTCTTCGATTTCTGCCTGTCGGTGGATTCGTGGATAGCGCTTATAGTGTTCTTTGTCTACATAATCGTTGTGGATATTGTGATAATCAAGAAGATTAAGAAGTATTCGAGAGAAGATACACCTATATATGTACATAACACCGGGGTCCTGTAGAGGACCCCGTTTTATATTGCGTGATAATCAATAACCTATGCAGTTAAGAAGCTTGTCGAGCAGTTCTGCGTTTCTGATTGAAAATTCGGGAGTTACGAGGGACTCTTTGCCGGTCAGTATGCTTTCGCCGAGGTCGGTAACTTCCAGGGTGTAATTCGAAGGAACGTTAATCATGCGTGTGATGTGCTTGCCTTCTGAGATTACGGTATATGAAACGTCGCCCGATTCATTGTAAGGAACCATGGAGTGGATTTCGCCCTTGGTACCGCGAATGTAAAGTCTGTCGAAACGAGCGTTGCTGCCGATACCCATTACCATGCCGACGTTGAAAGCGGCTCTTGCTCCGTTCTTAAAGCCCATAATCGCTCCGGCAAAAGCATCTACACCTTCATCGGTCATTTCAGCCACGCATTTCACGTAATCTATGTCTGAATCTATCATTGAAAGAATCATGGTGGTGCAGTAGCAACCGAGGTCGTAAATCATACCGCCGCCGAATTCCTTGTGCAGACGGAAGTCTTCTTTGTATCCCTGAGTCATAAAAGAGGTATCGATGTAAACAGGATCGCCTATCAAACCGCCCTTTACGTCTGCTATCAGAGATTCCATGTAGGGGCTGTGAAGATATGCGTAGGCTTCCATCAAAATCTTGCCGGTTTCTCGGGCTACGGCATACATTTCGCGCGCATCATCGGCATTGAGAGCCAAAGGTTTCTCGCAGAGAACGTTCTTGCCGGCTCTGAGTGCCTTTATAACCCATTCTTTGTGAAGATTATTGGGCAAAGGAATGTATACGGCCTGAATATCGGGGTCGTTAATGAGTTCATCGTAGCTTAAGTAGCTCTTTTTGAATCCGAAGCGGTTTACGAAGTCATTAACCTTGTCGGGATTCCTGCCGGCGATGGCATAGACTTCGCAGTTGTCGGCTAATAACATTCCTGGAATCGTGGCGCCTTTTGCGATGCCTGCGGTGCCCAAAACGCCCCATTTTACCTTGTTCATAAACAAACCTCCTTGGTTTAATCAGGATTTAATTTTTAAAATAGTCTTTTCTGCCGGATTCCTCGAGCTCTTTTTCAAAGGCTTCGGGGTTCTTTAAATAGTAGTCTTGATGGTATTCTTCGGCAGGATAGAATGATTTAAAAGGCTCGAGTGCTATGGCCGGCTTGCGCCCCGATTCCTGTTCGAGAGCTTTAAGGGCATTCTCGGCTGCTATACGCTGAGATTCGTCGGTATAATAAATTGCCAGAGTGTAGGAGAAGCCTTTATCAATGAACTGTCCTTCGGAATCGAAGGGATCTACGTTGGCAAGATAAATCTCGAGTAAAGTTTCATAATCGGTTTGCGATTCATCGTACTCGACACAGATGGTTTCTCTGTGACCGGTGCGCTGAGCTTTGACATCTTCATAGCTGGGATTGACTTCATCACCGCCGCTGTAACCGCTTATAACAGATGATGCCTTGTAGATTTTAAAGATAGGAGTGATGCACCAGAAGCATCCTCCCGCAAAGTAAGCTTTTTTCATATGGGTATTGAGATAATCCTTTCTTGCTGATATTGTATAATTAAATTGGTCACGACACAAGCAGTTCACGAAAGTTTAATAATTGGCGTAACTGCGGGAAATGTGACAATTAATAACATGCGTGATATTGTGCATGAGAATATGCGGGCAATAATTAAATCAAGATTTAGCAGAAAACGACAATCACACGGATGCGGATTTTTGCTGAAAATAACGCGAGTTATATTACGCGCAGAATCAACGTTTTTGCTGATTTACATTACAATAATTGAGCTTGTGGATATTTATATCGGCGATTTTGCGTTTTACAAAGAATAGAGTTGAGCTATGATAATAATAAAGATATTGAGAATGGAGCAAAGTTATGAAGATAAGAGTGGCTACCCCGGCTGATGCGGAGCGAATTGCGGAAATCTATGGACCGTATGTAGAGAATACCGCAATTACTTTTGAATACAAAGCACCCGATGCAAGCGAAATGGCTAAGCGAATAGCCAAGACTCTGGAAACATATCCTTATCTTGTTGCGGAAGATGATGACGGAATAGTACGAGGATATACTTACGCAGGCAGATTCAGAGTGAGAGAAGCTTACGATCATTGCGTAGAAATGTCTTTGTACGTAGACAGCGACTATAGAAAGTCAGGAATCGGACGCGCATTGTATGCAGAAATAGAGAAATTGTTGCTAATGCAAAACATTTATGTGGTATACGCCAATGTAACTTTCACAAATGATAAAGAAGATACCCACGTTACTGATGACAGTATTAAGTTTCATAAGAAACTGGGATATGAATTAATTGGTAAGCACGCCGATTGTGGCTACAAATTTGGAAACTGGTATGGGGTATGCTGGCTTGAAAAGAATTTGAGCGAAAGACCCGAAGTAGTTGAGCCCTTTATTCCGTTTCCCCGCATAAAAGAGAAATTGTAATGCGTTTGAATGGCGAAAACTAGGAGTTTATATTCAAATTCCGACAGGATATATCAATTTTTTTATAAGCAAATTAAATTTGGTACTTTTAATTCGTCTAAATTTGTTATATGATAATAATGTATTTGTTTTAGAAGGGGGATAAACGTCATATTTCTCGGAATCCGAATCTGAGTCTTTTATCTGCGCCTTTTTGGGCAGATTGAGGATTTTCTTTCTATTTTGACGAATAGGTAAAAGCTTTTTCTTGGTTCCGCGTTATCTGCGCGTTTATTCAGTGAGACAAATCCAAATTCGCCTTCTTTTGCGATGATTGCATTAAGTGCAATACTTTGATAAGTTAATAGTGCGTTTATTTGACGCATTTATTATAAAAAAGCGGAGGTAAAAACTATGGCTATTTCCTACAACAAGCTTTGGAAGAGACTCATCGATGAGAAGATGAGCGCTGCAGAGTTAAGAAGACTCGCAGACATCTCTCCCAACACCATGACCAAGATCCATAAGGACGAGACAGTTTCTATGGATGTTTTGTGCAGAATTTGCGACATTCTTGGCACATCATTTTCTGATATCGTGGACTACACTCCCGAGAAACCCAGAAAAGGTCGTTAATCGCATAAAATTCCGTCGTTTGATTTCAAACGGCGGTTTTTTATTGCCTAAATCGTGCGGTATATTGCCCATTTCTTTTGATGTTTCCACAAAAATTGATGCATGGGCATACCTTTAGTGATACACTTTAGGTATATTAAATAAGGAGGTTACTGTATGAACGAAGTATATGAATTTTTAAAGAAATGCGGTGTTTATTATCTTGCAACTGTTGAAGGCGACCAGCCCAGAGTTCGTCCTTTCGGAACCGTTAATGTATATGAAGGCAAGCTTTACATCCAGACCGGTAAGGCCAAGGAAGTTTCCAAGCAGCTTCACATCAATCCCAAGGCAGAGATTTGTGCTTTTGCCGCTGACGGAAGATGGATCAGAGTTGCAGGCAAGCTTATTGCCGATGACAGAAGAGAAGCTAAGACAGCTATGCTTGACGCTTATCCCGATTTGAGAAGAATGTACAGCGAAGATGACGGCAATACAGAAGTGCTTTATTTTGAAGACGGTGTTGCAACAATTTCTTCTTTTGCAGGCGCTCCCGAGACAATTAAGTTTTAATAAGTTTCCTGTATACTTAAGAAAAACTTGACGGAGCAGTTATGACCATTAATGACATCAGCGAATACATCAAAAACAGCGACAGGGAGATGACTCGAGAAGAGTTCCTTGAAGCAATAGAGATATTCAAAGAAGACGCGGAAAGCGAAGCTTTGTATGTAAGCGAATTTCTGCGTTTTGGGTTCGCTGTGGGCAGATTTGAGGGCAACCCGTTCTTAGACGATTTGCATCTGTGCAATCAGATGTATATTGCCACGGTGCAGGGCAATGCCGAGCTTAAGAAGCTTCATCTTCCTTATTTGTATCTTAAGGAGATGGAGTACTATACTCTGGTCAATTCTTATTCCGAGTGTGTGCGTATCGTCAACAGGATACTGGACCTTGGTGAGGTGCCCGACTTCTGTATGGGAGCGTGCCTCTCTCAGGCGATTGACATATTTATGGGCTGCGGACTTACCAAGGAAGCGGAGAAATATGTCGAGGCGATGCGTGTTTTCTCCAACGTCTGCGATCTTCCCGCCAGGAATCTTATTATGATTGACTGTAACCTCATGCAGGCTTATGCATTCATGGGGCGCAGAAAAGAGTATGAGTATTTCAGGAAGAGCGTTTCGCGTTATCCGGAGAATACGCTGGATGAAGGCGTAATGAGCATTGTGAAACTCTATGTGCTCGGCTCTGAGGCTTTGATTGATTCGGACAGAGAACCTACGAGAGAGTATGTAAGGGAAGTCTGCGAGTTAATGGAGACGGGTGCGTTCCGCACAGGCCTTACGGCAGATTATGCCGAGATGGTAGTGCCGATTTTTAAGTGGATTAAGAACGATGTTGCGCCTGAGAAACTTGTTGAGTATGTTCTTTTGATGATAGATGCATCGGAGATTATTGCGGACAAGCTTGAGATGTACAGCCTTCTGGTGAATGATTTCAAGGTGGACCGCGTTAAGTACGCAGGAGTGTACAACGACTATTTCGAGACGCTGAAGGCGTATTACGACAACGATTGTGAGATTCGTCGTCACGAAGTAATAGGCGAAATGATGGCCTACGAAATGGAGAAGCAGTACAGGGCAAGGGCTATGACCGATGAACTTACGGGTATCGGTAACCGTCACGCATATGAGGCAGAGGTCGATTCGATTATCGCCGAGCGTGTCAATGGCAAGATTCCTGCCAATGTTATTGTATTCTCGATGGACGTTAACGGACTTAAGCATGTTAACGATACTTACGGACATCAGGCCGGTGACGATTATATTCGCGGTGCGGCAGATTGCCTTAAGATGACGATGGGTAATTACGGTAACGTGTTCCGTGTGGGTGGTGATGAATTCGCAGCGATTATCCGTGCGACCAATTTCCCGGATGAGGAGGTTGTGGCACTTCTTCGTAAGAATCTTTCCGAGTGGAGCGATTCCTACGGCAATCACCTGACCATGTCTGTCGGCGTGGCCAAGTCAGCGGACAATCCCGAATGCAATATCGAAGAGATTATAGGCATTGCGGACGAAGCAATGTACAAGGACAAGAGAGCTTACTATCAGCAGACCGGCAGGGACCGTCGTCAGAGATAATGAGGCGACGCGTGTTCTTTGGCCGTTTTATATGGATTATTATCAGCGCCTGCCTTGGGGTGGGCGCTAAAATTTGATTATGAGAAGAGAGAGTGAAATGAAAGTTAAGATTGATAAGGACAAGAGATTTTCTTTTTACAACAATGTTGACTTCTGTGTGGGTACGGGAAGACTGGGGTTAGCGCTTACTTCCGAGTATCTTGATGAGCTTAAGCTTACGCAGGAGGAGATTGGATTTAAGCACATAAGAGGACATGGTCTGTTCTCCGATGATGTGGCTATTTACCACGAGTATGAGGAGAACGGCGAGACTAAGGTTGAGTACAATTATACGTATCTGGATCGTATTTTTGATAAGTATCTGGAGCTTGGCATCAGACCTTTTCTGGAGCTTGGATTTATGCCGGGCAAGATGGCAAGCGGCACACAGACGATTTTCTACTGGAAGGGCAACACTACGCCACCCAAGGATTACAAGCTTTGGACGGATATGGTGGTGGCTTTGCTTAAGCATTTGAAGAGCCGTTACGGTGAGGAAGTTGTAGAGTGGCCCATCGAAGTGTGGAACGAGCCCAACCTGCCGGGATTCTGGTACAAGGCCGATATGGCTGAGTACTTTAAGCTCTTTAAGGAGACCTTTACTGCGATTAAGGATTACGATGCGCGGTTTAAAGTCGGCGGCCCTGCTATATGCGGTGTACGCGACGAAGAGTGGATTCGTGCGTTCCTTGAGTTCTGCAAGGATAATGGTTTGAAGCCCGATTCCGTGACGCGCCATCATTATTGCGTAGAGTTCCCCGAGAATATCGGCCATTATGACTATTCCAAGCTTGAAAATGCGGACATGAGACTTGCGAATCTGCAGTCTTCGAGAGACATTATTGATTCTTTTGACGAGTTTAAAGGTACACCTATTCATATTACCGAGTTTAGCACTTCGTATACGCCCAAGGGAGTTATTCATGACACTAACCTGAATGCGGCTTATCTTGCTGAGCAGCTGTCGCGCCTCGGTGATATGAACGAATCCTATTCTTACTGGACTTTCGGCGATGTATTCGAGGAGCAAGGCGTTCCCTACACGCCTTTCCACGGCGGCTTCGGTCTCGTAGCTCACGGTTGCATTCCCAAGCCCACTTTCTGGACGTTTGCTTTTTACAAGAAGCTGAAATTGAAGGGCAGCGAGTGCGTGCTTAAGGATAAGAACTCTGTGATTGTCAAGTCCGCGAAGGGCTATGCCGGTGTGGTATGGAACATTGACGGCGACGAGTTTACGCGCGAGTTTGAGATGCCGGTCGACGGAGCCGAGTACACCTTGGTGACCAAGACCGTTGACGAGGAATGTTGCAATCCATTGAAATTGTGGCACGACCTCGGCGAGCCCGCCAATCCTTCGAAGGAGGTTGTGGACTTAATCAGGTCTTCGGCTCGTCCGCTGGTGCAGAGCACTGTTGTAGCTGCCGGTGGTGACGGCGTGGCTGTTGCGCCCGTGACCGTCAAGAAGAACGGCGTAGTCTACTTCGAGCTCGAGGAGCGCTCGTTCACTCCCGACCGTGGCTATGATTACGAGAAAGTTATTACATTTCATTAGTTTTTGAATTTGGTTAAGCTCCCGGGGGCTTGTGGCGCCTGATTAGTGCAGGCGTGGTGGCTCGGGAGCTTTTCTGTTGCCCGGCCTCGTAGTGTTTCTTTTACTTCGCCCGGGCATTTTCTTTTGCTGCCCCTGCGAGACCGCGTTAAGAAAATTTCTCTTTACATATTTCGATTTCGTGTTACAATGCTAATCTAGATACTGTTAATTCAACGGGCCGCTTACCGGCTCATGCGGGAGACTCTTCCCTGTGAATTCTCAAGATTGATATATGTGCGGTGCGTGCGCCGGTGTTGCGCAAATTGCAATTTTGGCTCGCCATGATTACACACGCCCTTCTTACATGAGCTTTTTTGCGCAGAATGGTCTCTTTGACGTACCGAACCATTCCATTTAACTGAATTTATATCATGGTAGGAGTGTGTTTATGTGGTTACTAGACTGTAAACCCATCCATAAAGCGCTAAAGTTCGCATGGCAGGGGTAAAAGAAAGTTTGAAAAGCGCTTTCAACCAATCCATATTAGACGAAAACTTTATATGGAAGGGGATAGAAGTAAGCAACAAACCCATCCATATGCAAGAAAAAGTTAGCAGGTAGGGGAAAGCAGGTCAATTTGGATGGCGAGATACCATGCCATATGTGTAATAAAGGCAATATGGAAGGGGGCAAGGCGATTTGGAAGTGTGAGGTCACCCCATCCTTGAAAAGGATAGCATGATATGGATGGGAGTTGCGCTAATAGTGCATTAGTGACAGTTGTTGCACATGCTGATGATTCTGAGAAAGAACAAAAATGTAGCCGGTAATGACGCAAAAAGGAGTGAGGGATGCAAAGCGAGAGTAAGGAAGAATATGAGGAGTTCTTGAAAAAATTAATCAAACGTTTGGAGGTGGCACAGCAAAACGCACCAAAAGGGAGATTGAAGATTTTGAAGAAAGGTGGTCATTATGAATACTATTACTGCGAAGCGGGAGTGGGCTCGTCAAGGGTGTCGGCAAGGTATCTTAGCAAAAATGAGGATGCCTTAATCAAAGCACTGGTGCAAAAAGAATATGACAAAAAATTGCTCAGGGAAGCATCCGAACAACTCAAAAAAATGAAAAGAAAGCCTGAAAATGTCGGAGCCGAGAGCCTGGAACATGTCTATTACGATTTAACCGATGCGCGAAAGCAGCTAATCAATCCCAGGATGAACCTACGGCGGGAGACTATTCAAGAATGGCTCGACGCACCGTACGAGGGTAAAGGCTTTAGGGAAGGCGACCCGGAAATATATACGGAGGCGGGCGAGCGGGTGAGGTCGAAGTCGGAGAAGATGATTGCGGATAAGCTTAGACTTTTGGAAATTCCGTACAAGTACGAGTGCCCGATGGAGCTTAAGGGGTACGGGACGATATATCCCGACTTTACGCTACTTAATAAGCACACGCTGCAGCCGGCGATTCTTGAGCATTTCGGCATCATGGATGACCCTGAATATTCTGCGAATGCTGTGGCCAAGGTGAGGACGTATGAAAGAAACGGCATCTTTCTCGGACAGAATCTCTTTCTGACGTTTGAAACAGCGCAGACACCTTTCGACGCAAGAAGCCTCGAGACAATTCTCGCAGACTTTATCTGACCCGCAGGAACGCGTGGCGGCCGGAAAAAGAAACAGTATCTGATACAACAACAATCCAAATTTCGAAAGGAGACAACATGACACAGAAAGATCAAATCGAAACAGCATTAAACCACGTAATCAACATCGCGATGGGCCTTGATCCCATAACAGGTGAGGAGACCGAGGAAGGCAGCATCCTTAATCGTTCTGAGGTAATCAGAACCATGTTCACGGTCAAAGAAGTCCTGCAGGAAAAACTCACTTTTGAGGCTTTAAGCCCCAGAAGCACAGCAATCACGCATAACAGCACCATCACGCAAAAGAAACCCCGCGACACCAGGGAAGTCGGATTCCCGCCTGAAATCGTAGACAACTTTAAGTTCAAAGGCAAGACAACGGTCACACATTTCATCAAGGACATGTACGCCTGCGCAGAGACCGATGAATTCAAGCCTGTAAAAGCGGCGACAATCCTGAACTGGCTTGTGCTCGAAGGCTACCTTGAAGAGGCATATGACAAAGAACTTGAAGTTAACTACAAGTCAGTCACAGAAAAGGGCGCAGAGCTTGGCCTCTCCAACAGGCGCGTGGAATCGGGCCTAGGCGGAAGAAGCTATATTTCTGTTATGTTCGGCAAAGAAGCTCAGCTTTACGTAGTTAACAACATGGACAAGATTCTGAACGGCGAAGCCGCTTAAGCGCGTGGCAACTCCATAAATCCCGCACTATCGGGATTTCGCCGAAATTCAAACTGAGGATATGCATAGCGGGTCGACGCCCCGAAAAATGATCGTCAGACCCGCTAAAACATATTATTTCCGATACATATCCCCTAATAATGTGATAGAATTGAGCATATCATTATGGGGGTTGCAATTATGAAACTAAGATCATTCAATCCTGACAAGGATTTTGACACAATAAAAACCTGGATAACCGACGAGCGAACACACGCATTCTGGAGCGCGAACAGATTCAGTTATCCTCTGGACCGGGAGAATTTCGAGGTCACGCTCAAAGAAAACGGTCAAAACTTCGGCGACGCACCCTATGTGGCAACTGATGGCAGCGACACAGCCGTAGGTTTCTTTATCTACGCTTATAATCAAGAGACCAAAGAAGGTATGCTCAAATTCATCGTCGTTGACCCGGAGCGCAGGGGAAAGGGAACGGCACGCGAAATGCTTAAACTTGCGACAGAGCAAGCCTTTACAAACCCGGACGCGATAGCGGTCCACCTGAATGTGTTCCCTGAAAACGCAAGAGCCAAGCGATGCTATGAAAAAGCAGGATTCACGGAACGCAAGACCACGCCTAAGGCCTTCGCTTACAAAGACGAGCTCTGGGACCGCTGCAATATGGTAATGAAACGAGAAGACGAGCAATAAAAAACGGGGCGACAGACATCTGCCGCCCCGCAATTTGTGTAGCGAGAAAACTATATTTCTTTCACATACAAGTGATCCGTGTATCCGCCGTAATTCTCGATTTCCTTAACGTAGTGATATCCGTAGTGCTCATATAGCCCCACATACTCCGAAGGAATGTAACTCCGGCGAAAGCCCAGCCCGCGCAAATATTCATTGACGTAATCGATGAGCTTACCGCTGATGCGAAGCCCGCGATGACTTTCAGAGACGAATATGGAAGATACCCAGGGGGTTATTTCCGGAAGCGGGTAGTAGTCGGTTTTAAGCGCCGAAGCCATTCCCACAATCTTTCCGTCTTCAACGGCCGCAAACATCGTCTCCCAGTCGCTGAACTCCCAGCCGCGAACTAGTCCTGCCAGATGGTCTCGAACCTCAACCCACGAGCAATTCTCCACGTAAGATAAGAATTCTGCCGCAAACTCCGTATCCTTCTCAACTTTCTTAATCTCGAAGTTCTTAAGAGGTCTCCAGCCGAAATGTTCCTCAACCAGTGCCACGGTATCCTCTACACTGCGATCGGTATCTCTTTCAACCCAGAAAAACTCACTTTCCTTAATCGCCTTATAATTAGTCATATTCAGCGAGTACAAGGTCTCGGTGACGGTTCTCTTGGCCGCCTCGTAATCGGAAGCACTGTGAAGATAATCACTGAAGTCCTGATGATCGGGACGGTCACAGTAGGTCTCCACAAGGTCGGTGGGGTCGGTAATCATGAACGCCGCGTGTGAAGAATCGGACAAACGACTG
Source organism: Lachnospiraceae bacterium (assembly GCA_017553505.1). Taxonomy (GTDB): domain Bacteria; phylum Bacillota; class Clostridia; order Lachnospirales; family Lachnospiraceae; genus UBA1258. The sequence goes on from JAFZLD010000003.1 coordinate 101,369, forward strand.
ATTTCATCCATAGTCAAATGGCAATCGCAAATAACCGGTCCGTTCTGTGAAAGCTTGATTAAATCAAGAATAATAAAATCGGTCTGCTCACGAAGATTGTCAATCAGCCATTGCTTATACTCGGCAACCGAACGACCGAAGAATTCATCGGCATTCTTAAACCGGCGATTCATATTAGGCTGCGACGCGGGGTCGGACATAGCCTGATGATGAGGAAACTGCTCATCAATGTCGTATACGGGAATTCCGTACTTCTTGCCAAGGGCGCGCGACACGGTGGTCTTGCCACCGCAAGGCGTACCTGTAATAAAATACACGTTTCGTAACTGTTTCTTTATACAATTGTCTGCAAATATCATAATAATGTTCTCCTTATAAATAGTCTGCCTGTAACGTAACTAAGCATGAAACTATTTATAAACAGCTTCATGCTATCAGATATTTCGCATCCTTAAGAACATAACCATAGTGGTACCTCCATTACATATATAGGCCAAAGAAAGCGCCTACTTCTTAATAAATTTCTTAACAGCTTTAAAGGTCTTGTCGCTTATAACGTGCTCAATCTTGCACGCATCCTCGGCAGCGGTCTTAGGGTCAACGCCGATGCTTTCAAGAAGTGCGGAAAGGCACTTGTGACGATCGTAAATCTTCTCGGCAATAGAACGGCCGGAATCTGTGAGGGTAATGTAGTTCTTGGCATCCATCTCGATATATCCGCCGTTTCGAAGAATTGACATCGCTCTGGAAACGGAAGGCTTGGAATAGCCCATCTCTTCACAAATATCTATGGAACGAACAACCGCGTTCTTCTTGGAAAGAACAAGTATTGTCTCTAAATACATTTCGCCTGATTCTTGCATATGCGTTAACCTCCGAGTCGAATAGTAGATTCCCATAAAAGCTTAAACTTAGTATAGCATTGCAACACATCTGCAATCAATAAAAAAGATATAAAAAAACACTTGACAAGTTAGCAATAGGTAACTATTATAATACATGTAAGTTAGCTAATGCTAACCCACCCGGGAGCATCCGGTACATAATTAACTTCCAACTCAAACTAATAATCTTGGGAACGCGAATCAGGCTTAATCCCTTTTGCCGGGATTCGCAGCGGTTGCGGCGTACCGTCGCAACCACAGTTCTCAAAATCCAAACGGTTACCAATTTACAAATGCCAATATACTATACAAGGATTGCGGTTCTCGATGAGAGGATCGCTTTCTTTTTGCCTCAAAAACACATATAATGGTTACACAAAACTTTTGGAGGTATACGAATGAAGAAAGCATTGGTAGTTGTGGATATGCAGGTGGATTTCACCACAGGGGCGCTTGAAAACGCCGAGGCTGTGAAGGTTATCCCCTCGATAGTTAAGAAAGTTAATGACGCGTTTGAGGCCGGCGAGGATGTTTTTTTTACCAGAGATACACACGCTGACAATTACATGGCGACAGAGGAAGGCAAGAATCTGCCGATTCCTCACTGCATAAAGGGCACCGCAGGCTGGGAAATCGTACCCGAGCTTAAAGCACTTTCCGAGAAACCCGGGGTAACAATCGTAGACAAGCCTGTTTTCGGCAGCGTATCTCTCGGTGAGCTGTTAAAAGAAAGAGCCGCATACGACGAGGTTGAACTTGTGGGCGTATGTACCGACATCTGCGTTATATCAAATGCCATGATTGTGCGCGCGTTCTTGCCCGATACACACGTGAAAGTAGACGCGAGTTGCTGCGCCGGGGTTACGGTAGAAAGCCACAAAAATGCGCTTGAAGCCATGAAAGTGTGCCAGGTCGAAGTAACAAATTTAATGTAAATGGAAAAAACTACCTAAACGGGTAGTGTTAAGTTACAAGCCTTCTGTTACTATTTATCCACGAAATGTGTAAATGGGAGGTAATATATGTCAGCGTATACTTTTGACAAGCTGCCCTCCACGGTGGAAGAATTCAAGGCATGTCCGTACTTAGACTTGAAGGACGCTCATAACACCTTCGCGATGTTTATTGTAGCCCTCGAGATTTTCGTACAGAATCAGGAAGCCGGTATTGAATGTATCAACATTTTACGCGGTCCTGTTCCTATGTCACCGATGGATGTAAGCTTCTTAAAAGAAAGACTGTCTGACAAGAAGTATCTTCCGATGGTGTATTTAAATGGGGCTACGCCCGCCAATAACTATACACCGTCAGCTCCTCTTACGATTGTTACGAAAGAGGACCCTGCTCCGCAATATGCGGGGGGTGACAACTTTAGGCGAGTATTCGTTAAGCAGGAAGGATTTGATAATCCCCGCTATGCAACCTTCAGGTCAAAGGGAAATGACTGGTTCATCTATGAATACTCAGGAATTCTTATGAGTGTGAAAACACCGGCGAAAGAAGACCCATGGTCCTAACTTTTCGCTTGTGTAAAAGGGATAACTGCCACCGGCGACGCCGGTGGTGGTTTTTTTATACCCAAATCTTAAGATTTGGAGGGGTTGACATATTGGGTCTATCGGAGTAGACTAAAGACAAGTCGATTGCAATAGACCAATATAGGAGGCTGCGGTAACGCAGGGAATAGGTTATGGAACACGAGAAGCTGTTTGAAGGCGAATACAGATTTATGCAGGTGATATGGGAGAATGCGCCGGTGAATTCGGGAAGGCTTGTGGAGCTGTGCGATAAGGCGTTCGGATGGAAGAAGTCCACTACATACACCATGATTAAGAAGATGACGGAGAAGGGGTACATTGAGAATAACAATGCCACGATAAGTGTGCTTATAGGCCGTGATCAGGCGGAGAAAGAAGCTACGGTTGACTTCGTGGACAAGACTTTTGGGGGCTCTTTCTTTGACATGTTCGCGGCTTTCTACGGCGGTAAGAAGATTTCCGAAGAGGAAGCGTTGGAGCTTAAGAAGCTCATAGACGAGTACAAGGAGAAGTGATATGCGAGAATTGCTTAGTACTGTTTCAAAGATTTTTATAAGCTTTGCGCAAAAGAACATTTCGCTGTCGGTGGTGATAGTTGCCATCCTTCTCGGACGATTGCTGCTTAAGAAGTTTCCGAAGCGATATTCTTATCTTTTGTGGACCTGCCTCGGTGTGAGGGCATTGTTTGATTTGGGCCTTCACCTTAAGCTTCCTAAGTTCGGACTTCCGCACTCAGAGGCGGACGTAACCGAAACCATCAATTCCGCAGTGGCTGCGGGGCAGAAGTATATATTTGAGTTTGGTACCGTTGATAGATATGATGCGTCGGTTAAAGCTGCTTTGACCGCAAGAGATATCCTGCCGGGTGCGCTTTTTGCCATATGGGCGACGGGAATCCTTGCCATGGTGGCTTACGGCATAGCTAATTTCATAAAGGTTAAGAAAGTGACCGCGGTTTCTTTTAAAGAAAAGTCGGGACTGTATCGCTGCGACTACATCGAGTCGCCCATCGCCTTCGGCTTCATTAAGCCGAGAGTATACGTTCCTTCGGATTGCGACGTGAACGCGATGCGCTTCGTAATAGAGCACGAGAAGACCCACATCAGGCGGGGAGACGTGTATTTTAAGCTGATTGCGTTTCTGATTCTTTCGGCATATTGGGTTAATCCCCTTGCCTGGGTCGCGTTTAAACTCTTTAACCTTGATATGGAACTTAGCTGCGACGAAGCAGTAATTCGTCGCGCCGGCTTAGAAAAGCGCGAGGAGTATTCAAGATGGCTTCTTTATTACTCCACCGAATCCCGCTTCGTAAGCCTTGCCCCCACAGCCTTCGGAGAAACCGATACGAAACGGAGGGTGAAGAACATAATGAAACTTAAAAAGAAGGGTATTATATCCACCATCGCAGGCGTAGTATTGCTCGCGGCGATATTGGTAGTATGCCTTGTAATAGCGCCGAGCGCGCAGGCGGAAGAGCGTGATGTAAGTGGTGCTGAGGCGGTTTCGGAGAATGACGAGACGGCCAAAGAAGTAGTGACCGAAGACGTTTCCGGTGAGACTGTATCCGAGCAGAATGTGGAAACGCCGGCTGAGGCTGAAGATATAGAAGACAGCATAACAGATAGCGCTCTCACTGAGAACGCTTCTTCCGACGATACTGAGACAGCTGAAGTCATTACCTGGACAAGTCCGTTTTCTGCTACGGCGGTGTATCATATCACGAGCCGGTTTGGCAACAGAAGCCCGGGCTCTGTAAGCGGAGAAATGTTGTATCATGGAGCGGTCGATTTTGCCGCGCCTAAAGGCACGGAACTTCTTGCAGCATGTGACGGAACAGTCGAGACTGCAGGTTGGGATGGCGAGAGAGGTTATGTGGTTGCTGTAAAAGTTAACGATGATATATTATACAGATATGCCCATCTTGATGAAATCAAAGTTAAAGAAGGAGACCTAGTCAAAGCGGGAGACGTGGTAGCGACCGTCGGCACCTCCGGCGTATCGACAGGCCCTCACCTCCATCTCGAACTTAAGATAAATGGCAAATACGTCGATCCACTTAAATATATTCAGATTCCGGAGGATACAAGAGAATCATCGGGAGAATAAAAACTTAATTATCAACTACAACAAAAAGGCCGTCGCGGCTTCACACGCGACGGCCTTAACTATGCCACTAATTAAATAGCTACAAAGAACTTTACGATAAACAAAATCGACAAGATGTAAGTAAGAAGTGAAACTTCCTTAGCCTTACCGGTGCAGATTTTGATGAAGGAGTAGCTGATAAGCGCAAGGCCGATGCCGTGGCCGATGGAACTGGAGATGGGCATTGCGATGAGCATGATAGCTACGGGGATAAGCTGCGCGGGATCTTTGAAGTCGATTTCTTTTAAGTTAGCAAGCATTAAGAATCCTACATAAATAAGTGCGGAGGATGTAGCCGCTGCGGGGATGATGCCTGCGATGGGTGCGATGAACATGCAAAGAAGGAACATGATACCGGTGGTGATGGCTGTAAGACCGGTACGTCCGCCTGCTTCAACGCCGGAAGCCGATTCAACGAATGTGGTAACGGTAGAGGTACCGGAAAGGGAACCTGCTACTGTGCCGACAGCGTCGGCCAAAAGGGCTTCACGCATCTTGGGCATGTTGCCGTCTTTGTCAAGCATACCTGCACGGCTTGCGGTACCTACCAAAGTTCCGATGGTATCGAACATATCGATGATGCAGAAGGTAATCACAAGTGTGATGATGGTAACCCATCCGATACTTACAAAGGTTGCAAAATCAAGCTTGAATAAAGTGGTCTCTGCCATGTCGGCAAAAGGAGGAAGGAACGAAGCGCTCTTAAGGCTTTCGAAAGGATTAACCTTAAGGAAGATTGCCTCGCCTGCCCAGTATACAACGGAAGCACCGAGCATACCGAAGAGCACTGCGCCTTTAACTTTCTTGTGCTCCAAACCGATGATTAAGAATAAGCCAAAGAAAATGGTTACAACTGTAAGAACCATTACAGGAAATGCACTGCCCATGGAATCTGCAGCGGACTTAGCGGTAAGTGCGCCGAAGAAATCGCGCATAACGTATGAAGGACCGCCGTTCTCGCCGTATACGCCTACATTAGAGCCAAAGCCGATGTTCATAAGCATCATACCGATTGCGGGTCCGATTCCGAGTCTGATGGGAAGCGGAATTGCCTCAACGATTTTCTCTCTTACATTAAGAACCGAAAGAACGATGAATACCACGCCTTCGATTAAGATAATGCAAAGTGCCGCTCTGAAGGACTGAAGATAGCTAAGTCCCGTAATAGCAACGATGTTGGTGACAACAACGGCAAAGAAACTGTTAAGTCCCATACCGGGTGCCATCGCAAAGGGCTTGTTGGCAACAAGACCCATGAAGATTGTACCGATTGCGGAAGCAATACAGGTAGCAAGGAATACGCCATTCCAAAGGTTACCGCCTTCGGCACCGAAACCGGTTAAGAGGTTAGGGTTAAGGGCAATGATGTAAGCCATTGTCATGAACGTTGTAAGGCCGGCGATAATCTCGGTCCTTACGGTGGTGTTGTTTTCCTTGAGTTTAAAAAACTTTTCCATAAAAAGAACTCCTCTCCGTAGAAATAAAATAAACGATATAACCTCTTGCAAAAAGGTTTATACCGTCTTGCAATTTATTTTCCCACAAAGGCATCTGTCCGTCAAGGAAGGAAAACACTTAACTGACAACTTTTATACCTCTTAGTGCCAATTTCTTACCACTTACCGAAAAAGCCTTTAAAACCGCGGTTTGTCATGTATAATACAACCATGAACAACTTTAAAGTTAAAATCGAAATCGATGAACAACTAAATGAAAGCGAAGTCGTCATCAGATGCAGAGAGGCGGACGAATCCGTTATCAAGCTTCAAAAGCTTATCTCGGCGGCATCTGACAACGGAGGACAGATAAGCTTCTTTAAGAACGATACAGAGTTTTTCCTCCCTTTGGATAACGTATTGTTCTTTGAAACGGACGGCGGCATTATAAGGGCCCATACCGCCGACGATGAATTTGATGTGAAGTTTAAACTGTACGAACTCGAAGAGAAGCTTCCGCGGAGCTTTGTAAGAGTTTCCAAATCGACGATACTTAACATTCGCAGGGTTTATTCGATTACCAGAAATCTTACCGGAGCAAGCAAGGTCGAATTCAGAGACAGTCACAAGATTGTCTATTGCTCCAGAAACTACTACAAATCACTTAAAGACAGCATGACACCATAAGGAGAATATATATGACAAACAGAATCAGAAATTTGGTTACGGGCATCTTGCTCATACTCATTGCGACAGCATTGATACTTTGGAAACTTGGCAAGGTTACGCTTAACTTCTCAATCGCAGGCGTCGGCGGCTTTTGGCTCATCGTTGCGATGGTGCTTGCGGCGTACGTAATTGCGGCTATAATCGATTTGAACTTTTCGTCGATTTTCTTCCCGCTTGCGATAATCGCTATTATCTTCAGAGCACCCCTTGGCATCACAGCGTTAAGCCCTTGGATTATTCTTATCGTGGCAGGTCTTCTTACGGCAGCTTATGAGAAGATATTTCCGGACCCTATGAAAAAAGAACTCGATCACGAATACGGTGACAACGGTGAGAGCGAACTTTCGGGCAAGACACTTTATCACGCAATCGCTTTCGGAGAATCTACCAAGTATATCCGCTCCGACTGTCTTGAAAAAGCAGGATTTAAAACAAGCTTCGGCGAGATGAGAGTTTATTTTGACAACGTATCCGTTCCTTACGGGGACCTTTCGGTTGCTACCAAGACAACTTGTGGCGAGACCATTCTTTATATTCCCAGAGAGTGGGAGATTATCAATCGCGTAAGCGTTATTGCCGGCGATACAAGCTACGGCGGCGCAGAGCCTCAGGTGAGCGCAGGAAGCGTACGTTGTACCATTACCGGTAAGGTTCGTTGCGGCGAGCTCCGCATCGAGAGAATCTGACGATAATTGAAGGGTCATGGCGACATGGCCCTTTTGTTATGTTTAAAAAGAAACCGAATCGTGATACAATAAATCTCACGTGGGTGACACGAAAAGATTTCTTTTTACAAGGAGACAATCATGAAAATAGATTTTGATGCTATTCCCGAAGAAAGACTTGAGCACTTCAAGGACGGCGAGGGCTGCCTTGTGGCCAAGAGATATATTGATGATTCCGTAACGATTCTTAACGGATATCTTGAGAAAGGTTCCTCTATCGGAATGCACGGACACATCGGTTCTACCGAGACGGTTTACGTGTTTAAGGGCGTGGGCAAGATGATTTGCGACGGTGTGGAAGAGCCTATGACTGCGGGTTCTGTAAGCTACTGCCCCGAGGGACACACTCACAGCCTTGTAAACACAGGCGATGAACCACTTTATTTTATGGGAGTTGTACCTAAGGTTAATGGAAATTGAGTATACGATAGAAAAGAGCCACAGGCGCACGCTTTCAATGGAAGTTAAGCCTGACGGCACTGTTATGATAAAGGCTCCAAAGTTTGTGTCGGATGCCGAGATTGGGCGATTTGTAAGTTCGCGCTCGGACTGGATAGAGAAGACCGTTAAGAAGGTTCTTGTAAAGAACGCGGGACTTTCCGAGGTCGAGCGTATGACGGATACGGAGCTCAGAGTTTTAAAAAGAAAAGCGCGTGCCATGATTATGCCTCTTGTCGAAGAGTATGCGGACCTTATGGGAGTTACTTACGGCACTGTAAGTATTCGCGCTCAGAAGACCCGCTGGGGCAGCTGCTCGAGCAAGGGAAATCTGAATTTTAACTGCCTTCTGGCACTCTGCCCCGAAGGCGTAATGCGTTATGTGGTGGTGCATGAGTTAAGCCACAGGCGCCATATGAATCACTCGAAAACATTCTGGAGCATGGTGGAAGAATACATGCCCGATTACAAAGAACAGAAACTGTATCTTAAGAGAAACGGCGACTTGCTGATGGCGAGGCTGTAGGGATACGTATCTTAAGGGGAGGGTACTATGAGTAAGATTAAAGTTACGAACAATTCCAAACTGGTGTTGGGCTTCACGCTTTTATGCGCCATTACTCTTATAATCAATTACGCTACGGGAGGAGTCAGCAACAGGCTTTTGTTCAGTGTCTACAGGGCACCGCTTACCAATCCTCTTACGTACATCAGATTTTTCGGCCATGTGCTCGGCCATGCGAATTTTGAGCATTTTATCGGTAACATTATGCTTATTGTGGTGGTAGGTCCCATGCTGGAAGAAAAGTACGGCGCTAAGGACCTGCTTACAATAATGCTTATTTCAGCCTTTGTCACAGGGCTTATTCACTTTATCTTCTTTCCCGGAATTCAGCTTCTCGGGGCCAGCGGCATCGTGTTTACGTTTATCCTTCTGGCTTCTTTTACCGGATACAAGGGTGGCAATATTCCGCTTACTTTTATCGTGGTGGCTGTGCTTTATATCGGCAATGAAGTATATCAGGGACTTTTCGTTAAGGATAATGTTGCCAATCTTATGCACATAATCGGCGGACTTGTGGGCGCTTTCTTTGGCTTCATTCTCAACAAAAATAAATAATTCAACATTTGACAGATTTGTGCTATATTGTATACGGGGAAACTCGTTGAGAACGGAGACAGCGCGATGCTTTTTAATGCTATAACTTTGCTGGGCGGCCTTGCCATGTTCCTGTACGGAATGAGAATGATGAGCGGCGGCCTTAAATCCAGCGCCTCAGGTACACTTAAGACAATTATGGAGAAGGTTACGAACAGCCCGATCAATGCATTCCTGCTCGGTGTTGCGGTAACCGCTATCATTCAGTCGTCTACGGCCACAATCGTTATTACTTCAGGTCTTGTGGCAGCAGGCATTATTTCGCTTAGGCAGTCACTCGGTATCATCATCGGTGCCAATGTAGGTACCACCGTTACCGGTCAGATTATCAGACTTCTTGATATTGACGGAAGCGCAGGCTCCGTACTTCAGTTTTTCAAACCTTCGACTCTTGCGCCGATAGCTCTCATTATCGGTATTATTCTTATAATGTTCTGTAAGTTCAAGCGTTCCGACACAATCGGTACCATCGCTATGGGCTTCGGTATTTTATTCTCAGGACTTATGAATATGACGGGAGCGGTAAGTTCCCTTACGGATACGCCTCTTATGCAGAGCCTCTTTACGGGACTTGGCAATAACCACGTTATCGGTTATCTGACCGGTGCAGGCGTTGCGTTCGTGCTTCAGAGCTCCAGCGCTACGGTCGGTATTTTGCAGGCTTTCTCCGTATCCGGCGATCTTACTTTCAAAGCCATCTATGCGGTTATCACCGGTATTTATCTCGGTGACTGCGTTACTACCGCCATCGTGTGCTCCATCGGTGCCAAGGCCGATCAGAGACGCGTCGGTGTCATAAATATTCTTTTTAACTTAAGCAAAACGGTTCTCGTACTTATCGGAGTTAACATTTTCCATGCTTTCGGACTTCTTGACAAGATTTGGGAAATGCCTGTTAACTCAGGTGTAATCGCCAACACTAATACTGTATTTAATTTGACATGTGCGATTTTGCTCCTACCCATGGTAGGAGTTTATGAGAAACTCAGTAAGAGGATAGTTAAGGATGATCCTGTAGCTGTCGACAAGTATGCAGAGAAGCTTGCGGCACTTAACCCCGCTTTCTTTGCCACACCCGCACTTGCGCTTCGCAGTTGCTACGACATTCTCAAAGAAAGCCTTTCCATCTCCTTACACAGCATCAACAAAGCCCTTGGCATGATTGAGAAATACGACCCCGAAGTGTACAAAGAAATCGATGAGGAAGAGGACACCGTCGATGAACTGACCGACAGACTCAGCGACTATATGGTGCAGCTTTCTCCCCATATCAAGGAAGAATATCATGTTAAGATTCTCGACGAATACTACAAGGTAGTTACGGAGTTTGAGAGGCTCAGCGACCACGCGCTTAACCTTGCGATGTGTGCCCGTAACCTCGAGGAAGACCATATTTCTTTCTCCGATCCCGGTCTTCAGGAACTTGCTGTAGTAAGAGATCTTCTTAACAGAATTTTCAATAATACTACATCGGCTTTTGAAAAAAGAGATGTTGCGGCAGCCCGTCATATCGAGCCTCTCGAGGAGGTTATGGATGACATGGTCAATGCTCTTAACGACAACCACCTTGCACGTTTAAGAGCAGGCACCTGTAATATTCATGCGGGCACGGTATTCCTTGATATTCTTTCCAATATCGAGAGAATTTCCGACGTATGCAGTAACATCGGTATCGCGGTTATAGCGCGTGCCAATCCCGAAGTTGCCAATCTTGCGCACTCCTACATTTCTTCCCTTCATCAGGGTCGCGATGCGGGATACAACCGCGAGTATGAGGCGGCTCACGAGGAGTTCTTCGGCCGTATTAAGAAGGATTAATGAAGTTTAGAGAGAAGCTTATGAAAATCCGCGCAGATTATCTCTTCTTCAGAGATGAGTGCGTGGCGGCACAGATTGTTGCCGTTAAAAGAATAAGTATTATGGCGATGCTCTTTTCCATTGCGGCACCGTTTATTTTACTTGCATTCGTAACCGACAGCGCGGAGTACGTAATTACCCAGTACATCGCGCTGACTATCGTTGCGGCTACATGTCTTTTGATGGTTTTCATGATTGACCATCTTAAGTTCTTTCAGAACAGTTTGCGCCACCGTACCAATTTCGGTGAGTGCGTCTATTTTATCAGTTGTTTCCTTTATATTGCGTGGGGCAATCTTTCCCTCGGTATCACTTACAGAGTAATAGAGCGATTCGATATAGTCGTGTGGATAGTCATTTACCTGATTGTTGCAGGTATGGCGACCATGATGCCTTTCCAGGTTATCCTGGTCAATCTGGCTTCTTTCGGCACCACGATTATACAGATATACAGGCTGTCGGGTAAAGCTCCGGACCGGTTTGTAGTTTATCATGTAAGCATGTTCGTGTTCTTCATATCGTTCATCATGATTGAAAAGTATCAGTATTCGCTTAAGAGCTTTAAACGCCTTAAGTCGATTGAAGAGCAGCGTGCCGACAGAGAGAGTTTCCTTGTGAACATGACTCACGAGATGCGTACGCCTCTTAATGCGGTGCTTGGTAAGAACAACATCATCATTAACGATACCAAGGAACAAGAGACCCTTAAACTGTCCAAAGAAATCAATACCAGCGGCAAGATTATTCTTGCCATGATTAACGACATTTTAGACCTTTCCAAGATGGAAGCCGGCAAGATGACCATTAACCCCGTGAACTATTCACCGAGTGTAATCAGTTATGAGGTGGCGGATATTATGCGTTCGGATGCGGTTGCCAAGGGCCTCGGATTTAAGCTGGAGGTAAGCTCCAATGTTCCTGCGGGACTGTACGGCGATGATGTGCGTATCAGACAGGTCATCATGAACCTTGTGTCGAACGCCATTAAGTACACGAGAGAAGGCTCCGTTACTCTGCGAATGTGGTTTGACAATATCGACCCCAATGACAAGATTGGTCAGCTTCATGTGGCAGTCATCGATACGGGTATCGGCATTAAGGAAGAGGACCTTCCGAAGCTTAAGAAAGCATTTATGCGACTTGACAGCGAGAATAACAGAAATGTTGAGGGTACCGGCCTCGGACTCGCCATAAGTTCATCGCTTTTACAGCTTATGGGCAGTGAGCTTAAGGTTGACAGTGTTTACGAGATTGGGTCGACGTTTTCTTTTACCGTGGAGCAGATGGTAACGGATGCGCGCTCGCTTAGAAAGTTTTACAAAGAAACCGATGATTCCGGCATCAAGCGATTCGATGCTTCGCTTGCGAAGGTGCTGGTTGTTGATGATAACAAGGTTAACTTCTCGGTCTGCAAGGGTCTTATGAAATATTACGGATTCGTGCCGGACTACGCGGAGAGCGGTGAGAAGGCGCTTAAGATGATTAAGACGGGTGACTATGATTTGATCTTTATCGATCACCTGATGCCCGAGATGAGCGGACTTGATGTGCTTAATCACATTAAGGAAGATTATCCCGAGGTGTATGAGAAGACGCCGATTGTGGCGCTTACCGCCAATGAAAATCAGGACTCCGAAGAAGAGTACAAGGGGCATGGATTTACCGATTACCTCGGCAAGCCGATTGATGAGCAGAAGCTCCATGATATACTTGATAAGTATATCCCCGAAGAGAAACGCGTTAAAGCACCGAAAGCCTGAGATATTGAGGCTGCGGTGCTTTTTGTTACCTCGAAAATAAGTGAAACGTTTAACCCACAATCTTTATTTACAAACGGTAAAATTATGGTACAATCTTGGTAAAAGTTTTACTTAGAGGGATTTGTATGGCTAAAAGAAATATGGAATCCGTTGTGACCATCAAGGATATTGCGGCATCCTGCGGTGTGTCCATCTCAACGGTATCAAACGTTTTAAACGGCAAGAAGAATAAGGTCAGTGAAGAAATGTCGGCCAAGATTCGTGCCGAAGTGGAGCGAACCGGCTATCGCCCCAATTATCTCGCCAAGAGTTTAAGATCTATTTCGACCAAGACTATAGGCATTATAGCCGAGGACCTTATCGTGTTCAGTTCGCCATCCATTATCGAAGGTGTTATGAACTGCTGTGAAGAGCACGGCTACAATGTTGTCATAGAGAACATGAGACTGTTCGGTCGCTGGAGCGGCAGATGGATGCACGATGAGGCATTGTTCCAGTCCGCACTTCAGCCCGTGCTTGCCAAGATGGATGCCATGAACGTGGACGGAATCCTTTATGTGGGCGGTCACGAGCATACAGTCAATAAGCTTATCAGTGCTAACAATCTGCCTATCGTAATGTCTTACGCAATCGCCGCGGACAAGGAAATTCCTACCTTCCGCTTGGATGACGTATCCGGCGGATACGATGTTACCAAGTATCTTGTATCCAAGGGCCACAAGCATATAGGCGTAATCGCCGGTGAATACGACAATACCCATACGGTTAACCGTATCATCGGTATTCAGAAGGCGATGTTCGAGGAAGGCATTCTTTTCGACCCGAGCCTTATCGAGTATTCCACCTGGAACAAGGCGGGCGGTTACAACGGCATGAGGGCATTGATTGACAAGGACATTACCGCAGTATTCTGTATGTCCGATGCAATTGCTGCCGGCGCGTATGCGTTCCTTAAGGAGAAGGGTATGAAGCCCGGTGAGGACATTTCCATCATGGGTTACGATAACCAGGATATAGCATCCTTCCTCACACCCGAGGTTACTACCGTGGCACTTCCGCTTCCGGAGATTGGTTACAAGGCTGCCGATAAGATTATTGAGATGATTGAGACACCTCTTTCCGCCGGCAAGCAGATTACGGACATCCGTATCAAGGGAAATATCATTGAGAGAAAGTCTGTGAAGACGATATAGAGATTTACGAGCCTGTCGATAATTCGGCAGGCTTTTTCTTTTACAGTCAAAGAAAAACGTTACACCATTTATGGTAGTAACGAAAACGATATCTGTGAATAAATCACAAACATTTGACGGCGAATTGTATAATATTGCCATATTGACGAATCATAACTGTACAAATATAATGAAATCCGAACAAAGAAAAACGTTTTACCTCAAACGGTCTTATCCCGAATCGCTTGAGTAAGTCGTAATTCCGAAGTTCGGGTTAACAGTACATCACTAACAGGAGGTATCTATGAAAAAGTTATTGGCAATGCTCTTAGCTATGACAATGGTTGTTGCATGTCTTGCAGGCTGCGGTAAGTCTGAAGAGAAGACAACACCCGAGACTAAGAGCTCTACAGAAAGCTCCGCAGTAACATCTACAGCGGAAGGCGAGTTAACTCTCGCACAGCAGGCTATTGCCGACAGAAAGGCAGAAGCTGAAAAGACAGGTAAATACACAAAGGTTGTTGTTTCTTTCTTTGACTGGACAGGCGCACCTGCAGGTATCGACAGAATCAACCGGAAATTAAGCGCTTATACCGAAGAGACACTCGGTGTTGATGTTGAGCTTCTTATCATCGACTCCGCAGCATACAGCGATGACATCAAGCTTATGCTTTCTTCGGGTGAGCAGGTAGACCTTTTCTCCACATGCGGACCCGGTTACATGACCTGTGTTAACAACGGTTACACCGCAGACCTTGAAGAGAACGGTCTTCTTGACAACTACGGCGCAGGCCTTAAGGACGTTGTAAGAAGCGATTACTTCGATGCATGTCGTGTAGGCGGCACACTTTACGGTGTTCCTCCGATTAAGGATTACGCTATTCAGACCGCAGCTGTTTGTATCGGTACCGAGTACCTTGACGGCGCAGGTGTTGATCTTTCTAAGTTCCAGAAGGACAGCCTTGGTTACTACAAGTGCACATGGGATGATGTAGACGATATGTTTGCCAAGATGCACGCTGCATTCCCTGACAAGATTGTATACTCCACTCAGGACAACATGCTTTCACAGGGTAGCTGTGTTGACCCTGTAGGCGGCGACTACTACGGATCGCTTCTCGATCCCGCTAACAGCTTAAAGGTTGAAAACGTATACGAATCAGAAATCTTTAAGACCTGGTGCGACAGATTCTACAGATGGAATCAGGCAGGTTACATTTCAGGCGATGCTCTTACCGACAAGAACGGTGCATCCGCAAGAATTAAGTCAGGCGCATACATGGCTATGATGGCTTGCGGTAAGCCCGCATACGAGAACCAGATTTCCGGTGAGTGCGGACGTCCCATGACAGTATTTGACGTAGGTGAGCCTTTCATGAGCTCTTCCGCAGTATCTTCTTTCCCTTGGTGCATGAACCAGAACACAGAAGATCCCATCGCAGCAATGCAGGTACTTGAAGCACTTTACACCGATCCCGTTGTAGCTAACTTAGCTTGCTGGGGCGAAGAAGGTGTTGAATACGTAGTTAACGCAGACACCACCATTAACTGGGGACCCGGCGTTGATTCCACCAACTCCGAGTACTATCCTAACGTACTCTGGCTTATGCCCAACCAGTACGCAGCACACGTTTGGGAAGGAGATCCCGTTGACGTAGGTGAGCAGACCGCAGCATTCAACGACAACTGCCCCGTTAAGTCCAAGGCTCTCGGATTCACCTGGGACAACAGCGAATACGCTTCAACTTACACCTCTCTTCAGAACGCATACGAAGAGTACGCAGGCAAGGTTATCTACGGTTTCGTAGAGCCCGAAGCAGGTCTTAAGGAGCTTAACGACGCTCTTAAGGCAGCAGGTCTTGACGAGTACATGGCTGCTAAGCAGAAAGCTCTTGACGAGTGGAAATAAGGAATCATAGGTGTGTGTTGTACACCTATGACGAAAATGATTAGCTTTAAAATCATTTTCGCGCGGAGAGTTCCGCTCCCGATTTGGTATTTCACAAAGCGGGAGGTTCCGCTTAAAAACAATGAATCAACTATTTGGAGCCGGTCTTATGGGCCGGCTCCGATTTAAAGAAGGAATTCACAATGAAGAACGATACAAAGGTTGCAGGTAAGAAAACATTGAAAAAGCGTTTAAGACGCTTTCTTCCGATGTACATTATGGCACTTCCGGGACTGATTTATTTATTCATCAATAACTACATGCCGCTTCCCGGCCTTGTGCTTGCTTTTAAGAAATTCAATGCCAAGAAAGGTATTTTCGGTTCGGACTTTATCGGCCTTAAGAACTTTGAGCCCTTATTTAAGACCAAAGATGCCTTCGTTATTACAAGAAACACAATCCTTTATAATCTGGCATTTATAGTTATCAACACAATACTGGCTGTGTTTGTTGCAATAATGCTTGCGGAGATGACTTCGAAGCTTAAGAAAACTTATCAGTGCCTCATTTTACTACCGTTTATGATTTCCATGGTAATCGTAAGCTACCTGGTATTTGGTTTCTTCTCTAACGACAACGGTTTCGTCAACAACACGATTTTAAAGTGGCTCGGCAAGGACCCCGTTCAGTGGTACATGGAGAAAAAATACTGGCCGTACATCATCGTGTTTGTTAACGCTTGGAAGGTTACGGGTTACAACTGTATCATCTACCTTTCGGCCATCCTCGGCATCGACAGAGGAATCTACGAATCTGCGGCAATCGACGGCTGCAGCAAGTGGAGACAGATTACGAAGATTACGATTCCGCTTCTTAAGCCCACCATCATCATGATGACGCTTCTTGCAATCGGTCGAATCTTCTACTCGGACTTCGGACTTTTCTATCAGGTTCCCATGAACCAGGGTGCATTGTTCAAAGTCACCAACACAATCGATACATACGTCTACAGAGGACTCGTGCAGGACGGTAATTACGGTATCTCATCCGCAGCAGGCCTTTACCAGTCACTCGTGGGCTTCATACTGATACTTGCGGCCAACCTTTCGGTTAAGAAGATTGAGCCCGAGAGCGCTTTATTTTAACAGGAGGAAAAAGAATGCGAAGCGACAAAAAATTCCAGATATTCTCGCATGCGGTGCTCATTCTTTTTTCACTGCTTGCGCTTCTTCCGATGATACTGATGTTTACATCGTCACTCACGGACAACAACGAACTTATTGCGACAGGATACACCTACTTCCCCAAGAAGTGGTCACTCTACGCCTACGAATACATCTTCAGTACCGGTAACTCTGTGGTACATGCTTACGGAATATCCGTGCTGCTTACTTTTGCGGGAACGGCACTTGCGCTTACCATCACAACGCTTCTTGCCTACGCGATTTCCAAGAAGGATATGCCCGGACGCAAGGTAATTACGTTTCTGATTGTGTTCTCGATGCTCTTTAACGGAGGTTTGGTACCGACATACATCATCTACACGAATCTTCTGGGTATTAAGAATTCATTCTGGGCGCTGCTCATTCCGGGACTTTTGATGAACGGATTCAACGTAATGCTTATGAAGTCTTACTTCGTATCCAGCATTCCCGAGGAGATTCTCGACGCGGCTTACATCGACGGCGCAAGCGAGACGAGAACATTCTTAAGCGTTGTAATTCCGCTTTCCAAGCCTATACTTGCAACGATAGCGCTTTTTGCAGGTATCGCTTACTGGAACGACTGGATGAACGGTTATATCTACCTTACCAAGAGAACGGATCTTTATTCGGTGCAAAACCTACTTAACCGAATGATGCAGAATATACAGTTTCTTTCGCAGTCAAGCTCCAACGTGCAGAACGCCAATGTCGGCTTAAGCGCCATTCCCATGGCTTCCGTGCGTATGGCGATGGCAGTTGTGGGTATCCTGCCGATTATAATAATTTACCCGTTTGTTCAGAAATACTTTGTAAAGGGAATCACTCTCGGTGGTGTGAAGGGATAACGACTACATGAAAATTACGATAGATAGAAACAAGCAGTTAGGTTACATCAACCCCGATATCTACGGCCATTTCAGTGAGCATCTGGGCCGCGGTATTTACGAGGGAATATTTGTCGGCGAGGACTCGGAGATTCCGAATACCGACGGTATCAGAAACGATGTAATCGAAGCACTTAAGGAAATTGAAGTGCCGGTGCTTCGCTGGCCGGGCGGATGCTTTGCCGACGAGTACCATTGGATGGATGGCATCGGTCCCAAAGAGCAGCGAAAGAAAATGGTTAACACCAACTGGGGCGGCGTCACCGAAGACAACAGCTTCGGTACTCACGAGTTCATGAGACTCTGCGAACTCCTCGGCTGTAAGGCATACATAAACGGCAACCTCGGTACGGGCACTCCCCGCGAAATGTCCGAGTGGGTAGAGTACATGACCGGAACCGGCAGCTCCCCCATGACCGAACTTCGTAAAAAGAACGGAAGACAGGAGCCTTGGAAGGTAGATTACTTTGCCGTAGGTAACGAGTCCTGGGGATGCGGTGGTAATATGCGCGCGTCATACTATGCAGACCTCTACAGACATTATCAGACCTTCTTGCGTACTTACGACCCCGAGAATCCTATCAAGAAGATTTGCGTGGGCCCCGGAACCGCTGATACCAAGTGGACCAAGACCGTTCTTGAGACCTGTTACGAGGACGCTCAGCGCGCCTTCCACGGATTTATGGATTACATTACGCTTCACCACTATGTGTTTCCCAACGGCTGGAGCAACAAGGGAAGCGCTACGAAATACAGCGACGAACTCTGGTATAAGAGCCTTAACAAAGCAGTCTTTATGGACACCCTCATTAAAAAGAACGAGGCAGTTCTCGATGACTACGATCCCGAAGAGAAGATTGCTCTTTGCGTAGACGAGTGGGGCGGTTGGTATGAAGTTGAAGAAGGCACCAATCCCGGATTCTTATATCAGCAGGCCACGATGCGCGACGCTCTTATCGCAAGCGCTACTATGGACATCTTTAACCGTCACTGTAAGCGCGTAAAGATGGCTTGTATCGCTCAGATGGTAAACGTTTTGCAGTCCGTTCTTTTGACTCAGGGACCGGAAATGGTTAAGACGCCCACCTTCTATATTTTTAAGATGTACAAGCACCATCAGGGCGCAACCGCTGTGGATTCCTACATCACAGACAATGAATTCGAAGGACCCGATGAGTGGAAGATTCCCAGAGTCTCCGCTTCCGTATCGGTCAAAGAAGGCGTCATGACCATAACCGCCAGCAATTTAAGTCTTACGGAATCCGAGACCGTTGATGTGGACATTCACGGAGAAATAAAAGGCGAAATAATTGAGGCCAAGATTGTTACAGCTGAGAATGTCAGAGATTATAACGATTTCGACACAGAAGAAAAGATTACCGAAACGGATTATTTTGACTTTAAGAACGAAAAAGGAAAACTTTCTTTGACCTTGCCCGCACACAGTGTGGTAATGCTGAGAATAAATGAATAACGATGATAGAGCTAATTATTTATCTAAGAGTCTCGCTGGTGCGGGACTCTTTTTTCGTGTATTACGATGGACCATAAAAGTAGATTAATGAATGATGTTGAAACAGAGTAATGCTTTCATTTGCCATGAAATAATGACGCAAACTGACACTAACAAATCTCGCAAAGAAGCGATTAGAGTATAAGAAATAGTCTTGACAACGCAAAGAGCATTGTGATACAGTACACATTAACTACAAACATATCACATAAGGAGGCAAAGCTGTATGAAAAGAAGACTTTTGAGTGCAGTTTTTGCATTTACTATGCTTTTTTGCAGCACAACGAGCTATGCAAATTCGAAGAACTATTCTGCTGAAGAAGTTAAGGGAATAATAATTGAGACATATAATGAATGTGGCGTTACAGCGGAATGGGTTGACGTGCTTGACCGAGCTTACACGCAAGCAGAGGTTGATGCATTAATCGCAGAAATCAGAAAAAGCACTAAAGGTAGTGACTCTGCGTTTGATATGATGATTGAAATTAGTGATTTGAACTTTGATATTGTCGGAAAAAATCAGTGCGGACTGATGTACATGGAGAATAAGCGGACAAGATATTACCAGGAATATTTAACGAACAATATGTATTCCGGTGCGACTATTGTTATTGAATTAAACGCCACTGTGAATTTGGGGTCAAATACATACGTTAATGTTGATAGCGTGAAGTCCTACCACCATGGCTATAGCTTGAATTTTGATAATTGGAAAGAAAAGGAAATAAGATATACATATTCGAGTGATATGAAAACTGTGTATGTGACAGCTAAAGGTGATATGACAACTACCGTTTCTATTTTGGGAATAGCTAATGTTGGTACGGTAAAAGAACATACAATATCAACATCTTTTTCTTTATAGGAGGGCATAGGAGTGTTTAATATACAAGTGACAGGGATGCCGTTATCCCATGTTTTGCTTACGGTATTTGCAGTGATAGGGCAGATAGCTCAAGTGCTATGCTATATAGCGGTATTGATAGCAGCGATAATTTATATAAAAAAGAATGTAAAGAAGGACAAATAAGTGCGTTGGGTCCGGCAGAATACTGCCGGACCTTTTTGAGTATGTGACATAATGCGTAAACGAACTATTATATACAATAATTCATTAATATGTTTCAGGTAAAATATACTCTACCTAAAGTATTAGGGGAGGAGGCGCCTATGAGTATCGGTATCAACTCTTCCTACGGCTTTCCCGACTACCTTAAGGAGATGATGGCTACTCCTTATCAGAAGGAACAGGAAGCTAAAATGCGAAAGGCGGCAGGTATTGAAACTCCCGCCGACAAACTCGAAGAAAAAATAAAGAAGCGCTGCGACCCGACCTGCGAGTGCGAGACATGTAAGAGGCGTAAATATGTGGACGGCTCGGATGAGATGGTTTCTTTTAAGAGCGCCCAGCATATTCCTCAGGCGGCGGTTGCCACGAGAGTAAGGGCTCATGAACAGGAGCACGTTTCCAACGCTTACAAAAAAGCAGCTCAGGACAACGGAAAGGTGCTTCAGGCAAGTGTGGCCATTCACACCGCTATCTGCCCCGAGTGCGGAAGAACCTATGTATCCGGCGGTACCACAACGACTCGTATAGCATATTATAATGAAGAGAATCCTTATCAGAAGGATCTTAAATTGCAGGATTCCACCAAGTACGCGGGCATGAATGTGGATAAGAACGCGTAAGCGCATATTCACGGTGGATAATTTATCAAAAAAGCATATTAAAAGAGTCTAACTTATCGGTTACGACTCTTTTTTTATTGCGAAAAATAGTGTACTATTGGATTATCAGAAAAGGAGGGGCAAAAATGATAGGTACAATTTCTATGACATTGCTTTGGCTGATTATCTTTGCATTATTGATTATCATTGAGCTTGTCACAATGGGGCTTACCACCATCTGGTTTGCCGGGGGAGCAATTGTAGCGTGCGTGATTGCGGCGTTCAGTCTTCCTATTTGGCTTCAGATTGTATTCTTTCTTTTGGTGTCCGTCGCACTTTTGTATTTCACTAGACCCATCGCGGTTAAGTACTTTAACAAGAGTCGTGTCCGCACCAACATCGAGAGTATGATTGGCAAACAAGCTGTGGTAATGAGTGAAATCGACAACATTCAGGGAATCGGCCAGGTAAAAGTTAACGGCATGGACTGGAGTGCACGTTCTTTTGACGGAACACCCATCGAAGCCGGCAAAGTGGTTGTAGTAAGAGCAGTCGACGGCGTTAAGCTTATCGTATCGCTCGATCCCAATAACAATTAAATTTTTAAAAAGCAAAGGAGAACAGTATGCCTTACGTAATAGGTGCATTAGCAGTAATCTTAGTATTAATTATTATTTCTTGTATTAAAATCGTGCCTCAGGCACAGGCTTTCGTAATTGAAAGACTCGGCGCTTACCAGGGAACATGGTCCGTAGGTCTTCACTTCAAGGTTCCTTTCCTTGACAGAGTTGCCAAGAGAGTTCTTTTAAAAGAGCAGGTTGTGGACTTCCCTCCGCAGCCCGTTATCACCAAGGATAACGTTACAATGCAGATTGATACCGTTGTATTCTTCCAGATTACAGACCCTAAGCTCTTCACCTACGGTGTTGAAGCTCCCATGATTGCAATCGAGAACCTTACAGCTACAACTCTTCGTAACATTATCGGTGATCTTGAACTTGACCAGACACTTACCTCCCGTGAGACCATCAACACCAAGATGCGTGCTACACTTGATGAAGCTACCGACCCTTGGGGAATTAAGGTTAACCGTGTGGAAGTTAAGAACATTATGCCTCCCGCAGCTATCCGTGACGCCATGGAGAAGCAGATGAAGGCAGAACGTGAAAGACGTGAAGCAATCCTTAAGGCAGAAGGTGAAAAGAAGTCCACAGTCCTTGTTGCAGAAGGTAAGAAAGAATCCGCAATCCTCGAAGCAGAAGCTGAGAAGGCAGCAGCTATTCTCAGAGCTGAAGCTCAGAAGGAAAAGATGATTCGTGAAGCAGAAGGTGAAGCTGAAGCTATCCTTCGCGTACAGCAGGCTACCGCAGACGGTATCAAGATGATTAAGGATGCAGGTGCTGACGAGTCCGTTATTAAGCTTAGAAGCCTCGAAGCCTTCGCTAAGGCTGCTGACGGCCAGGCTACCAAGATTATCATTCCTTCGGAAATCCAGGGAATCGCAGGTCTTGCAAAGTCTGTAAAAGAAGTATTATAAGCCACGCCACTATTTGGGCCGCCCTATGGGCGGCCCTTTTTTCGCACCCCGCCGGGGGGATTATTCCTCAAGCGCCGGGGTGCGAAAAAGGTTTCTTTTGCCGATATATCTGAGTTATAGGGGGATGAGAGGCTTATTCTTGTTTACAATTCTCTGATGTTGGGTATATAATCAAATTTGTATCACTTTATTTTGCTAAAGTGAATGAATGAGTATTTGAGAGGTGTGGCTATGAATTTAAAGAACCGTGACTTTTTGAAACTTTTGGACTATACGCCCGAAGAGATTGAATACCTTGTGGATTTATCCCTAAAGTTTAAGGATATGAAAAAGAAAGGTATTCTTCATGATGTCTTCAGAGGCAAGAACGTGGCGCTGATTTTTGAAAAGACCAGTACCCGTACGAGATGTTCTTTTGAAGTTGCGGCTCATGACCTTGGAATGGGTACGACATATCTCGATCCTAAGAGCTCTCAGATCGGTAAGAAGGAGAGCATTGCCGATACCGCGCGCGTGTTAAGCCGTATGTTTGACGGTATCGAGTACAGAGGCTTCGGTCAGGAAATCGTGGAGGAGCTTGCGCGCGAGGCTGATGTGCCCGTGTGGAACGGTCTTACCAATGAGTTCCATCCCACACAGATGATTGCCGACCTTATTACGATTAAAGAAAACTTTGGCGCGTTTAAGGGCCTTAAGCTTACATACATGGGTGATGCCCGCTACAATATGGCTAATTCCCTCATGGTAACATGTGCAAAGATGGGTATGCACTTTACCGCTTGCTCGTCTAGGAACTACTTCCCGGACCCTGCACTCGTTAAGACTTGTGAGGAGATTGCGGCACAGACCGGCGGCAGCATCACACTTACCGAGGACGTTAAGGCAGGTACCAAGGATGCGAACATCATCTACACCGATGTGTGGGTATCCATGGGCGAGCCTGTGGAAGTATGGGAAGAGCGTATTCGTGAGCTTTCACCTTACCAGGTTAACAAGGCTGCCATGGACAACGCTGCGGACAATGTAATCTTCTTACACTGCCTGCCCGCATTCCACGACCACAAGACCGAAATCGGCAAGGAAATGGGCGAGCGCTTCGGCCGCGCCGACATGGAAGTTACCGACGAAGTATTCGAGTCCGAACGCTCCAAGGTATTTGACGAGGCAGAGAACCGTATGCACTCGATTAAAGCCATCATGGCCGCAACACTCGGCTACGAAGGCTAAAGCACTTCCGTGGCCAAAGAAAGAGAATTAAGGGATATTTAGATTAATGAAAAAAGTTGTATTATGCGGTGCCAACGGGTACGAAGGCAAGTATTATTTGAATCCTGCTTTTAACAAGATACCTGAGTCGATTAAAAAAGAACTTAATATTATCTGCGTTCTTTTTACGGAAGAAGTGGGCGGAATCATTACGATAGGATTCGATGAGGAAGGCGAGCTTGAGATTACCACGCAGGCTTCCGACGATGACTACATGTATGATGAAATCGCAAGCGGCTTGTTAGTCAGCAAGATTCGCGCCACAAGGCAGGATTTGTTTGAATCCTTGAATTTATTTTACAGAGTGATAGTTCTCGGTGAGGACATTGCATCTGTGGAGGAGGATTAAATGATTTTAGTAATTGATGTGGGTAATACCAATATTACCTACGGTGTGTATGACGGCGAGGAGCTTGTGGCTTCCTTCCGCATGATGTCCAAGTTCGAGCGTACTTCCGACGAGTTCGGAATTATGATTAAGGATCTTATCAAGACCAACGGTATCGAGCTTGAGAACATTCACGGCGCGATTATCGCAAGCGTAGTGCCCAAGGTAATGCATGCGCTGACGGGTGCGATTACGAAGTACCTTAACATTAAGCCTATTATTGTGGGCCCCGGCACCAAGACCGGCATTAAGATTACCACAGAAAATCCCCGCGAAATCGGCGCGGACAGAATAGTGGACGTTGTGGCTGCTTTTGAGAAGTACGGCGGACCGGTACTGGTAATCGATTTTGGTACCGCTACCACTTATGACCTTGTGACTGCAGACGGATGCTTTGGCGTGGGTATTACGGCTCCAGGCATTAAGATTTCCGCGAAGGCTCTTTGGACCGATACGGCGAAGCTTCCGGAGATAGAGATTAAGAAACCCGCATCGATTCTTGCAAGCGAGACAATTTCCTCCATGCAGGCAGGCCTTATGTACGGCCAGATCGGTGCTACCGAATATATTATAAGAGAAGTTAAGAAACAGGCCGGCCTTCCCAACTGCAAGGTGGTATCCACCGGCGGACTCGGAAGACTTGTGTCCGAAGAGACGGAGATGATTGACATATACGATCCCGCGCTTACTTTGGACGGCTTACGAATTATTTATTCCAAGAATTCCAAGAAGTTATGATTATAGGTAATGTAAATCTTAAAAACAATATTATTCTTGCTCCGATGGCAGGCGTTTCAGACCTGCCATTTCGCGTCCTTTGTCAGCGTGAAGGTGCGGGCATGACCTGCATGGAGATGATAAGCGCCAAGGCTATTCTTTACAACAACAAGAATACCGAAAGCCTGCTTGAAATCGACCCCGCGGAAGAGTGCGTATCGCTCCAGCTTTTCGGAAGCGAGCCCAAGATTATGGCAGAGATAGCGAAACGTATAGAGGAGCGTCCTTTTTCAATCCTTGATATCAATATGGGGTGCCCGGTTCCCAAGATTGTCAACAATCACGAGGGCTCGGCACTTATGAAGAATCCGGAGCTGGTCTTCGAGATAGTGCGCGCGATTTCCGAGGCTATCAGCAAGCCGGTCACCGTTAAGATTCGCAAGGGCTTCGACGAAACCCACGTGAATGCTGTGGAGGTGGCCCGGGCGGCGGAAGCCGGCGGCGCGAAGGCGGTAGCCGTGCACGGTCGCACGAGGGAGCAGTACTACTCGGGCGAGGCGGACTGGAGCATCATCAAAGCGGTCAAAGAAGCCGTTACGATTCCCGTAATCGGTAACGGCGACGTGAAATGCGGTGCCGACGCCGAGCGTATGTTGCGGGAGACCGGGTGCGATGGTGTAATGGTAGGCCGCGCCGCCGAAGGTAACCCCTTCGTATTCAGAGAGATTACAAGCTACATGGAAGGCAAGCCCTACATTCCGCCTACGGTGGAAGAACTAAGAGAAACTATCTTAGAGCACGCCGACATGCAGCTTGAACATAAGGGTGAATTTATAGGAATAAGGGAGATGCGCAAGCACCTCTCGTGGTACTTAAAGGGCTTTGAAGGAGCCTCCGCGCTCAGAAAGCACATCAACGAGATGGAGACCTTCGAGGAACTTAAGAGTATCATCAACAGCATTTATGCTTAAATATTAAAGAGAGAGAATGGGTTAAGAGGAAAATTATGGTACTACACAAACGATTTAACTTTTACTACATCAAGTACGGCTGGCTTCTTTTGCTTGGAATCCTCGCACTTGTGGTGGTAGACTTCGGTCAGCTTAAGGTGCCGGAACTTTACCGTATGGTAATTAACGGCATGAATACGGGAGTCGTGGACTTTAAGGGCGCCACGGTTCCTTTTGACATGAACTTTTTACTCGATAATATCTGCAGACCGCTTCTTATAGTGGTTCTTCTTATCTGCCTCGGCAGATTCGCATGGCGTATTTGTTTTTTTGGCGCAGCTATCAGAGTTGAGGCGGACGTGCGCCGCAGAATGTTCGACAGAGCCAAGGATTTATCCCAGCAGTATTACCACGTCAACAAAGTCGGCGACCTTATGAGCCTTTTTACCAACGACGTGGAGTCTGTTCAGGAATGCTTCGGAAGCGGTGTGCTTACGTTCTTTGACGCTGCGGTTCTCGGTAGCATGGCATTTGTAAAGATGCTTAACATGAACGGAACCCTTACCGCGCTTGCGATGATTCCCATGATTATTCTTTTTATTATGGCTCTCATCATAGGCAAGCAGGAGTCCAAAGCCTGGGACAAGCGTCAGGAAGCCTTCTCGGCGCTTTCCGACTTCTCGCAGGAATCATTCTCCGGTATAGCGGTTATCAAAGCTTTCACCAAGGAAATGTTCGAGCTTATGGCCTTTAAAAAGCTCAACAAGGACAATGAAAAAGCAAACGTCAAATTCACCCGCATCTCCACCCTCATGAACATTTTGTTCGTGTTCTTCGTAGAGACCGTAATCTGCGTAATCGTGGGCTACGGCGGATTCCTCGTTCATAACGGAACCATGAATGCCGGCGAGCTTATGGAGTTTATCAGCTACTTTACCACCATCATCTGGCCTATCGAGGCGATTGCAATTCTTATCGATATGTCGGCGAGAGCTTCGGCTTCCACCAAGCGTATCGACAAGTTCTTAAGCGCGCCTATCGACGTATGCGACCGCGAAGGCCTCTCACAGGAGCCTGTTGACGTTAAGGGTACCATTGAGTTTAAACACCTCACATTCAACTACCCTCTCACCGAAAGAAAAGCTCTCGAGGACATTTCTTTTACTATCAATGCGGGTGAGAACGTGGGACTCATCGGTCGTACCGGTGCGGGCAAGACCACTATCGTTGATTTAATTGCCAGAACGTATAATGTAGACGACGGAATGCTCTTCGTGGACGGGCGCGACGTTAACGACATACCGATTAAGGAATTGAGACGCCACATTGCTTACGTGCCTCAGGATAACTTCCTCTTCAGCGACACGATTGCGGCGAACATTGCTTTTTCGCAAGAAAACGATTCGGACAGGGAAGCTGTTGAGACTGCAGCGCGCATGTCCGATGTGCACGACAATATATATGAGTTCACCGACAAGTACGACACGATCTTAGGCGAGCGTGGCGTAACGGTTTCCGGCGGACAGAAGCAGCGTATCTCCATCGCGAGAGCACTTATGAAGGATGCGGAGATTTTAATTCTTGACGACTCCGTATCGGCGGTTGATACCAAGACCGAGAAGGTTATACTTCAGAACCTTCGCAACACCAGAAAGGGCAAGACTACAATCCTTATTGCCCACAGAATATCCACCATCGAAGGAATGGACAAGATTATCTTCATTGACGAAGGAAAGGTAAGCGACGTGGGTACCCATGCAGAGCTCCTGCTTCGTAATCCTGCATATCAGAAGATGGTTAAACTGCAGGAACTTGAAGACAAAGAAAAGGAGGATGAGAAGAATGCGTGAGTATTATCCTCTTTTGGTGGTGGCAGCCATTGTGGGCATGTTCACCATAATATTCTCCCTTGCTTTTGCTTTCATGAAGGATAAAAAGAAAGCTATAGGCTTCGATCGTAATATGGAAGACGGCGAGATAATCAAGAGACTGTTAAAGTACGCGAAGCCTCACTGGAAGAGCTTCCTGCTTGTACTTTTAATCTTAGCGGTGTCCGTTATTTACGATGTAGTATCACCTCGTATCCTCGGTCACGTTGAGGAGATAATTAAGAACCAATTTGAACTCAGCGAACTGTATCACCAAGTGATGCTTTACGGCGGAGTGCTGGTTATCACTATTATATGTACTTACTCGCAGGCTATGATTCTGCAGGTTACGGGCCAGAAGATTCTTTCTGCCATCAGACAGGATGCTTTTGTGCATATCGAAAGCCTGTCGCACGACCAGCTCAATCATATTCCCGTAGGTAAGCTCGTTACCCGTGTTACCAACGACACCAATGCTATTTCAATGCTTTTTACACACATTCTTGTTAACCTTATCAAGAATGCTTTCGTAATCATAAGCGTGCTCGTTGCGATGTTCACGCTTAATATTGAGCTTACGCTCATGGTGCTTGCTTTTGCGCCCTTTATCGTGCTCTTTACGATGATATTCAGAAAGTTTTCAAGAAGAGCCTACAGACGTACCAAGGATGCCAATACCGACATCAATACCTTCTTATCCGAGAACCTTTCGGGTATGAAGATTACGCAGATTTTTAACTGCGAGGAAAAGAAGTTCTCGGAGTTTCAGAAAAAGAACAAGGAGCTCGAGAATTCCAGACATAGCGAAATCCTTGTGTTTTCCGTATTCAGACCTTCCATGTATATGTTGTACATGGCTTCGATTCTTTGCCTTCTTTATTTGAGCGGTAAGGGATTTATTAAGGATACGGCTTTCTTTGGCCAGACTATTACAAGTGGTGTGGTTGTAAGCTTCTATATGTATGTTAACAAGTTTTACAATCCTATTCAGAACCTTGCGGAGATGTTCAACTGGCTGCAGTCGGCGTTTGCTTCGGCTGAGAAGATTTTCTCCATTATGGATATGGAGCCTGAGATTGTGGATGAGCCCGATGCTATAGAGGTAGAGCACATTCGTGGAGAGATAGAGTTTAAGAATGTGTGGTTTGCTTACGAGGGTGAGGACTGGGTGCTTAAGGATGTGTCCTTCAAGGTTGAGCCCGGTGAGACGATTGCTTTTGTGGGTGCTACGGGTTCGGGTAAGACGACGATTCTCGGACTTGTGTGCCGTAACTATGATATAAATAAGGGTCAGATTTTAATTGACGGCAGAGATATTAAGGAATACAAGCTTTCTTCGCTTAGGAGTCACTTCGGGCAGATGCTTCAGGATGTGTTTATTTTCTCCGGCACTATCCGTTCGAACATTGTGCTTAGGCGCGAAGACTTTACGGATGAGGATGTTATCGAGGCTTGCAAGTATGTCAATGCGGACAAGTTTATCGATAAGCTTCCTAACGGAATTAATGAGGAAGTAAGAGAGCGCGGCAACAATTTCTCGCAGGGACAGAGACAGCTTCTTTCTTTTGCAAGAACCGTTATTCACAAGCCTGATGTAATGATTCTCGATGAGGCTACGGCCAACATTGATACCGAAACTGAAAATTTAATACAAATTTCATTGGAAAAAATGATGAATATTGGTACAATGCTAATTGTAGCACATCGATTGAGCACAATTAAAAATGCGGACAGGATAATTGTTATCTCAAAAGGTGAAATAATCGAGCAGGGAAGCCATGAAGAACTGCTTGAGAAACGTGGCGCTTACCATGAATTGTACAGATTGCAGTACGAGGGTGGTCAGGGCTGATTGAAGAATGCGCGGACGTTGCCTAGTGCGGCGGGCGCATACGGAGGAAGAGATGAAAGAATACAGACATCAGTATTTTAAGGGAGAGCGAGCACTTTTTAAGACCGACGGAGCGGTAATCTACGATTCGAACTTCGACGACGGTGAATCGCCTCTTAAGGAAAGCAAGAACATTGAAGTATACGGTTCTCAGTTTAAGTGGAAGTATCCGCTTTGGTACTGTAAGAACGTTAAGGTTGAGAACTCCAACTGGTTCGAGATGGCAAGAGCCGGCGTGTGGTATACGGACAATATTTCCGTTAAGAATGCGCTTTTCCAGGCGCCCAAGAACTTCAGACGCTGTGACGGTGTGACTCTTGAGAACGTGGACTTTACACATGCCGAAGAGACACTTTGGACCTGTAAGAATGTTAAGCTTAAGGATGTTACCGCCAAGGGACATTATTTTGCCATGAACTGCGAGAACATGGAGATTAACGCGCTTAAGCTTGACGGCAATTATTCTTTTGACGGAGCGAAGAACGTGACTGTTCGCAATTCGACGCTTCTTACCAAGGATGCTTTCTGGAACAGCGAGAATGTAACCGTTTATGATTCGTATATCTGCGGCGAGTATCTTGGATGGAATGCCAAGAACTTAACGCTTGTTAACTGTACCATCGAGAGCCTTCAGGGAATGTGTTATGTGGATAATCTTGTGATGAAGAACTGCAAGCTTATCAATACAACGCTTTCTTTTGAATTCTCAGAGAATATCGATGCCGAGATTAATTCCGAAATCGACAGCGTTTTCAATCCCGGAAGCGGTGTGATTAAGGCAGAGAAAATTGATACATTGATTATCGAGAAGGATATGATAGATCCTTCCAAGACCAAGCTTGTGTGCGACGCTATCGGCAAGACCGAGGATGTCGTAGAGTGGAGAAGATAAGTGGGACGATACAATTTTGACGAAATTGTTGTGAGGCGCGGTACGGATTCCATGAAGTGGGACGTTAAGGAGTCGGAGTTACCCATGTGGGTGGCGGATATGGACTTTAAGACGGCTCCGGAGGTTATTGCGGCGTTTGAAAAGAGGATTGCGCACGGAGTGTTCGGCTACTCGGACGTGACGGATGCGTGGTATGAGGCGTATATCGGCTGGTGGAAGCGCTTGCATGGGCTTACTATGGAGCGTGACAAGCTTATATTCTGTACAGGCGTGGTGCCTGCGATTTCGTCGATTGTAAGGAAGCTTACCACACCCAATGAAAAGGTGCTGGTGCAGACTCCCGTATATAATATTTTCTTTAACAGTATTGTCAATAACGGCTGCAGGCCGCTTGAGAGTCCTCTTAAATACGAGGGCGGCGAGTACTTCATGGACTTTGAAGACCTGGAGCGTAAGATGGCGGATCCGCAGTGTATGCTTATGATTCTGTGTAACCCGCACAATCCCGTGGGCAAGATATGGAGCCGTGAGGAACTGGCGCGTGTGGGTGCTTTGGCTCGTAAGTACCATGTGACCGTAATCTCTGACGAGATTCATTGCGATATTACAAGACCCGGATGCGAGTATGTTCCTTTTGCGTCGGTGTCGGATGATTGCAGAGCGGTGGGAATCACTTGTATTGCGCCTACGAAGACTTTCAACCTTGCGGGTATGCAAAGTGCCGCGGTTTACGTGCCCGATGAACTCTTGCACCACAAGGTGTGGAGGGGGTTGAATACCGATGAGGTGGCCGAGCCGAATTCTTTGGCCTGCCTTGCGGCTGTGACGGCCTTTAATGAGGGTGGCGAGTGGCTTAAGGAGCTGCGCGAGTATCTGTTTGGTAATGTGGATTACGCGCGTGAGTATATTGAGCGAGAGATTCCTCGTGCGAGGGCGGTTAAGAGCGATGCGACGTATCTTTTGTGGATTGACGTGAGCGCGTATGGCCGTCGGAGCGATGAGATTGCGACTTTGATTCGTGAGAAGACCGGGCTTTATATCTCGGCCGGTACTGCGTACGGTACGACCGGTGAGTCGTTCTTACGCATGAATCTTGCGTGTCCCCGTGCGACGGTGGAGGAGGGCCTTAAGCGGCTTAAGGAAGGCCTCGGCAATTTATAATTCAATATTTGAAACCTATGCGACGGTGCGCTTTCGGGTGTACCGTTTTCTTTTGCAAAAAAAGGATTTTTTATAGATTTTTTATTGACAAGAAACGGAATGGTGTTATTATAAATATATCAAGTAGTTATCAAAACTACATGAGGCAACGATTTAAATTACCAGACTGAGAATGGAGAACTAATTATGAGACTTATACTTGATTCGGGATCTAACATCAGAAAGCTTAACGGAGTTGAAGATTATGCTGTAGTTCCGCTTTCCATTCGCACTGAAGATAAAGAGTTCGTGGATGACGAGAAGCTCAATATTATGGGAATGGTTGAGGAACTTGAGAAGACCAAGAGCCGTTCCGGTTCCGCATGCCCCGGCATTGCAGAGTTTGAAAAGGCACTTGACGGATGTAAGGATGCAATCATTGTAACGCTTGCCTCCAAGCTTTCCGGTTGCTATAATGCGGCGGTTGCGGCAGCAGAGATGTACATGGAGGAGCATGAAGGCTCTACGGTATATGTACTTGATTCCAACGCTATCGGACCTTCCGAGAAGCTTATCGCCGAGAAGTTCTTTGAATGTAAGGACAAGGGCATGGACATCGACGCTACATACGATACCATTAAGGAATACAGCAAGAAGCTTAAAATCGGCTTCTGCCTCAAGTCCCTTAAGAATCTTGCCAATAACGGTAGAATCTCTCCCGTAATTGCCAAGTTTGCCAATGTTGTGGGCATCAGAATCGTGGGAATCTTCTCCGAGTGGGGCGAGCTCCAGCCTACCAATAAGGCACGTGGCGATCGTAACTCCATCGACGCCATCATCAACAATATGAAGGAAGCAGGTTACAAAGGCGGCAAGGTTATTATCGATCACTGCGACGGTCTTGCCATGGCACTTGCGGTTAAAGAAAAGATACAGACCTTCTTTAAGAATGCCGATATCAGAATCGGTGAGACCACAGGTCTTTGCAGTTTCTACGCCGAACGTGGCGGAATCGTAATTACTTGCGAGGTCTAAATTACATAGTTTCCATTTCTTCGGCCCGGCGCACATTGCGTTGGGTCTTTTTTTATTGCATAAATTGTCGAAAAAATTTCGCAAAATGTTGCACTGATTGCAAAAGTTGCGGCAGACTTTGCGAAAGATGCACACATTGCCTAAACTGTTGAAGTCACAAAATCTAGTGTGTAAAATCAATTGTGCAAGTAGGACACTTTTTGTGCATTTTTTTATCAAAAAGAATACGATATGACAAAAGTGTTACTGCATGGGGTGACAGATTTTGCGAATTGTGCCATCGGAATTTTGAAATCATGAGCAAAATTCGAGCAGAATCGCACACAATTGCGACAACTATACCACGGGGGCCGGTACAGGAAAGGAAAAAGTATGGGAAAGAAAGACAAAATAGCCATTCCTAAGCAAAAGACCAGATGGAATGTGTACTTTAAGAGGTACTGGCAGCTGTATGTAATGCTTGCGTTGCCGCTTATTTATCTCCTGGTCTTTAAGTATCTCCCCATGAGATACATCATCCTTGCATTCAAGGAATACAAGCTTAACACCAAGCTCTGGGATATGCCTTGGGCCAATGTTAAGGGTCAGACAGACTATTTCAAGTATTTTAAGACAGCTTTCGGCAATGTAGACTTCAGACGTGCATTGTGGAATACATTAAAGCTTAACTTGCTTGATTTGATCGCAGGTTTCCCTGCACCTATTATTTTCGCACTTATTCTTAACGAACTTTGCTTTAAGAGATTTAAAAAGGTTGTGCAGACTATTGCTTACATGCCTCACTTCCTTTCTTGGGTTATTATAGCGAGCCTCGTTACACAGCTTTTTGCTCCTACAGAGGGACTTATCAACATGTTCATTGCCAAGCTCGGCGGAACACCTATTCCGTTCCTCGATGTTCCGAGAAACTGGGTAGCTACTTACATCGGAACCGGTGTATGGCAGAATTTCGGTTGGGGCTCCATCATCTACCTTGCTTCGATTGCAAGTATCAACACTGAACTTTACGAAGCAGCTTCGGTTGACGGCGCAGGCAGATTCAAGAAGATGTGGCACATCACTCTTCCCGGTATCAGACCTACGATTGTCGTACTTCTCATTATGAACTTAGGTCACATCATGGGTGGCGGATTCGAAAGACCTTATGCCATGAAGAACAACCTCGTAATGGAAGCGGCTGAAGTCATTGCAACATTCACATACAAAGTCGGTATTCAGCAGTTAAAGATTTCACTTACCACAGCGGTTGGTTTGTTCCAGTCTGTTGTCGGTCTGTTCTTCTTACTTACTGCCAACTGGATATCCCGCAGGCTCGGCGAGCGCGGTATTTGGTAGGAAGGAGGAAGACACATGAAAGTTAAATCAAGAAAAGCCGTTTTCGGCGACTGGGTGTTCGTAATCCTTTGCGTATTAATCAGCGCAATTTGTATTATTCCTATGCTTAACCTTGCGGCTAAGTCATTATCAAGCACCGAATACCTTATCAGACACGAAGTTTATTTGTGGCCCAAGGGCTGGGACTTCGAAGCGTACAAGACAGTACTCAGCGATATTAAGTACCAGAGAGCATTTATCTGGACCGCAATTCTTACTCTTATCTGCACAGTGCTTTCACTTACCATGACGGCACTTTGCGCATATCCCCTCATTATGCCGGGACTTAAGGGTAAGGGATTTATCAATATTTTTATTACGATTACCATGTTCTTTAATGCAGGTACGATTCCCAACTACTTGCTCATGAAGGATTTAAATCTTCTTGAGAACCCGTTGGTACTTATCGTTCCCGCCTGCTTAAGCGTTTACAACATGATTATCATGAGGAGCTTCTTTTACGGAATTCCCGATTCTCTTCGCGAGTCCGCAGAGATTGACGGAGCAAGCTTCTTCAAGATTTTCATAAAGATTTACTTACCGCTTTCGAAGCCTGTATTCGCTTCACTTGCACTTTTCTATGCGGTAGGCCGTTGGAACGGTTACGGCGATGCTCTTATGTACATTAAGACCGCTAAGCAGTGGTATCCTTTGCAGCTTCTTCTTTACAACATTCTTAACAATGTTAACTCTGTTGAAGTTGCAGCTCAGGAAGGCTTTATGATGCCGGGACTTAAAGAATCGCTTAAATCCGCGATTGTTATGTTCTCGACCGTGCCGATTCTTCTTATTTACCCTTGGTTACAGAGGTACTTCATTGCCGGTGTTACCATGGGCGCAGTTAAGGAATAAACGTCGATCATAAGTGAGACGTTCATTCATAGATAAAACCAGGGAGGTTTAATATGAAAAAGAAGCTTTTATCAGTTCTTCTTGCATCTGCTATGATTCTTTCTTTGGCAGCATGCGGAGACAAGACAACATCTACTTCTTCTACAGAGACCGGCGTTTCCAATACCGAGAGCAGCGTATCTGAGGAAGTTAAGTCAGATGAGCCTGATGCTCGCGGACTTCTTAACGGTAAGTTCGTAGACACCAGAGAAATTTCGGTTGAATTATACGACCGTAACGTTGACGGCGGTACAGAAGCCGGCGACAACGCTTGGACCAAGTGGATCCAGGAACAGATGCTTGAGCGTTACAACGTAAAGGTTAGTTTCGTAACCGTAGCTCGTTGGACCGAAGGCGATGACATCAACAACTTACTTGCAGCAGGTACCGCACCTGACATCTGCTACACCTACAGCTATCCTACAATTCAGACATACGCTAACATGGGCGGTGTTCTTGACCTCGCTCCCCTTCTTGAGGAGAACAAGGACCTTGTTCCCAGCATGTTTGAGTGGCTTGGCGAATCTCTTATCTACCAGGATCTCGATCCTAACGCAGGTACCCTTTGGGCTATCGAAGGTAAGAGAAACGAAACTTGCCGTATCAACACATTTGTACGTAAAGACTGGTTAGACAAGCTCGGCCTCAAAGAGCCCACCAACAGAGCAGAGTTCGAAGCTATGCTTGTAGCTTTCAAGGACAATGCTGAGACTCTTCTTGGCGCTGACGCAGCTAAGATGGTTCCTTTCTCAACCTCTTACGATATCGGTTGGAGAGCAGCTAACCTTATCGAATCCTTCATGGATCCCGCAATCACCGATAAGGAACTCTATGTTAACGGTTACGATGACAGAAAGTTCACCGAGAACGGCACCAAGGAAGCAGTTCGTGTTCTTAACAAGTGGTACAATGACGGTCTTATCTGGCACGATTTTGCAGTATACGGCGAAGGCGATACTACAGAAGATGATATGATTAAAGCAGGTTTCGTAGGCGCATTCATGCACAACTACGACTATCCTTTCAGAGGCGGCAAGGATTCCATCAACGCTACTCTTGCAGGCCTTTACGGCGAAGATGCTAAGTTCGTAGCAGTTAACTGCTTCGAAGACAAGAATGGTAAGTACACCAAGTATCGTTACTCAGAGAGCGGAGACCGTAAGGTATTCTTCCCTGCAACCAACGATGAGCCCATCGCATCTCTTTGCTACTTAGAGTTCATGTCCGATCCTGCAGTTGTAGAATTCTTACAGACAGGTGAAGAAGGCGTTATCCACACAATCGATGCAGCTACAGGCGCAGTTGTTATCCAGCAGCCCGATGATGCTCATCACGATTGGTACCAGAACTCCGGTAAGAACATCGATATGACCATTAACTGTAACGGTTTAAGACTTTCTACCGAAGCACTTACCAACCTTTCACTTGCTTACTCTTACTCAGACGTTGATCCCGCTGACGTTCAGGCAGCTATCGAGGCAGCTAAGCTTGACTCCGTAGTTCCCAAGACTCCTTCAGTAGGCGACATCGCAGCTGAAACCGAAGCTACAGACCTTAAGGGTAAGAGAGATCAGACCTTTGATAAGGCTGTTACAGCAGCAGTTGCTGACTTCGACTCTGTATGGGACAACGGTATGACCGAGTACCTTGCAGCAGGCGGTAAGGCAATCGCAGACGAAAGACTCAGCGCTTGGGAAGCTACTTATGGTAGCGAGACCATGCTTCCTTAATCTTTCGTAAGAAGCTATATGAATTTAAGCTCCCGGGAGGATGACTCCCGGGAGTTTTTGCGTTGCAACACCGACTGCGTTAGCGAAAAGAGAAGAGAGTTGGCACGAAAGACAGGCTTTTTGTCTCATAAGAAGGAATTTATCGCTATATGGAAGCTTGTTTAATTCTGCGATAAGATTTGCCTCCGAAGTCGCATATATTTGCGATGAATATCGCAATATCGGATTCATTCAATTTTGCGATATAAAACCGGCCAAAAGTTATCGCAAATTGACTTGGATGTTTATATTGCGATAAAGGCAGTGATTTTAGAAGGAAAGAGGACCTAAAGTTATCGCAAAATAAAACGCGTTTCAATATTGCGATAAAGGCAGTGGTTTTGGAAGGAAGGTGGGCTAAATATTATTGCAATTAAGAGATAGAAAGGAAATTGCAATAAGACACAAGAAATCTGTATAGAATGTGAGGTGGCTGACATGTAAGATATAGGTGTAATGGTTGCTATAATGTGGAGGATTGCAAAATGGGTTACGTTGTTACTGAGGATGGGCTCAGGTTGTATTATGAGGAGTATGGAACAGGCGACAGAGTTATAATCTCGGCGCAGGTGGGGTTCTATCCTAAGAGTTCGCAACAGACGATGGCTGAGAAAGGATATCATGTTTATTGCCTGACGCTTAGAGGGTTCGCACCGTCGGATTATGTGACGGAAGATTATGGCGATGCCTGGTACGATAAGTTTGCGGATGATGTGGTATGCCTGGCAGATAAGCTGGGCGTAGATGAATTTGTTTATATGGGTGCTTCACACGGTGCCGGATTGGGATGGCACTTGAATCTTAGACACCCTGAGAGAGTTAAGGCGTTTCTGGCGATGGTCCCCGGACCGCATAGCCTGGCTGAGGGTGTGATGTCTTACAGACAGATGATGATGCAGGGCATAATTGATGCTCCGCCTCCGTTCAATCCGCCGATTGATGGGGATGAAGAACGAATGAAGAGACGTAAAGTGCGGGAGGAGTGGATTAAGGCGCAGCCTGAGGCCGACCCGCGTGAGAAGGCTGTGGATTATGGCAGACCGCTTATGAGACTCGGCAGTGAAGAGAAGCTTTGTGAAGCACTTGAGACTATAAAGACGCCTACACTGATTATCGGTGGTGTAGACGACCCCATCAGCACACCTGAGCTTATGATTAGGACGGCTAAGTGCTTGCCACATTGTAAGTTGGTGATTTATTCAAATTGCGGTCATGATATTGATACGGATTTGATAGAAGAGGTTACGGAAGAAGCTGACAGATTTTTGAAACAGGTTGAGAAAGACGGAAGAGTGTATGCTTCCGTGGTGAATAAAGAGTAAAAAAGTGGCGCGTGCATTACTGCATGCGCCGTAATCCTTTCGGATAGTGATTCTTAATCACGCCGCCGGAGGCCTTGCCGAAGGCGAGGGAGAAGCCGCGGACGGTGAGAAGCACCCAGCCCTTGAGCGACGGGTCGCAGGGGATGGTGTTGCCTTCGATGTAACGGTCGGCTTCGGCGTCGCTGAGAGCGACGGAAGCTGCGACGTCAGTCGCACCAAGCGCGAGGGCAAGCGAGTGGGATGGCTCGAGACGGTTCTTCTTAACCGTCGCCACCCAGAGCCCGGGGCGCTCGACCTTGAGGCCGCGAAGTGTATCGATGCCTCGAGGCAGAAGATACAGGTTGTCGCCGAAGGCCTCAATATGGCGCCTGCGCGTAAGCGTCTCGACGCACGCAGCGCTCACGCCCAGCTCGCCTGCGAGGAAATCTCGGATTTCCTTCACGCGACCGACCTCGCTCTTCGACAGAGCGACCTCGCGGTCGCCGGAAGGCGCCGGCTCGCCCTTCATATGAAATCTTGCCACAAAGTGTCC
Source organism: Lachnospiraceae bacterium (assembly GCA_017553505.1). Lineage (GTDB taxonomy): Bacteria > Bacillota > Clostridia > Lachnospirales > Lachnospiraceae > UBA1258. The sequence goes on from JAFZLD010000003.1 coordinate 139,942, forward strand.
CTCCCCCTTTATCTTATGGGGCCAGAAACGCTCGGTCTTCTCAAGTTCGAACTCGGGATGCGACTTAAGGAACGCATCAACGGTTCCTTCATTTTCAACTTTATTGAACGTACAAGTGGAGTACACCAGCACTCCGCCTGCTTTAAGCATCTTGGCGGCTTCCTCGAGTATCATGAGCTGCCTTTCGTGGCACATCTGTACGTTTTCGGGGCTCCATTCGCCAAGAGCATTTTCTTCTTTCTTAAACATGCCTTCGCCGGAGCAGGGAGCATCGACCAATACCTTGTCAAAAAAAGACGGAAATCTTGCCGAGAGTCCCTCGGGAGTCTCGTTAAGCACCAGCGCATTGCGCACGCCCATTCTCTCAATATTGGATGAAAGAATCCGCGCACGGTCACGCACATATTCATTGGACACAAGTAGCCCTTCGCCCATAAGTCTTCCCGCAATCTGCGTAGACTTGCCGCCGGGCGCCGCGCACATATCAAGCACATAATCACCGGGCTGAGGATCCAAAGCCGCAACAGCAGACATAGCACTCGGCTCCTGAATATAGAAAGCTCCCGCCTCATGCAACGCAGACTTGCCGGGACGCTCCTCCAGGTTATAATAGAACCCCTCGGAAGCCCACTCAACAGGCTCAAGCTTAAACGGCACAGCTTCAAGAAACGCCTCACGCGTCGCTTTCAAAGGGTTATAACGCAACCCCGCATAGCGCTCGCTTTCATAAGACGCCTCAAACGCATCGTATTCATCTTTCAAAATCTCCCGCATGCTCTTTACAAAAGCTTCGGGCAAAACAATTTTTTCTTTTTCCATGCCTATATAATAGGCGATTTGGATTAAAAACTCAATCCGCGAATAAGAGCAAGATTTACTATTTTTTCGACACTTCTTGATAAGTGATTTTTAATTGTGTTTGATATAATTATACTGTAGGACTTTGGGCATACGGGCCCTGCAATTATTCACGATTTCATTTAATTCAAAAAGGACATTATCATGGACAAAATCACACTGCACGACAGCACAGTCTCCGCTCAGATATTAGTGGAGAAGGAATCCGCATCCGGCATCAAGAAAGTAGCCGGCAAGGTCATGGCAGACCTTAATGCCATCACCGGCGGAAAGACTAAAGTTAAGGAATTTTCGGGCAAGCTCCCCAAGGCCGATGTTGCAATCGTTCCCTGTATCGTGGGCGAGAGCGCATTTCTTACTGAGCTTGAACAGCAAAAGAAAATCTCTCTTAAAGATGTAACCGGTAAGTGGGAAGTCTACAAGTACATCCTCCTTCATACCGACGCGGTCAAGAACCTCTTAATCGTAGCCGGAAGCGACAAGCTCGGCACCATCTACGGTTTATTCAACATTTCCGAACTTTGCGGTGTTTCGCCCCTTTGCTACTGGGCCGATTCCGTAATCCCTAAGAAGAACACACTTAAGATTGAAATAGATACCAAGGCCACCAAGGAGCCGAGCGTTAAGTTCCGTGGCTTCTTTATCAACGACGAGTGGCCCTGCTACGGCAACTGGACCATGGAGCACTTCGGCGGCTTCAATGCCAAAATGTACGACCACGTATTTGAACTGCTCCTTCGTCTCAAAGGCAACTACCTCTGGCCCGCAATGTGGTCCTCAAGCTTCGCATGGGACGGCCCCGGCCTTGACTCTTACAAGCTTGCTGACGAGTACGGCATCTACATCGGCAACTCACATCATGAGCCCTGCCTTCGCGCCGGCGAGGAATACAGACAGGTACGCGGCCCCAAGAGCATCTACGGCGACGCCTGGAACTACCACGCCAACACCAAGGGAATCACCCGTTTCTGGAAGGACTCTCTTGACGAGCGCGGAATGTTCACCTCAATGGTAACCGTCGGCATGCGCGGCGAGGCAGACTCCACCATCTTAGGTGCCAACGCCACCCTTAAGGACAACATCGACCTCTTAAAGGACGTTATCACCTGTCAAAAGAAACTGATTAAAGAAACCGAGAAGAAATACAAGAAGACCTTCCCTCAGGTGCTTGCACTCTACAAGGAAGTTGAACCTTTCTACTACGGTGACAAGGACACCGAAGGTCTCGTAGACTGGGATGTTCTCGATGACGTTATTCTTATGCTTTGCGAGGACAACCACGGCTACTTAAGAACCGTTCCCGACGACAAGATGCGCAAGCATCCCGCAGGCTTCGGTATGTACTACCACGTAGACTACCACGGCGATCCTATTTCCTACGAATGGATTAACTCATCGCCCCTCGCTCTTATGTGGGAGCAGATGACCCAGGCGTATGAATATGGCATTAAGAGCGTATGGATTCTTAACGTAGGTGACTTAAAGCACAACGAATTCCCGCTTACTTACTTCTTGAATCTCGCATACGACTTCGACAAGTACGGCACCAAGGCACCCAACACCTGCTTTGACTACACTAAGAAAGCAGTGGACACTTTCTTTGGCAACACTCTCTCAGAGGAGAACGTTACCGAGGCAGCTGAGATACTTACAGAAACCGTTCGTATCAACGGATACAGAAGACCTGAGGCTCTCAATCCCATGATTTATGACGCCTGCCACTTCGGCGAGGCAGAGACTATGCTTAAGCGTCTCGACACTCTCGAAGCCCGCCTCAAAGCATTCGAGAAGAAGCTTAAAGGTGATGCAAAGCGCGCATGGTACTCCCTTACCGGATTCCAGACCAGAGCCACCATCGCACTTATCCGCATGCACTTATACGGCGGAATTAACCTCTTACAGGCTCATCAGGGACTCAAGAGCGCAAGCGACTACGCAAGACTTGTCGACAAGCAGATTGCTGAAGACAAGGCCCTCAAGAAAGAATGGGCAGACTTCGAAAATCATAAGTGGCGCGGTATGGAGCTTGCAAGCCACGTAGGCTTCACCAAGTGGAACGAAGACGGCTCCAGATACCCCTTAAAGATATTCGTAGAGCCCTTCGACAGACCCAGACTCTACGTTACCAGAACCGATGACGAGAAAGTATATGACAAGGTATACGGCCCCGTAATGCGTATCAAGGCCAACGACTTCGAGTTCGCAGAAGGCAAGACCGTTTCCATCCGCCTCTCCAACATGGGCGTAGGCAAGCTTAAGGCCAGAGTCGAGATGCCCAAGTGCAAGTGGCTTTCAATGGACATTACCGGCGAGCCTTTTGAAATCGAGACAGACAAGGTGGTTACTTTTACCTGCAACCGCTCCAAGCTTACAGAGGCCAAAGAAACCGCACTGGTAAGCATTATCGGTGACGACACCAAGGTAGAAGTTGAGTTCACCGCCTGCGACAACACCAAGGACGCTCCCAAGGGCGTATTCCTTCCGGGACGTTTCGGATATTCAATCCTTGCCAAGGACTACGCGGAGAAATCCGCACCTGCAGGCAGTAAGTGGCTTGAACTTAAGGACTACGGCGTATATGATAGTGCCATGAAGTGCTTCCCCGTACTTACCAAGTACAAGAAAGGCGAAGAGCCTTCACTTACCTACAAGGTATACGCACTCGAAGACGGCGAATACACTTTACAGGCAGACTTTACACCTACCAACCCGCTCTCCAGAACCGGCAAGCTTCGTTACGGCGTAGCGGTTAACGGTAAGTCTGCAGGCGAGTACAACACCGTTCCGAACGGTTACAGAGCCGGCGTAGCGGTTGACAAGATCTGGTCACAGGGCGTACTTAACCACCGTCGCAGCTGCACTTCTAAGGTCAGCCTCAAGAAGGGCGTTAACGAGATAACCCTTCTTTTGAAGGACCCCGGACTTGTACCTGCCAAGCTTTATTTGTACACAGAGAATCCTCCGACATCCTACTTCGGAATGCCGGAAAGTAAGAGAAAATAGATTAGGAAGGAAATTCTTATGGAAATCAACAAAAACGACACAAAGGTTGCTCAGTACAGAGCAAAGGCCATGGCGCTCGTAAGTCAGATGACTCTCGAAGAAAAGGTGTCTCAGACACTTCATCCCGCGGCATCCATCGACAGACTTCACATCAGCGCTTACAACTGGTGGAATGAGGCTCTTCACGGGGTAGCAAGAGCGGGTATCGCTACGATTTTCCCTCAAGCTATCGGCCTTGCAGCTACCTTCGACGAGGACTTCCTCGAAGAAATCGGTGACGCAGTTTCCACAGAAGGACGAGGCAAGTACAATATGCAGGCTCGTCGCGGCGACACTGACATTTACAAGGGCCTTACTTTCTGGGCTCCCAACGTTAACATTTTCAGAGATCCCCGCTGGGGCAGAGGCCACGAGACATACGGTGAAGATCCTTACCTTACTTCCCGCCTCGGCGTACGCTTTGTAGAAGGTATTCAGGGTCACGATGAGGACCACTTAAAAGCAGCCGCATGTGCGAAGCACTTCGCTGTTCACTCCGGTCCCGAAGACATCCGTCACGAGTTCAATGCCATAGCAACCAAGCAGGATATGGCAGAGACTTACCTTCCCGCATTCAAGGCGCTTGTTACAGAGGCTAAGGTTGAGGCCGTTATGGGCGCATACAACCGTACCAACGGTGAGCCCTGCTGCGGTTCCAAGACTTTGCTTAAAGATATTTTGAGAGATAAATGGGGCTTCAAGGGCCATGTTACCAGTGACTGCTGGGCTATCAAGGACTTCCACGAAGGCCACCACGTTACCAAGACACCCGTTGAGTCTGTAGCACTTGCCATGAACAACGGTTGCGACTTAAACTGCGGTAACATTTTCATTTACTTAAAAGAAGCTGTTGAGACAGGCCTCGTGCCCGAGGAACGCCTCGACGAAGCTTTGATCAATCTCTTTACCACAAGATTTAAGCTCGGCATTATGGGCGACGATGAGACTGCTTTTGACAACATTCCTTACAATGTTGTAGACAGTAAGCCCATGCACAAGCTCAATGTCAAGGCTGCCAAGAAGTGCGCGGTTCTCCTTAAGAACGAAGGCGGACTCCTTCCCCTTGATAAGTCCAAGATTAAGAACATCGCAGTTATCGGTCCCAACGCCAATAACCGACGTGCTTTGGTAGGTAACTACGAAGGCACTGCTTCCAGATACGTAACTGTTCTTGAAGGCATGCAGGATTATCTCGGTGATTCGGTACGTGTATTTACCTCCGAAGGCTGCCATCTATGCAAGCCCAAGTCACAGGACCTTGCTGTGGAGAACGACAGAATTTCCGAGGTGAAAGAAATCTGCGACCTCAGCGACGTTGTGGTATGCGTAATGGGTCTCGATTCAGGTCTTGAAGGAGAAGAGGGCGACCAGGGTAACCAGTTTGCCAGCGGCGACAAGCCGAACCTTTTACTTCCCGGACTTCAGTCCAAGGTTCTTGAAGCAGCCAAAGCAAGCGGCAAGCCTGTGGTACTCGTAGTACTTTCCGGTTCCGCACTTGACCTTTCATGGGCAGACGATAACATCCCCGCAATTATTGAGGGATGGTATCCCGGCGCACAGGGCGGTCAGGCAATCGCTGAATTACTCTTTGGTGACGCTAACTTCGAAGGTAAGCTTCCTATCACCTTCTACTACTCGACCGACGATTTACCTTCCTTTACCGACTACAGCATGGAAGGTCGTACTTACAGATACATGAAGAAGGATGCGCTTTATCCTTTCGGATACGGCCTTTCCTACACCTCTTACGAGACATCCGGCTTGAAGCTTAGCTCCGACACCATCACCGACGACGGTATCGATGTTGAAGTTATGGTCAAGAACACCGGCAAGATGGCAGGTCGCGAGACAGTGCAGGCATACGTTAAGATTAATCCCGACGCATCCCTTAAGCACGTTCCCAACTTCTCCCTTAAGGGCATCAAGAAACTTAACCTCGATCCCGGCGAAGAAAAGAAAGCAGTCATCCACCTTCCCAAAGAAGCATTTGCTCTCGCGGACGAGAACGGTGAATTCGTAATCCACAAGGGCACCGCTACAATCTACGTAGGCGACAGCGCTCCGGATGCACGAAGCGTTGCACTTACAGGTAAGGCACCGCTTTCCGCAGACATCACTTTATAATTAATAGGCGCCGGTAATTTGCCGGCGCTTTTCTATGCCCTTTTTTATCCTAAAACGCCCCCACTATCACCATTAATTTGGCAACATAAGAGCCATTATTTTGCCATACATTCTGTATATTTCAGGCGCCGTAAGCCTTATTCTTTATACGAATGAAAACCGCATACGGGACATGAATTTCTGAGAATAAAAAACACTTTTAAAATCATACAAAATAAGCTATATTAGAGATTCGGGTTTCTCGGAGTGGTTTCAATATATGGATAAAGAGAGGAAAGAGTATGAAAAAGAAAGCGGTTATTTGGGGATTAATCGTTGCCATGTGCTTAAGCGCATGCGGTAAGAGCGAGCCCGCGGGAACTGATGCGAAGAGTGAGGCATCCGTTACATCGGCAGTATCTGCCAAGACATTGGTTTCTACCGAGACCGACGTAACCAATGATGTCGACACTGAAGCTTCCGTCGACACAGAGAAGAAAGAGGACAAGGCAGATTTTTTTGCTATTCGTCCCATCACAAGCGTTTCAAACGAAATGCCTGAAGGAATTTATACTCCCGGCGAGACATCCACATATTTGTCTGATGACCTCGCAAGATGCAAGAAGAACGGCTGTACCATGTTGGTGGATTCAGAAACGTGGCCTTCTTTGGACAGAGACTACTACAGAAAGACGTTCCCTCATTCTATCGTAGAGACCTGCGAAAGCACTAAGAAGGGCGAGACTTTCAGGGAAATGATAGAGCGCGTAAGCTACTCCCTTAAAGAGATGTTCTTAAAGGACGACCTCTACGCAGGTCACGAGAACGAGCTTAGCAGCGTATGCTTTTCCGAGGACGGCAAGCGCGCCTGCCTCATGTATTATGAGGCCAAAGAAAAAGTTGCTTACGTCACCATCTTTAAGCACGTAGCGCACAAAGAAAGCAAAAAGGGCGAAGTAACCGATTACTACATGTATATCATTACCGGCGAGAAGTTATCTAACATCGATGATGCGGACAAATTCTATGAAGAGGTTGCAACCCTCGGTGTGTATTTCGACGGAGAAGTTTCTGCGCAGGCGTCTGCAGAGCCCGAGAAGATTCCCGGAGGCGTTAAGGATATTTACGCTGTGGACAAATGGCGCGTAGACGGTACCGGCAAGGAATACTCGGCGACTGAATTGGTGCTTCACAATAGTGTCGGACAGGCGTGGATCAACCGCAATTGCGAAGATACAGGGTTTGTAGATTACAGCAAGACCGAATTCAGAGGCGGAAACGGCCTCGGTACGGAAGACTTCACCATTACCGACGATACCTGGCACGTTTTTGAGAATGAATTCACGCAGAAAATAGGCGGAGAGAAGATTGATAATCTTTCATACAACAATGAGTATTATTCATCCCTTGAAGATTTCTTTGCCTACTATCAGAGCTTGTTCTTTTACGATGGTAAGGATGCCCGCGGATACTATAAGTACCTTGTGTCCGAGGACGGCAAGAACGGTATCTCAATTTTTAATACGAGCTATGCGGGAAGAAGCAACGATACTGAAGTAAACCTGTATCAGCAGGTAGGAACTTGCAAGAAATCAGGCTCTGAGGAAGAGCTTCCAGTTTACAGGATTGTGACATTCCACATGGGCGAAGGCGACAACTCCGACGTGTTTTATGCAAGACTGGAGATACTCGGAATACACTTTAAGAATTAATTTTCGGAATATCGGAATAACAAGAAAGGACAACCCTACGGGCTGTCCTTTTTAAATACTTACTTATATTCCATAAGAGCGAACAGCGGCTTAACCACCACTACTTCGTCATATTCTTTCTGACTTACTTTCACGGAAGGTCCGAGGGCCTTTAGGTCTTCTTTGACCACGGTAAGGGCTTCGTCGATCGTTACCGCGCGACCCATTTTAATGGCGCGAATCAAGCGATCCATAACAATCGGATGTGCGTAGTACGCAGGCACCGGGAAACCGTTCTTGGACTCAACGTAGTCGGACTGAATCTTTAACGCTTTTTCCCATTCCTCCTCGCCGAACTTCTTGTTGCGCCGGCCCGAGGGCAATACGCGCGTTGCCATGGCAAAGAAGATAGCCGCGAAGCCGAAGAGTACGAAGTACACCGAACCGTTCATAAGATGATTAATCCACGCATATGCGCCCCACACAGCGGATGCGAGACCTGCCACGAGAATGAGCACCGCGAGGAGCTTATACGTAGGATTGATGGAATCCAGCGTCCGTTTCTGCTTGGCGCAGTACGCAAGATTGTCAGCCTGCCCTGCCCTCTGCAAAAGAAAGCTCTTGGCCTTCTCAAGTCTCTCAACGCTCTCCGAAGCTTCTGTAGACAACTCCTTAAGATACTTTTTCTTTTCCTCCTCCTCAGCCCTACGGAGGCGTTCCTCGGCCTCCACGCTGTGGGTGGGAATCTCGGGATGATCCTGCTCGATGCGACGTAAGAGTGCGTCCACATCGTCCTCTATCTTAAAGTTGCACTGTTTCTCACGACCGTTTTTAAGTTGTACCACGAGATAAGGGATTGAACCGAATATGCCTTTGCCGGAGAATCCGCCTTTGCTCATGGCTACCCGCTTGAACACGCGGGCTATATCTTCATACTTAACGTAGAATATTCTGTCTATGTAGAAACTGTTTAAATACAGCGCCTTTTCACCGATTCCGCAAGGACCGGCGTGGAGGCATTTTCTTTTGTCCAAAGAAAGTGCCTCGCGGTCCATTGTGTTCTCAGTAAGCGCCTTAGGTGCTATTAACATTTAGGCTCTCACTTTTTAGTTTTCTTTTTTAGCTCTCTTTGTAGCAAGAAGGAATAATACAAGGAAAAGAATAGCTACGATGATACCGCCGGGATAAGCGATAGTCGTATTCTGCTTGAAGTACGGAATGAGGCCGAGGCACTCGGGTGCCATCAGGAAGTATGTAGCCGATACCGCACTCATGAAGGTTGCGGGAACTACGGTTACCCAGTAGTTCTTCTTATTTTTGAAGAGATACATGGATGCTGCCCAAAGAACGATCATAGCAAGCGTCTGGTTGGTCCAGCTGAAGTATCTCCAGATGATTGAGTAATCGATGAATCCGAGGGTGTTGCCGTATCCGAGGATAGCGCCTACGCCGAGTACGGGGATACAGAGTTTAAGACGATTGGACATCTTAGCCTGGTCGAGATCCATCCAGTCTGCAAGAGTAAGACGAGCGGAACGGAAAGCCGTATCACCGGAAGTGATAGGACAAGCGATAACGCCGAGCATCGCAAGAACGATACCAATGCCGCCCATGGTCTTTGTGCAGATTTCGTAAACGCTTGTTGCGTTACCGCCACCTACCTCAACGAGCTTCTCACCGCCGTAAACAGCACAGCCTGCAGCTGCCCATACAAGAGCTATAATACCTTCGGCTACCATTGCGCCGTAGAATACGAAGCGACCCTGCTTCTCACTCTTTAAGCATCTTGCCATAATAGGGCTCTGAGTTGAGTGGAAACCGGAGATAGCGCCGCATGCAACGGTGATGAACATGAAGGACCAGATAGGGGTTGCCTTCGGATGCATGTTCTTAAAGTTGCTCCAGATTTCGGGCATCACATATTCACCCTTAGCGGTACCGATGATTGTACCTGCAGCGACACCGATTGCCATGATAATAAGGCAGATGCCGAATACGGGATAAATACGTCCGATAACCTTGTCAACGGAGATGAATGTTGCGATGAAGTAGTAGACCAGAATGATGGTCAGCCAGAACACGGGATTAACTAAAATACCGGTAACACCGTTGTTGGCAAAAAGAGTTTTTAACAAGCCGGCAGGACCTACCGCAAAAACGGTACCTACCATAACCAAAAGGATTACGGCGAAGACTCTCATTACATTCTTCATACCCTTGCCAAGGTATACACCTGTAACTTCGGAAATAGAATCGCCGTTGTTTCTCTCGGAAAGCATTCCGGAGAAATAGTCGTGTACAGCACCTGCAAAGATGGTACCGAATGTAATCCAAAGGAATACAACGGGACCCCATTCAGCACCTGTCAACGCACCGAAGATCGGTCCGAGACCTGCTATGTTTAAAAGCTGTACAAGGAATAATTTCCACTGAGGCAGTACAACGTAGTCAACGCCGTCATTGATAGCCACAGCGGGTGTTTCTCTGTCATCAGGTCCGAGCGTGCTCTCTACGAACTTACCGTAGGTAAAGTAGCCGATAATCAGAACCGCAAGACATAAAAAGAAACTGATCATAATCTAAAACCCTCCTCTTCACTATATGTGTGGGGCTTATACCCCCCCACAACGAGAGGAAACATAACCCCATCCAAGAATAATTTTATGGCCGGGACAATTGTTAATCAATTTGTATTTTCACGGAAAATTAATAGAATTTTTGTGCAATTTTAATGTAGTCGGTTTTATGCGCTCAAATGCCCGAAAATCCTTTACTTCAGCGCTTTAATGTGTTATAAAATATTAGACAGATTTTACGGAGGAACTAATTGTGAATATAGTATGTTTGGACCTTGAAGGCGTATTGGTGCCTGAGATTTGGATTGCTTTTTCCAAAGCAAGCGGAATAGATGAGTTAAAAAGAACCACGAGAGACGAGCCCGACTACGATAAGCTCATGAAATGGAGAATCGGAATCTTAAAGGAGCACGGCCTCGGACTTAAGGAAATTCAGGACACGATTGCCACAATCGATCCCCTTCCCGGAGCCAAGGAATTCCTTGATAAGCTTCGTGAGAAGACTGAGGTTATTATTATAAGTGATACCTTTACTCAGTTTGCGAAGCCCCTTATGAAGAAGTTAGGCTTCCCCACAATCTTCTGTAATACGCTTGAAGTAGCGGAGAGCGGCGAGATTACGGGCTTTAAGATGCGAATCGAGCAGTCCAAGCTTTCTACCGTTAAGGCGCTTCAGTCTATCGGATATGACACGATTGCAGCCGGCGACAGCTATAATGACCTTGGCATGATTCAGGCTTCCAAGGCAGGTTTTCTTTTCAGAACAACAGATAAGATTAAGGCCGATTACCCTAATCTTCCCGCGTTTGAGACTTACGACGAGTTCTACGATGCAATCGTCAATGCACTTGATGAATAATGATTAAGAACCCCCAAGGGTGTGCGAAAAGCACACCCTTTTTAATTTTATGCTATTAAAATTCCCTTTTACAAAACGTTAATTATCAGACTTTATGATAAATTTATCTATATTAGGGGGACGTGTATATGGATTTTCAGAAAGTTGCTGACAGCCTCGGCGCAATGACATGTGTAGTTTCTGTAGATAAGATTGGTGAAGACGATTACGGCACAATACGCATCGTTGCAGGCAATAAACCTTATGTGGATTCAATAGAGCATCCTGTGGGCGGCGTGGAAATGCTTACGAGGAAATTTGAGCCCAATCAGGAATACACAAAGTATCTTACGAAGGACTTAAACTTCGAGGATGCATGTTATCGTGCTGCGGTTAAAAAGAAAGTAATTCATTCATACGCACACCCCGAAAGATTCGAAGTGTGGTTTAACATGGTATTCATGCCCCTTATGTATGAAGACGGCGATACATGTTACTGCACTTACACCATGGAAATCAACTTTGAGCCCGATGCCGAGACCATGTCCAACGTCTCAAGCGACATCGCGACTCAGGTTCTTAATACCTGTATTAAATTAAGAGGCGCGGAGGATTTACGTTATGTCATGAAAGACGTAATCAAGGACATCCGCGCGATTTGTGCTGCAGAAAGCTGTAAGATAATGCTTCTTGACACAATCAAGCGTCAGTGTGACGTGTTGTGTGAAGATATCGACCCGAACGCTCCCCTTCTTCCCATGCAGGAATATATAGACAACGATGAAGATATGTACGGACTTGCGCTTTCCTGGGAGAAGACAATCAGCGGAAGTAACTGTATTATTGCCAACGACAAGCACAGTTTTGATGTAATCAAAGAAAGAAACCCGAGATGGTATAAGTCTCTTAAGAGCGCAGCGGTTGAGAACATCGTTCTTTTCCCGCTCAAGGCAAGAGGCGAGATCCTAGGTTATATCTGGGCGGTTAACTTCGACCCCGAAAAGGCTCCCAAGATTAAGGAAGCCCTCGAACTTACCACCTTTATTTTAGGTTCAGAAATCGGTAACTACCTGCTTCTTGACAGGTTAAAGATATTAAGCTCCATCGATATGCTTACAGGCGTATTAAACCGTAACGAGATGAACAATCTTGTTGATTCACTCTGCACGGGCAAGCGCGCCAAAGGCAAGTCGGTCGGAGTTGCTTTTGCCGACTTAAACGGACTTAAGACCGTTAACGATGAAGAAGGCCACGAAGCGGGCGACGCACTTCTTAAGAGAGCATCCGCGGCACTGCGCTCCGTATTCGGCGATGACGAAATCTTCAGAGCAGGCGGCGACGAGTTCTCTATTATCGTTACCGATACCACGGAAGAAGAACTGGCTAAGAAAGTGGAACAGTTAAGAGAAAACTCCAAAGAATACGATAAGGTAAGCTTTGCAATAGGCTTCAGCGTTGAAGCAAGTGCCAAGAATGTGCGCAAAGCATTAAGAAAAGCCGACGAGAACATGTACGAAGACAAGCGCATATTCTATGAGAATCATCCGGAAAAAGTAAGAAGAACCACCAATAAAGATGACTTTGCATTTCAGGTAGAGGGAAAAGGAAAAAAGGGAAAGAAGACAGATGCTTAACCTTGCAGGGGCACCGGAAAAATCATATAAGAATCCTTTAAGCAGGCGCGCCTTCGGGGTGTGCCTGGTTTTCACGCTCATCCTTTGCTTTATTATGGGAACAATAGGCTATATCGTGTTCAGAAAGAGCATGATGAAGCAGTACGAAATGAACCTCTCCGACATAATAGAGCTTACCTGCGAAAGAATAGATCCCGACGATATCGAGAAGTGTTTTAAGACCAACGAACGTTCCGAAAAGTTCGAAGAGCTCAGCACTTTTATGAACCAGATAAGAGAGACCTACGCTCTCGACCACATCGCCCTCACCAGACCAATCAAAGAAGGCGATTCTTATGACGTTATTCAGATAATGTCCGGCCTTACCGAAATGGAGAAGCAGGGCGGCGGTACCATAGACGCACCCATTCCGTATCTGGGCGACAGGATTGGCTTTGTATTCCCGCCGGAAATGCTACCGGGGATTTATCAGGAGTTTATGTACTCCGATAAGATTTCTTTTATAACCACAAAGACCGATTACGGCAACACCTACAGGGGCGCCGTAACTGTTCGTAAGAATAACGGCGAGCCCGTGGGGCTCTTAACCGCAGGGTTATCCCTTGAATTTATTGAAAATACCGAGACGCAGTATCTGCAGATTGTTTTGATAGCTACAATTCTTTTGGGTATTGTATTTATTTCGTTCATGATTCTTTGGCTGAGAGCGAGAGTTATTAAGCCCCTTAGCCGTATTGAGAATGCGGCAAGTGATTTCGAGTCAAGAAGCCGCAACCAAAAGAACCCGGATGTTCTGGTTATGGACCTTCCGCCCCTTCATACGGGTGATGAACTTGAATCCCTGTCGGACGCGCTTAATTCCATGTCGGTCAGCATGAAAAGTTATGTTGAGGACTTAATGAAGTCTGCTCAGACGGTAGACAGCCTGCGACAGGACCTTGTGGTTACCAAGAAGCAGGCGATGCAGTTTAGCGAACTTGCGGTTAAGGACGCTCTTACCGGTATCCGCAACAAAGCGGGCTACGACAAAGAAGTCGAGAAGATTGCCAAGGAATTCGAAGAAGGCAAAACAAGATTTGGCATTGCAATGATAGACCTTAACTATCTTAAGAAGATAAACGACGAATACGGACACGAAAAAGGAAACATAGCAATTCAGAATCTGTGCAGACTCGTGTGTACCATATTTGCCCACTCGCCTGTATTCAGAATCGGCGGTGATGAGTTCGTGGCAGTGTTAAGAAATAACGACTACGACCATATTGACGATTTGATCGACGAGTTTAATGACGCTATCGCGAGCACCGGCAACGATATAAACTTAGAGCCGTGGGAGCGCACTTCCGCAGCGATAGGATATGCCCTGTACACCGAAGGCCTCGACCTTTCCGTCAACGACGTATTCAGACGCGCCGACGAAGCGATGTATGAGCGAAAGAAAGAAATGAAAGCAGCAAGAGAATAACAACAAACAAAGAGGATGATTACATTGTCCCAATCGCTACAATTTGCTTGCATGCCGATAGAATCAAGAGTAAACTGTTTCTTGTGATGCAGATATAGTTCATCGGTAGAATGCGAGCTTCCCAAGCTTGAGAGGCGGGTTCGATTCCCGTTATCTGCTTCTTTTATATGCTTGGTTGGAACCGTGGGTTATGCAATGGGACGGACGGAAGGACGACTATGTATTACGTATTGATCGGAGTTCAGCTTTTAGCTATAGCGTTTTCTATATTCAGTACCATTCTTTTGATAAGGCTGCAAAGCTCTTTGGAGAACAGGTACCTGTTTATCTGTGCAATCAGCATCGACATTTACGCGGTCGGATATCTTCAGGAGATGCTTATTCATACGGAGGACGGCATTCGTATAGCGTTGTCGTTTGAGTATTGCGGTCTTGCATTTACCGCGTTGGCGTACGCTCTCTTTATTTTCAAGTATTGCAACGTTAAAGAAATACCGAGATGGATACCCAAGCTTATGTTTGCGTACTGTCTTTTGGTAATGCTTTCCGTTCAGGCAGGCCCGCTTACGAAACTGTATTACAGCAGCTTCTGGGTTTCCGATGAAGGCGTATTCCCGCATGCGGCCACTACCAAGACGCCCCTGTATTATTCTTTCGCTGTATTCCAGGCCGGATTGATAATAGCAAGTGCTGCGGCTATTCAGATAAGACGCAGGAGAACGCGGAATGCGGGTGAAAAGCGTAAGCTGATGATTCTCTTTATCGAAAGCCTTGTGCCCCTTATCGGCCTTGCGGGAACGGTTACGCTTAACTTGGGCGGATGGGATCCAAGTCCGTTACTGCTTAGCTTGCTTGTTACGTCGGTAAGCTTAACGCTTCGTGGCGGTCAGTTCTACGATACGGTTTCTTTTGCCGTACAGAATCTGTTCCAGAATGTCGGAAGCCCGGTCATTATTGCGGATATTTCCAAGAACTATTTAAGCAGCAACAAGGCCTGCGACAGAGTATTTCCCGAGCTTAAGAACTGGAGAGGCGGACACAGCCTTTCAGACCTCGGCGTAGACCTTTTCGCCGACTCGTCCAATGCAGACTTTGAGAGAGCCGGACGTTATTACAAGAGTTCTTTTACCAAGCTTATCGAGCGCGGAAGACATATAGGCTACACCATAGTTATTACGGATAATACCGATGACAAGGTTGCGGTTGAGAGCATGAGACACCTCATGGAGGCAGCAGATGCGGCCAATGAAGCAAAGAGTACCTTCCTTGCCAACATGAGCCATGAGATTCGTACTCCTCTTAACGCGATAATCGGTATGTCGGAGCTTTCGGAGCGAGAAGTTTCGGAGAGTGTTATCCGTGAGTACAACGGTCAGATTAAGGCCGCCGGCAAGATGCTTCTTGAGATAGTTAACGACGTGCTTGACTTCTCGAAGGCCGAGTCCAACAAGCTTGAGCTGGTGCCTGTGGAGTTTGATACCGCTGACTTCCTCGACAGCATTATTAACGTCATCAATTCGCGTATCGGGGACAAGCCCATCGACTTTCTGGTGGACATTAATCCCAACATTCCGAAGACGCTTTACGGCGACGATGTACATATCAGGCAGATTATCATGAATCTTCTCTCCAATGCCGAGAAGTTCACCAATACGGGCCACATCAAGTTTACGCTGGATTCCGACAGCGATGGTATTATCGTTAGACTTAAGGGTTCGGTTGAGGACACCGGTATCGGTATCAGGGAAGAAGATAAAAAGAAACTGTTCACCGCTTTCCAGCAGCTTGACGGTAAGAAGAACCGTCGTACCGAGGGCAGCGGTCTCGGACTTGCTATTTTTGCCCAGCTTGTAACGCTTATGAACGGTACTTACAGGCTCGAGAGCGAGTATGGCAAGGGAAGTACTTTCTTTTTCGAAATCGATGTGGGATGCATCAATTCGGCTCCTTTTGCGAACTCTGTACGAGAGTGCGTGAATGTGCGTAAGATGCCTGCGTTCTCGCTTTACAAGACAAAGACGGACGATGAGGAAGAGGCGAAGGATACGATACCTTCGGTAATTCCCGACTATTCCTCTTACAATATTCTCGTGGTGGATGACAACAAGGTTAACGTTAAGGTGCTGTCGGCATTCCTCAAGCACTTTAAGGTTACGGCGGATTCCGCATTATCAGGCGCCGAGGCCCTTGAGAAGGTTAAGCAAAAGAAATATGACCTTATCTTTATGGACCACATGATGCCCGATATGGACGGTGTCGAGACGACTAAGCGCATTAGGGCGATGGATGATATGTATTATCATGACGCTCCGATTATCGCTTGTACCGCCAATGTTGTGAAGGGTGTTGAGGAGATATTCCTTGAAGCGGGAATGAACGATTTTGTGCCCAAGCCTATCCAGCTTGAAGTGTTACAGGAGAAGATGGCGAGATTTCTTAAGTAGTTGATTTATGGTATAATTAAGGGCGCGACAGTGAGTCGCGCCTTTTTATTATTGCTGGCGATTTTGGAGGGTTAACATGAGAATAGGAGCTTTGGAAGCCGGCGGCACCAAGATGGTGTGCGCTGTTGGCGATGAACTCGGGAATATATATGACAAGGTAACAATACCGACAGAGACGCCGGACGAGACCATGCCCAAGATGATTGAGTATTTTAAGAATGCTCACGTTGATGCACTTGGAATCGGTTGCTTCGGACCGGTGTGTCTTGATAAGGCGGACGCACATTACGGATATATTACATCCACACCTAAGATTGCGTGGCGCAGTTACGATATAGTGGGAGCGTTTGAAGCATCGCTCGGCGTGCCTGTGGGCTTCGATACCGACGTGAATGCGGCATGTCTCGGCGAGGTCAGCTTCGGAAGTGCTTCGGGGCTTTCGGACGTTTTGTATCTTACCGTCGGCACAGGTATCGGCCTCGGTATTTACTCGGGCGGTAAGCTGCTGCATGGCAATCTGCATCCGGAAGCGGGGCATATTCTTTTGCGACGTCATCCGTCGGATACGTATGCGGGTAAGTGCCCTTATCACAAGGATTGCTTTGAAGGACTTGCAGCAGGACCTGCGATTGAAGAAAGGTATGGTGTGCCGGCCCGTGAGTTGTCTGATGCCAAGGCCTGGGACATTGAAGCATATTATATAGCGCAGGCGCTGGTGTCTTATATATTGATTCTTGCTCCGCAGAAGATAATTCTCGGTGGTGGCGTAATGCATAAGACCGAGCTGTTCCCGATGATACGTGAGCATGTAGAGAAGCTTTTGAACGGGTATATTGTTACGCGTGAACTCAAGGACTTGGAGGATTATATCGTACCGGCGAGCCTTAATGATGAGCAGGGAATTAAGGGGTGTTTGGTACTGGGAAGAGATGCATAAGAATAAAAAGAGCCCGCGCTGTATGGCGCGGGCGAATTTGATATGCGTAGTTAGTCTATTTTGTATAAGTGTTTGTTGCAGTTAAAACGTTTATCCTGTATAATGTATATACATTATACAGGAGGTGCCATATGAAGGAAGTTGCTATAAGATCTTGGGGAAACAGTCTTGGTATCAGAATTCCCAAAGAAATTCTTGATACTTTGCAGTTAAAGATGTCTGACATGTTGAACATCAGTGTTGAAAATGATGCTATTGTACTCAGAAAACAATTTACGCATAAGACTTTTGAAGAGAGACTTGCAGAATATAATGGCGAAATATCCTTTTGTGAATTCGACTGGGGAGAACCGAAAGGAAGAGAGATGCTATGAAAGATTTTTCGCAAGGAGACATAATACGTATAGAAGGATTTAAAAAGCAATTATTCATTATAGTCAGCAAGAATGCTTTTATTAAAGCTATGGGAGTATTTCATGTTTGCCCTATAATCCCCAATATTCCGGATGGGCCTATTCATATTAAAGTTCAAGGAAAGAACGGCGAAAACGGAACTGTGATTTGTGAACAGGTTAAAGTAATCGATCCGATTGCCAGAAGCTGTAATAGGGTGGACTCGTTAGCCTATGAAGATATAATGAATATTTCTGATGCTGTGCAAGGCATGTTTGAATATGACTAAATGAGGTACATGAGAATGGGAAGTTTGTATAATCGCGCCGAAATCTATGATTTGTTTGACAACGAGAAAAGATATGAGGCGTACAAGAAACATTGGGAGGCAATATTCGCGGGCAAGGATATTAAGTCGATGCTTGATGTGAGCATCGGTTCGGGAAGTGTGACCTTGCCGGTTATTGACCTTGGGGTTAAGTTGAGTGGCTCCGATTTGAGCGAGGAAATGCTTAAGAACTGCGGTGCGAAGGCGTCAAAGAAAGGTGCTGACGTTACGCTTAAGTGGAGCGACTTTCGTGGACTTGACTGCTGGGGCGATGAGAAATTCGACCTTGTGGCAAGTACGGGTAATTCGCTGGCATATGTGAGCAACGATGATGTTGCGAAGACACTTGAAGAGATGGATAAGCATGTGAAGGTCGGCGGATATCTTTATTTTGACTCCAGAAACTGGGAGAAGATTCTTAAAGATCATCAGAGATTCTACACTTATGATCCGATGTTTGTCGGCGAGACCCGTGTGAATCTTGTGCAGCTCTGGGACTACAATGATGACGGTTCAATGGTGTTCAATCTTCTTTATACGTTTGAGCGGGACAATCACGCGGTGCAGAAGGAGATATTTGAGGAGCACTACAATCCGTTTCCGAAGGCGCTTGCTATCGATAAGTTAAAGGCTATGGGCTACGAGGATATAGAGCTTAAGTGCTTTCCGGCTCAGTTTGAGATGCCTTCTTTTGAAAAAGTGGAATGGTATAGCGTGGTGGCTAAAAAGTGACCACACTTTCTTCTATAGCAAAAATATCTATTGCGAATGCGCGATTACATAGCAAAACTGCCATAATGGCGCTTAAATGATATTGACATGCACCAAACATCATGCTATTCTCGATTATGCAACATATAATGTGTATTAATTGGGAGGTATCATGAAAAAGGGTAAAATTAGAATTATAGCAATTATTGCTGTGATTGCGCTTACAATACTCCCTGTGGCGTATGCTATAGGAAAGTCAAATACTTGCAATCACAACTATGAATGGGTGGCAGATGGCCAAATTCAGAGACAGGTTGGCACGCATACTGAACGAAAACCGAGAGCCTTTGGACCTGGTTATAATGAGTATCCATGCGTAATGTTTCAAATGCATAATATTATGAGATACAAATGTACAAAATGTGGAACTATAGCAACGACTGATTATGCTCCGGATCCGTATTCTCCGGTGATTCACACTCCTGCATACTAGTTTTGCTACTGTTTTAAGAAATTATTCAAAGGCTGGCTTATTTGAGGCCGGCCTTTTGGCTGTTATAAGAGGTGTGTAAGATGAAGGCTGTAAGAGTATTGTTTTTTGCTCTTGGTATTGTGTTATTTTTATCGGGTTGTAATAGAAAAACGATAGTAGAAAGCGCGGAGAAAGACGTAAATTCCGAGAATGCTTATACATGTGTTTTATACAAAGAACTCAACTTTGAAACACCGGGTGAGGAACAGGATAGTTGCATTGATTGTTCGGCAAGCGGAGCACTAAAATACAAAATCTGTCTTTTAGACGAAGACAAACACGCAGAGGTGCTGACTGCGTCTTCCACAGGCAGTTTGCAGTCTGCTGTTATATCGTGTGACGATGAACATATGATATTGGGAGTCGGCGCTTTGCCTGATGATTCCGGTTTTGTAACTATCAGCTCAAATTCGCTGACATCAGAGGTGTCAATTGAAACCAGAGACAAAAAAGGTGAACTGTCAGAGCATACCGTGATTGATGATTATGCTATGACAGGGCTCAGTATGCCATTGATTATAACGGTTGATGCGCAGGGAAATATTCATGTGGATGACAGAAACGGATATAAACCAGGTAACGAGAAGATAAATTATTGCATTTTTTCACCAAATGGAAAACTTTTAAAAAGAAAAACATTCGATAAAAATGAATTGTATGATATCTTTCTTCTTACTGATGGCAGAGTGGCCTATGATATTTGTGATGAGGTTCTTGATGAAAATCATATGCGTCAGGGGAGCAATCATACCATAGCATGTGTGGATATTGATGCTGATAAAGAAGAAACAGTCTGTGAGTACAAAGAAATCAAACAGTCAGATGAATTATCAATGTATGCGGTAGGAATATTTGATGAAAATGAACTCGTATACATGAATGAAGACGGCGTTTTTTTATCTGATTATTCTATGCAGACAAGCAGTAAGATTTTTGACTGGAAAGCTGCAGGAATAGAAGTTTCGCGCCCGTTTATGAAGCAATATAAGATATGTGCTGATAAAGAAGGTACTATTTACTTGCAGGCAGGATATCAAAAAGATTATTTTATGGTGCTCAAGCCGACACCGAACAATGTTAAAACAATAAGACTTGCAATACCTAAGAATTCCAAGGCCTATCTGAAGGCAGTTGCAGAATTTAACATGCTTTATCCGGAATACAGGGTATATGTAGAAGAATATGATTATGACAATCGCACACAGCTTTTAACTGAGTTAGTGGCCGGAGACGGACCGCTTCTTTTGGATGCCGATTTGGTACCTTTCAGAGAAAAGAAGGAATACTGGGAACCGTTAGATAATGTTGTAGACAAAGAAGATCTTGAAAATTTAAACGAGTTTGCAACCAAAATGGGGCAAATAGATGATAGGCTTTATGGACTTGCCGTTGCATTCAATATTGATACTATAGTCTCATACGAAGATATTGGCGATTGGAGCTATGATACTTGTGTTGATATAATCGAGGATTCAGATAAACTTGATGTTCTTATCGGAATGCGCTTTTTTGAAAATATGCAGGAAACGATTCTGGCATCTTACTTTTTTAATGCGGGAATTGATGATTCTTATTATTTATCTACCGATGATTTAAATAATGTGGTGGATTCAGAAAAGATGAAAAGAGTTCTGAAAATTGTAAAAGAACATCCGTCAGATTCGATTCCTACAGATGAGGCGATAAATGCATTGAAAAATGGCCGGATATTGGGAATAAGAGAGTCTGTTGGCTACGCGCATTCTTTTTGTGAATTGTATACCCTTTATGGGGAAGACATCAAAATTATAGGTTATCCGGGAAAAGATGGAGCTAAGAGCTATATTCAGAGTAACGGTATGCTTCTGATAAACAGAAGTTATTCCGAGGAAGAAAAAGAAATTGCAGCTAAGTTTATTAAAGTATTGCTGTCATATGATGTTCAGAAGTACGTAACTACAAGCGGAAATCCGGCTTTCAGTACAAGAAAGGATGTATTGGATGAGCAGTTGGAAATGACTAAACTGGAAGAAGGTATGGAATTTGGCGATGGAGAAAATTGGTATCAAATAGGGAAAATAGATGTTTCCAGAGTCAAAGAAGATATGTATAAGCTTCTTAAGCAATGCGTGGTAAGAAATGAAGAGGATGAGTTATATCAGGATATCATAATGGAAGAAGTGGATTTATTCTTTGAGGGTGCAATAAACGAAGAAGAACTGGTTAGTAGGCTGAATAAGAGATTAGGACTGTTTTTTAAGGAGAGAAGTCATTAGCATTGTTATCTTTAAAGAGTAGAAGACGGCCGATTCACTAATAAACAAAAAGCATAGATTACATTTGTGCAAAAAGTATGTACATTTTGTATTACATTCTTTAATCCAATGGGTATATCATATATTCAGTGAAAATGGATTAGGAGAAGAGATATGAGTGTAATCAAGAAACTGGCGCCCAAGATCGATGGGTACCGAAAAGAGACGATACTCACTCCTACGTTTATGCTGGGAGAAGTAGCGCTCGAATGTATTATTCCTTATGTTATGGCCACGCTCATCGATGAGATGACCGGCGTTTCGCTGACACCCGTGCTCAAATACGGAGCAATCTTAGTGGTGTTGGCATGTTTTTCTTTGTTCTGCGGTATGAATTCCGCGAAGTTTGCGGCGACTGCTTCGGCAGGCTTTGCCAAGAATCTGCGCAGGGATTTGTTCTACAGGACGCTTGATTTTTCTTTTGAGGACATAGACAAGTTCTCGTCCTCATCGCTTGTTACAAGACTTACGAATGATGTGACACAGCTTCAGATGGCCTTCCAGATGCTTATCAGAATGGCGGTTCGTACACCGCTTATGCTGATATTCTCTGTGTGCATGGCTTTCTCCATCAACAATAAGATGGCTTGGATTTTTGTGGGCATCATTCCTTTTCTGGGAATCGCTTTATATTCGATTTTCCGCGTTGCGCACCCTATATTTAAAAGAATATTCAAGAAGTACGACGCGCTTAACAACTCCGTGCAGGAGAACGTTGCGGGCATCCGCGTAGTTAAGGCATTTGTACGAGAAGACTATGAGCAAAAGAAATTCAACGCGGCATCCGAGGAAGTTCGCAAAGACTTCACTCACGCCGAGAAGATTCTTGCTCTCAACAACCCTTGCATGCTCTTCAGTATCAAGGTGACTGTGCTTCTCGTATGCTGGATCGGCGCCAAGATCATTATCGGCACCAATGCGACGGAGCTTACAACCGGTCAGCTGTCATCACTTATTGCTTACGGTGTGCAGATTCTTTCGTCACTTATGATGCTTTCGATGGTATTCATTCAGATGACTTTTTCGGCTGAGGCGGGTAACCGTGTGTGTGAAGTGCTCGACCATGAATCGGCTCTTAAGTCACCCGAAGGCGGTTTGACGGAAGTTAAGGACGGAAGCATTGAGTTCGACCATGTTTCCTTCAAATACAGACCCAATTCAAGGCGTACGGCGCTTACCGATATCAATCTTAAGATTGAGTCGGGTCAGACCATCGGTATTATCGGTTCCACCGGTTCCTCGAAGACTACGCTTATTCAGCTTATTTCAAGACTTTACGACGCTACGGAAGGCGTGGTACGCGTAGGCGGCAGAGATGTGCGCGAGTACGATTTGACAGCACTTCGCGACCAGGTGGCTGTGGTACTTCAGAAGAACATTCTTTTCTCCGGAACGGTCAAAGAAAATCTCCGCTGGGGTAACAAAGAAGCTTCCGACGAAGAACTGGTACGCGTATGCAAGCTTGCCCATGCGGACGAGTTCGTACAGCAGATGCCCGAGAAATACGACACTATGCTAAGCCAGGGCGGTACCAACGTATCCGGTGGACAGAAGCAGAGACTTTGTATCGCAAGAGCACTTCTTAAGAAGCCTAAGATTCTGATTCTCGATGACTCCACCAGCGCAGTCGACACCAAGACCGATGCGCTTATCAGACGCGCCCTCAAGGACGAGATACCCGCTACCACCAAGCTTATTATTGCGCAGCGTGTAAGCTCCATTGAGGACAGTGACGTAATTATAGTTCTCGACGGCGGTAAGATTTCCGAGATGGGAACCCACGCAGAACTCATGCAGCACGGAGGTATCTACAGAGAAATCTACGATACCCAGACTTCCGGAAAGGAGGTGGCTGCCAATGCCTAGACCCATGCGAGTAGTTACCGACAAGAAAATTGACATGAAGTCCCTTAAGAGACTCATGGCATATGTATTCAAGAAGTACGGAAAGAGCCTGATTACGGTGGTCATCTGCATCATTATCAGCGCCGTTTCCACAGTTATAGTTAACATGTTTATGGCCAAGCTCATCGACGGCGTAATCGTTCCCGGCTTATCGACCGGCTTCGATGCGGTTAAGGCTAAGCTTGTACATATCATTGAACTCATGATTCTCTTCGATGTGCTGGGAATTGTGGCGGCCATTATTTATCCGCGCATCATGGCAACCGTAGGACAGGGCACCATCAAGTCCCTTCGTGACGATATGTTTGACAATATGGAGACGTTGCCGATTCGCTACTTTGACTCCAGAACTCACGGCGAAATAATGTCTTCCTACACGAACGACGTTGACACCATCCGTATGTTGGTCGGACAGAGTATCCCCTCCGCGGTATCGTCGATTATGACCGTAACCGTTATTTTCCTGACAATGCTCAGATACAGCTTCTGGCTTACCTTCGGAATCATTCTTTTTATAGTACTCATGTTTAAGGTGACCAAGAAGTACGGCGGCAAGAGCGCCCGCTTCATGAAAGCCCAGCAGAAGTCAATTGCCAAGGAAGAGGGCTTCATCGAGGAAATGATGGAAGGCATGAAGGTTGTTAAGGTCTTCACCCACGAGGACGAGGCCAAAGAACAATTCGATGCGTTAAACGAGCAGTTATTTAACGATGTTAAGACAGCGAACGCCGCAGCAAATACACTGATGCCGGTGCTCGGTAACATCGGTAACCTGATGTATGTTGTGATTGCTATTCTCGGCGGACTTATTGCTGTACTTAATATTCCCAACGTATACTTAATCGGTATAGGAACGCTTACTATCGGTGTTATTATTTCTTTCTTAAGCCTTTCAAGACAGCTGTCCCAGACGATTGCGCAGATTTCCATGCAGGTATCGTCCATCGCCATGGCACTTGCCGGAAGCGACAGAGTATTTGCTCTTATTGATGAACAGAGCGAGACCGATGAAGGCTATGTAACACTTGTAAATGCCAAAGAAACCATAGCTGAAGGCCTCACCGAGTGCGAGGAGTTCACAGGCAAGTGGGCTTGGAAGCACTTCCACAAGGCTGACGGCACCACCACTTATGTGGAGCTTAAGGGCAACATCGAAATGGTGGACGTAGACTTCGGTTACGAGCCTGATAAGCAGGTTCTTCACGATGTAACGCTTTATGCCAAGCCCGGTCAGAAGATAGCCTTTGTAGGCGCTACAGGCGCAGGTAAGACCACTATCACAAACCTTATTAACCGTTTCTACGACATACCCGACGGTAAGATTCGTTACGACGGTATCAATATTACGAAGATTAAGAAGGACGACTTGCGTAGGTCCCTCGGTATGGTACTTCAGGACGTTAACCTCTTTACAGGTACCATCATGGACAACATCCGCTACGGTAAGCTCGATGCCACCGATGAAGAGTGTATCAACGCAGCTAAGCTTGCCAACGCCCACGATTTCATCATGGGACTTCCGAATGGCTACGAGACAGAGCTTTCCGGTAACGGCTCACAGCTTTCACAGGGTCAGAGACAGCTTCTTTCGATAGCAAGAGCTGCGGTAGCTAATCCTCCTGTAATGATCCTAGACGAGGCAACATCCTCAATCGATACCCGTACCGAAGCCATCGTACAGCGCGGTATGGACAACCTCATGGAAGGCAGAACCGTATTCGTAATCGCTCACAGGCTTTCGACGGTACGTAACGCCAATGCCATCATGGTACTCGACCACGGCCGCATCATAGAGCGCGGCACACACGACGAACTGATAGCTCAGAAAGGTACGTATTACCAGTTGTATACGGGTGCATTCGAACTTGAATAAATGCAAAAGAAAGGGCAGAGCCAATTGGCTCTGCCCTATTTCGTATATTTTTTAAATCCTGTTAAGCCAGTTTACACACAGCTCTGCCCACTGAGCAACGCTCGGGATATCCATTGCGAGGTCGTTGTGACCGTCCGCAAGAGCGAGTCCGTGGACGCCTTCGGGGAAGAGGTGCATCTCGAAGGGAACGCCCATAGCCGTAAGAGCCTGACCCATTGCGAAGGAATTGCGGGGGTCGTCGCTGTTGGTCTGCCAGATAAAGAAAGGCGGTGTCTCGCGGGAAATATTAACCTCGGGCGAGTAGTAGATAAGCTCTTCTTTGTCCGCAAAGAAGGGATTACGAATCTGGTCGCTGAAAGGATCCACGAAGAATCCACCGGGTAACGCCGCAAAAGAAAATGCTCCGTATCCGAGCACTGCACCGTCGGGGCGACATGACTCACGCTCTATCGGATCTTCCGCTGAAGGATTACCTGCATCGAAATGCGTAGCTGCGTTGCCGGAGAGCATTCCGCCGGCGGAGAAGCCCATGCAGATGACCTTGTCTGATACGCCAAATTCGTCCTTGCGGGCGCGGATAAGGCGGATGGCGCGCTGAATATCAAGAAGCGCGTCCTTTCGGCCGTAGGGCTGAAGCCTGTAGGTGAGAATGGCGGTATTGAAGCCGTGAGCGGCAAAATACTCGGCTACGTTGAAGCCTTCGCAGCCGGTGCGGGTAAGAAAGCCGCCGCCGCAGGCTACGATGATTGTGCCGCGCTTCTCATCGGAAGCGGGAGCGCCCTGCGCGGGCACAAACACAATCGAAGGCTCCGGCTGGAGCGGAGCCCTGTCGTCGTAGCCGGGGGTCTTACCCTCGGGCCACAACGGGGTTACTATGGGAAAGCTCTTAATAGCGTCATTCCAGGTCTTAAGATTGGTCTCCACATCCATCGAGCCGTCGGGCTTACGATGCTTGGAAACGTTAATGATTACGCCGTCTTTATCGACGATTTCTTTTAACTTAATGTAATTATCCTGATACATTTGGTCCCCCATAAATTCTTAGATAAGGTTCTCGCCCGTAGTCTGGTCGAATACGTGGATGAGCTTGGGATTAAAGTTAAATGTTAAGTCCTTGCCGATGGACACAAGGTTAAGGTCCAAATCTGCGGTAGGAATAACAGCCACGATATCGTCGCCGTTAAGATTGATGTGAAGATGAACTTCGCTACCCATCATTTCGGATACTTCAATCTTACCGCTGAAGCCTTCATCAGCCATGGAAATGTGAACGGGTCTTACACCTACCGTAACGTCGCAAGTCTGCTGACCTTTAGCCTTAAGAGGTGCCTGATGCTTCTCATCGAGGCGAATCTTGCGCCCCTGAATTGTAATATAGTATTCACCGCCTTCTACACTGAGAGGAACGTTGTGGAAGAAGTTAATCTGAGGTGTTCCTATAAATCCTGCCACAAAGGTGTTAACGGGGTGATTGAATACTTCCTGAGGAGTGCCTACCTGCTGAATGAAGCCGTCCTTCATAACCACGATACGGTCACCGAGGGTCATAGCCTCCACCTGATCGTGTGTTACATATACGAAAGTGGTATCAATCTTCTGACGAAGTCTGATAATTTCTGAACGCATCTGTCCGCGAAGCTTAGCATCAAGGTTACTGAGAGGCTCGTCCATAAGGATTACCTGAGGGTTACGCACAATCGCACGACCGATAGCCACACGCTGCCTCTGACCGCCTGACAAAGCCTTGGGAAGACGGTCGAGAATCTGTGTGATTTCAAGGGTTCTTGCTGCTTCCTGTACTTTTTCCAAAATGGTTTCTTTGCCCACTTTGGCAAGTCTTAATGAAAAGTCCATGTTCTCGGAAACCGTCATGTGAGGGTACAAAGAATAGTTCTGGAATACCATCGCAATGTTACGGTCTCTCGGTGCGATTGAGTTACTTAAGGTATCTCCTATATAAAGTTCGCCGTCCGTAATCTCTTCAAGACCCGCTATCATACGAAGCGTTGTGGACTTACCGCAACCGGAGGGTCCTACGAGTACCACGAATTCTTTATCCTTAATTTCAAGGTTAAAGTCCTGAACCGCTACAACACCTTCATCGGTAATCTGAAGATTCGGCACGAAGCCGTCGGCGGGAACGGGAGGCATGGCTGCCTTTTTAAGTTTCTTCTTTTTCTTCTTAATGTCATCCGCGATGGGATAAACTTTTCGGATTCCTTTTAAGGTAATGCTTGACATACTGACTCCTTCTAACCCCAAGCGGGTTACGTCTATTTTATGCTACCATTATTGCATCTTTCTTTTTCCGTGCCTTGCAAATATGTAATCTCGATTTGTAAAAAAAACGAAAAGAGAATTTTTAAAGTCAATGAGTTTTTTTTAAGAGTATTGTCCCTTTCGATTTTGTATGATAGGTGCATGAGAATGTAAAAGAAAGGACATTGGTATTATGAAACTTCAACCTGCATTGATATTCGGCGAGCATATGGTGCTCCAGAGAGATAAGGAAATAAAGGTGTTCGGAACGTCTGCGGCGGGCGACACCGTAACCGTAACTTTGTGCGGCGAGAGCGTATCCGCGGTGGCAGAGGACGGCGTATGGGAAGTTACCTTAAGTAAAAAGAACGCGTGCGACAAGACCACGATGACCATTTCTTCCAAAGTGACGGAAGAAGTTATTGAGTTTAAAGATGTGGCTATCGGAGAAGTGTGGCTTGCCGGCGGACAGTCGAATATGGAGTTTCTTATGAAGTTTGATTACGACTTCGAAGAGACGGTTAAGTTACCCGATGATAATAAATTAAGGTACTTTTGCTATCCTCAGACCGCTTTTAAGGGATTCCTTGAGACAGAAAATAACTGCCCGAACTGGGGATTCTG
Organism: Lachnospiraceae bacterium; assembly: GCA_017553505.1. Lineage (GTDB taxonomy): Bacteria > Bacillota > Clostridia > Lachnospirales > Lachnospiraceae > UBA1258. Next base: position 168,449 of record JAFZLD010000003.1, read on the forward strand.
GAGAAAGTGGGACGATGTTGAGAATAGGAAACAGTTTTCGGCGGTAGCTACTTACGCAGCTATGATACTTCGTAAGAAGCTTGATGTGCCTGTGGGAATCGTAGCCTGCAACTGGGGCGGAACGCCTGCGTCTGCTTGGACCAAGAGAGAAGACCTCGAGGCCAATCCCGCATTGAAGCCCATTTTAGACTGGCATGAGTCGGAGCTTGAGAAGATTAACTGGAGCAAGTACATTACCGCAAGCGATAAGAAAGCGGCTCCTCAGGATCCCAAGATGCAGGAAATGTTCGAGCGTATGATGATGGGCGAAGATATGTCCGATTTCTTTAAGAACTTCGACCCTTCGGTATTCATGCAGGCTGACTTTGTACCTTTCATGCCCGGCCCGCGCTCTACGGTGCGCCCTTCGGGACTTTATGAAAACATGCTTACCAAGGTAGCGCCTTACACCATCCGCGGTGTCGTATGGTACCAGGGCGAGGACGATGACGCCAGAGACTGGGCGGAGTTCTACGATGAAAGCATGAAGACAATGATTAAGAGCTGGCGTGCGCTTTGGGGCTATGAGTTCCCCTTCTATCAGGTGGAGCTTGCTCCCTTCAAAGGCGTAGGCCCTACAGCTGCCAAGAAATATCCGCTTATAAGACATCAGCAGGCCAAGGCCGTTGCCGAAACCGAAGATGCTTACGATATCTGTATTCTTGATGCGGGAGAAGAGCTTAATATTCATCCTCGCCACAAGAAAATCGTGGGCGAGCGCCTCGGAAGAGTAGTGATGAAGCACACTTACGGCGACAATTCGCTGGTGGCCGACTGCCCGAGAGTTATAGGTATTTCCAAAGAACCTGAAGCGATAGTTATTTCTTTTGCCAATGCCGCAGGAGGAATTGAAGTACGTGAGGGACTCGGCGAAGTGCTTAAGATTAACCAGGGCGGAATGAATAAGTCTTATATTGCGGAGACGGACGGCGACAAGCTTGTTCTTTTACTCAGATATGAGGCTCATAAGCCCGTGGAAATAAAGTATTGCGAAGAGAATTTCTGTAACGCGGCGCTTTTCAATTCGGAAGGCAATCCCGTGTACGGATTTGAGTTTGAGGCATAGGAGGAATTAAGAGATGCTGATTAAGGAAGTGTTGCCGAAGGTTCAGACCCACGGCAGAGTGTTTTATGATGAAGAAAGAAAGGCTTTCTTTTGCAACTGGAGTTGCTCGGGCTTTTCTGTATTGATAAAGGGTAAGAGCCTGAAGGTGAAGGTGCAGTCCTGGTCGGATCAGATTCAGGGAATGCCCGGCATGCCTACGCCTCCGCCGGACTGGCCGTGTATCGGAACCCTGGTCGAGGATGAACTCGTATATCGCCATGAGTGCAAGGAACTTCCAGAGGAAGGCGAGTGGTTGACTCTGTGGGAAAGTGACAAGGAAGTCGAAAAGGTAATCCGTGTGATTAAAATATCCGAGAATTCACGAGGTAAGTTGGGAATTCTTGAGGTTGAAGTCGATGGAGAAATCCTCGAATACAAGCCCGAGAAGCGCCCCACAATCGAGATTGTGGGCGACTCAATCACCTGCGGATTCGGTAATGAAGCGCCCGACAATGCTTTTGAATTTAAGACTGTCGAGGAGAACGGCTGGGAAGCATACGGTGCCAGAGCCGCAAGAGAACTTGGATACGAGTTCTCGGTTATCAGTGAGTCCGGCATCAGCGCGGCCAAGCCCGAGCATCCGATGTTCCCCATGCATGCGATGGAGGATATCTACGGACTTCGCGACGAGCTCTGCGACAAAAAGTTTAATAAAGAACCTGTACAATGGAATTTCAAGGAACACAAAAATGACATTGTAGTCATCAACCTCGGTACCAACGATGCCAACCCCATCAGATTCTACAGAGAATTCGGCGAGATTGAGGGTATGGAGCTGTGGTTTAAGGCGCGCTACAAGGAATTCATCAAGCAGGTGCGCGCTTGCAATGGCCCCGACACATATATTTGCTGCACTCTCGGCCCCATGGATCAGTACCTGTACTACATCATCAGGGAAGCGGTTTCCGAGCTTGTGGCTGAGACCGGCGATGTTCGCCTCATCACCTTCCAGTACGTTTCCATTAACGTCATGACAGAAGGCTACGGCGCCGCAGGTCACCCTTCACTTAAGACTCACACCCGCATGGGTAAAGAACTTGCAGCCTACATCAGAAAGTACATAGGAGAACTGTAATGTTAAAAGAAAAAGCAAACGCTATTTATGAAAACATCGCAAGCTGGCAGGCGCCCGCAGTAACGGATGACATGCCTAAAGGCGACATGCCCGGCGACAAGATAGCCATCGGCGAAGACCACATCAGAAAGGCTTCGAAGATATTCCCTAAGCTGATTAAGCTTATCACCGACGTCGATTCGGAAAAGGTTGTAGTGTCTGTATTCGGTGGCTCCGGTGTGGGAAAGAGCGAGACTGCATCGCTTCTTGCTCACTACCTCAAGGCAGCAGGCGTAGGAGTATATGTACTCTCGGGCGATAACTATCCGAGACGAATTCCTCTTTACAATGACGCGGAGAGATTGTCGGTATTTCGCAGCGCCGGCTTAAAAGGAGTCGTAAGTTCAGGCTGTTATAACGATTATGTCAAAGAAGAACTTTCGAAGCTCTGGGCGGCTGAGACCGACGCAGATCCCAAGGAAGCGGCTTCCCGTGAATGGCTGTTCAGCTATCAGGCGGCAGGCAGACGCGCACTTCGTGGCTACCTCGGAACTCCAGCCGAGCAGGATTATGACGAAATAAACGCTATTATCGAAGCTTTCAAGCGTGGCGATAAAGATATTTTCTTAAAGCGCATGGGTCGTACCGAAGACGAGCGCTGGTACGATAAGGTTTCTTTTGCCGACACTAATGTCTTAATTATAGAGTGGACTCACGGCGGTAACGAGAACCTCCGCGGTGTGGATGTGCCGGTTCTTCTGAACTCAACGCCGGAAGAGACGAGAGAGCACAGGAGACTGAGAGCCAGAGACGGTAAGACCGATTCTGCTTTTACCACCATGGTGCTTGAGATTGAGCAGGAAGAGCTTGACCGAGTAGGCAAGCAGGCCAAGATTATTATGGCCAAGAGTGGCGATTTTATCGACCCCGCGACGTTTTAGGAGGATAGCATGCAGAGCAAAAAAATGAGTATCGGAGTGATGCTTAACGCTTACCCCGACAGTATCGGCGGCAGATTATCTGATATCGTGGACCTTCTTGATGATGAGAAGTTTAAAGATGTGTTCCGCTCGATTTATCTGCTTCCGAGCGTATTCAATACAGATCTTGACAGAGGGTTCTCACTTATCAATTACGAGATAAGCGAGACGCTTGCTTCAAAGCGCGACATTGAGAGGCTTCATGAGATAAACATCGACCTTACGATGGATTTTATACTTAACCATATATCCGTTCTTTCGCCGCAATTCCAGGATATTATTAAGAACGGTGAGAAGTCTGAGTACAAGGACTTCTTCATCAACTGGAACAGATTCTGGGAAGGCTGCGGTAAGATGACCGACAAGGGTTACATTCAGCCGGACGAGAAGTACATTAAGAACATGTTCTTCCGCAAGGAGGGGCTACCGATTCTGATGGTGCGCTTCCCCGACGGAACCGATGTGCCTTACTGGAATACGTTTTATCAGAAAGTGATTTATAACGCTGTCGACCCGCTTAAACTGGTGCGCGAGTGCGGACTTCAGTATGAGACGGCTGTGAGAGTGAGCGAGATTATCAATGCGGCCGTGGAAGAGGGTAAGGCTCCCGAGGATATTGATTTTGCAGGCTTTGAAGAGTATGCGGATAAGCTTCGTGATTACCTTCAGGCGAACCGCAGCTACTTAGGTCAGATGGATTTAAACATCAAGTCTCCGCTGGTGTGGGACTATTACAAGGACACACTTAAGAAACTCTCGGATTACGGGGTATCGATTGTCAGACTTGATGCTTTTGCATATGCGCCCAAGGAACCGGGGCTTAGGAATTTCTTGAATGACCCGGGTACATGGGACCTGCTTCAGAAGATAGACGATATTGCTTCCGGGCACGCGCTGACGCTCCTTCCCGAGATTCATGCAAGCTACGGCGAGGGCACTTACAAGGTGCTTTCCGACAAGGGCTACATGGTATACGATTTCTTCCTTCCCGGACTTTTGATTGATGCTTTCATCAGAAAGAACGGTAGCTACCTAAAGAAGTGGGGCGACGAGGTCATCGATAATAACATCATGACCGTTAACATGCTCGGTTGTCACGACGGTATACCGCTTCTCGATCTTAAGGGACTTCTTCCCGAGGAAGATATTCAGAACCTTATAGACACGGTAGTTAAGCGTGGCGGTTACGTGAAAGATCTTCATGGCGCCAAGAACGTTTATTATCAGGTCAATGCGACCTACTTCAGTGCTCTCGGCGAGAGTGAGCAGCGCATGCTCATGGCAAGAGCCATTCAGCTCTTCATACCCGGCAAGCCTCAGATCTGGTACTTAGACCTTTTCACAGGCAAGAACGACTACGAAGCCATGAAGCGCGCAGGCGCCGGCGGTCACAAGGAAATCAACCGCACGAACCTTTCTTTGACTGAGGCTCGAGAATTACTCGATAAGCCTGTGGTTCAGAAACAGCTCGAGATGCTCCGTTACAGAAATACCTGTCCTGCATTTACTGAGGACGCGAAGGTGACGATTGAGTGTAACGGTTCTGAGATGAGCATTATATGGGTTAATGATAAGGCTAAGGCTTGTTTGAAAGTGGACTTTGAGAAAGAAACTTACGAGATAAAGTAGTGAGTATGGCTAAGATGGCAAATTGTTGCCGTATTAGTGAGTCTGCCTGCGCTGTGGCTCCTTTTTGAGGTCGCTATTCCTACAAAATTAGAAATTGGGCCGATTTGTAGGTGCCACGAAGCGGGAGTGGATGGCATTTTACCTACAAAAAGTTAGTAACACTGACGTTTGTAGGCTGTTTTTTATCACGAACCGAGGCAGATGCCTACAAAAATTATTATCAACATGAATTTGTAGGTACACGAGCCACGCTTTGGGCGTAGGAATACCTACAAAACTAAGAAATAAAGAAGAATTGTAGGAATCAGATGCGAGCGACAGTAAGAAATGTACCTACAAAAATGTATAATGCGAAGAAAAGTAGGAATTTCAGAGCTTTTCATTTGTTTTTCGACCTTCAAAGATGCATATTGCTTAGAAATGTAGGTCGAAGAGCACTTGGGGCGGGAAGAGCATCGAGGTGAAGGGTAAGAAGCGCTTGGTATATAGCGAATCAGCAGACTGAAAGTAAATTTCGAGAGTAACACAATAGGCGATAATAAAAGAGTGAGACGATATTGCTGTCTCACTCTTTTCGTTGTAGGAAAAATTAGGAATTATTTGTTTTTAGGTGTGAATCTAGGTGCTCCGAACAGGGTGATTACGAAATCGTTACTCTGAAGCTTGTCGTAGTAGTAATTGTATTTCGCCTGCTCGGAAGCGGGAATCATCGCGGTGTTGTTATTCAGGTTGATGATGTCGAACTTGTCCGCATATTTCTTCCAGGCGGGTCTTCCGTCGCCATTGGGATCGCCGGTGGCTGCAAAAGAATACCAGTAGCCCTGAATGAGTTCCATGAAGTCGTAGTCGGCGCCTACCCAGTGGTAGGGGAAGAAAGGATTTCTTTCGCCGGAATCTACACGGCCGAATACGTAAGGCATTTCGGCACAGTGAGGGGAACCTTCGTTGCGTCCGCGCTCGGTTTCGTTTTCTTTGCTCATGAGCCAGATGTAAGCGTTTCTGCCGCGTCCTGCGCAGAGCTCACCGATCTTGGCGCTGCCAAGGAGCATGATGTCGGAAGCGATGGTGGATACCTGCTTGGCGGCTTCGATACCATTGGTTGCGGGGTACCATTTCTTCATGTTATCGGCGTTGTCGGGGAAGGCTTCCTCGAGGTATTTGTGAAACTCTTCAACAGAGTACTTGGAAGCGTCAACTGCGGGGAATTCTTGTGCACAGGAGCCCATAAGTACGTCGAAGTCGTTGAATTCGCCGGCATCCATAATCTCTGAGTAAGGCTTGGGAATGAATTCGCCGTCTACGCAGAAGGTGAAGCCGAAGCCCATGGGATCGATACCCTTTGAACGCTGGAACTCTTCGTACTTGTCGAAAAGTTCCCAGGTGTCGCGGGTACGAAGCTCTGCGATGCTCTTGCATCCGATGTATTCCATGTATTCAACACCGAGCTTTTCCATGTTCTCGCGGGGACCGGGCTGCATGAAGCCCCAGTAAATGGGACCGCTTTCGATGGATACGCGGTTGATAATACCTTTCATTAAAGGTGAAGCGTGTAAAGCGCCTGTTCCCGCAGCACCGCCGGACTGGCCCGCAACGGTGATTCTGTCGGGGTCGCCACCGAATGCGGCGATGTTTTCTTTGACCCACTGACAGGCTTTTCTCATATCATATAATGCGTAGTTACCGCTGGTTCCGCCTGCCTCGGCTGTTAAGTCGGGATGGGCAAAGAAACCGTAGAAGCCGAGTCTGTAGTTAATGGTAACAACCACAATATCTTTTCTCTTCGCAAACCCGATACCGTCACATACCACTTCGCAACCACTTCCGGCTACCATTCCGCCGCCGTGAATCCATACAAATACGGGAAGCTTGGCATCGGGCTCAGCTGCGGGTGTCCATACATTAAGGTAAAGACAATCTTCCTCGTACTGAGAAGGTGCCATAAATTGAGGTACTCCGTGAACGTTGGCAGGCATGTCGGCCATTTCCATAACGTGCTGAACGGCAGCTGCGCTGTACTGAGTAGCTTTTCTTACTCCACGCCAGCACTCGGGATCTTCGGGCTTTTTAAAACGACGCGCGCCTACGGGAGGAGCGGCGTAAGGGATACCCTTGAAAATCTTAACGTTTTCTTCGGCATAGCCCTGAAGCCAGCCCTGTTTAACCTTGACCTTGGCGTTTTCAAAATCTGTCATAGTATCTCTCCTTTATTCAATTAATAATGTGCTAAGTGTTTCTTTTTACATTTTAATATGAGGGGTAAGGGCAAAAGTATTAAAAAAGTGCTGTCGATTTTTGATTTTACTCATAAAGAGAATTTATTTAGAAATCGATGTGACATTTTTGAAAGTATACTTTTTTTGAATATGTTTTAATGGAGTTACTAAAGGAGGAGGTAGACTCTATGAAAAAGAAAATTTTAGCATTGGTTCTTACTATGGCTCTTGCTCTCACAATGATAGCCGGCTGCGGTAAGGAAACATCTAACGGAGGCGGCACTTCTACAAGCAGCAAGTCAGGTTCAGGTACAGCCACTACTGCAGAGCCTTCCGTAATCACACTCGACATGTCTACATTATTTATCGTACCTTCACTTGAGGCAACTCAGAAGGTCGAAGACGTAATCAACGATTACCTCAAGAACACACTTCATGAAGAGGGTTACAAGATTCACTTAAAGATTACTTCTATCGGTGATTATCTTCAGAAGATTCCCATGGAGCTTGCAAGCGGCGGCGACGAAGCACCCGACATCGTTCAGGTATTCTCACTTTCCGACTGGGCTAACCAGGGTTACATCATTCCCCTTGATGAGTACACAGGTACAGAACTTAAGCCTACACTCGACTTAATCGGCAACATCGTAGGCAGCGGTAAGTTATCCGGACACCTTTACATGGTTCCCAGATACTTCGGTACTGTTCTTGACTGGAAGTTTATCTATGATAAGAAAATTGTTGACGAAAGCGGCGTTGATATCTCCAAGGTTAAGGATCTTGATTCCCTCGGCGATGCACTTGCACAGCTTAAGGCCAAGTATCCCGACGAGAGATTCCTCGTATACTGCGACCAGTTCAACATGCTTTACAACTCATACACCAAGACATCCCAGGTTGGTACTTACACCGCAACAGTCGGCGAAAGCACACAGCTTATCAACTACTACGAGTCAGACGCATACAAGAACGCTATTTATAAAGCATACGAATTCCGTCAGAAGGGTTACGCAGATCCCGAAGGTTCAGCTAACACCTTATCTCATGACGCAGTTGTTATGAGCGGTTCTTCCAAGGGCGTTATCATGGGACACTCTGCAGATGTTGACGCAATTGCAAAGATGTTTACAGAGCAGAACACTTACGGCGCAGAGTACGGCGCAATTTCAATCGGTATCGACAACCTTGCAACAGATACACTCGGTATCGGTATTTCACACTCCTGTAAGGATCCTGCCGCAGCAGCAAGATTCATTAACCTTCTTTACACAGATGAATTCATCTGGGATACACTTATCTACGGTGCGGAAGGTCAGGACTATGAGTGGAACGAAGACCACACCAAGGCTCACTATCCCGACGGACTTGACTTTAACTCAATTCCTTACAACTGCTTATACTCCTGCGGTATGATCGGTAACGGTTTCCAGGGTATCGAATTCGAAGGCAACTCCGCAAACAGCGGTTCCGACAACGAATACGGTAAGGAACTTATGGCCAAGGCTTGGTGTCCTCCGCTTTACGGCTTCACACCTTCCACCATCAACGTAATGAACGAAGTTACTGCAGTTTCCAACGTGGTTGAGCAGTACAACAAGGTTCTTACCTACGGTGACGTTAATCCCGATGTTGAGTATCCTAAGTTCCTTCAGGCTCTTAAGGATGCAGGTATCGACAAGATCTTAGAGGATTACCAGAAGCAGGCTGACGAATGGGTAGCAGCCAATAAATAATCACTAAGTGTTTGCCCATTAAGACTAAATAACACACACGGCGCGGGCAGGATGACTGTCCGCGTCTTTTATGGATATTTTCCGGCCAAAGAAAACGTTATATTTATAGGCGGTTTCGCACTTTGGGGTATAATTAAGGGTAGTGAATTTTTAGCGGTACGGAGTTAAGTACAATGAAGAAATCCTGGATTAGCAGGGTAATGCTTTTGCTTGGAGGAACACTTATTACGTCCCTTCTTTTTCTGGCTGTGATATCGGTTACATACAGCTCTTTCTACAAGCAAAGCGTACTCGGCACCAACAACGGAATAGCGCAGAACTGGGCAACCTCCGTAGACAGCAGGCTCAACACCATTTATGAGCATGTCTACGATCTTGCGTCGACCATTTTTAAGAAAACAGAGGTAAGGCGCGACTCTGCGGCTATGAATTACACTATCCAGACCGAACTTCAGGAATCCATGACTTTTAAAGTTATGGCGTCATCGGATGTTACGATGTTCTTTATCCTCGATACTGAAGAAGACATTTTTGTCAACGCGACCTCGCGAGTAGTAACATCTTCCGTCAATGCCGGACTTAAAGCGTTTCTGAAAGAATACGCGCCCACCGATGCTGACTCCGTTTCCAATAAGAAATGGTCGGTTGTGAATATTATGGGTAAGCCTTATTACTACAAGGGCTTAAGCTTAGGCAGATACGTGATAGGCGCAGTGAGCGAGTGCGCTACTTTCGCGCCCGAACCCTATGGTGACAACGCTACGGGCAAAAGAACCTGTTATGTACAGTACGAAGGAGATAACTTCTGCGTAATCGGTGACAACAGCACAGCGGAATTTGTGAACTTTGACAAGAGAGGCGATTACTTTGTCAAAGGATATGCGGTTTCGACTTCAAGACTTTCGGACTCGGATGTGGGACTGATTTTTATTACCAAGCCCCAGGGTCTGACCATTTCGGGAAGAATTGCGTCGCTGTTTCTTATCGTAGACAGCGCACTTTGCGTAATACTTATAGGACTTCTGGTAGTTAACCTCGATAAGAAAGTACGTATTCCAATCAAAGAACTTGTAATCGCCAATGAAGAGCTTTCCGACGGCGACCTTGACTACAGACTGGACGTTAGCGACGCCGGCAGCAGCGAGTTTGAGGAACTCTACGGAAGCTTTAACGCGATGAGTGAGAAGATAGGTAATCTTACCATCGAATCCTACGATTTAAAGATTAAGAGAGAACAGAACCGTCTTAAGATGTTACGCGCTCAGATGCAGCCGCACACATTTTTAAACGGTATTACCACTATCAGCAACATGACTTACAATAAGGCGCCGGAGGAGATCAGAAAGTACATCTCCGACTTCGCGGCCTTTACAAGATATATGCTTCACACCGCAACCGACTGGACTACGGTGGAAGAAGAGTTAAAACATATAGACAATTACGTGGACATGCAGAAATTGAGGTTCCCCAACAGCATCGAGCTTTCTTACGATGTGCCCGAGGAAGTTCAGGCATCGAAGATTCCGTACCTGATTCTTTTTTCACTTGTGGAGAATTCCTTCAAGCATGCTATGACACTTGTAAATACAATGTTTGTTAAGATTTCGGGCGAGGTGTATGAAGAGCCCGGATTCAAGGGTATTAGGCTTACCGAGGAGGACAACGGAAACGGTTTCTCCGCCGAAATCCTTGAGAAGATTAACAATCCCGAGAACGACGAAATGTTTACCAAAGAACATCTGGGTCTTACCAATGTTCGCTACAGTTTGAAACTTATTTTTAACAGGGATGACCTCTTACGTCTTTCCAACAGAGAAGACGGCGGCGCCCACGTTGAGTTATTGATTCCTTTCGGAGAATACGAAGATGAAACTTTTGGTATGTGATGATGACATTTCCACAATTGACGTGCTTCAGAGCAACCTCGACTGCGTAGAGCTCGGAATTTCCAAGATTTTACGCGCTTACAACGGCGAGATGGCCAAGCAGATAATTGACGAAGAAAAACCCGAGCTCATTATCTGCGACATCGGCATGCCCATCTGCAACGGTCTCGAGGTACTTAAGTATGTCTCCGACCAAGGCTTAAACAGCGAGTTTACTTTTCTTACCTGTTATGAAAAGTTCGAGTACGCCCAGATGGCTATCGAGTACGGCGTAACGGCGTATCTTACCAAGCCTTTCGACCTTGATGAGGTTAAGAACTGCCTGGTTAAGATGATAGACAATCATAAAAAGAAAGAGGACAAAGAAGAAGTCCAGAGCCGTAAGGATTCCCTCATGACCTCAGTCTTCAAGCAGGCCTGCGACGGGATGCTCGGCACCAACAAAGAAATGGTGGACACCGGCCTTAAGATTAACGGCATGGGCTTTACCGCCGACAGTATCTGGCGCATCGTATATACCCGCGCCGACATCGTGGATGCCATCAAGAACGGCTGGAACAAGGAGCTTCTTCTTTTTACAATAAATCGTCTGCATGATGAGGTACTTACGAATTATGTGGGGTCAGCGCATACGGTTGTGAACTCGGACGACAGGTTTATATGGAGCTTCTGCTTTGTTAAGGATGCGCCCGAGGGAGAGCTTCTTAAGCAGCGTTGTGCGGCGCTTGGGGACTTCTGTGTGAACCACATGCACCTTAATCCTGTGACGCTTATCAGTGAGCCGTTCTGCTTCTATGAGACGACCTTCGTGGTGGCTAGGCTTTATGACCAGATGCGTAAGGCGAAGTTCTATCCCGGCGAGATTTTCTTTGAAAAAGAAGAATCCGGCACCGTCGGCCAGGAGGACATTGCCCTCAGCGAGAATCAGGTATTCTGGTATCTTAAGAACCGCGACGAGGAAGGTTACAGCGACTACATCGACTCGGTGCTTGAGAAGACCTACTGCACCAAGGGCAACCTCGACCAGATACGCAAGGAGATTACCAACCTGTTTATCACGTACTTTCGCGATAACGGTATGAGTATTAATAACATTTTCACCGATCAGGAGATTAACAAGCTCGACGAAAGAGCCGGTGAAAACAGAAATGCACTCAAGGAATATGCGCTGGCGCTTTTTGAAATGCAGCAGACCAAGGCCAAAGAAGCCTTTGATTCCGAGGACATCATTGCAAGAGCGAAGCGTTACATAGACGAGCACTTCAGAGACGATATCGACAGAAACGATGTGGCGGCGGTTATATTTGTTACGCCCAATTACCTCTCGAAATTATTTAAAAACAACATGAACATGAATCTTCGAGAGTACATCAATCAGTTAAGAATCGAGGAGTCGAAACGCCTTCTTTTGTCGACAGATCTGTCTGTCAGTGAGATTGCGACGCAGGTGGGATATTGCAATATTTCGTACTTCTCCACCGTGTTCCACAAGCTTATGGGCGTGGGTCCCTTTGAATGGAGAAGCGCCAAGGAAGAAACCAAATGAATTTAAAAGAACAACTTAAAGTTGATATAGAAAGATATAAAGGTCTTAAGTCACGAGGCGAGAAAGCTGCATTTGTGTGGGATTATTACAAGTATCCCATCATTGCAATCGGCACCGCGCTTGTGATTCTGATACTGGTGCTTCTTAACAATATCGGGCGCGTCAAGACTTCCATGTACATGGTGATGGTTAATTCCGACGCGGCCTATGTGGAGTGCGACGACAGCGGCATTCAGGATATTCTGGAGCGTTCGGACTTCGAGACCGGTGGGAAGAAGATAGAGATTAACGCTTCCTACACTATCGGTTCATCGGGCAGCACTACTTCAGACCTTGAGACCATTCAGGTGCTGAATGCGCTATTTACTATCAGCGACATGGATATTTACATCGCCGACCGCACATACTTCGATTACTTTGCGGGACAGGACGCCTATGCAGACTTGAGTCTTCTTATTGACAAGGAACTTTTGGAAAAGTGGGAAGACAATCTTTATTATGTGGATAACAGCTCGGGTCAGAGGATACTTGCGGGGATAATTATCCCTGAGGATTCGGTCTTTCATAAGGCCGGATACTACCATGACGAGGCGATTCTCGGAGTGGTGGGGCAGGCAGGCAATCTCGAGGCTGCAGTTCAGTTTGTGACTACTTTTTTAAAAGATTGAAATTGAAAGTCGAGTGTACTTTTTTTAATGTGACAGCTTCTTTAAGCAGTTAAGATAGTATCATCAGATGGATTGCAAAGGAGTGGGTTTATGTCACCGACTAAAAATAAGAGCGCATCGGAATTTGACAACGTCTTAAAACAGCAAAAGAAGAGCGCGCGCAAAGCAAGATTCAAAACAGATCTTCCGCTATATCTAATGATGGCGCCGGGTTTGATTTATCTTATCGCCAATAACTACATACCGATGTTCGGTATATTGCTGGCGTTTAAGAGAATCAATTATTCGGTGGGCATTCTTAAAAGTCCCTGGGTTGCGTTCGACAACTTCGAATACCTTTTCAAAACCAAGGATGCTTTCATAATGATCCGTAACACACTTTGCTACAATGCGGTGTGGATTGTGATGGATATTGTGATTGCGGTATTTATCGCTATTTGCATGAACGAAATAGCGCAAAGAAGAGTGGCGAAGGTGATTCAGCCCATTATCTGCTTCCCTTCAATGGTTTCGGCGGTTATTCTTTCGTTCCTCGTATACGCTTTCTTAAGCCAGAGCTACGGATATTTGAACGCCACAATCTTTAAGGACAACCCCATAGCGTGGTATACCACAGCTTCATATTGGCCGATTATTCTTACTATAGTTCACATATGGCAGAGCGCAGGTCAGAGTTCGGTAATTTACATGGCAAGTATCGGCGGTATCGACAAGGGCTTGTATGAGTCCGCAAGAATCGACGGTGCCACCAAGAGAGAGCAGATCAAGTACATTACGCTTCCTCTCTTAAAGCCTATGATTATCATGCTTTTGCTCCTTTCAATCGGACGAATTTTCAACTCGGACTTTGGTCTGTTCTATCAGGTACCTCTCGGAAACGGTATGTTATACGAGACCACTCAGACCATCGATACATTCGTATACCGAGCATTGATACAGAGCAACAACGTAGGACAGTCATCCGCAGCCAGCGTATTCCAGGCTGTAATCGGCTTCGTACTCGTTCTTTTGTCCAATGCACTTGTTCGTAAAATAAATCCGGAGAACTCATTGTTCTAAGGGAGGACTACTGTGAAAAAGAAAAATAACAACAAAATTAAGTTAATGAAGGGTGAGCGCGGATTCCATTATATGGCTCTTGTAATCATGATTCTAATGATGCTCTTCTGCGTGATACCGTTAATCCTTATGTTCTCGGTTTCTTTGTCCAGTGAGAATTCCCTGGTACACGGCTACAGATTCATACCGGATGAGTGGTCGCTTAACGCTTATCAGTATCTGTGGGCGAAGAGAGTTACCATAGCAAGAGCATATGGACTTACGATTTTAGTTACCGTTGTAGGTACTGTTGCAAGCTTGATTATGACTTCAATGTTTGCTTATCCGTTGTCACGTAAAGACTTTAAGCCTCGTAATATATTTGCTTTTATTCTTTTCTTTACGATGCTTTTCAACGGTGGTATGACAGCTTCCTACATGGTATGGACGAGACTGTTCCACATTAAGGATACTATCTGGGCATATCTTCTTCCCGGCGGCCTTATGGGCGGTATGAACGTTATGCTTGTAAGAAACTACTTTAATGCAAATATCCCTTACTCCATTATCGAGGCGGGACGTTTAGACGGCGCAAGAGACTGGACCATTTATTCAAAGATTATGGTGCCGCTTTCTAAGCCTATTATGACCACAATCGGCCTTTTTGCCGCACTCGGTTATTGGAACAACTGGACCAACGGTCTTTATTACATCGGTAACCCTAAGCTGTATACAATCCAGGTATACCTTAAAAAGCTTATGGACAGCATACAGTTCTTAAAAACAACGGACCTTTCCAACGAAGCGGTTATGCTTGCGCAACGTAACCTGCCTACGGAATCTGCCAGAATGGCGGTTGCGATTATTGCTTTGATTCCTGTACTTGCGATTTATCCTTTCATTCAGAAAGAACTTATCAAGGGTATGGTTATCGGCGGTGTAAAGGGTTAATGCAAAGAACAGGAGAGTTACGATGAGAGAAAGAAAACCTTTTGAAACTGCTCGACCTGAAGAAGTGGGTATCAGCAGTAAACTGATTCTTGAATATATCGAGAACCTTGAAAAAAGTCAGACAGAGATGCACGGTCTTATGATTATGCGTCATAACAAACTGGTTACGGAAGGATGGTGGGCTCCTTTCGGACCCAACGTTCGTCACGGGCAGCAGAGCCACACCAAGACCTATGCGGCTACCGCTGTAGGTATCGCTTACACTGAAGGCTTACTCAAGCTTGATGAGAGATTAATCGATATCTTCCCCGATGAATCACCCGAGAACCCCAGCGAGAACTTAAAGCTCTTGACAGTCAGAGATGTTCTTTGTATGGGATGCGGTATGGATACCATGCCTTTTAACTCGGAGCACTGGATTAAAGACTTCATGCATACACCGGTCAATCACAAGCCCGGTACCACATACATGTACAATTCCACAGGTTCTACGCTTCTTGGCGCCATCGTGCGTAAGAAGACAGGCCTCGGACTTCACGAGTATCTGACCCCCAGGCTCTTTAACAAGATCGGTATCAATCCCGACAACCTTCGCTGGATGTGCATGGCTGACGGTATGGAAGTAGGTGGCGGCGGATTGTTCTGCACTACCGAAGATAACTTCAGACTTATGAAATTATACGCCGACGGCGGTGTATGGGAAGGCGAAAGAATCCTTGCAGAGGATTACGTTAAGCTTGCTACCACCAATCAGAACGATTCGGCTACAGAGTCCATCAATAACCCCGAGGCTTCCGATAACTTCTTGGGATACGGCTTCCAGATCTGGATGTGTAAGCCTAAGAACGCTTACCGTGCCGACGGTGCGATGGGACAGTTCTCAATCGTGCTTCCCGATCAGGATATGGAGATTTCCATTACAGAGACCGCAGTGGGCGCTCACTGGGCACAGAGCACATTGAATATTACATGGGACTTCATTGAGAAGATTACGGCGGAAGGCTCGCTTCCTGCGGATGATGAAGCTTTCGACGCTTTACAGAGAAAGTTGTCCCGCTTGAACATCGGCAATCCCGAATGCCAGCCTTTCAGCCCTACGGTTGAGAAGATTTCGGGCAAGAAATTTAAGCTCGACAGCGGAGTATTTACTCCTTTTGCCGGCAACTTTATGATAGGCACCAAAGCAGACGGAATCACAGATTTCTCCCTCGATTTCGATGATTATGGTCTGGTATGGAATTTTGTTACCGCATCGGGCAGGGCGGAGAGGATACGCTTTGCTACGAGCGGAACAAGATTCACGAACCTTCTCGGCAAGCCTTCGGACTTAACCCAGTTGTATCTCGGCGACGCATTCTGGAAAGAAGAGAATGTACTTGTGATGCACGGAAGATGGCTTGAGACGTGTCTTGAAGATGTCTACACCTTGACGTTTGAGGGAAATAAAGTCACAATAGAAGCAGATAACAATTCAGCTTGGAAGTTCGGTGAACCGGAGCCTATTGTGGCACATATGCTCTAAAAATTGACAGTGGCGGCCCACCCCTGATTGCGGTGGGTCGTTTCTTTTACCGGGAGACAGGAATGCAGTACAACAGCCCTTTTGTTAAGATACTTGAGACAATTGCAAATATGCTCATCGTGAGCTTCTTTTGGATAATTTTCTCGATACCGATTGTGACGATTGTTCCGTCGACGGCTGCGCTTTATCATACTACGAATAAAGTGATATTCGGGCCGGGACGCGGCAACGGTGTGTTTAAGTGCTTTTGGGACACATTCAGGGAGAATTTGAAGAAGGGGCTTCTTTTGTCGCTCATTATTGTGGTGGCGCTTGCTTTTATTGCAGAGGGGCTTTGGACCGGATATCAGCTGTTCAGGGGAAATATTTTCGGCATGCTGTATATGATTCTCGGAGTGCTGATTACGATAGCGATTGTGCCGGCGATGACATATGTGCCGGTTATGCTGTCGAGGTTTGATGCGCCGGTGTCGACGATTATCAGGCTGGCGTTGTATTTTTCTTTGAAGAAGCCGTTGATGAATGTGCTTAGTATCGTGTTGATCGGTTTCTTTGCGTTGTGCCTTGAGCTGTTTCCGCTGTCGATTATGATTACGCCTGCGCTGTATGCGGATTTCTTGAGACCGTTTATGGAGAAGAGCCTTAAGAAGTTTATTGAAGAGAATGTGGATATGGGCAAGGACGAGGCGGCTGACGAGGATGTGGTCGGCGACGTTGCTGAGAAGGAGGAAGAGTGATGGCAGATATCAGACTTGAAGATGTTACCGTGATTTATCCTTTTCAGAAGGTGTCCGGAATATTCGGGCGCAAGCGTAAGAAGGAGATTCTTGCACGTCAGAAGGCGATGCCTTACACGTCCAATGAAGGTGTGGTGGCTGTGCAGCATTGTTCTTTTGCGGTCAAAGAAGGCGAACTTCTGGGAATCCTGGGACCGTCGGGTTCGGGCAAGAGTACTATTCTGCGAGTGATTGCGGGGCTTGAGGTACCGCCACTCGGAAGTGTGTATTTCGGAGACAAGGACTGCACGGATATGAAGCCGGAGGACAGGGATGTGGCGATGGTGTTCCAGAACTATGCGCTTTATCCGAATCAGACGGTGTTTAAGAATATTGCTTTTCCGCTGGAGGTTAAGCATATTCCGCGAGAAGAGATTAAGGAGAAGGTTGAGAAGCTTAGCGTGCTTCTTGAGATAGATGATAAGCTGGAGAGCCTTCCGCAGGAGCTGTCGGGAGGAGAGAGGCAGCGTGTGGCGATTGGGCGTGCGCTTATCAGGGAGCCGCAGGTGCTTCTTTTGGATGAGCCGTTTTCGAATCTTGACCCGCAGATGAGGGAGAAGCTTCGCACGTGGCTTAAGAAGCTGCACGGGTCGATTAATACGACGATTGTGTATGTTACGCACGATCAGTATGATGCGATGGCACTGTCGGACAGAATTATTGTGATAAAAGACGGTATTATTATGATGGATGATACGCCGATTAATGTGTACAATAATCCTGCCAATGAATTTGTGGCGGAGTTTTTCAGAACTAACAGTTAGGTTGGAGGGTATAGTTATGAACAGACCATTACAGATTAAGGGGCTTACTATCAGGAACCGTATTGCGGTGCCGCCGATGGTTTGCTTTTACTGGACGGATGACAACGGATACGTATGTGACAAGAACATTGAGCACTATCGGGCGCTTGCCGAGGGCGGAGTGGGCCTTATTATTGTGGAGGCTACCGCTATTACAAAGCGTTCACGTCTTGCGGATACTGAGCTTGGTATCTGGGAAGACGGACAGATTGGAGGACTTAAGAAGATTGTCGATGTAATTCACGCAGGCGGAGCGAAGGCTTTTATTCAGCTTCTTCACGCAGGCGGCAACGGTATCGATAAGGAAGCCGATGCGCCCAGCGATATGGTATATCGCAAGGTCAACAACGCTCACGAGATGAGCAAGGAGCGCATCCGCGAGACCATAGATGATTTTGTGGCAGCAGCACTTCGTGCCGAGAAAGCGGGCTTTGACGGTGTTGAGCTTCACGGATGTCACGGATATTTGATTTCACAGTTCTGCAACAGCAGATTTAATTTCAGAACCGATGAATACGGTAAGAATAAGGCATTGTTTGCCCGCGAGACTTTGGAGGCTATCAAGGCGGCTTGCAGCGATGATTTTGTGGTAGGTATCAGACTCGGTGCGTTCGAGCCGACTTTGGAGGACGGTCTCGAGAATGCTCGCTTCATCGCAGACTGCTGCGATTTCATCGATGCTTCGTATGGCGGCGACTGCGATGCGTTCGCACCTGAGGGCTTCAAGTGCTCCGGTGCGGTATATGGCGCTTCGGAGATTAAGAGAATTCTTCCCGATATGCCGGTCTTCGGTGTTCATAACATCAACAGCAAGGAGGACATCGAGAACGCCCTCGCCACCGGCATCGACATGGTCGACTTAGGCAAAGCTCATCTCGTGGATCCTGCTTTTGCCAATCATGTTCTTAACGGCGAGCCCTACGGTCAGTGCCTGCACTGCAAGGACTACTGCCGCTGGAATCCCTGGGAAATGGCAGACCCAAATAAGAAATGCCCCGGCGCGCTTAAGTTCGCCCGCTCGCAGCAATAGAATCAAAGCCTCGGCTGAGCCGAGGCTTTTTTTGTGATATCCAAATAATTGCGGCCCGGCGCGGGCAAAAGTCTTTCCCCAAAACCCTCTCCCGCTTCAATCTCACGTAGCGGCCGGTCAGACGCTCCGTTAAGACTACGGTCTGCCCTACGCAAAAAGTGGTGCTTGAGGGATAGCACAGCCCTTTTTTGCAACTCAAACAGAAGTGTTTTCGTGCATAAGCGGCTTGAAATACAGCCGCTAAGCGCCGACGCTCCGATAGAGTTTTGGTTAAAGACTTTTGCCCGCGCCGGGCCGCTGTATTTGGCTATTTGACTTCGAGGGTTACCTCGGCGGAGCCGAGGGCGTCGGAGGAGATGCGGAGGGTGACGGGGCCGGAGGCGTAGCCGGAGCGGAGGACGGCGGTGGCGTGACCTTCATAGGTCACGGTGCGCTCGTCGGTGTAGAGCTCCTCGGTCACGGGGTTGCCGGTGCCGAAGCCTGCGAGGGCGGCGGGACCGGTGACGGTTGCCGTAAGGGCCACGGAGGCGTCGGGTACGACGCGTCCTGCGGCGTCTACGACGTCGATGCCTACGAAGGCACAATCGTGACCGTCGGCGGCGAGAGCGGCCTTCTCGGGCGCGAGACGCAGCGAGACGGCAGGACCGGAGGTCTCAAGCGAGTCGCGACTGACTTCGCGGCCGGCCTTGTAGCATACGACCTCGAGCTTGCCGGGCGCATACGCCGTCTCGAAGCGAACAGAGTTCGGGTACGGGCGCTCAAGCGACACGGCCTTCCGGCCGACGCTCGCGCCGTTTAAGAACAGCTCCGCCTCCTCGGCACGCGTGAATACCACTATCTCCACGGGCTTACCTTCGTAACCCGCATAATTCCACGATTTATACAATTCGGGGAATCCCCACATACTGGTCATTTCAACCTTGCCGAAGCGCGAAGGATGATATGTATACAAATGTGCCTGCTCACTTCCGAACACTACGCTGCGATAGTCACCCTGCGGACGACGGCGACCCGTAATATCGAAGTCGGCGTCATTGGCAGTGCGCCAAGGGTACGGCGAAGTGCGGTCGGGCATAATGTCCCAAGGATGCTCGGGGGCATTGGGGTCGCCGGGCTCGGAATACACAGCCTTGCCGAGTCCCGCCTCGCCGATATAGTCCCACGCAGTCCAAGTGAACTCGCCGATTACGTAAGGAAGCTTCTCCACAAGCGGCCATCTGAAGCCGATTTCCTTGGGAAAGTTCTCCGACCCGAGTATCACGCGCTCGGGGAACATCTCATGATCCTTCTCGTACAAATCTTCCATGTAGTTATAACCTACAATATCAAGCCCATTCGTGAACGGCTCTGTGCAATCCTCCCACACATTCTGAGAGGCGTCGTCGGCAGCATTCTGTGCGCCGTTCTTGCCGGAAGCCATATAATCATCAAGCCCGCTCCAGAAGGAACAAATACCGTTGCTGACAGGTCTCGACGGATCCAGCGCCTTAACGGTCGAGGCCAGCTCAGTCGCAACCTTATATCCGTTGCCAAGTCCGCCACGCTCGGGAATCTCATTGCCCGTAGACCATATAATCACCGAAGGATGCTTCCTGTCGCGCACGACAAAAGAAGTCAGCTCGTCCTTCCAATGTGCATCGAAGTATTCACTGAAATCGCCGCGCCTCTTCGCAATATTCCAAGCGTCAAACGCCTCATCAAACACATACATACCCACGCGGTCGCACGCCTCAATAAGCGCCGACGACATAGGATTGTGAGTGGTGCGAATAGCGTTGAAGCCAAGCTCCTTTAACTTCTTAACCTTTCGTAGCTCGCATTCGTACAAAGAAACCGCGCCGAGCAACCCGTTATCGTGATGCAAGCATCCGCCTTTAAGCTTCACAACCTTACCGTTAATTCTGAGCCCGTGCACAGCATCTGCCGTAATGGTACGCACGCCGAAAAGCACAGAGTCTTCATCAACCGACTGTTCCGAAGCCTTCTCAAAGTGCGTCCGATACTCGCCCAAATCGGTGACAACCGCCTTAACCCTGTATAAATTGGGCGATTCGGCATCCCACAGCGCAGGATTCTTCAGATTCACAACCATGTAAGCTGTCTCGCAGTCACGCGGATTGACCTGAATCACACGCGAAACGATAGCATCGGCAACACCGGCCTCTGAACCTTCTTTGAAGAAGCTCAGTGACACCCGCACCAGTCTGTTCGAAATCGTTTCATTTGCCACATCAACGCGTGCCTCAAGAAACGCATAACCGTCAGAAATTTCACGAGTATACACAAACACACCGTCAGGCTTAATATGAACCCGGGGAGAGTGGCACAGATTCACTCCCCTGAAAAGTCCGTTACCCGTATACCAGCGCGACCCCGGACGCTCCTCGGTACTTGTATTTATAGTAATTCTGTTTTCTTCGCCAAAAGAAACATAATTCGTCAAATCCACATAAAAAGGCGTATATCCGTAATGGTGCGTAGCCACCCTGCAACCGTTCACATCAACCGTCGCATTCATCATGGCCCCGTCAAGATACAGCCCCACGCATTCGTCCTTCCATTCCGCGGGAATCGTCACAAACTTCGTGTAATTTACCATTCCGCCCACGAAATAACCGCTGTCCACGCTCGCCGGCGCATCGGGACGCACCTTCGTGGAAATCATCCCGTCATGCGGCAGATTGACCACCTCGCCCGCATCCGCATTCATCATTCCAAGCGAATCCAGATACCCTCTTCTGAAAGTCCAGCTTTCGTCAATACATATTTTTCTCATAACACTCTCCCATAAAAAGAAAATCCTATAAAACGATTTACTAAGCATTATAGAGCCATTTGCGGCTATTTGCAACATCATAAATCCGACATAAATTCTCTTACCGAGGCAAGTACGCGAAAGGAGGCGATTCATGCTTTTTTTAATAATAGTTTCGTAATTAAGTTAAACGATTAAGTTGTACTTATGATATAATGAACATGGGTTAATCTTCGAAATTTTACAGTTAATTGGGGTTTGGTACACTTAAAAGGTGTTAAAGAAGGGAATATTGTTTTGCTGGAAAGTAAAAAATTCAAGAGAAGAGTGGCGGCAGCCATTATCCTCATAATGCTTGCCCTTTCCGCATATGTTTTTGCGGGAGGCAATTATGAGAACACCAGAATCATACATGAGAAAACAAGCGACGGCGGCATTACCTGGTTTACCGAGGATGGCGCTGTGGTTGACTTTCCGCTTTCCGTTAAGGGTAAGAAGGGTCAGCCCTTCAGCATAAGGAGCACGCTCCCCACTCATATCCCCGAGGAATGGGCGATGGAGTTTCTTTCGCTGTATGCGGCTTGCGAGGTTGAGGTAGGAGGAGAGATTATCAATTCCTACGCGCAGGAACTGCCACTTCCGTACGGTCAGTTAACCGGCAATATACGCGTTATTACCGGGCTTAATCCGTCCATGGCGGGCAAGGACATCACGATTACATATATCCCCTATTACAACATCCACATGGATATTTCGGGAGTGAACTTCGGCAGCATCGCGGCTGTCAAATACCACATTGCAACGAGCAATATGGTGCGAATGGTTGTCGTAGTAAGCCTCATAATCATATTGTTAATCGGTATCGGACTTACCGTTTACCAAGCGCGGGAAAAGAACGAGGCAGGCTTCTCGCTTTTCTCCAACTTCTGTTTTTTCACCATGATAGTAATACTATGGGTAATCTGCAGCTCGGATATGCCCCAGTTCTACACGAATGCCAATGAAGGCGTGGCGTTAATATCTTTCTTAAGCCTCGCATCCGTGGGCATTCCTTACCTCGGATTCTGTGCGCAGGTACTTAAGCGCGGCTCCGGAATCTGCGAGGTGCTGGGCATCGCCGGATGGATTCTCCCGGTCATCAACATAATCGGCTTCTGCGCCAATATCTACGACCCGCTTGAGGTACTTGTCCTCTCGCACGTATACATAGGCGTTGCGGCAGTTCTTACGCTGGTACTTGCGTTCCTCAATCACAGAGGCGGCGCCGAGGCCAAAATCCTGCTTACGGCCACAATCATCATTTCGCTCGGTTTCTTTGTCGGCGTCGGCTTCTATTACGTAGCTCCTTCTCAGGGCTATGCCGGAACCGTTGTGGGACTTGCGATGGTTGCTTTTGTCGCCACCCTTTTCGTGCTCGTCCTCAACCGTCAGATTACCTATGTTCGCGAAAGAAAATACCTCGACACCTACAAAGAACTTGCATATCGCGACATGCTCACGGGTCTTAACAACCGTGCCGCATTCGATAAACTTTTCAACGAACTTCCCGATAAATATGATGAGGGTACCGAAGTAACTCTCTTCATGTTCGATCTTAACAACTTAAAACGTGTCAACGACGAGCTGGGTCACATCGAAGGCGACCGCCTCATCAAAGACATGTCCGACTGCCTCGACAAGACCTTCAAAAACGTAGGTACAGCCTACCGCCTCGGCGGCGACGAATTCGCAGCCGTCGTAATCGGCTCCCGCAAGAACCCCGACAAGCTCTTACGCGAATTTGAAAGCAATGTCGAATACTGCAACATTATTAACAAAGGGAAATTATCCGCTGCCAAAGGATATTATCAGAAGCCTCTTATCAACAACGCTTCTTTTGCCCGTGACCTCTACCGCTACGCGGACCAGGCCATGTACGCCGACAAGCAGCGCAAAAACTATAAATCTTGAGAATGGAGTACCACTATGCCTAATCCCGCAGACATCATGAAATTGATGGGCATGAAGAATAAATTCGAATCATCCCATCCTAAATTTGTATCCTTTATCAAGGACGTAGCCGCCCGTGGAATCACAGAGGGAGATATCCTTGAAGTTACAATAACCCGCGCAACAGGTGAAAAAACCACCGCCAACCTCCGCGTCACCGCCGACGATGTCCAAATGGTTGAAGACATCAAAAACCTCCGCTAGAAATAGGCTACTTTGACGCGGTTCGCCCCGGGCAAAAGGCTTTCCCCAAAACCCTCTCCCGCTTCGATCTCGTGTAGCGGCTAAGGTGCCGACACTGCGATAGAGCCGGAATAAGACAAAGAGCCTTATTCGAAGGCGACCGATAATAAAGCACGCAGTGGTTTATTATAGAGTTTTGGCGAAAGCCTTTTGCCCGGGGCGAACCGCTGTTTATTGGATATAGCGAATGTTTTTGATGATTCTTGGCGAGCCATATATAAGCCCGGCGGAGAAATATAAAGGCAGGGGGCGTATGGTCGGCGGAAGCAAATAAAAAACCATAGACTTCGCGCATGAAGTTTAAGCGGTAGCGGTTCGGGCGGCCTCGTCTTTATAGCCCGAATAAACAAGATGCCCGTAAAACTTTCTTTTGCGTGAGTCCGGCCTAGAACAATGCCTTTATATTTCTTCGCCGGGCTTTGGTGTAAAAAATAAAAATTTTTTTCAAAAAAGACTAAAGTATATAAAAATATAGCCGATAAAGTTAGTAGAGAATTAGAAAAAGCATGTAAATGCGAAGGAGGAACTTATGCGTATAGAAGCGTATACACAGGTTCAGCAACTCTATAATTCCGCTAAGGTACAGAAGGATGCAAACGTAGCTAAGAAAGGACAGACCGACCAGGTTCAGATTTCTTCAATGGGTCTTAACATCCAGGCTGCAAAGGCTGCTGTTAAATCTGCTGAGGACATCAGATTTGATAAGGTTAATCCTATTAAGGAAGCTATCGCCAACGGTACCTATAACGTGAGTGCCGAGTCATTTGCTGACAAATTATTAGAGAAATATGAGTCATTGCGTTAGGGAGGAATAAGTGGCAAGTCTTATTGATACTCTTACAGAAGTTCTAAATGGGGAAGACAAAGAATATCAGAAGCTGCTCGACCTCTCTAAGAGCAAGACCGATGTCATTGTACGAGGTGACCTTAACGCACTTTCTGTGATTACGGATAAGGAGCAGGAAGTAGTCGCTAAGATCCAGGCGTTGGAACATGAACGTACTCGGACCATGACGGAAATCGCTAAAATCCTAAACACGGACGTTTCGGGACTTAAGCTTGATGTACTTATTGATTTACTGAAAAAGAAACCCAAAGAACAAAAAGCTTTAGCGCTGATTCATGACAAGCTTCATGTAACGCTTTATGAGATGAGACTCTTAAATGAGCGAAACGATGAACTTATTAAGAGCGCCATTGAAATGACGAACTTTAATTTGAATCTCTTACAGTCGGCGCGTAAAGCACCTGAAACAGCCAATTACAACAGAGGAGCATATAATGCCGGGGACGTTCTCGGTGTGGAATCGGGCTCCTTTGATGCGAAACAATAAATATCCCATCCGCCACCCCGTGGCGGATGATTTGCACAAGGGGGTAATCCCCGGTGCAGTCGCAACAGTCGGAGGATTTAAGCAATGCCGTTAATGGGAAGCGTTTATGTGGGAACCTCAGGATTACAGACATCCCAGAATTCTCTTAACACAACTGCACATAACCTGTCCAACCTTGGTACCACAGGATTCGTACGTCAGCAGGTATTGCTTGGTGACAGACTTTACAATACCCTCAAAAAGGGATCGGTCAACGTATCGTCCCAGCAGGTGGGTCTTGGTGTTACGTACGAAAAAGTAAGACAGGTTAGAGACTATTTCCTTGACCAGTCGTACCGTAAAGAAAACGGTAGGGCTTCTTTCTATTCGACCCAATATGAGGCTATGAACGAAGTCGAAGACCTCTTAAACGAGCTTAACGACGACGCAAGCTTCAATCACGCCATGACCAATTTCTGGTCTACTCTTCAAGAGTTAGCCAAGACACCCGATGATACCACAGTACAGAGAATGCTCATTCAGAACGCACAGAGCTTTCTTACCAATGCTCAGCAGGTATATCAGGGTCTCATTGATTACCAGAACGAATTAAATACACATATCAAAGAAAAAGTCGACCGCATCAATGAACTCGGTAAGACCATCATGAATCTCAACGACGAAATCCGTAAGGTTGAGGTAGGCGGCATCGAGAGCGCGAACGACTACAGAGACGCAAGAAACCAGGCTCTGGATGAACTTTCCGGCCTTGTTAACATAGAATACAGCGAAGACGTTTATCACACCGTAAGCGTAAGAGTAGAAGGTATGGAGTTCATCAATGCGGACATTATGAACACGATGGAAGTTTATACCGACGCAAAGACAGGCTTCTACACACCTTACTGGAAGTTAAATGCAGTTAAACGCCTTGATGAAAAGGGTGACGAGTATCTCGATTTAAGCCGTGCTTTCGTATACAATACCGAGAAAATTGTTTCTTCGGAGAATGATACCGATATCGGACAGCTTCGCTCGATGCTTTACATCAGAGGCGATAAGGTAGCCGATTACACAGATATTCCCGTTAAGCCGGAGCCTCCGGATGCCGACGATTATCCTCTCGGTACCGCAGATCCCGACTATGCGACAGCAGTTAATGCGTATCAGAAAGAATTCGAGAAATATACTCAGAAGGTTGATTACTACAACCACACGGTTGCTCAGTCCGTCTGCATGAACGTTCAGGCCGAGTTCGACCAGTTAATCCACAACGTGGTAACAGCGGTTAACGCAGTGCTTAAGGATGCCTATGATAATGCCGCACAAGAAGGCAAGGTATACATGGCAGACGATGACGGTTCGCCTCTTGAAATCTTCATGAGAAAAGAATGCACCGACTACACATGGAACTCTACCACCAATAAGTGGGATTACACCGAAGAGAACATAGAGGACGACTATCACACCGAGACACTTTACTCGATTCAGAACCTTATTATCAACCCTCACCTCTTAAGAGAAGCGGGTAAGATGAAGTTCAGACTCGATGACAAGACCGTAGACTACGAGACAGCCAAGGCTCTTATAGATGCTTTTGACGCCGACATCTACGCTCTTAACCCCAACGTAACCACCAGATGCTCCCTCAATACCTACTATACGAACCTCGTATCTCAGGTGGCCAATTCCGGAAGCGTCTACAAGAATATAACGGAAGCCCAGACCATTACGATGAGCAGTATCGACGCAGCAAGAGAGCAGATTCTCGGCGTATCGTCTGACGAAGAGCTTTCCAACATGATTAAGTTCCAGAATGCTTTCAACGCAGCCAGCCGATACATCAACGTAATCGACACACTGCTTGATAACATCATCAACAACTTAGGATAACGTAGCCCGAGAGATTCGCTTCTTTGGCGGGTCTGAAAGGAGACATATATGCCTTCACAATTTTTTGGATTAAATACTTCATATACCGGACTTCTTGCAGCCAATGCAGGCCTTAACACCACAGCCAATAACATCTCCAATTCCGAGACCAAGGGCTACAGCCGTCAGGAAGCTATTCAGGAAGCCAACCGTGCACTTCGTACTTACACCACTTACGGTTCTGCCGGCGCAGGTGTAGATACGGTTGCAATCGAGAGAATCCGTGACGAGTTCTATGACTCCAAGTACTGGGACAACAACACCAGACTCGGCGGTGCAGACATTAAGGCTTACTACACCAAGTCCATCGAGAATTATTTCCAGGACACCGATACAATCGCAGGCTTCAACACCGCCTACAACCTTATGTTTGACGCACTCGAAGAGCTGCAAAAGAACGCGGGCAACGCATCCGCCAAGTCGCAGTTTGTAATGTACTCTCAGTCACTTTGCGACTACTTTAACGGTGTTGCGGGACAGTTATCCGAACTTCAGAAGGACATTAACCAGGAAATTAAGGATACGGTTTCACAGATTAACTCTATCGCAGAGCGAATCGCCACACTTAATAAGCAGATTAACGTAATCGAGCTTACCGGCGCGCATGCCAATGAACTTCGAGATAAGAGAGCGCTTCTTATAGATGAGCTTTCGGAGTATGTATCAGTTAAGACTACAGAGCAGCCTATCAGGGATACCACTAATAACCTTGACACAGGCGCTACAAGATATATCGTTGAAATCGCAGGCAATCAGCTTCTTGTAGATAACAACGACTACAGATCTCTTTCCTGCACAGCAAGAGAATTAAATGAAACGGTTAACCAGAGTGACGTTGAAGGTCTCTACGTAATCGAGTGGAACGACAGCGTACGCTTCGATCTTTACAACCCTCTTATCGGCGGTAAGCTTCAGGGCCTTATCGAACTTCGTGACGGTAACAACACCGAGAACTTCCGCGGAACGGTTTCTGAGGTCAGAGTAGCAGACAACTACGTAAAGGTTAATGTAACCGAGGATTATCTTTTAGACCTTGATAAATGTACACTTTCTTCACACGGCGGAAAGATTAGCCTTGGTTCGGAAGAGTTCTATTACTCCGATTGGACTTACAACTACAATGAGAGCACCGGCGAGTGCTATTATGAGTTTACAATCGACCCCAACTACGGCGAAAATACCCTTTCACCTTCAAGAGTGGGCAAAGAAGCCGAGGTAGGACCCAGCATCGATTATCAGGGAATTCCCTATTACCAGGAACAGCTTAACGAGTTCGTAAGACTCTTCGCCAGAACCTTTAATGAGATTCTTACCAAGGACGGCGCTGTTGACGGTTACAGTAAAGATGCAACCGATAAGACCAAGAATGCGCTTTTCAGGGGAACGGACCCTGCCGGCGGACAGATTACATACGATGATTACTATGCATCACTTAACGACGCAGATCCTTTTACAACAGTTTCTGCAGCTTCGACTTCATACTATCGTCTGACGGCTGCTAACTTTGCCATCAATCATGACATTGCTATGGATCCTAAGCTTCTTGCTACAAGAACCGGCGCGACCGACGGTGAATCCAAGTGCGATATAGTAGATGAACTCTTAACCATTAAGAACGACAAGGATGTATTCTCCTTCAGAGGCGGCTCCTCAAGCGAGTTCCTTCAGGCAGTACTTTCCGACGCCGCACTTAATGCAGCAAGAGCCAACAGCTCCGTTAAGTACTACACCACCATGAACAACGTAATCAACAACCAGCGAATTTCCGTATTCGGCGTTGATTCAGACGAAGAAGCTGTAAGCCTTGTTAAGTACCAGAACGCTTACAACCTCGCTTCCAAGATGATTCAGACGTTCACGGAAATCTACGACCGACTTATTCTTGAGACCGGCGTGGGCAGATAAATAAAGAGATAATAATAAAAGGACTGTCACCTCATATAGAAGTGACAGTCCTTTTTGTTGTAGGAACTATTAAATGAATTTGAGATCTTTATTAACCCTTAACACTACCTTCGGATACGCCTCTGATAATGAACTTGGATAAGAGCAGGTATACCACGATAACGGGAAGGATGGAAAGAAGAATCAGCATGTAAAGCTGTCCCATATCGAACTTGGCGTAATCCGCACTTCTTAAGTCTGAAATCATGATAGGCACTGTCTTAAGATTGGGCTTATCGATAATCATACCGGGAATAAAGAAGTTATTCCAGGATGCTACGAAGGAGAAAATCATCTGAACCGCAATCGCGGGACCCATGATCGGAATGACGATTCTGTTAAAGGTGTAGAATTCCGAAGCTCCGTCAACTCTTGCTGCCTCAACAATCTCAAGCGGAAGGATACTCTCCATATACTGTTTCATGAAGAAGAATACAACCGGCGCTGCGATTGAAGGAAGAATCAGCGGAAGGTAGTTATTGGTAAGATTAAGTGTGTTACAAAGCTTAACGAAACCAACTGCGGAAATCTGTGAAGGAATCATCATTACCACAAGGATAAAGGTGAATGCAGCCTTCTTAAGTTTGAAATCATAGCAGTGAATGCCGAATGCGGTCAAAGCTGAGAAGTAAGTGGTAAGCAATGCCGACGAGAAAGCAATCACGAATGAGTTAAGCATTCCGCGAGGAATGTTGGTTGAATCGTCCGTCCACGCATTCTTTAAGTTCTCAAGAGCGTGGGTTGAAGGCATAAGTGTGAAGCCTCCGAACAATTCGCCGTGTGAACGGGTTGAGTTAACAAAAAGCAGGTAGAAGAAGAACAAACATAAAAATGTGAGTGCAGCAAGAATAGTGTAAACAAATATTCTTGAGATAAGTAACATTGTGCGACCTTTTACGGAAAGGTAGTCATTGGCTTTTACTTTATTACGACTCATTTTCTTTTACCTCCTTTCTTGGTGTGATCCTTCATTCCGTCTTTGGAAATGAAGAACTTGAAAACTATAAGGCTAAGTATAGCCGAGAATATGAATACAAGAACCGATGCGGCGCCTGCGGAACCGTAGTCCTTGGAGGGACCGAGCAGTCTTTGTATGAACATAATAAGTGTCGTAGTTGTGTTATTGGGTGTTCCGTTACCCTTCGAAAGAATGTAAGGAACATCATACATGTTGATACCACCGATGAGTGAAGTGATAACCGCATAGGTAAGTATCGGCATAAGAAGCGGAAGAGTAATCTTAAAGAAGACCTTCCTGGAGTTGGCGCCGTCGATAAGAGCGGCCTCAAAAAGTGAGTTGTCGATTCCCATAATACCTGCCATAAGAACTATGGTGGTGTTACCGAACCACATGAGGAAGTTGATACCCGCAACCAGGCCTCTTGCCCATGTTACGCTAAAGAATAAGTCGTATTCTTTGCTGACTAAGTTCGCATTCTCCAAAATCATGTGTACGGGACCGGTAGGATTGAATACAGTCCAGATTAACATTGAAAAGGCGGATGCCATGATAAGGTTGGGCATGTAGATTACTGTTTTGAAAAAGCCCTGACCTTTAATGTTAAGTCTTAAATTGGTGAACCATACAGCAAGAAGAAGTGCTATCAAGAACTGAGGAACAGCACCGAGGATCCACATAATCATAGTATTTCCGGCGTAGAGCAGGATAGTCGGAGTCTTGCTGTCACCAATTGTCTTGGTGAACAAATCTGCGTAGTTGCCAAAACCGATAAATTCCGGAGCAACTTCGTTCAGACCTTCGGTATATACCTTAAAGAAGCTGTATACGAAGGTGAGAACCTGGGGAAGAAATGACCATATAAAATAAGTTATAAAAAACGGGAGTATGAAAATGTAACCCCACTTTGCGTAACTTATGCCCCCCTTTTTCTTTTTGACCTTTTTCTCTTTGTTTTGCACTTTTTTTCTCCTGTTGTGGATTAAACGAATAATACAAAATCATGCCGTGCCGGGTTATCCGGCACGGCATAACTCCGTTGCTTTAATTAACTTCTTAATCAGAAGTACGTATTCAAATTACTTGTTGATTACGATAGTCTTAAAGGTTTCTGAAACGTAGTTGTAGAAGTTGTTCATAGCTTCTTCCTTGCTTACAGCGCCCTTGTAGAACTCCTGAAGCTTGTTCTGAAGACCTTCGTTAAGCTGCTGATCGTAAATTGTGTGGTTCTCCCACTTGATGTTGTCGGTCATAGCTGAGAATACTGCTACGTCGTTCTGGCCGCCAAGGAAAGCGTTGGAGAAGTTAGGATCTTCAGCGTACTTAGCTGCAATCTTCTTGTTGTTAGGATACTGACCTTCGATAGCAACAAGGTTAGATACGGTTTCTTCATCAACTGTGAATGCCTTCATGATGTCAGCTACGAGATCGGCGTTGTCTGTGCCGTTAGCTGCGAGCATCCATGTACCGCCCCAGAAGTGAGCCTGAGGTCCTTCGATAACTGCCCAGTCACCGGAGCATCCTTTTTCAGGATCCTGTGCGTTGCCCATGCAGAAGTTGAAGTACCAAGCGGGTCCGAAGAAGCACATTGTCTTACCTGTAGCATACATCTGGTCCTGCTTTTCAGCGTCCCAAACACCTGCTGTAAGAGTGTAACCGTTTTCGATGAACTTGTCTGTCTGAGCAATCCAAGCATTGATCTGATCATCGAAGTGAAGCTCGTTCTTGGAGTTAACCCATGCAGATGTGCAGTTGTTGGAGAATACACGGTAGGTTTCAGCGAAAGAAGCTGTCATGTAGTAGCCCTTTGCCTTAGCATCAGCTGCAACGCTTTCGAACTTGTCCCAGCTGTTAAGCTTTTCCTGAACCTGTGCGGGATCGTCGGTGCCAAGAACGTCCTTAGCGATTGAACGACGATAGATAAGACCTGAAGGACAGCACTGGAAGGATACGCCCTTTACAACGCCCTTGCTGTCAGATGCAGCCTTAACGGTGTAGTCATACATGTTGCTGTAATCTGTAACGCCGATTGTGGAAATGTCAAGTGTGTAGCTGGAATCAGCGTACTTGGTGATGTAGTCAGCTTCTGCAAGGAAAAGGTCAACCTTGTCATTAGCAGATGCCTTGCTCTGTCCCTTGAGTGCTTCATCAAGCTTCTGCTGATAAAGACCGTTGTCGGATGCGTTGATGATCCAGTTAACGGTAACGTCTGCGGGAACCTTGCTTGCGTAGTACTTGTCGAAGAAGCCCTTGAACTCTTCGTTCCAAGCGTAAATGTTGAGTGTCTTACCTCCGTTAGAGGATTCACCCTTGCCCGAGCCCTTGCCACAGCCTGCAACCATGCAGAGAACCATTGCTGCAAGAACTACCAGTGTAACCAGTTTCTTTTTCATTAAATGTTCCTCCCTAATAGTGAGTGATTTGTTATCACATCTCCCAACAAGATGCGTGTATATACAGGCCCCTGAGGCCGTAATACCGAACTTCCAATAATAAATATGCTTTAGTGATAACATGAGTGCGAAACCTGTCTGCGTTACGAAAATGTTTCGAAATCGATTTCGCAAATTCAATATACAGCATATTTTATTTTTTTTCAAGAGCACCTATAAAAAGTTTGTACAGAATGCACATATAATACTTTTAAAAGGGGTTTACGGGGCAAATTTTTTGGACAATTTCGCGAATATTTTCTCAATCGTTTTCGAAAAATTGCTATTTTGAAACCCGCACGCCTAGCGAAAGCGGGCTTTTATGATGTTAATGTCATATGCCCGCGAAAGATATTTTTCGCAAAAAATATCAAAAAATTTTCAAAAAACTCTGTTGAAATTCAACCAAGCGTCCGATATATAACATGAAGCAGATTTTGCGCTTTGGGCTAAGCCCGGAAGGACTATTATTCTATGAGAATTACCAACAAAATTATTCAGAACAATTCCCTTAATAACATCAACACCAATAAGCAGTTAGAGGATACCTTATCCACAATGCTTTCTTCCAATAAGAAGATAGCAAGACCGTCGGACGATCCGATTATCGCTCTTCGTTCTTTAAGACTCAGAACCAGCGTTAATCAGGTTACACAGTACGTAGAAAAGAACGTAGAAGACGCAAAGAGCTGGCTTACGGTTACGGAAAAAGCAATCGATACGCTTTCCGAAATCATTACCGATGTTCGCAAACAATACGTTAAGGGTACAAGTGATACACTTAAACCTGAGGACAGGACTATTATTACCGACAATCTTGAGGCTCTGGCAGCCGAAATCTACAACACTGGAAACGCAGATTTCGCCGGCAGAAGTGTTTTTGCGGGTTACAGAACCGATACCACAATCACTTTCCAGAAGCAGGAAAGCATTAATTATGAAATAACCGAGAAGTTTGACGACGTTACCGTTGATTCAATTAAGTATGTTAATCAGGGCGCTGACGAGAACAGTACTTTTGAAACGGATATAGTAAGAATCAGACTTTCATATGATAAGATTGACAACCTGGATACCGATTCGCTGTCGATAACCTCCAAAATTGCAAGCGGAGGCTACACTATCGTGACAAGGTCATCTTCGGGCTCACCGGACCCTTACCAGACCGTAATTTCTCACGACAATGAGAACTATGCGGTATTCGTACCCGAGACCGGAGAACTGTTACTCAGCAAGAAGATGGCAGACAGCGCAGATGACATCGCAGATTGCAGCGTTACTTATAACAGAAGCAAGTGGGCCAAAGGCGAGCTTCGCCCCGAGCACTACTTTAACTGCACGGCCACGGACCCTGTTACACATGAAGTTAAAGAATATAAGTCACACGGCGGCGAAATACAGTATAATATAGGTGTTAACCAGTCTCTTCGTATCAACACCACAGCCGACGAGTGCTTCACCCATAACATCGTAAGAGATTTGCAGGATGTTATAGAAGCCATCAAGGACGTAAACGATATCGAAGAAAGAATAAAGACTCTTCAGGGTAAGTATGACGAGCTTCCCGAGACCGACGTTACCGGAAGAGAAGCACTTCAGAAGGAAATCGATGCAGCCAACAAAGCATACACTTTCCTTAATAATAAGATGCACACCCTCTTCTCGAAGAGTATCACCAAGGCCGACAAGTACCTTGATAAGAACAACGTAGCACTTACCGACTGCGGTACCCGTTCAAAGCGTCTTGAGCTTATTGAGAACCGTCTCGACACTCAGCTTGAATCCTTAAAGGAACTTAAGAGTGAGAACGAAGACGCCGATCTTGCAGAGACCGCCATCCAGATGAAGAGCGCAGAGTATTCTTACAATGCATCGCTCATGGCTACATCGAAGATTTTGCAGGAAACATTACTTAACTACATTTAAGTGAGCATACAAAGACTATATATTGAGGAGGAGAGATAAACATATGATTATTGAAACAAGAGTGTTCGGTGAAGTAGACATCGACCCCGCGAAGATTATTCATTTTGAGAACGGAATAGTGGGATTCCCCGATTTACAGGACTTCGCACTTATTCACGACTCCGACCAGGGCGACAACGCCGGCATCAGATGGATGCAGTCCATCGAGGAGCCTGCTTTTGCCATGCCCGTTATGGATCCTTTAACAGTTAAGCCCGATTACAATCCGGAAGTGGACGACGAAGTGTTAAAGCCCATCGGCAAGCTCGACCCTGAAGAAATCCTGGTACTTGTAACCGTTACGGTTCCCAAGGACTTAAAGAAAATGAGTGTTAACTTAAGAGCCCCCATCATTATCAATGTCGGCGAAAGAAAGGCTGTCCAGATAATTTTTGAAGGCGACGAATACCAGATTAAATTCCCTATCTATGACATCATCGCTGATAGGAAGAAGGAGGGCGCATGTTAGCATTATCGAGAAAAAAGGGCGAGGCTCTTGTAATTAACAACAATGTTGAAATCACCATCCTTGAAGTTAAGGGTGAGCAGGTTAAAATCGGTATCACCGCACCCAAGGAAGTGCCCGTATACCGTAAAGAATTATATGTCCAGATTCAGGAATCCAATAAGGAAGCCATGAATGAGGATGCTTTGGAAGGACTTAAAAATCTTTTCAAATAACTGTTAACTTTTTAGTCAAGCGTTCCGATATATTACGTACAGGAACCTTTTGTTGCGGAACGGATTCCGCGAAAGGAGAAAGATATGGCACTTGAACCTATTAACAGTATCATGACCGTGCAGGCTCAGACTATCCAGCCTAAGCCCACAAGCACCAAGCCGTCAGTGGAATACACGGATGTATCTTTAGCGGCAGACACGCCCAAGGTTGATAACACCACGCGTGTAGTTGAGAATACCGGCGAAAAGTCGGATTCCAACAACAAAAAAGAAAAAGAACCCTCCAACGAGACGCTTCATAAGGCCATCGAGAAGATCAACAAGCAGATGACCAATTCCGAAGCCATCTATGGATTCCACGACAAGACCAATCGCGTAACCATTAAGATTATCGACAAAGAGACCAAGGAAGTAATCAAGGAATTACCTCCCGAGAAGACTCTCGATCTTATCGCGAAAGCTTGGGAACTTGCGGGTATCCTGGTAGACGAGAAGAGATAATACGTCTCCCTGCAATTTAAGGAGGTAACTTTATGCCCATGAGATTAACCGGAATGTACTCCGGACTTGACACAGACTCTGTCATCAAGGAATTGGTTAAGGCCAAATCCACCAAAGTTGACAAAGCCAAGAAATCAAAAACAAAAACAGAGTGGAAGCAGGAAGCGTGGACGGATTTAAACAAGAAGATCAAAAACCTCTTCTCCGGCACACTTTCCAATTTGCGTTTCTCCACTACTTATAAGAAGAAGACCACCAGCGTCAGCAACAGCTCTGCGGTATCCGTAATCACCGGCGATTCGGCCATGAACGGAGTTCAGAGTCTTTCGGTGACCGGTCTTGCCAAGTCAGGCTACCTTACAGGCGCAGTTCTTAAGACTCAGGACGGCACCAAGGTCAAAGAAGACACCAAGATAAGCGACCTTAAGCACGGAACCCTTTCACTGGGTGAAGGTGATGCAGTGGGTGGTTCTTTTACCGTTACCGTTAACGGCAAGACTACCAATATCGATATCACCGCCGACACTACCATTAAAGATGTAGTGGGCAAGCTTAACGATGCGGGCGTAAGCGCTAACTTCGATGAGAAGAACCAGCGTATCTTCATCGCCAGCGCACAGAGCGGTAAGGATTATGACTTCGCCATCACTGCCAATGAAGCAGGCGGCTTCGCAGCACTCAGCTTCCTTGGAATCAATACATCGCTTAGTGATGCAGAGAACGCCAAGACTAAGGCAGAGTATGATAGCCTCGTGGCACTTAAAGAAACGTTTGCCGGCAAGGTTGTATACAACAACGGCAATGAAGCAGACGGCATCGACTACGAAGCTACAATGGCTAACATCGATGTTGACAGCGCCCTCTACAAGGCCATCAAGGCTAACATGCCTTCGGGCTCCGATGATGCATACTCAACCGGTATCGATAATCTGTTAAGAAGAGCGGATTATGCGGAAGAAGTTCTTAGCTACAATGCAGCTTCTTTTAACTCGGGCTCCAGAATTGCGGCCGAGAACGCAACCATCGTTCTTAATGGTGAAACATACGAATCCAACAACAATAACATAGAAGTAAACGGTCTTACCTTCACATGTTTAAGTAAGGCTAACGATATTACAATCACCACTCAGGAAGATACCGACGGTATCTACGACCTCATCCGTGATTTCATAAAGCAGTACAACGAAATCATTAACCAGATGGACAAGCTCTACAACGCAGACGCAGCAAAGGGCTACGAGCCTCTTACGGATGAAGAGAAAGAAGAAATGTCCGACAAGGAAGTAGAGAAGTGGGAGCAGAAGATCAAAGATTCCATTTTAAGAAAAGACTCCACTCTCGGAACACTTTCTTCGGCCATGAAAGAAGCTATGTTAAGCGGTTTCGAAGTTAACGGTAATAAGATGTTCTTATCCGACTTCGGTATCGAGACTCTCGGTTACTTCCTCGCTCCCGAGAATGAAAAGAACGCTTTCCACATCGCGGGCGATGACAAGGACAACGAGACTTCCGGCAAGGCCGACAAGCTTAAGAGCATGATAGCAACCGATTCCGATACGGTAGTAAGCTTCTTTACCCAGCTCGCAAGAGAAGTCTACGGTAAGATGGACAAGCTTAGTTCAAGCTCCGATTATACCACAAAGGGCTCTTTCTTCGAGGACAAGAAGTATAAGGCTGACATTACCGATTACGAATCTAAGATTAAAGAACTTGAAGCCAAGCTTGCAGACTACGAGGACAAGTACTATGCGAAGTTCTCTAAGATGGAAGTGGCGCTTTCCAAGCTTCAGAACTCCACCAACTCATTGATTTCAATGTTCGGCGGCAGTCAGTAATTCAAGGATGATAAGGAGAAGACTTTATGCCTTTACCTAACGCTTATGCGCAGTACAACAACAGTAAAATATTAACCGCGTCTCCTGCGGAGCTTACCCTTCTTTTATATGAAGGCGCTATTAAGTTTTGCAATATTGCAATTCTTAAGATAGAGCAAAATGACGTGGAAGGCGCTCACAACAATATCGTGAGAGTCGAGAAGATTATAGATTACTTCCGCGAGACTCTGGACATGAAGTATCCGGTTGCAGAGGATTTCGAGCGAGTATACGTATACTTAACGAGAAGACTTCTTGAAGCCAATACTCACAAGGACAAAGAAATCGTGGAAGAAGTAGCTACACATTTACGTTCTATGCGCGACACATGGAAAGAAGTAATGAAGCAGGCGAAGGTATCTTAAATGTCTAATACTTACGTAACGGCTCTTATCGAGAGCCTTGAAAAGAAAAACAAGGTTCTCGATGAGATACTTAAGAAAAATGAAGAGCAGGCTGCATTGTTGAAAGAATCGGAGTTTTCTTTTGACAAATTCGACAAGAGTACCGAAGAGAAGGGTGTCTTAATCTACAGACTCGAGAAGTTAGACGAAGGATTCGAGGCTTTCTACGAGAAGGTAAAGGCGGAACTTGATTCGGATCGCGAGAAATATAAGTCGTCGATACTAAAGATGCAGATGCTTATCACCGATATAACAGATAAGAGCAGCAAGATTCAGGCAGGTGAAGCCCGCAACAAAGCAGCGTTGGAAGCGTTCTTTAAAGGCGAGCGCGAGAAGCTCAAGGCCGGACGCTCCGGTGTCAATGCAGTCAAGAGCTACAACCGGGCCATGAACATGCTGAATAATAATTAACCAAAAATTATCAAGTTTGGTGTTAATTCGATGGCAATGCCGTCGATATATAATACACATGAGATGTAACATCTCGAAACTATGAACATGGTGGACTCTTAAGACGCACGGATTAAGCTCCATCGCACAAACTTTAAGCGACAAGGATGTCGCGCATTACACATATTTTCAAGGAGGAAAATAATATGGTAGTACAACACAATTTAACAGCGATGAACTCTAACAGAATGTTAGGCATCACATCCAAGTCACAGGCCAAGGCTACAGAGAAGCTTTCATCCGGTTACAAG
Organism: Lachnospiraceae bacterium; assembly: GCA_017553505.1. Classification (GTDB taxonomy): domain Bacteria; phylum Bacillota; class Clostridia; order Lachnospirales; family Lachnospiraceae; genus UBA1258. Next base: position 207,114 of record JAFZLD010000003.1, read on the forward strand.
ATTAACCGAGCAGCTGACGATGCAGCAGGCTTATCTATTTCCGAAAAAATGCGTAAGCAGATCAGAGGTCTTACACAGGCTTCCGCTAACGCTCAGGACGGTATCTCAGCAGTTCAGACAGCAGAAGGTGCACTTACAGAAGTACACGATATGCTTCAGCGTATGAACGAACTTGCAGTTAAGGCTGCAAACGGCACTAACAGTAAAGACGACCGTGATTATATCCAGGCCGAAGTTGACCAGTTAGTAACCGAAATCGATCGTGTATCAACCACCACAAAGTTCAATGAAACATATTTGTTAAAGGGTACCAACGGTACTGAACCCGGTAAGCTTACTTTCGCTACTGCTAAGACTGAACTTGGACTTGGTAATGCAGTAAACTTTGACAGCGACGGTATCGTTACCACAGATACTAAGTCAGCAGATCAGGGTTCAACAGGTGCTGCTACAACAGGTCAGATGGCAGTTAACACTGTAACTATTAATTCTGTTACATATGCTTATTTACATTCATTTGAAAAAGGCACAGCAGATACCGGTCTTAAGACTGAAGATGAATTGGTAGACGCTTATAAGACTGCAAATGCTACAACAAAGACATTTACAGACATAAATAAGTTCGCAGCAGCAATTAAAGCTGATAACGGCAAGGCAGTTAAAGACGTTACAGCAAGCATCAATGATGATGATAAAATCGATCTTAAGCTTACTGCATTCTCAGACCTCAACAAGGGTCTTGATGTAAGCTTACACGTAGGCGCTGATTCTACTAAGGACAACAAGATTGGTCTTACAATCGAAATGATGTCCGCTAGAGGTCTCAACGTTAACGGTATCAGAGTTGACGGCGCAGACGATACCAATGCTACAAAGGCTATCGACACCATCAAGGCTGCAATCCAGAAGGTATCCGAGCAAAGATCTGCTCTCGGTGCTGTTCAGAACAGACTTGATCACACCATCAACAACCTTGACAACGTTGTAGAGAACACCACAAGTGCTGAATCTGCTATCCGTGATACAGATATGGCTACTCAGATGGTAAGCTACTCTAACAACAACATCCTTGCACAGGCAGGACAGGCAATGCTTGCACAGGCTAACCAGTCTAACCAGGGCGTACTTAGCTTACTTGGTTAAGTAAAAAGTTCTAACTTATGGTCCTATCCGCCTCCTCTTCGGAGGGGGCGGTTAATGGGATAGATTTATCCCCTGCTATTACTAAGGCAGATACCTTGAAGGCCTTAGTAATGGCAGGGAACATTTCCCGGCGAGGGGCGTGCGACTCTGGCCATTACAACTTAATACGGTAACAAAAGCGACATGGAAGTCGTGTAACACACATATTTTCAAGGAGGAAAATAACATGGTAGTACAACACAATTTAACAGCAATGAACTCCAACAGAATGTTGGGAATCACTTCAAAGTCACAGGCTAAGGCAACAGAAAAGCTTTCATCCGGTTACAAGATTAACCGTGCAGCTGATGACGCAGCAGGCTTATCAATTTCCGAAAAGATGCGTAAGCAGATCAGAGGTCTTACACAGGCTTCAGCTAACGCTCAGGACGGTATTTCAGCAGTACAGACAGCAGAAGGTGCACTCACAGAAGTACACGATATGCTTCAGAGAATGAACGAGCTTGCAGTTAAGGCAGCTAACGGAACCAATTCTCAGGATGACCGTGATTACATCCAGGCAGAAGTTAACCAGCTTGTAACAGAAATCGATCGTGTATCCACAACAACCAAGTTCAACGAGACTTATTTGTTAAAGGGTACCAACGGAACCGAACCCGGTAAGCTTACCTATGTTAAGGCCGGCACAGTTGATGGACTTTCTGAAGCAGGTCTTCTTGCAGGTGATGGCGTTGAGAAGATTACCGGCGATGATGGCGATTCTGTAACTGCAGCAGCAACAGGTCAGTATACTACTAAGAAGATTGAGTTAGGTGGCAAGGAATTTCACTATGTTGATTCTTTCACAAAGGGAACAAATGCCGATGCTAAATCTTTACAGGATATCGTAGCTGATCTTAACAAGAACAGCGGCACCACAAATAAGTTCTATGCTACCGATATGAGTAAGCTTGGCGAACTTATTAAGAGAGAGAACACTGCAGACGTTAAGAATGCAAGTGTTGACCTTGAAGGTACAACGCTCGTTGCTAAAGTTTCTGCATTCGCAGATCTTAACAAGGGCCTTGATATGAGTCTCCATGTAGGTGCTGACTCTACTAAGGATAACAAGATTGGTCTTACAATCGAGAACTTATCCGCAAGAGGTCTTGGCATTAACGGACTTGAAGTGAACGGCGCTGACGATAGCAAGGCAACAAAGGCTATCGACACCATCAAGGCTGCAATCCAGAAGGTATCCGAACAGCGTTCAGCTCTCGGTGCAGTTCAGAACAGACTTGATCACACTATCAACAACCTTGACAACGTTGTAGAGAACACCACAAGTGCTGAATCTGCTATCCGTGATACAGATATGGCTACTCAGATGGTAAGCTACTCTAACAACAACATC
>JAFZLD010000004.1 GCA_017553505.1 Lachnospiraceae bacterium
CCAACTGCGCTATAGCCACCATGCTCTGGTTAATCCAGAACGTGCCCGAAGGGATTCGAACCCCCGACCCACGGCTTAGAAGGCCGTTGCTCTATCCAGCTGAGCTACGGACACAGATTACGATTCTGAAAATATTCAATTTTCCACGTCGAAGACGTGGAAAGAGCGGGTGATGGGAATCGAACCCACGTATCCAGCTTGGAAGGCTGGTGTTCTACCATTGAACTACACCCGCGTGTCTAGGCTCGGGGTGACAGGATTCGAACCTGCGACCTCCTGGTCCCAAACCAGGCGCTCTAGCCAAGCTGAGCCACACCCCGTAATAGGACCGCGCCCTTGTGACGCAAGAAAGATTATATAATAGGGTTTTTCATATGTCAACAAAAACTTTTACAAATAATTTACGGTAAAATGAACTTCCGAGGAAGCGTCTGTTTCCATGATTAAATAGCTTGCCTGATGCCCGTTCTGACGCGGTAAAGACAGGCTTCCCGGGTTCACTGCCCAGATACCCAATTCCTCGTCGTACTCAATCGCAGGCACATGTGTGTGACCATAAATCACAATGTCGGCACCCTTCTCCGAAGCTTTATAGATGAGTCTGTCGGTTCCGTAATAAACCCCGTCCCTGTGACCGTGCGTAAGCAATATGGTATGACCGTCGAATTCAAAAAGTTCTTCCTGCTTAAGCATCGAGCCCCAGTCGTTGTTACCCGTGACCATCATAAGCGCGCAGTTAAGCTCTCTTCTGAAGTCTCTCTCGCTTCCGGACAGGTCTCCCGCGTGAATCACCATATCTACGGGGCCGACCTTTTCTATTACTTCATAGAAGTTTTTGTCATATCCGTGAGTATCACTTACAATCAGGGCTTTCATACTCTGCTATCACTTTCCTCATCATTCTGAGAGCGTTGCCTCTGTGACTGATGGCGTGCTTCTCTTCGGGCTTAAGCTGAGCTGTGGTGCATCCGAGTCTCGGTACATAGAAAATCGGGTCGAAACCAAAGCCGTTCTCTCCGTATTCTTTGTCCGCTATCTCACCGTCTACAGTGCCGCGTACCACCTTGCCGGTTCCGTCGGGGAACACTGCGGCGATGCAGCATACGAACTGAGCGTTGCGGTTACCGTTTCCTTCTTTATTTACACGCTCGATAAGGTTAGCGTTCTTTATCCTATAGGAAGTGTCCTTGCCCATATATCTTGCGGAATAAATGCCGGGCTCGCCGTTTAAAGCTTCCACGCAAAGTCCCGAGTCATCGGCAAGCACCAGTACATCCTTCATGCCCTTAGCCACTGCCGCATCGTATACCGCACGGGCTTTGATCATTGCATTCTCTTCAAATGTCGTACCATTTTCTTCTATATCTATGTCGACTCCGGCTTCCTTCATCGACTGCACAGTGTCAATTACGTGCATACCGTCGAGAATCTCGCGAATCTCCGACATTTTGTCCTTGTTGCCTGTTGCAAATATTACGTTCATTTTCTTAGTATATCTCCTTCGCGACCGTCTCATTTTGTGTAGCTTCCGACCGCAGTCTCAAGAGCATCCACGATGCCCTGCGCTATCTTATTTAAGTATTCCGAATTGTTCAAAAGCCTTGCTTCATCTGTATTGGAAAGAAAACCCGCATACAGATACATAGCGGGCATATCAAGTACTTTAAGCACCGCTTCCTCGTCTCCCGCTTCGTTGATTCCGAGAGCCTTGTTGCTCGCCGAAACTGCTGCCGACTTAAGTATCATATCCGCGAACTCCGCGTTCTCAAGCCCGTTGTGATAATAAAGCGAGTTATACGATGCAGACATTCCGAACTTCTTCACATCATCAACATCCGTCGACAAATGTATGCCCACGAAATAATCCGCCGATACCGCCTTAATCGCCTTGATACGTTCCTCAGTCGTAAGCGCCTCGTCGTCTTCTCTGGTAAGCAGCACCGTAAAGCCCTTGCCCTCCGCCAGCGCACGCACCTTCTCGGCCAAAGAAAGCGTTATATTCTTTTCCACAATATCGCCTACCCTGGTACCGCTCTGCGCTCCGCCGTGACCGGGATCTATCATAACAATGGGACGCTCTATCTCCGAAACAGGCGTGAATATCAACTCCAGCGCGCGTCCTTTTCGCTCCATTTCACACGTGCAAGCTTCATCAAGCTCGAAAACTATCGTAGTATCCTTGCCGTCAAAGATTCCTCTCGCCACATCAACATGCTTGTAATTGCCTCTGGGCGGGTCCGAAAGAAAGTATGACTCTCGCGTATCCTTTAAACGGACACTTACAGTCTTTTTGTCATATCTCACACTCATGGAAATGTCCGACATAGGCGTATCCGAAGGCACAAATACCTTCAAAGCCGCAGCCTTCTCTTCCGATAAGTTCTTGGTATCTATCGCCCATTCGAGGTTGTCGTAGCCGTACAAGTAGGTTTCTTTTTCCTCCGACTCCTCGCTGACGATAATGGTCTTCTGAGACGCATAAGCAATCATCACGGAAAAAGAAAGCACGCTTGCGATGATGGTAAGTATCAAAGAAGCCTTTATTAAGTTGCCTCTGTCTCTCCACTTTTCGTTCAAACTTTACTTCTTTCCGGGCTTCTTGCCCATGAAGGAATAGAAATAGGTCTTCATCATTCCGTTGTAAATCTTACGGTTCTTATCGGCCTTCCTATTAATAGCCGCCTCAACGCCGTCATACGCGGTAATGATGTACATCGACCAGTCCTCAAGATTCTTAAAACGGTCGCCGAGCGTCGCATAAAGCTTGGGAAGCGCCGCCTTCTCTTCAAGTCGCTCACCGTAAGGGGGATTGGTAATGATGAACCCGTATTTTTTGGCATGACTTAAGTCCTTGACATCGCGCTGCTGGAAGTGAATAAGCTTCTCGACTCCCGCAAGCTTGGCATTGGCTCTGGCAGCCTCCACCATTTCTCTGTCAAGGTCATAGCCCTGAATATCCGTTTCTATATTTAAATCCACAAGGTCACGCGCCTCATCAAAAGCATCCTTCCAAATCTGAGGTGCCACGATTCCCTGCCAGTCCATCGCCGTGAACTCTCTGTTCATGCCGGGTGCCATATTGGCCGCCTTCATCGCCGCTTCAATAGGAAATGTTCCCGAACCGCAGAAAGGATCCACAAGGATTCTATCCTTATTCCAAGGCGTAAGGTCCAAAAGCGCCGCCGCAAGATTCTCTGCAATGGGAGCCTTGGACACAAGCTTTCTGTATCCTCTCTTATGAAGACTCACACCCGTAGTATCAAGTCCCACGGTCACCTCATCCTTCATAAGAGTAACTCTTACCGGATAATCGTCGCCGCTTTCCTCAAACCAGCTGATGTTGTAAACCGCCTTAAGCCTCTCCACCATCGCTTTCTTCATAATAGACTGAATGTCTGAAGGTGAGAACAGCTTACTTTTGATAGAAGCAGCCTTAACAACATTGAATCGTCCGTCCACCGGAATATAGGACTCCCAATCCAGCGCCTTAGTACCCTCGAAAAGCTCCTCATAAGTAGTCGCGGTAAAAGAACCTACCTTAATAAGAACACGTTCCGCGGTCCTAAGCCCGATATTGGCTCTCGCAATAGCCTCATCGTCGCCGATAAACGTAACTCTTCCGTCCAAAACCTCCGATACATCGTATCCGAGATCCGTTATTTCTCTTTTTAATACGCTCTCCAGCCCAAAGTGGCAGGGAGCAATCAGCTCAAATTTTCTCATAAGGAAATAATAGATTAGCAGAAATATTATGTCAAGGAATCAGATAACCGGAAAGCATGGACAGTATGCCCATGCTTTCCTTAAAGTAGAAAAAGCACCGCGCCCTGCGATGCTTTTTCCTGAGGGGAGTATAATACCTGTTAAATAGGGTATTGATTAAGTCCAAGTGGAGAACTTGGCTTTATCGATGATTCTATATTAGTACCTTGGTACCAATTTTGCAACATGAAATAGTACCAAAGTACCAATTGATTTATTGTGCAGGTTGCATAATTAGTACCTTGGTACTATAAGGAATCATGGATTTGTCCTTTACATTCATGCTTTTGCCCCCCAATTTATCCCAATACAAAAAAAATACCTAATTGGGATAAAATCAGTACCGTTTCAGTGGCGTTATGTCAACCTATTATCCCAATATCAAAAAATTACCAAATTGGGATAAGTTTTCAGCCTTTTCTTATCCCAATTCTTCGTTTTTTTCATATTGGGATAAACTCCCCTAATTAGGTTTACATAATTCACATTTTTTATCCCAATTTTTACTTTTTTTCATATTGGGATAAATATAGTTTAAAATCATGACAAAAGAAAAGGAGCAAGTCCCTAGAGACTTGCCCATTTTCATAAATGAGAAAAGAGTATGAAAAAGAAAAATTTCATTAGTAATCATGGATTTGCTTCTAAATCCATGCGGAGCGTTCCGCTTTACTTGTTAATCTCTGCCACAGACTTGCCCGGTACCAGGGTACCGTCTACTACTATCTGCTCGAGCGCCTCGGTCCTCGGGTGCTCTATAAGATTAAGAAGCTTGATGGCGGCGTGCTCACCGATTGCCTGAGTGTCCTGCTTGATGGTGGTAAGCGAGGGCTGTAGCTTGGCAGCTAAGGTGATGCCGTCGTAGCCGGCGATTGAGATGTCCTCGGGAACGCTTAAACCGTGACGGCGAACTGAGTTGATGCCGCCCATAGCCGAGTAGTCGTCACTGTAAAGGATACAGGTAGGTCTGTTGGGACGATCGAGAAGCGCGTCCGTAAACTTCTCGGTACGGTTGATGCTACGGTATGCGCCGTGCATTACGTAGTCGTCGGGAATCTCTATGTTGTTCTCCTCAAGGACTTTGTAAAAAGCTGCCAGACGGTTTCTTGTAACCGCTGTGTCTTCACCGCATACGTAAGCAATCTTGCGATGTCCCTTGGAGACGATATATCTTACTAACTCCATCATGCCCGCATAGTTATTGGAAACAACGCCGGAATGATTGTTAAACATATAGTCGATTGTAACGAGAGGAATATCCGAATTGGCAAGCTCGATAACTTCGGGGTCCGAGAAATCGATACAGGCAATAACTACGCCGTCATAGCCTCTGTATCGGCTGTGCTCAAGATATGAAAGCCTGGGCTCGCGTTTCTTGGAGCAGTTAATGAAGGTAAGATCGTAACCGTGATCCTCTACCACTGCCTTGAAGCTGTCAAGCACATTGGCGAAATAATCATGGGTAAGTCCGCTTCGACCTTCATCTACAAAAAGAACGCCTATGTTGTAAGAACGGTTGGTTCTTAAGGCTCTTGCAAGGGAATTCGGGGAGTAGCCCATTTCCTTGGCCGTCTTTTTGATGTATTCGCGTGTCTCTTCACCAACATCGTTGCGATCGTTGAGTGCCTTGCTCACAGTTGCGACAGAAACATTGCATTTCGTCGCAATATCCTTCATGGATACCATAAATCCTCCGTCTGACTAAGGAAAAGAAAGTCGCACACCCTCAAAAAACGCGTCTAAAGTCTTCCTTAATCGTTTTCGCAATTTTAGTATAATATTATTTATTTAAAAATTCAACATGGAATTTTCTATTGATTTTATGTGTATTTTTTTATAATATATAGAAAACGGCTTAGTTTCCGTTAATCTTTTACCCGTTTTTACTTAATCGTTTACTTTAACGTAAATCAAGCAAAAGGAGACAGATATGAAGTTTGGTTACTTCGATGACGCCGCCAAAGAATACGTCATCACTACCCCCAAGACACCTCTGCCTTGGATTAACTACCTTGGCACGAACGATTTCTTTTCCCTTATTTCGAATACTGCGGGAGGTTACAGTTTCTATAAGGATGCAAAGTTATTAAGACTTACCCGTTTCCGTTACAACAACGTACCCGGAGACTCCAACGGTAAGTACTATTATATCAAGGATGGTAACACCGTATGGAATCCCGGCTGGATGCCTACCAAGACCGATCTTGATTCTTACGAGTGCCGTCACGGTATCGGATACAGCAAGTGGAACTCCTCCAAGAATGGTGTGAGCGCTTCCGTTCTTGCTTTTGTCCCTACCGATGATACATGTGAAATCAATCAGCTTAAGCTTACCAACAACACAGATTCCGTTAAGGAACTTAAGCTCTTCTCTTATGTTGAGTGGTGTCTCTGGAATGCTGCTGACGATATGCAGAACTTCCAGCGTAACTTCTCTACCGGTGAGGTAGAAGTTATCGATTCCACCATTTATCACAAGACCGAGTACAGAGAGCGTCGTAATCACTACGCAATCTTCACCGTTAATACCAAGATTGACGGTTTCGATACTCAGAGAGAAAACTTCCTCGGCGCATATCGTGACAACCACGATCCCGAAGTAGTATTCGAAAAGGGCGCCTGCACAGGCTCTATCGCTCACGGCTGGTCACCCGTTGCGGTTCACGAAATCTCTGTGAAGCTTGAACCCGGTGAGACCAAGTCCTATGTATTCTTGCTCGGATATTGTGAGAATCCCGACAATGATAAGTGGGAATCCAAGAATGTAGTCAACAAGAAGCCCGCCAAGGCTCTTATTACAAAATATCAGACAGATGCCGATGTTGACAAGGCTTTTGCTAAATTAAAGACATATTGGGACAATTTGTTGTCTATTTATACACTCGAAAGCTCCAACGACAAGGTTAACCGTATGGTTAACATCTGGAACCAGTACCAGTGTATGGTTACCTTCAACATGTCACGTTCCGCTTCTTACTACGAGTCCGGTATCGGCCGCGGTATGGGCTTCAGAGATTCCAACCAGGACCTTCTCGGTTTCGTACACCTCATTCCCGAGCGTGCGCGTGAGCGTATCATCGATATCGCTTCCACTCAATTTGAGAACGGTTCCGCATATCACCAGTACCAGCCTCTTACCAAGCGCGGTAACTCCGACATCGGTTCAGGCTTCAACGACGATCCGTTGTGGCTCATCGCAGGTACTTCCGCATATGTTCGCGAGACAGGTGACGTATCTATATTAAAAGAAATCGTACCTTACGACAACGATATGTCCGTTGCCACCACTTTGATGGAGCACTTAAAGCGTTCTTTTGACTTTACCGTTAATAACAAGGGACCTCACAAGCTTCCTCTTATCGGTCGTGCAGACTGGAATGACTGCCTTAACCTTAACTGCTTCTCAGAGCATCCCGGTGAATCCTTCCAGTGCTTCGGTCCTTCGGAAGGCCCCGTTGCAGAGTCCGTATTCATCGCAGGTATGTTTGTTAAGTACGGTGAAGAGTACGCTCAGCTTGCAGAGCTTCTTGGCGATACCGCTGAGGCAGAGCGTGCCCGCAAGGAAGTTAAGATTATGTATGATACAGTCCTTGAAGCAGGTTGGGACGGCGACTGGTTCGTAAGAGCTTATGATGCTTATTCTAACAAGATTGGTTCCAAGGAATGTGAAGAAGGTAAGATTTTCATCGAGAGTAACGGTTTCTGTTCTTTGGCCGGCATTGGTGTCAAGGAAGGACTTGCCGAGAAGGCACTCGATTCAGTTAAGAAGTATCTTGACTGCAAGTACGGCGTAATGATTTTACAGCCCGCTTACACAGTTTACCACTTAGAGCTTGGTGAAATTTCCTCATATCCTCCGGGATACAAGGAGAATGCCGGAATCTTCTGCCACAACAACCCTTGGGTATCCATCGCAGAGACAGTTATCGGCCGTGGCGACAGAGCATTCGAAATTTACAAGAAGACCTGTCCCGCTTACACCGAAGAGATTTCCGAGATTCACAAGACCGAGCCTTACGTATACTGCCAGATGGTAGCAGGTAACGATGCTTACATCCCCGGCGAAGGCAAGAACTCCTGGCTTACAGGTACCGCTGCCTGGACATTTGTAAACATCTCACAGTACATCCTCGGCGTATATCCTACTCACAAGGGACTTTCCGTAGACCCTTGCGTACCTTCCGACTTCGGCGACTTCAAGGTTACCCGTAAGTTCCGCGGCGCTTCCTACGAGATTTCCGTTAAGACAAACGGTTCTCAGAAGGGCGTTAAGAAGCTTATCGTAGACGGTCAGGAAGTTGAAGGAACCGTAATTCCTTTCGTAGAAGGCAAGAAGAATTATAAGGTAGAAGTGGTTATGTAATCGCTTCGATCCTTCCACAAAAAGTTTGGGTCATCCCGGTTGGGATGGCCCTTTTGTTGTGGTGAACTGCTTTCTTCTGTCGCAATATAATGGTATAGTTCTTGTTGAAGAGATTGTCTTGGGGGCATGAAATATGAAAGCTGATATTGATTATTCCGAATATTGGGAGCGTTGCTGGAATGAGGAGGATGCCGAAGCGCTTGAAAAGTGGCTTGAAGACTGGAATCACGCCGGCAGCGAAGAGATAGAGTATTTTAAGGCGCAGGGTGTTAGGACTATATGCGATGCTGCGTGTGGGTTCGGTGCGCATACGCTTGCTTTTGCCTCTAATGGGTTCGATGTGGCGGCGTTTGATGTGTCGCCTAAGGCTGTGGAGTTAACGCGTGCAGGTCTCGCCCGTTATGGATACGGCGATGTCTCGGTGCAGGTGGCTTCTATAACCGATATCGGCTATGATGATGAGACTTTCGATGCAGCGACAGCTTATGCTGTCTTCGATCACTTGACGGAGGATGATGCCAAGCGTGCTTTGGCTGAGATGCTTCGCATTGTTAAGCCGGGCGGGTTTATTTTGCTGTCATTCGATGCACCCGAGGAGGATGATTTCTTGTGTCCTCATGAGTTACTTGCGGGCGGAAGTATGGTTTATGGGGCTGAGTCTGAGCGCGAAGGCCTGATTTTCAGACCTTTCGACGATGCAAAAGTCGTGGCTCTCACCGCAGGACATACGGTAGCGCGTCAGTGGCGCAATCGCAAGGGAGATTTACTTGTTCTTTTGCAAAAATGAGCTTGCTCTTGTCCATAATACTTTCCTTGTTGTCTAATTCCGGCCGATTTCAACCATATTGGTCATCCTTTTTGCATCAGCAAAAAAGTTGCTATGGTTATTTTTGATGATTTCATAATTAATTAGACATCATATGATAACAGCAAAGTTGAGTGTGATGTTTAAAATGTTGCTTTTCGTGATTAATTAGATATCTTTTCTTTTTACAAACGCGTCGTCACGAGGCAATTCGTTGGTTCGTCACAAAAAACAATGACTAGAAAGAAGCGTTTGCTCTATTTCTAGTCATTACTGCAATTTCCATGTTCTGTTATTGATGTCTAAAATCGACGATTACCGCCTGATTTAGACAATCAGGGCTTTTTGAAGATTTTCGGCTCGTTGTGGTACCGGGCTCGGTCACGTTATTTCTTCCCCGTGAGTTTCTTAACCATGCGCAGCTTCGCTTCGCGCAGCTTATACGCGCCCACGCCGGTGAAGATGAAGCCGACGATAAGCATGCCGAAGGATATGCCTAGGGTCATGCCCTGAAGGAAGTCGTACCAGAAGACGCCTTCATAGGCGGCAAGTGAGTCGATGAAAATAGTCGCAAGGTATATCGCGAATACGATGCAGGCTACCAGGTACAAATAGTGGAAGCGCCTCGTAACTTTAAGTTTCTCTTCGTTGCTGTACTCGGCAACCGCCAGTGCGGTTTCTTTGATTTCTCTATCCATAGGTTCCTCCTCCGCGTTACCGGTGAGCATGTCCCTAAGGTCGACGTCATAGAAATCGGAAAGTTCTATCAATATGTCAAGGTCGGGAAGGTTCGAGCCGGTCTCCCATCTGGAGACGCTGCGACGCGACACACCGAGTTTCTCGGAGAGTTCCTCCTGCGTTAAACCTTTAGACTTACGAAGTTCTTTAAGATAGTTACCGATTTTGGATTGATCCATGCCGTTCTCCTTAGATGAATTACCGACCGGATGCTATGCCTCTTTGTTCTTTCTTACTCGGTTCCAATGAAAACTTGATAGAAGGCAAGAGATTGCAAAGCAACCTGTATAGCACCAAATGGGTAAAGAAAGTGTGTGCGTAACTTCTACTAAGATAAGAAGTACAATTCCCAATACTAAAATTGTTCCGCTGATGATTAATACGATGTTCTTTTTCATGATGTTTCTCCTTTGTGAGTGGTTTTCGTTACACCCTCATTATGGAAAAAGAACACGTCTCATTAAAGGACACAAAACGTCCAAAAGTCCTAAATATCAAATGAGACACAACTGTCTCACTTGGTGATGTCACCATAGCAGTCCGGGCGACGGTCTCTGAAAATTCCCCAGGATAAGCGTGCTTCAAGGAGTTCATCAAGGTCGAACTCGTGCACCAGTACCGTGTCACCTTCGCGTCCCGCTGACTCTACTATATCACCTGTTCCATCTGCTATGAAAGATGAGCCGTAAAAGATAAGTGACGATTTCTGTCCTCCATTGGCCTCTGAAGGCTCAACAGACTCTAAGCCGTAACGGTTGGCAGCGATTACAGGCATCAAATTAGCGGCTGCGTGACCCTGCATGGTACGACGCCAGTGACCTGCGCTGTCGCTCTCAAGAATAGGCTCGGAGCCGATGGCCGTGGGATAGAAAATAAGTTCCGCGCCATTAACCGCAAGACTTCTTGCCGTCTCTGGGAACCACTGGTCCCAGCAGATGCCCACGCCAATCTTGCCAAAGCGGGTATCCCACACCTTAAACCCTGTGTTGCCGGGCGTAAAATAGAACTTCTCCTGATAAAAATGATCGTCCGGAATATGCGTCTTACGATACACTCCAAGCACCGCACCGTCCGCATCAATCACCGCGCAGCTGTTGTAAAGCACATATTCCGCGCGTTCATAGAAACTTACGATAATCACCGCACCAAGTTCAGCCGCCACAGCCTTGAAATGAATGACCGCATCATTCTCCTCCGTAGACTTGGCGAACTCATAATATTCGTACACTCGCTCCTGACAGAAATACTGTCTTTCGAACAGTTCCGGCAAAAGAATGACATTCGCACCCTTCGCCGCCGCTTCTCTCACAAGCTTATCTGCGTGCTCTATATTCTCTTTCACATCGCGGGTACAATTCATCTGAATTGCACTGACTTTAACCATTCTCATAACCGAACTCCTTATTTAACAAGGTACCAATCCATTTGTGAAGTACCAACCGGATTGCGGAACTCTCCGCGTGGCGGCCATTTTAGTGCTAATGCCCGCCATCATAAACCTACAATACAGGTTCATGATTCCTTATACCTGCTGCGTCACACAATGTATATTTCCCCCACCCACAATAATATCTCTTGCGGGCACGGGCACCACTGTTCTTTGTTTACATAACTTAGTCATGATATCTACTGCTCTCTTATCGCTCTCAGCGTTAACTCCGCCGAATTGCGGCAAAAGAACATAATCGTTGCAAAAATAGAAGTTGACATAACTCGCAGCCAATCTCTCTCCGACTTCACGCACGTCTTCACCTTCCTCGAAGATGTATCCCTCCAAATCCTCAGGCGTTACCGTCACGGGCACCGAAGGAATCGGAAGTTTGTGAACCTTCATTCCTGCTGCCTCAAGCACCTTAAGACATCCAAGCGACATCTCATACTGCGGGTCGTTCTCATCGTCGGTCCACGCAAGCACTACTTCATCGACATCTATAAAAGCGCACACATTATCAACGTGCTCATTGGTCTCATCGTTATAAATTCCACGGGGAAGCCAGATTACGCGCTCAGCACCGAGAAAAGTCTTCAGACGTTCTTCAATCTGAGCCTTCGTAAGCGCCGGATTGCGCCCCTTACTTAACAGGCAGCTCTCCGTAACCATCAAAGTCCCCGCACCGTTAGAGTGCACGGAACCACCTTCCAGTACGAAATCGCCGGCATCATAATAATCATAACCGACCGCATCGCAAAATGCTACAGCCAGAGCATCGTCACGCTCCCAGTGCGCATACAAACCGTCCACTTCACCGCCCCAGGCATTAAAGCGCCAGTTTATACCACGCACGACACCGTCGGCATTCTTAACAAAAGTAGGTGCCGTATCCCGCGCCCATGCATCATCGGTAGGAATCTTTACAAACCGAACAGCCACTAAGTCACCGAGCATATCGCGCGCCACAGACTCAGTATTGTCGCTTACCACAACATACACAGTCTCGCACTCCGCTATCTTTCTGATAATCGAAGCAAACACCTTCTGCGCGGGCTTAGCACCATGCGGCCATGAACCGGGACGCTCCGGGAATATCATTATCGTGGCATCATGAGGCTCGAACTCAGCCGGCATCCTGAAGCCGTCCTTCTTAGGCTTTGAATCTATCCTCATGAAAGCCTCTCCTTAAAATCATTATATCCAAAACTCTTTATAACTTTATACTGACCATTCGAGTCAATCACCGAAATATCCGGCAATCCCATACCGTTAAAGGTATTGTTCTTAACCATCGAGTAAATCGCCATGTCCTCGAACACCAGCGTATCCCCTACTTCCAAGGGCTTGTCAAAAGAATAATCTCCAATCACATCTCCCGCCAGGCAAGTACACGAAGAAAGCCTGTAATCATAAGCCTTCTCACCCTTCTTACCCGAAGCACAAAGCGGAGGTCTGTAAGGCATCTCAAGCACGTCAGGCATATGGCAAGCCGCTGAAGCGTCTAGAATAGCCACATCTATACCGTTATGAACAATATCCAACACGCATGTCACAAGGTATCCCGCGTTCAAAGCAATAGCCTCGCCCGGCTCAAGATACACTTCCACACCGTAACGTTCCTTAAACTCGCGCACCAGCTTAACAAGCAAATCTCTGTCGTAATCATCTCTCGTAATATGATGGCCGCCGCCGAAATTCACCCACTTTAAGCCCTTTATATACTGCCCGAACTTTTCCTCAAAAGCCTTCATGGTAACTTCAAGCGCATCCGAACCCTGCTCACACAAGGTATGAAAATGAAGCCCATCGACATACTCAAGCACCGCCGGGTCAAAATTGGCCAAAGTTGCACCAAGCCTTGAACCTGCCGCGCAGGGGTCGTAAATAGCCGTCTCCTGTGTAGAGCACTCAGGATTTACACGAAGTCCGATACTCTTACCGACACACTTGTCTTTATAGCGCATCACTTCAGCTACGGAGTTAAACACAATATGGTCCGACACCGCCACAATCTCATCAATCTCCGAAGGCTTATAAGCCGGCGAAAAAACATGCACCTCGCCCTTAAACTCTTCGCGACCCAGCTTAGCCTCGAAAAGCCCGCTGGCAGTCGTACCGTCAAGGTACTTCTCAATCACAGGGTACAAAGAAAACATCGAGAAGGCCTTCTGCGCAAGCAAAATCTTGCAGCCCGCAGCTTCCTTGACCGATTTAAGAATCTCGAGGTTCTTAACGAGCTTAGCCTCGTCAACCACATATGCAGGTGTTTTAATCTTTTCAAAAACAGGAAAATTAACCACTACAAATCTCCAATAAAACGCGAGCCCGGCAAGCGTTAGTCTACTTTAACAGGATTCTCATCCACAACCCAAGGCAAACCATACTTATTAAGTGCCTCCATATAAGGGTCGGGATCGAACTCTTCCACATTAAATACGCCGGCCTTGTTCCATGTTCCGCTTGCTACCATAGCAGTTCCGATCATAGCAGGAACGCCTGTGGTGTAGCTGATAGCCTGCGCGCCGGTTTCTTTGAACGCTTCCTGATGGTCGCAGACGTTATAAATATAGATAGTCTTCTCAACTCCGTCCTTAACACCGGTGAAGATGCATCCGATGTTGGTCTTACCTACGGTTCTGGGACCGAGAGACGCAGGATCGGGCAATAATGCCTTTAAGAACTTGATGGGAACTATCTTTTGACCTTCAAAGTCAACAGGTGTTGTGCCGAGCATACCCACATTTTCAAGACACTTCATGTGAGTTAAGTAGCTCTGGCCGAAAGTCATAAAGAAACGAATTCTCTTAATTTTGGGGATGTTCTTCGCAAGGGACTCAATCTCCTCATGGTGAAGAAGGTACATATCCTTCTGACCCACCTGGTCAAAATCGTACACTCTCTTAATTTCCATAGGCTTGGTCTCTACCCAGTGGCCGTCTTCCCAGTAAGAACCGTTCGCGGAAACCTCACGAAGGTTAATCTCGGGATTGAAGTTAGTCGCAAAAGGATAACCATGGTCACCGCCGTTGCAATCAAGAATATCTATATAATGAATTTCATCAAAATAATGCTTGAGCGCATAAGCCGAGTACACCTGAGTTACTCCGGGATCGAAACCGGTTCCGAGAAGAGCGGTAAGTCCTGCCTTCTTAAACTTCTCGTCATAAGCCCACTGCCAGCTGTAATCAAAGTACGCGGTGAAGCCTTTCTCCTTACAACGCTTCTCATAAATAGCGCGCCACTCGGGATCGTCTGTATCCTCGGCCTCGTAATTGGCTGTATCCACATAATTGGCACCGGCCTCAAGGCAAGCATCCATAATTGTTAAGTCCTGATAAGGAAGCGCCACATTAAGCACTGTATGAGGCTTAAACTCCTTCATAAGAGCTACCAGAGATTCCTTGGAATCTGCATTGACCGTAGCGGTCGTAATCTTGGCCTGAGTCTTGTCTCTTAACTTCTCAGCCAAAGCATCGCACTTGGATACGGTTCTGCTTGCAAGCAAAATCTCCGTAAACAAAGGATTCTCACAACATTTGTAAATTGCAACGGTAGCAACACCGCCACATCCGATAACCATTAACTTCATAATTCTGTATCCTCCATAACTTAATTCACTTCTTAGATTCTTCTTCTCTTAACAAATCTTCCACATACTTAGGCAGCATAAACGCTCCCATATGCAAATTCGTCGTGTAATACCACGTCTTAATGCCACGCTCGTTCCAGCGCTTCGCATCCAAATCTTTAATCGGATGGTACTTCTTACTTGCAAATCCGAACAGCCAGTAGCCGGACGGGCACGTAGGAATATGCGCCTGATATACACGGCTTACAGGGAAGCTCTTAAACGCTTTCTTGTGCATCGCGCGACAGGTCTCTTCGTCTTCGTCAAAAAAAGGACTTCCGTGCTGATATACCATAATTCCGTCATCTTTAAGTGCTTTGTAACACGAGCCGTAGAACTCCTTCGTAAATAAACCTGCCGTATGGCCCAAGGGGTCCGTGGAATCGTTGATAATCAAATCGTACTCATCGGTCTTACCGCGCAAGAACCTAAGTCCGTCACGGTTATGAAGCCTTACGCGCGGGTCATCGAGACCGCAGGCGTTATCCGGAAAGAACTCGCGACATACGCTTACGAACATTTCGTCGGGCTCCACCACATCGATTTCTTCTATTTCATCATAGTAACTAAGCTCTCTTGCCACACCGCCGTCACCGCCGCCGATTACAAGAACCTTGCGCACGTGAGGGTGCACCGCCATGGGCACATGAACTATCATTTCATCATAAGTAAATTCGTCTTTCTCAGAGAAAATAACGCTTCCGTCCGACGTAAGGAATCTTCCGAACTCCGCCGAATCAAAAACATCAATCTTCTGAAAATCGCTTGTACCGCTGAAAAGCTGCCTGTCCACACGAATCGACATCTTTACATTGTCCGTGTGCATCTCGGAAAACCAAAACTCCATCGCTTCCATTTCCTTCCCAAATCAACCAAACACTACTTAAGTACATTTAACTTCTCTAAGCTTCCGTCCTCGGGACCCTGCATTGAGCAGCCCTTTTCTTTGGCATAGAGGGTATAATCTATAATCTCTTCGGTAATCATCTCACCCGGTGCAAGAATCGGTATACCCGGCGGATAACACATCACAAACTCACCGCAGATGCGACCGACGGTCTCCCTTATCGGCACGAGTTCTTTGTCCGAATAGAAGGCTTTCTGGGGCGTAGCTGCCACGATAGGCGCGATATACTCGGCATTGTGAAGCTTGGACGTGGGCTTCGAGTACAAACGCTTAATATCCTCAAGCGCACCCACAAGTCTCTCGATATCCTGCATACGGTCACCAATCGAAATGTACGCAAGGATGTTGCCGATATCGCCGAACTCTATCTGAATATCGTACTCATCACGCAGCAAATCGTAGACCTCAATGCCCGTAAGACCGATATCCCTTGTATATACGGAAAGCTTCGTTACATCGTAGTCATAAATACTGCTGCCGTTCACAAGCTCCTTACCGTACGCGTAGTAGCCGCCGATTGAATTAATCTCGGACCTTGCATACTCCGCCATATTCTTAACCTTCTCGAATGACTCGCGCCCGCGAAGCGCCAGATTACGCCTCGATATATCCAGACTCGACAAAAGAAGGTAGCTCGCGCTTGTAGTCTGCGTGAGGTTAATAATCTGCTCCACGTATCGTGTATTAACGTTCTCACCCAGCAAAAGAAGGGAACTCTGTGTCAAGCTTCCTCCCGACTTGTGCATACTTACCGCCGCCATATCGGCTCCTGCCTCCATGGCACACACCGGAAGGTTCTCATTAAAATAAAGATGTGTTCCGTGCGCCTCGTCCACAAGCACCATCATGTTATGCTCGTGAGCAAGCTTAACGATAGAGCGAAGGTCCGAACATATTCCGTAATAAGTAGGATTGTTTACAAGAATGGCCTTGGCTTCGGGATGTTTCTCGATTGCTTCTTTGACCTTGGAAATCTCCATACCGAGGGCGATTCCGATATGCTCCTCCACCTCGGGATTCACATACACAGGCTCCGCGCCGCACAACACCAGCGCATTGATAACACTTCTGTGCACGTTTCGGGGAAGTATAATCTTATCACCCGCCTTGCACGCAGTAAGCACCATACTCTGCACCGCCGATGTGGTACCGCCCACCATGAAATACGCATGCGCCGCTTTAAAGGCCTCTGCCGCCAGCATCTCCGCATCCAGAATAACCGACACGGGATGGCACAGATTATCGAGGGGCTTCATTGAATTGACATCCAAGCCTACGCACTTCTCACCAAGAAGCGTCACAAGCTCCGGGTTACCCCTTCCTCTCTTATGCCCCGGCACATCAAAGGGCACCACTCTCTGCTTTCTGAATCTTTCCAGCGCCTCGTATACCGGCGCCGACTTCTGCTTTTCTAAATCCATAACTCCAACCCTACCAACAAAAAAACGCAGGTGCACGGACGCTCGTAAGCATCCTCCTACACCTGCAAAATTGTCGTACTGTTATCTTATTGCTCCCGAATTACTACAGGGGTTACCGATGTCTATTGACCGTTTCACAAGTGATTTGATTGTAAAGTTATCATCTTATAAAATTTGAGCCTGGCTTACGCCTTCTCAATCAATATTGCGATTGCTCGCATTCATTCGGCTTTCGACCCGCCTGTCCGTCCGGGCATATCTTTTTGACTGAATCTATGATTCAGCAAAAAGCGGTCGTATCCTGTATTACGGGATATATCCATATTGTTGTATCATACTTTCTTCTTTTATACAATGATTTTTTCAATTTTTTCGCCCCGGATTTTTTCGTGTTTTTAGACGTTTTTCGAAACATCTCGAAAAATTAACCAATAATTATACGCTCACCCCCTATTCTTTCTTCCACCCCCGCCGATATATATAGTGTCAGGGAAAATGAAACGGATTTCACAAATGTTAACGATTTATTATCTTAACAACGCGAACCGACAACCGCTAGACGGTAGTCTTAATAGGCAAAGATGAATAAAGCGTTAACCCATCCACGGAGGAAAAAAGATGAGAAGACTTAACAGAGTAGCAAACATCACAACCAAGGCAATCGCAACCGTATTAAGCCTTTCATTAATGTTCGGAAATACACTTGGCTCTTACGCCGAGGAATTAAATACAGCAACAGCCCTCTACGAAGAAGGCATTGCACAGCTTGAAAGCGCGGAAGCTGAAACTGCACCCATCGCATTTGGCGATACCGAAGAGACAGCACCCACGCTTGATTCTTATGCAGAAGCAGCATCTGAACTTGACACCGCAGCTGAAGCAGCTTGCGACAACGCAGGAATCGCTAACACTAACGACGACAAGGACGTAGCATACGCAGCTAAGGACGAAGCAGTATCAAACCTTTCTACAGCAGAAGAAAAGCTTGCAGAATCCATCTCCGCTTTAGAAGCAGCTCAGGCTGAATACGCAGAAGCAGACGCAGCTCAGCAGGCAGCACAGGAAGCATACGACACCGCAGCAGCTGAACTTGCAACCGCTACCACCGATACCGCAACCGCAAGAGCAACTCTTGAAGCAGCTCAGAAGCAGATTGAAGTACAGGAAGAGAAAAAGAACGCACTCGAGAAGATTGAAGAACAGTACTACGGCGAACTCGTATACTTCTTCTACCTTTCCGTAGGCGAGAACAATATCGTATTTGACGAAGACGGTCGTCTCAACGTTGAAGCAACCGCAGCTAACATGACCGAAGATCAGGCAGCTAACGCAGGCAAGATTGACAACGAATACTTATTCAGATTCGGCAGAAAGCTCACCAAAGAACTCGTAGAATACATGGTTTTAAACAGAGACGACGTTGATCCCGAAACCGCAGAATTCACCTTCGGAACCACCGGCTCCATCAGCACCAAGAAGAAAGCTCAGGAAGCAGTTGTATTCACCAACCAGTACGGTCACGACATGGTTGTTAACAAAGAGCCCAACCAGTACAAGAAAGACATCAGCGGCAACGAAGTATACGGTGGCGAAACCGAAGAATATCGTTGGGGCACCACCAACTACAACAGCGGCCGTGGCAACCACACCGAAGTTACTTACAAAGACGTAAGCGGCAACCTTCACACCGAGTATTACAACTACGTTAGAAAGAACGCATCCGCAGGCGATGTAACCGATTACGAAAGCGGAAACCTCTTCCTTGCAGTAATTACCCAGGGCGAAGACGGCAAGTGGTATCCCGCAAGAGTTGAAGACGAAAACAACTACGATGACTACAACAAGCTTACCGCAGCCATCGAAGCACTTAACCAGATTGAAGATTACAACAAGGCAAAAGCAGACGTTGCTGCAGCACTTGCAAGAGTAGAAGCTCTCGAAGCAACACTTGCAACCTTAAGCGCTAACGCATCCGCAGAAAGCACCCGCCTTACCACATTGAAGAACGCACTTATCGATGCTAAGGCAGACCTTGACGCAGCAGAAGCTAACAAGGCTAACCTTCAGGCTACTTACGATAACGCTAAGGCAGTTGTTGAAGCAATCGACCTTTCCAGATTCGACATCGTAGTAGTTCCCGCTCCCGCAGCTAACGAAACTCCTGCAGCAGAGCCCGCAGTTGTTGAAATCGTTCCCGCAGAGACCCCCGCAGCAGCAGCTCCCGTAGTTGCACCCGCTCCCGTAGCAGAAGTACCTGCAATCTCTGAAGAAGTTACAGAAGCAATCGAAGATATCGTTACCGCAATCGCAGCAGCTCCCGTAGTTGCAGCTTCCGAAACTCCCGTTGAAGTTACCGAAGTTATTGCAGAAGAAATCACCGAAGCTCCCGTAGAGACTTCTTACGAACTTACAGAAGCAGACATCGACGCAGACCTTACTCCTCTTGCTAACTTACCTCTCCTTGTTGAAAACATGAAGAGCGTATGGTGGATCTGGATTGTAATCGCTGTAACAGTCATCACAATGTACATTTTTTACAAAAAGACAAAGAAAGAAGAAACTCATTAATAACCTCCTCTTTTTCCCATCATAAAAACAGCGGGTCTACGGCCCGCTGTTTTGCTGTCTGTAAATATTCTTACCATTTCTTGTAAGGGCAGTAATTAGCGCTCTTGGCAGCCCTAAGCTCCACATAGCAGCCGCAGGCTCCGCACATACCGTCCGCAAGTCTCTCGCACTCCGTACATTTCTTAAGACGCTCCTCATAAAGCTCCGGCACCGTCTTAATATCCTCCGGAATGTTTGCAATCAGTTCCTGTAAAGTTTTAAAATACTCGTCCTTGCTGATCATGTCCCTTGTAAGACACTTTCTGCAAAAGCGAAAATTCTTATCATCCATGCTACAGCGTTACGCCCTTCTTAAATATCGCCATATCATGATACCCCGATTTCTCGGCGTTGACAAGGCGCCCCTCCGCAACATCAAGCACATAATTGTAAAGCTCCACTGCTAAGTCTCCCGCCGCCACATCGCTAAGAAGCTGCCCCGCATTAAAGTCAATCCATTTGCTCTTATGCTCCGACAGCGCCGTATTGCTCGATATCTTAACCGTCGGCACCGGTGAAGCGAAAGGTGTTCCCCGTCCTGTTGTAAAAAGAACAATATTCGCACCACTCGCCGCAAGCGCAGTAGCCGCCACAAGATCATTGCCCGGCGCACTCAAAAGGTTAAGTCCCGCCTCACAGGCCTTCTCGCCATACCCAAGCACTCCGCACACCGGCGAAGAGCCCGACTTCTGCGTACAGCCGAGGGACTTATCTTCAAGTGTCGATATTCCGCCTGCTTTGTTGCCGGGAGAAGGGTTCTCATAAACAGTCTGCCCATGGCTCTTAAAGTAATTCTTGAAATCATTTATAAGTTTAACCGTCTTCTCAAACAGATTACGGTTCTTGCACCGATTCATAAGAAGCGTCTCAGCACCGAACATCTCCGGCACTTCCGTAAGAATCGTAGTACCGCCGTGACCCGTCAGTAAGTCCGAAAACAGTCCCACCAAAGGATTGGCCGTGATACCCGAAAATCCGTCGGAGCCGCCGCATTTAAGGCCCACCGTAAGCTTGGACACAGGAAGCTCGATACGCTTGTCTTCCGCCGCTCGATCGATAAGCTCACGTACTATCTTAACGCCTTCTTCCACCTCATCTTCCACATCCTGAGCCACCAGAAACTTAACTCGCGATTCATCGAAATCCCCAAGATAAGGCTTAAGTACGGGTATATTGCTGTTCTCGCATCCAAGTCCCAGCACCAGCACACCGCCCGCATTGGGATGTGTAATCAAATCTGCGAGAATCTGTCTCGTATCCTCCTGATCACCGCCCATCTGAGAGCAACCGTATGGATGGGGAAAAGAAACCACCGTTTCAACCGCCCCATGCACGAAAGGGCGCGTGAGCTCAGCGATTCTGTCCGCCACGTTATTAACGCAGCCGACCGTGGGAATTACCCAGATTTCGTTGCGTACGCCGGCCTTACCGTTATGACGCAGGTAACCTTTAAAGGTATCGCGTACTTTAACGCCTGCCATGGGGCTTTCTCTCTCCACAGGGTCATATGTGTATTCAAACTCTTCATCCAAACGGGTAGCGAGATTATGTACATGAACATGGCTGCCGGCCGCAATGTCGACCTTAGCCTTGCCGATAGGCTCGCCGTACTTGATGACAGACTCGCCTGCCGAAATGTCTTTAAGCGCTATCTTATGGCCCGCCGGAATGTCGTCCCGCGCAGTAATCAAAGCGCCGTCAACAGCAACACAGTCGCCGCTTTTAACCGCCTCAAGCACAACCGCCACCGAATCCGAAGGATGAATTTTAATAATCTTACGAGTATCGCTCATCAGAAGTTTTTCTCCATAGCCGCTCTCATGCCGAGAGTCCTGATATCGTCAAGATATCCGCATACAAGTTTATAAGTGTTGCTGAGCACCGATAAGTCCTGTCCCCAGAAGCTTTCTTTGGCCAGAAATGCCTTAACGAACTCTTCCGTAGGCTTGCCGGAATTGTCTTTAAAGAACTCAAGTACCGCAAGGTCGTCCATAATCTTGTATTCCTCGCCGTTACGGTTACCGATCAAAGCATTGCCTTCAAGCTTCTCCGATGAATAGAACGCCATAAGCGCCGCCAAAGAAAACGTCAGATGCTTAGGATTCTCGCCCTTAAGCCTGATGTACTCGGTGAAGCTCGGCATACAACGAGCCTTCCACTTCGAAACGCTGTTAAGGGAAATGGACAGAAGCGCATGATCCACATAAGGATTGTTGAATCGTCCGATTACCGCATCCGCAAAGTCCAGAAGGTCCTGCTTGGGAAGAGTCAGCGTGGGAATTACCTCATCAAAAATCGTAGCATTCATAAAGTCGCGAATAAGCTTGTCTTCCATGGATTCCCTTACGATATTGTTGCCGCAGAGATATGAAGCAAGCACAAAAGAAGTATGCGCGCCGTTAAGAATGCGCACCTTTCTTTGCTTGTAAGGCTTCTGATTGTCTGTATAAATTACGGGAAGGCCCGCTTTCACAAAAGGAAGCTCCTCGCTTAAGTCCTTTTGGGACTCGATAACCCAAAGTGCAAAGGGCTCTGCGGTCACCACAAGTCTGTCTTCGTAACCGAGTTCCTGCCAAATCTCCTCTTCATGTCCGCGGGGATATCCGGTAACTATACGGTCTACAAGGGTGGAACAGAAGTTGCAAGACTCCTTAACCCAGGTTCTGAAGTCCTCCGGCAATTTCCAGAGGGTGATAAATTCATTGACGCATCTTTCAAGCTCGATACCGTTGTCATCGATAAGTTCCACGGGAAGGATAACAAGGCCTTTGTCGGTCGCTCCCTTAAAAGCATTGAATCTTTCATATAAGAATTTTGTAAGCTTACCGGGATAGGTCTTGGGAGGTTTTGCGTCCAAAGAATCCGTTTCGTCATATACGATGCCCGCTTCGGTGGTATTGGACACGATGTATCTTAAAGTATCAAGGCGAGCATACTCCATAAATCTGTCGTATTCTTCATAAACGCCTACCGTATCCGCTACGGAAGTAACTATTCGATTAATAACCTTAGGCTCACCGTCCACGCGGCCGCGAAGGGAAACCGTGTAAATATTGTCCTGCTTTTTAAACTGCTCGAGGTTACCGAACTCTATGGGCTTGGCAAGTACTATGCTTCCGTCAAAAAGCCCCTTTTCATTGCAAATATCAAACATATAATCAACGAAGGCTCTAAGGAAATTGCCCTCGCCAAACTGAAGTACCTTAATGGGGCGCTTCTTAACTTCAACCGATTTTGCGCTTAATTGTTCCATGATTGTCCTCTTTCTTCATTCTTTTGCAAAGTATGCCGCAACAAACACAATTTTATGTAAGTGCTTACATAACGTATAATACTCTACGATACCAGCAAAGTCAACTTGCTTTTTGTGCCTCCTTTGGGTATAATCATTGTGAGTTTTGTAAACGCTTACATTTTGTTGATTGAGGCGCACGCATGAGTGACAAGAAAGATAAACTTACAATTTACGACATATCGGAGAAATCCGGTGTTTCCATCGCAACGGTATCAAGAGTTCTTAACGGATACAGCAACGTTAACGAGAAGACCCGCGACAAAGTGCTCGCAGTCATGAGCGAAATGGGTTACAAGCCCAATGCTTTTGCCAGAGGCTTGGGTCTCGACAGCATGAAGACCATAGGCATACTCTGTGCCGATTCTTCGGACGCATATCTTGCCAAGGCCGTCTACTACATAGAAGAAGCTTTAAGAGCGGCTCAGTACAACGCGCTTCTAATCTGTACCGGCTACAGCTTTGAGGACAAGAAAAACGCTCTCGAGCTGCTCCTTGAGAGAAAAGTGGATGCCGCCATACTCGTCGGTTCCAATTTCGTAAGTTCCAAGGCGTCGGAGAACGTTTATATTAAGGATGCGGCCGCTTCGATTCCCGTAATGCTGCTTAACGCATGTTTCGAGTGCGATAACGTATATTCTCTGTACTGCAATGATTACGCTGCGGTTAAGGCTGCGGTGGAGTTTCTTTATACAAAAGGACGTAAGAAGATTTTGTACCTGTACAACTCCAAGTCCTATTCCGGCACTAAGAAATTAAACGGTTTTAAAGACGCGCTTAAGGAGCATGGGGTAAGTTCTTCGACCGACTACGCGGTATACGTGCAGGGCGGTCCGGATGATACGGACAATTTCGTTAACATACTCAATAATCTTTGCGAGAACGGACTTGATTTTGACGCAGTCATGGCAAGTGAAGACTATCTTGCCATCGCCGCTTTAAAATATGGTATAAAGAAAGGGATGCGTATTCCCGAGGACCTTGCGGTTATAGGGTACAACAATTCATCTCTGTCTACGATTTTTGAGCCGGAACTTACAAGTGTGGACAACAAGCTTAAGCCCTTGTCGGAGCAGCTTGTCAACACTCTGTTAGGCGTTTTGAAAGGTGCCGAAATGCCCGGCAAGACCGAATATTCCGCGGAGCTTATAGAGCGCCGCACCACCTGATTTAACATCTGCCACTACCAAGGAGGATTAACTTATGAACACTTTCATGGATAAGGACTTTATCCTTACCACCAAGACCGCAAGAAAGCTCTTCCACGATTATGCCGAGAAGATGCCCATTCTTGACTATCACTGCCATATCAATCCCGAGGAAATCGCTCGCGACAGACACTTTGAGAATATCACTCAGGTATGGCTCGGCGGCGACCATTATAAATGGCGCTTCATGCGTTCCTGTGGTGTTGAAGAGAAATATATTACAGGTGATGCTTCCGACCACGATAAGTTTATCGCGTGGGCCAAGTGCCTCGGCCGTGCCATCGGTAACCCGCTTCACCACTGGAGCCATCTTGAACTTCAGAGATACTTCGGCTACAACGGCGCTCTTAACGAGAAGACTGCCGAGGAAGTCTGGAACCTTTGCAATAAGAAGCTTGCAAGCCCCGAAATGTCGGCCCGCAACATCATTAAGAAGTCCGGTGTTACCTTAATCTGC
The DNA here is from genome assembly GCA_017553505.1 of Lachnospiraceae bacterium. GTDB lineage: Bacteria > Bacillota > Clostridia > Lachnospirales > Lachnospiraceae > UBA1258. The sequence goes on from JAFZLD010000004.1 coordinate 24,621, forward strand.
ACCACCGATGACCCTGTTGATGCTCTCAATTTCCATGATGAGATTAAGAACGACAAGTCATTCGACGTTCAGGTGCTTCCCGCATGGCGTCCCGATAAGGCCATGAATCTTGAGAAGCCCGACTATCTTGAATATATCGACAAGCTTTCAGAGGCTACCGGTTTTAAAATCGGTACTTACGAGGAGCTTATAAAGGCTTTGCGTGCGCGTATGGATTATTTTGCCGAGAAAGGCTGCGTGCTCTCCGACCACGGACTCGACTTTGTAATGTACAATCCCGCTTCCCGCGAGGAAATCGCAGGCATCTTCGAGAAGCGTTTAAACGGCTTAACCGTATCTTACGAGGAAGAGCTTAAATTTAAGACCGCTTTCATGCTCGATATGGGCAAGGAATACAAGAAGAAAAACTGGGTAATGCAGCTCCACTACGGCTGTAAGAGAAACAACAACACCAAGATGTTTGACAAGATCGGTCCCGACACCGGCTTTGACTGCATCAAGTCCGAGACTTCGTCCACTGCACTTGCGAACTTCTTGAACGCACTTAACAATGAGGACGCTCTTCCCAAGACCATTCTTTATTCGCTCAATCCTAATGACAACGAAGCTATCGGCACCATCTTAGGATGCTTCCAGGATTCCACCGCCGTTTCCAAGATTCAGCACGGCTCCGCATGGTGGTTCAACGACCACAAGATCGGTATGGAAAGACAGTTAATGAGTCTTGCAAGTCTCGGTAACCTTTCAGGCTTTGTGGGAATGCTTACCGACTCGAGAAGCTTCTTATCATACACAAGACACGAGTACTTCAGACGTATTCTTTGCAATTTAATCGGTCAGTGGGTTGAGGATGGCGAGTTCCCCTACGACGAGGACATTCTCCGCGACATCGTTAAAGATATTTCCTACAACAACGCGGTAAGATACTTCGGATTTAACCTTGAGACCAAATAGATAAATATGTGCATTAAGAAACCCGGTGAGAATAATCCCACCGGGCTTCTTTTTATAGTAAATCCTTCTCAATCACTGAGTAAATTACTCTAAGATGTAATCGATTGTGGTTCCGATTGCGCCGGAGCCCTGGATTCCGAAGTATGCGCCGCCACCTGCGTATAAGGTGGAATTCCATGATTCGGGAGTGATTACGTAATAGTTGCCTTCCTCGGCAATCTTTACGCACCAGCTTGAATCGATTCTTACATCGTTCTTGTTGAGTTTAAGCTTCCAGCCTTCAACTGTGCTTCCGCTTGTGTTAAGCACTGTTAAGTTGACTGTGTAACCGGTTCCCCAGCTGTTAATCTGGTATTCGAACTTAAGGTTCTCGTTGGGCTGAGGTTCGGGTTCAGGTTCAGGGTCGGGGTCGGGCTCGGGTTCGGGCACAGGATCGGGCTTTACGGGTCCCTTTAAGGCGATCCAGGAATCAAAGTCCACTTCACCTAACTTGCCTACGAAGCATATATTTTTAGTACCTTCTACACCTTCAAATGCAACATACTTGGTTACGAATTCGCCGTTTGTTGCGCTTAACTTAATATTCGCGAGTAATTCTCCTCCGATACCGCCTTCGCGTACTTCTACGATTGCGGCGCCATCGGTTCTGTATGTAAGGCCGATTAACTTAGAGCCTGTAAATACAACGTTCTTAAACTCTACAAGGCATCCTGACTGAAGATTGTCAACGTATGTTACATTGCCTTCTGTCTTAACTTCAGATCTCACCACATTACCGGACTCTGCCTGTACTGCAGTGTAAGGATCGATTGCTACGGGTTCGGGTTCGGGTTCAGGTTCGGGTTCGGGCTCAACTTCTGCCTTAACTACCGACCAGGAGTCGATATCTACTTCGCCCATCTTACCTACGAAGCAGATCTTCTTGGTGCCGGATACATTGGCAAACTGGAAGCTCTTGGTAATGAACTCACCGTTTGTGGTTCCGATCTTTAATGTGCCGAGTAATTCACCGCCGATACCGTTCTCTCTTACTTCAACCATAGCAGCGCCTGAAGCTCTGTATGTCAAAGTAAATGACTTGGTGCCGTCAAATTCTACGTTATCAAATGCTACAAGCTTTCCTGAAGCAAGTCCTGCAACGTATTTAACGTCGCCATCGTTCTGAATTTCCACACCGACGAGCTGGCCGTCTTCAGCCTGTACTGTAGCGTAAGGATTGAACTTAGTAGGCTGAGGTTCAGGTTCAGGCTCGGGTTCAGGCTCGGGTTCGGGCTGAGGGTCGGGCTTCTCAGGTGCCTTCATAACAATCCAGGAATCGATGTCTGCGGAACCCATCTTGCCAAGGAATGTAATATCCTTAACGCCTTCTACGTCCACAAATGCAACGTATTTGGTAGTGAACTCGCCGTTGGTGTTGGCAAGCTTAACGGAAGCGAGTAAATCACCGCCGATCCCGCCTGCTCTGATTTCAACGATTGAAACCTCGCTTGTTCTGTAAGTGATACCGATAGTCTTGGAACCGTCAAAAGAAACATTCTTGTAAGTAACAAGGCATGCGGGTGCAAGACCGGATACGAATGTAACATCACCTTCAGTCTTAACTTCAGCTCTTACTACGTTGCCGGATTCTGCCTCTACTGTAGAGTAGGGGTTAATCTCAGGCTGCGGTTCGGGCTCGGGCTGAGGTTCGGGTTCAGGTTCAGGTTCGGGTTCGGGATCGGGCTTATTGGGACCTAACTTAGCGGTCCAGTAGTCAAGATCCACGCTTCCTACCTTACCTACGAAATAAATATCATGTTTACCTTCAACATTTGCCATGCTTGAGTAAACTGTCTTAAATTCACCGTTTGTGTTGCTTGCCTTGATAGAACCTAACTTCTCTCCGTCCAAAGCATCAACTCTAACTTCCACAAGGCCTGCGCCGGAAGCTTTATAGCAAGCTCCGATTAATGTCAAGCCTTCTGTAAAATCAACATCTTTAACCATTACATAGTCGCCTGCTTCAATGCCGGCCACATATGTAACGTCACCTTCAGTCACAACTTCAACTCCGGACTTGCCGAAATTAAATTCTGCCTGAACTATACCATAAGGGTTTACCTTAGGTGCTGCATACGACGCCATAGATGGTGTCAACGTCCCTATAACAACAGCAGATGACAGCAAAACCCCACTAAGTGCAGATAAAACTCTCCTATTCTTCATATAACCTCCTTGAATCTTTGCTGCTTTTAGTTGCGTTGTGGTTACTTAAACGTTTAAGTTGGCTCGAGTAACTTCACTTTAACATCACAGAAAACGGTTCACTTCCCATTTATTGCTGTGTACTGCCCACTCGTTGCTAATTTCTGAATATTTTGAGAGGTTAATATTGTTTTCTGTTTATATATAATTACACTTTGAGTTGTTCCATTAATGTATCAATAAATGCATATTTAGCGTACCAATTTTCACCCCATAAACCGCTATTTTTGTGGTGTTGTCGACACTTTAGCAGACCAAATTGCTCTGTGCTTACTTCTAAAGACGATTGAATATTAATACAGCGATATATCTATAAAACCACGTGTTATTATTTACTAAATTTTACTTAATCGTTTTCTTTATTTACCGCATCTGTATCATTGTTTCAATTTGCTTACGAACCGATAAAATAAAAAGAGCCGCTCATCATATATTGGGCAGCTCTTTTATATATGCTTAATCCGTTATAGATCAGTTAAGCTTAAAGTTATTAACTATTTCCGCAAGTGTGCTTGCGGTAAACTGCTGGCTGGTGGCAAGCTCGGCAACGGATTCGATAGCGTGTGATACGTTCTCAACCGCCCCCGTAACATCTGCGCTTCTTGAAGCGGTATCTTCGGTACCTTCCGCAATGTTCTGAACCGCAGTGTTGACCTCTTCCATGGTGCGACGGATGTTCTCTATCATTTCAGCCATTGTGCGTGACAATTCTCCGAACAATCCTGCGTCCTCGCCGTACTGGCGGCCGATTTCCGTGAACTTGCTATAATCCGGTGTCGCTGTCTCATTGACAAAAGCAAGAAGCTTCTCCGAGCTTTCTGTCAGGTCTGTGAAAGCTAGTTGCACGCTCGATGTGGTCTCCTGAATCTTACGAACCGTTGTGGCAGTCTCTGTAGCAAGCTTACTTATCTGCTGAGCCACTACCGCGAATCCTCTTCCCGCATCGCCGGCTCTTGCAGCCTCGATGGAAGCATTAAGACTTAAGAGGTCTATTTCATCGGCTATTTCGTTAATCATGTCCGCAAGCTTGGAGATTTCTTTGACCACCATTGCTTTCTCGCGGGCGGCGTTCAATTCGTCTTCTCGCTCCTTGGCTACCTTGATGGCGCTGTCGTGAGCCACAAGGCTTTCTTTTTGCACCCGAGCTGCTCTCTCTGCTATAACCTTAACTTCTTCGGTAACGCGTGCCGTCTCTTCCGCAAGCTTATTGACTGAATTGTTGACCTCCGTTACCGACGCGGAAACTTCCTCGGTTGCGGCACTTGAGTTCATCATCGCTTCGTTGACATTTGTCATGTTGTCCTGAATGCGTCCAAACTCGGCGGAAAGCTCCTGGCTCATGGCGCTTAATGTGGTAGATGCCTCATTGATATTGACAGCTTCCTTGGAGATGTTGCCGATAATGCCTTTGTTGTTACGATACATTTCGTTAAGAGAACGGCTCATCTCGCCGACTTCATCGCCTGACTTAACAGTAAGCTCGTCAACCGTAAAGTCGCCTTCGGCAAGCTCTCCCGCAAAAGTATTAACCTTCTTAACGTTCTTAGCTATACTGCGGGCAATTATAATTACCACGAGCGCGCTCACTATCATTACGCCGATACTGATAGGCACCGTGACGGTTGTCATGGCAGTTGATGCGGCGTTGATTTCCTTGTAAGGCATATATACTATAAGCTTCCAGTTTACATTGGGAATAGTGCCGAAATATGCGTATACCTTGCCCATGGAGTCGGTGTACTGAGCAATACCGGCGTCCCGGGTAACTACATCGTGTGAAATAGTGTTGATGGGGTCGGTATCGGCCGCAATATTGACACCGTTCTGAGCCTTGGTAATGTCGGCTGTGTAGATATATGTACCGTCTGCCGTAACCATGCGTGCCTTGCCGGTCTCTCCCACCTTGATGTTATCAAGCATGTTCGTGATGGTCTTTAAATCGATGTCCACGGTTACGCAGCCTATATATTCGTTCTTGTTGTTATAGATTGCGGCGGCGCAGGTCGCCATTATGGTGCCGGATACCTCATCATAGTAAGGGTCGGTGATAACGGCTGCATTGGTCTTCTGCGCTTTGGCAAGCTTATAATAATCTTGACTGAAGTAGTCATAACTTGCGTTGGAATAGCTCCAGTCTTCTATTATGTTCTTACCGTCTCTGTACCAGTAGGGGCCGACGTACTGCTCGCCCTTATATCTGATGTCGCCTTCGTATACCTTAGGTTCGAACCAGATACCGCTTCCTCTGACAAAATCATTCTTGGAGACAAAGTCGCCGAAAATTTTCTTGTAGACAAGCATGTCATCGTTTTTGTAAGTGTTGGAAACAAGCACTGCAAGAGTCTCAGCCGAAGATCTTACTGACTGAAGCTTAGCATCGATGCTGTTGATGTTGCCGTTTAACTCGGCACTCATATACTTGTCGGTAGTGTCAAGAAGGGCGTTGGTTGCCAGCTGCCCGCTTAAGAAAGATACCGCATTGATACCTAAGATTACTACCGGAAGAATTCCTAAGAGTAGTTTTGCTTTAATACCCGGTCTTTTCTTCTTTTTCATAAAATACTCTCTCCGCTATAAAGTATTTTCCGAAAAAGTCCCCGAGGATGATTATAGCACAGAGCATACATTTATGTAAACCTGATATTATGTTTTCTTTTGCAATAAAGAAAGGGCCATCCCCGTGAGGATGACCCGTATAGTCAATATGGTTTATTCTTACATCTTGTCCATCTGAACTGCGGTGTTAAGAGCAACTTCCATCATCTGGGTGAAGGATGTCTGACGCTCCTCGGCTGTGGTAGCCTCGCCGGTCATGATGTTGTCGGAGATGGTAAGGATTGCAAGTGCACGCTTCTTAGCCTTAATAGCGTTCATGTAGAGGGCTGCTGCCTCCATTTCAACCGCCATGGCACCCATGGAAGCCCAACGGTCGTTAACGGTAGGATCTGCATCGTAGAAGGTGTCGGAAGATACTACGTTACCTACGTGATATCTTACCTTAAGGTTGTCAGCCTCGGCGATTGCGGTCTTAAGAAGTGTGTAATCTGCGGTGCATGCAAGTGTACCGGGGAGGTTGAACTGACGAGCGTAGTCGGAATTGGTGCAAGCGCCCATACCGAATACGATGTCACGAATCTTAATGTCCTTACTAAGAGAACCTGCGGAACCGATTCTGATAATGTTCTCTACGCCGAAGAAGTTGAAAAGCTCATAGCTGTAGATACCGATGGAAGGCATACCCATGCCGCTTGCCATAACGGTAACCTTGGTGCCCTTGTAGGTACCGGTGTAACCCTGAACGCCACGTACATTATTAACAAGTACGGGATTCTCAAGGAAATTCTCTGCAATGAATTTAGATCTTAAGGGATCGCCGGGCATAAGCACTGTCTTGGCGAAGTCCTCGGGTTTGGCATTGATGTGAGGTGTCGGATAATTGGCCATATTATACTCCTTTATTTCTCTTTATTTTTATTATATTCCTCCATTACCGTCTTATCGAAGGTGTCTGATAACACTTCGAATACTTCCAGTAAATCGGGATTATATGCTTTGTACTCGGCTTCCTGAATCTTACGCATTACGCTCTTGTGGGGCTTAACGGTGCCGTCTTTGAGGAAGCGGATTTCATCGTATCTGTGGCACAGGCTTACTACCTGAGCACAAATCGGTATCTCATCGCCCGCAACGCCTATGGGGTAGCCCTTGCCGTCGTACTGCTCGTACATGTAGCGGGCAATCTCGTAAGCGTACTTGCGCTCGAGCTGGTGAGTGGAATTGACAAACATAAGATTAATAAGCTCGGAACCCGCGATGGGGCGCTTCTTAATCTGTACCATCGCTCTGCCGGCGGAAGCTCTGTGTCCGTCGAAAAGCGAGTCGGGAATGATGACGTTGCCGATATCGTGAAGAAGTGTCGCGTCGGAAATCGCCTTGTTGATGCTCTTGGAAAGACCGTACTTGGGGTATCTTTCCATGAGGCCGTCAAGGAGAAGCTCCGTACCCACCCTGATACGACCGCTGTGAGCCTCATTACCGGGCAGAAGCTTATTCATAAGACTCTTTATATTATCTTCCCATTTGACGCGTCTTAACGCCTTAGCGGCCTTCTTAAGCGCCTCATACTGATTGGTAAAATAAACCGATTTCTCTTCAATGATGCTCTCAAGACTGGTCTCAAGCTTACAAATCTGCACAAGATTATCGACAATCTTACGTATCTCTGCTGCTCTGAAAGGCTTATAGACTATGTCAACTGCGTGGTTTTTCTTGGCCTGAACTAAGACATCGGCGGACTTGTCGGATGTTGTTACCACTACAGGAATCTTATTGTTAAGCCCCGTCTCCTGCAGGTACTCCATTACTCCGAAGCCGTCAAGCTTGGGCATGTGAATATCAAGAATGATAAGAGCAATTTCAGTCTCCTCGGCCTGAATGCAAAAAACAGCCTGATGACCGTTCTCGGCCTCAAGAATCCTGTACTTGTCCTTGAGAATTTCCCTTAGAATCGCTCTGTTGATTTCTTCGTCCTCCGCTATAAGTACAGCGGGTTTGTTATCTTTGGCGGCAGACAATTCTTCATCCCCCTTAAAGGTGTTTGTATTAATATTTTAGTAGATTTTAGCAACGATTTCAACTGTTTAGACAGTTAAAGCGTAACGGTAATCGATTTCGAATTGCATAGGAATGGCTCGCGATGTTTTCGCACCGCGAGCCTGTTTTCTTTTGTCTTAAACGTTGAAGAAATCAAGGTCTTCGCTGAGTTCTGCGGAGAGTCTCTTTAATTCCTGAGCGGTCTTGGCAAGCTGTACCGTTGATTCGTTAAGATCGTGCATCGCTTCACTGGTGGTCTCGGCCGATGCCGCGTTCTCTTCCGAAATTGCGGAAAGATTGGTCATAAGATCAACAAGCTGTTCGCCCGCACTGCCCGATGCTTCCGCCTGTTTAAGTACTCCTCGAACAGCATCTTCTGTATATCTGATACCGTCACTGACTCCGTCGAACTTCTCTCTGGTCTCGTCCACCTTAACCTTCTGGTCCTCAATCATGGCGGTTACTTCATTGATGGTCTCAACCGTCTGCTTGGACTCTTCGGAAAGGTTCGTAATGATTCCCGCAATGATGTTGGTAGACTCGTTGGTCTGCTCGGCAAGCTTGGAAATCTCACCTGCAACTACTGCAAATCCCTTACCCATTTCGCCGGCTCTTGCTGCCTCAATCGACGCATTAAGTGAAAGAAGGTTGGTCTGCTCTGCGATGGAAGATATCAGTTCTACGGCTTCCGAAATCTTCTTAACCGATTCGTCGGTCTTGCGAACCTGATCCGCTATGCCCGAGAATGCGGCCGTCGTCTTGTCGCTTGATGCTGTAAGCGAAGTCATGATGCCTGTCGCTTCGCTTTCTTTTTCACTCATCTCCTTGGAAGTGCCGGAAAGAGTGGATACGCTTTCGATAATGTCGTTGATGTTACCGCGCATGTTAAGAATCTTGTGCGAGGAATCTTCTATATCGCGAGCCTGCTCGGCCGCGCCCTTGGTAATCTCGCCGACGGTTGTATTGATTTCGCCCGCTACGTCTCTTGTCTTATTTGCACTTTCTTCAAGAAGTGCGCCGGACTCGGCAAGCACCTTGGTCACGTCTTTAAGCTTTACGATAGTGCCTTCGAGGTTGTCCATGAATCCGTTAAGGCTTCGTGAGAACTCTGCAAATTCGTCTTTACCGCTGTCGTCCGCTCTTACGGATACATTACCTTCGGCAATCTGTCCGAGGGCCTCGTCGAAGGAGTTTACGCTCTTGGTGATGCTGCGGCTTACAATTATCACGATGACCGCAAGGATAGCTACGGATACTACAAGCACTGCCAGGATAATTGCGGAAACGCTCTTTTTAACCGCTTCCATGTTGGCTGTTGCCGCGCTCTGAACCTTGGCACAGGTTTCGGATATGCTTGCTTTGATGTTTGCGTTGTCTGCCTTGATTTCAAGGGTCTTTAAGTCTTCTTCTTTTAACTTGTCAAAGAGGGCCTTCTTGGTCTGAAGCTTGGCAAGTGAATCTTCGGCCAAAGAAGGATCTGTGGTGTACTTGGGTATGTTGGCTTCAAGCTCGGCAAAGAGAGCTTCTATTTCCGCGATGTTAGCGGTGACGTCTTTACCTTCGACTACGAGTTTGCTGTATTCTTTGACTAAGCTGTCAAGATTGGTAAGCGACGTCGAGAAGCCGTATACGCCGGAAATGGAGCCGCCGTACTTGTATTCATAAGTGACGCCGTCTGTGGGCTCAAAGTATAACTCGTAATAGAGTCTGGGATACTGCTCGAGGTCGTAGTCCTCAATCGGTATGCCTACTGCCGTCTCTTCCCAGCCCTGATTGGCCGCGTTGAACTTACCTGTAACCTTGATTGCGGGGGCTCCGTTAAATTCGGTTACCTCGGCTGTTGCCAGACCGTCACCGGATAACTGAAGTGCCGATACCTGAGAAAGGTCTATGCTGCACTTGTCGGTGTCGCTTACAAGGGTAACATTGGTGATGTAGTAATTCTTATCGTAAGTTAGAGTTCCGCCCACGCGGAAGCCCATGTTGTTTCTTTTGCCTACTGCGGGAAGCTCACGCTCGTAGATTACCTTAACGTATTCTGCGCCGCCGATTTCAAGCTTCTCGCCGACCCACATTGCGGTGTCGATCCATTTTATTTCTACCCAGTCGTTGTTGTTGACAAGGACTTTAAAGCTGTCGTTTAAGTCTGCGCTGGCGTCGATAAACTGCTTGTACACGCCCGAGCCCGCATCGTAGCCGCGGCTGTTGTGGATATTTAAAATCTCAGCGTAGTTGGCGCTGCCTTGGTTGATGTTCTCAATTATTGAGTTGATGGAAGCGCTGTAGGACGCGTCGGCAATAGACTTAAGCTTATTGGCATTCGTGTTCATGCCGCTTAAGTTATCGATAGTTGTGTCGATATAGCTTTTTTCTACGTAATACTGGTACAGTGCGTCGTTGGCAAGGTTCTCCGCCTGCTTAACGCTGATTTCGTCTACCAGTGCTACGATTTCGCTGTTCTTGGAATTTCTGGAAATTGAAGTGATTCCTACGACTCCTATGATAAGAGCGGCGATTACGCCGAGGGCTCCGGTAAGTATGAACTTACCTCTTACAGAACCGAAAAATGAGCTTTTCTTGTTATTCATTATTTTCCCCCTCTGATTGGCCGGTCTATTAGATTAACGTGCCCGAATCAAAATTAGGATAACATTTAACAATTACAATATTGATAACAATTAAACTGTGCGTCTAGGTACCGCTGTCACCACGCTGCCAAAGAAAGCCACACAAGCAAAAAGACCCGCGCACCGCTCAGTGCACAGGTCTTAACTATTTCCTTATTCCCAGACGATAATCGGAACATCGTCTTCCATGTTGTTATATACGGTCTCGGCTGTTGCAAGTCTTAAGTTAACGCAGCCGTGAGAGCCGTTACCGTAGCGGTTGTCGCCGCCGAACTCTTCCTCGGTACGCCAGGTAGCGTCGTGAAGTCCGATACCGCCGTCAAAAGGCATCCAGAAGTATACGAAGTCTTCCCATGTGGGGCCTCTTAATACTCTGTTGGTGGTCTTGTATGTGAGTCTGAAAGTACCTACATTGGTGTGACACTCGGGGTCGCCTACCATACCGGTGGTGCAATCGTCGGAAACAATCAGCTGACCGTCCTTGTACATCCAGATACGCTGGTCACGAAGACTGACCTCAACGTATGTATTGGATATCTCGTCGTCAGCAGGTCTCTGGCCCTGAACCTTGTAAGCCGCTTCGGTCTTAACAGTGGACTTGTCGGAAGCAAGTGCTTTCTTAATCTTACCTGCTGTTCCCGCATCATCGATAAGCCATCCGTAGTTACCTCCGGGAATCATAATCGATTCGCCCGTCGAAGTGGTGAAAGGTCTGCTGTCACCGTATGTGTTGAATCGTCCGCAGACTTTCTTAACATAGGCCTGCATAGCGTCGTCGGAAAGACCGTCCTCCGCGTCAACATCAATAAAGGTTCTGATGTCTTCATTGTCTATCGTGATGCCCATGCCGCAGAGCGAAAGCTCAACGGTTTTGTCGAGGTAGTTCTCAATGGTTGCTTTCTTTTGCAGGAAAGCTTCGTCATCGGCGGTTACCTCAGGCAGAATGTAGTCTTCTTTGTCAAAAGAAAGTGTGTCGGCGCCCTCAAGTATAGCCGCGGAAAGCTTGTCCTTAAATACGTCTTCTTTGAAGATGTTGCCGTATACTTCCTCAACGATATCTACCTTGCCGGACTTGATGTCGTATGTAAGTGCCGCGTCGCTTGAAGGAACCAAAAGTTCCTCGTTAACAACCGAAATGCCCGTAAGGTCGGCCTTGGCAAGGTCTATGTCCTTGGTGATGTCGTAGCTTAATTCGTTAACGTAGGTCTTCTCCGCAAATTGTTCCTCAGTCATGTTGCGGGTGTCAAAAGAAGCATTTATGAAAGCCTTAAGGTTGGAAAAATCAATGTTTAAGTTCTTGTAGGGTAATGTGTCCACGGTATCGTTCCATGGATTGGTAATGGTGAGGGTCTTGCTTTCGAACTCGTCTGTAAGCTTCTGCAAAGCTCCGGCGCTGTCAAGGCCGGCTACATCAATACCGTTAACAGTGGTGCCTTCGTAAAATCCTGTATTCGATTCAAGGAAATTTTCATATGCCACGTCAAGGTTGTGACGGGATATGCTTTCCGTAATCCGCTTAATTGCCCCGGGTGCCATGCAGATAAGGCATATAACCGCCGCGCCCGCAAGTGTAATGATTATGTGTTTCTTATTCATGAATAAATCTCCGATTGCACACAATACGTGCCATCAACGAGTGTAGCAAAAATACAGTAAAAGTCAATGTAATTAAGCCAAAAATAAGACTTTCTTTCGTTTTGGTTTCTGTTACTTTTGAATAACGGCAGCCAGACTGCCTCTTGCCCCGTTTGAGTACCTGTGGGAGTAATAAAGCTCGGGGTGACACATTGTACAGCCGCCTGTAAGCTCTATGTTGTCGGGCTTAAGGCCTAACTGAATCAGGCGTTCACGTACCACGTCGCGAAGGTTAAGCATGTACTTGCCGTTTTCTTTGGCAGTGATGTGGGCGGTGGCAGGGTTGTTAAGAAGCTTCTGTACCGCCTCTATGACCTCGGGACCCACCTCAAAGCAACATGCGTCAATTGCGGGGCCGATGGCTGCGTGAATGTCCGCGGGGTCGGAATTGAGCTCTTTAAAACGGGCTATGGCGTTGCCCTCTATGTCAGCGACGGTGCTGCGCCATCCGCAGTGAATAGCACCTACCACTCCCGCCTTCTCATCCTGCAAAAGCAGGGGCACGCAATCCGCCGTAAATATCGCAAGGGGAAGGTTCGGCTCATTGGTCACGTAGCCGTCCGCCTCTATAAGCTCGCCGGGGCCGTAAGAGGGGCGCGCGTCGGCGTGTGTGGCAATGTGTACGTTGTTTCCGTGTACCTGGGCACCACAGACAAATTCACGGGCCGTTATGCCGGTTGCTTCAAGGAAGCGGCGCCAGTTTTCTTTGACCCTGTTTATATCGTCGCCACGGTTCATACCAAGGTTCAAGGTTGCGTATACATCGTCGCTTACGCCGCCTACTCTGGTGGAAAAGCCGTGGGGCGCTGTGAGCTTGGTTGAAGTGTGAATCTTCACAGGCTCCGTGTCGTCCTTAAACTCCGTGAGAACGTCGTTCTCATAGCGAACGGTCATGTTTAAGTTGCGAGCGCCTTTAAGCAGGGGCTCGATGAAGAAATGGTCGCCTTCCCATGTAGGAAGATCAAGTACCTTGTCGGCATCCACCCAGAGAAGCTCGCCCTCGGGACAATCTTTGATAAGCTCGCCCGTAAAGTCTGTGCCCTTAAACAGGTACATGTCCTGGTCTCCGCCGGCATTATCGTAGAACTTGATTACGCCCGCGAGATAGTACTCCGTAAGCGTAAGGCCTGTCTCCTCGTACACTTCTCTTACAAGGCACTCCTCGGCGGTCTCACCGGGCTCGAACTTACCGCCCACTCCGATCCATTTGTCATGGTTTATATCGTTTTTCTTTTTCACTCTGTGCAAAAGAAGGTATTTACCGTTTTTCTCTATATAACAAAGGGTTGTGCTAAGCATCTGCGTCTCCGAATGTAATAATTTCTTTAATTCCAAGCAGACAGCATTATATCAAGAAACGTAAACAAATGCAAAAATCCCGGGGCTCTTCGCCCCGGGAAAATATTGCTGTGTCCTTATTTTCTCGCGTTTTTCTTACCTGACTTTTCTACATACATTTTCTCGTCAGCTTTATTAATGCAGGCAACGATTCCTTCCATAGGATCGAATTTTTCATACCCTATGCTGGCCGAGAGTTCATACTCTTTATTTCTGACAGTATTGAATTTCGTAATCTTGCCTCTTATGTATTTGCAAATTTTCTTCGTATCATCTTCATTGCCCAGAACAATTATCAGAAACTCATCACCGCCGGTTCGTGCGGCTCCGACCCTATCGTTCTGAACGCTCTTTAGGTACTTACTCAGTTCCTTGATAGCCACATCGCCTTCCGCATGACCGAAATTGTCGTTAATATACTTAAGGCCGTCCATGTCTACGCTTACGACATGAAGCCCATGCTCATCAATCTTGTCGAGAGCCTTCTGAATGTAGAGATCCAATCCTCTCCTGTTCATAAGGCCGGTAAGGCTGTCCATATTGCTTTCTTCTCGGTACCTTAAGAGCTCTTTGTTCTTTTCGTACATCTTTATTTTGTCAAGATAGTTGGACAGTGCGCTGGACCACAGAATGAATCCTTCTTTCAATCTGCTCATGTCTTCAAAAGTAAGTGCCAGGTAGCCCATGCAGTGACCTCTGAAATGAAGCGGGAATATCGAAAGAAGTGATATCTTATCCTTATACCTATCCGGAAGGATTTCCACCCTGTCAAAGCGTTCATCGCATTTCACATACCCGTCTGCTTTGGAGAATATGGCAACGAGCCGCATCTTTTCGGTGTAATCTCCCAAATTGGCTACGTCCTCATCCTCTCGGTCTTCACACAGGCACACGTACATCTCCTTGTGCCCGAATGTCTTTGAGTACAAAAAAGCCTCGTTCAAAACGTCTTCGACCGTCTCGCAGTTTTCAAGTGCCCCGCTTAGAGCAAGCTGTGTATGTACGGAGTCCTTAAGATAATTAAGGCCCTCATACGCTCTTTCATTAATCCTCTGCTTGTATTCTGAGTGACATCCGCATGTTCCTTCCATTATTGGCAGTGCCGAAACGGAAACTGTTCGCGGAACTTTCTTTTTACTCAATATGTCGGTCAGCATTTTGACGGCCTTGCGGGCGAGCTCTTCTACCGGTACTTCCGCGGATGCCAGTCGCCTGTCGAGAAGTTGACCCTCGACTATGTTGTCATAGCCGGAAAGCTTTATACCTTCGGGTATTGCCACGCCACGTTCCGAAAGCTCTCTGTACAAAGAAAGTGCCATATAGTCATTGGCGCATACTATTGCCTCCGGTTGGTCCTTGTCTTCCGCAAACCACTCAAGACATTGCTTGGCCTTTGTAGTCCAATAATTGCCATGGTAGATCATGCTTTTTCTTACGGGAAGGCCGTGGCGTTTCATGACGTTCTTATATGCATCGAGACGGATTTTGGCATCTTTCATTCCTTGTGTGCCGGACATGTAGAAAATCTTTTTAAGCCCGTGCTTCACAATAAAGTGTTCCACTATTTGTTCCATGGATACGGAATCGTCCACCAGGACATTGTAGTACTCTTCTTTTTCCGCACGGATGCAAACTATCGGACAGGAACACTCTTGCTGGATCTTCTCATGAAGTTCCTCATACATTCCGTCAACAGTAAGTGTATCCGGTGCTATTATTACTCCGTCATATCTTTCAAGATTGGGGATGGTTATGACATTTATCTCGCCTCGGGTATGAAGATAGTTAGTGGCATAGACACCATAATTGGTAAAGATATCTATCTTAACTCCATATTCTGCTACAGCTTCTTTGATTCCTTCATACAGTCGTGACTGATAGTCCATGAATAATTCGCCGGCAAACAAAGCCAACCGTTTTTGCATATAAGCCTCCGCTCGTGCTTTATTCTTTAACTTTTATCATACTTTTGTCACAATAACCGCAAATTAATCATAAGAAATCTGTTTATTTCTTGACAATAATATAATATTATAATAATAGGGTTAGGATAATCTGTTTCGATATGCTTACAGAAATTATAAAAAGTGCTTAAGCGATTAACCCGGAGGAGGATTACAGAAATGTATCAGGATATTTTCATTTACCGATGCAGTAAGAACACCTCCATAAGTGAACTTGAAGGGCTCTTCGATAGATTGGGCAACTCTGTCAATGTGCGTGTGCGTGATATTTCTCACGGTGCTTTTGACGAGCGTGCCAATGTCTTCAGTTCGATTATCGCGGCGCTTCATAAACGTGATGCTTATCACGATGAAACGCCTCTTTTGACTGTTCTTAAAACTTCTGATGTTGAATATTACCTTCTTCTGTCCATAAATGCTATGTTGCCTGACGATGAGGTCGAGTCGTTTCTTGCCAAGGTGTTCCGCAGCAACAATTTCGAAACGTTACGGCTTTTGGGCGGTTCGCCGCACTCCAAGGAAGAAAGTGAAAAGTACTGGGCCGGAATCCTCGAGGACGAAGAAGTGCTTCCCGTGGGAATGGTGGCAAATGCCAGATGCACCAAGGAACGTATGGAAGAAGTTCTCACCGTCAGCCCGGACATTACAGGTGCGTTAAGGAATCCTGCCAATAGCAATATCAATTTGTCGTCACTCTGCGCTACTATTTGGGGCTCCATTGCCTGCAAGTATTTTGAGTCCGAAAGCCTTTTGATTGAGTCCAAACACGAAAACGGTAAGCTTTTCAGGATTCCGCTCAGGGTTGATACAACCTCCAAATTTATAGATTCTTATGCTTTTACTGAGATGCAGTTCAGAAATGCTCTCGATTACGATAATTTATTCTTTGACGAACTGGAAACGGCTACGTCCTGCGATTTTTCGTCTTCCATGGCGTTCTCTGTGGGTTTTTACAATCGTTATCGATACGCGCCGCTCCTTCGTACGCTGCACGCCGGAATTCCTTACAAGTTAAGACACTTAGAGAGTTCCGATATGCCTATGCGTATCTACTGTCATTATTCGGATACCATAATGCGTATCAGATATAATTACGATGTGGGAATTGTTAAGAGTGCAGGCATCTTCTCACTTCACAAAGCGTTTTCTGAGACGCTTGAACGCTTTCTTTCGTCCAGCAGAGATGTTAATGTCAATAAGATTGTGCTACGTCCCGACAAAGAAAGTCCGTTGCAGCGCAGCACCGATTATATCAGCTCGACATTGGCCAAAAGCGAAATGTTCAAGCTGTACAATCCCAAAGACCTCGAGAAGTTTAGCTCTAACTGTTCGAGAGTATGGAAGTTCTCGGAAGAAACCATTCTTGAGGACGGAAAGCTCGCGGATGCGTTATATATGCTTACTTCCGGTAAGATTGTGGTTGAGACTGTGGGTAAGGACAGAAATGTTAAGATAATCCATGTATTAAGGCCCGGCAACATATTCGGTATAGAGTGTCTGCTTAACGATCCTACCGTAGACTTTACTTACAGAGCCGTTACAGAAATGGTGGAGCTTATAAAGATTCCCAAGAATCTGCTTAAAGATGAGCTGACGCTTCACCCTAAGCTAAATACCATCATAATGAATATTCAGAGCAATCAGCTTAATAAGCTGGCTAAGCTTCTGGCTACCAAAGATGTAAATTCATAGAAACAACAAAAAAGACAGTCGATTGACTGTCTTTTTAAATGCACGTGGCCGGACTTGAACCGGCACGGTGTTGCCACCGAGGGATTTTAAGTCCCTTGCGTCTGCCTATTCCGCCACACGTGCACAAGTGGGGCCTATAGGGCTCGAACCTATGACCCTCTGCTTGTAAGGCAGATGCTCTCCCAGCTGAGCTAAGACCCCATTAGGAATCACAAGTCGATAGTTGCGACTTGTGATAAAAAGCTGAAGCTTTAATCAGCTTTTTACGCGGAGCGTTCCGCTGTCATTGAGGTTCTGTCGAAATGACAGTAGCTCAATCTTGCGTGTACTCCACCGCGATCATGAGTTGGTATTAAATTTGTGTAGCAAAAACGACCCCGGCGGGACTCGAACCCGCGACCTCCGCCGTGACAGGGCGGCGCTCTAACCAACTGAGCCAC
>JAFZLD010000005.1 GCA_017553505.1 Lachnospiraceae bacterium
ATCATAGAATCCGTTCTTGTCGGTAATCATCTTGCCGTCTGCATCGAATTCGTATACGCCGTATTCCTTAAGACCGTTTGTCTTACTTACGGTTACAAATCCTGTTGCAAGCTCGCCGTTCTCGATTACGTAGTAGAAGTCTCCGTTACACTCTACAAGACCTGCTCTGTGACCGATCTTGTTGTTCTTGTAGTATAAGGTCTTGCCGTCAACCGTAAGAACACCGTCAAGGATAAGAATACCGTTGGAACCTGTCTTGTAGGTACCTGCGGGGATTCTTCCGTTGGTCTTGGTTACTTCAACTTCGGGTGTCTTAACAATCTTGCCTTCTTCGTCTACATAGTAGAAGTATGCTCCTACCTTAACAACTCCCGCGTTCTTCTGAAGGTCGCCGTTCTTATAGTATCTGTCGGCACCGTATACCTTCTTGATACCATTGATAATCATCTTACCGGTTACTTCATCGAAGTCTGCATGGAAGGAATCCATAATGCCGTTTGTAAGCTTAGCGTAGTAATTGCCTCTTACAATTGCACCGCCGCCTGCTGCGTAGTAGAACGCTCCGTCGATGTCCACAAGGCCCGCATAGGTCTTCTTGTCGTTAGCGTAGTAGTATAAACCACCGTTTTCTTCGTAGATACCGTTCTTAACTTCGGGACCGGGGCCGGGAGCGGGAACAACGAGGATTTCGTCACAGTTTCTTACTCTCAGTACGGGTACGGAAACATCCGAATCTCCTTCGGGGTGCATGTAGAGAACACCGACACCGCTTGCGGTAGTACCTACCTTAACGGTATCTGCAAGATTGTTCTTGCCTGTTGTTCCGCTGGTGATGTAACCGTCTATAAAGATTGCGGCTTCAGCACCGGAAGCGTCCTTAACCCAGAACTCACTTAATACGCCGTTATCAACAAGTACTCTTGTTACAGTACCTTCGGTCTTAATGAGTTCACCGCCGTGGTTAGCATAGTCCATAGCGTCCTTGGTGCTGAGCTTAGCGGGTTCTACTATCTTCTTAGGTTCACAACTGAAATCGTAATAACCTACTCTGATAACTTTCAATTCAAGGTCGCCCTGATAGGATGATACATATCCTACAACTTCCACTTTTGTTCCAAGTTCAAGACCTGCGTAAGCATAAGGGAAGATATCGATACCGCCTGTTTCATCCTGAATGTAAATTGTATCAAAGAAAGTGTTGTATTCATTGGCAGTTCCTGCCGTTACGTAACCTTCTACGTGGAATACATCACCGGTGTTACCCTGTCTTGCCTCTCTGATAGTGCTGATAGGAAGCTGAACCTGACTGTCACAAAGAATGTTGTCGGCTATAGTTGCATTGGCGTAAGGAAGTGAATCGTTGTTATCGATTTCTGCCTTAACTTCAAAGTCTGATAAGAATACTCCGCCTGCTACTATAATCTCGCCGCCTGCTTTGGTGTACTGATGGGCAAGGAAAGTAACATCGCCCATATTATCATTCTTAATGTTGGGGTTACCTTCGGAATCGGTAAGCTTATTACCCTTATCGTCCTTGCAATCTACCGAGTAAGTGGTGTCAAAGCCCATTACAAGCTTCTCGGCAGCCAAAACAACGTCGTTCTCAACTGCATTCGATACGTCTACGGAACATCCCGAGTACTGGCTGTATACCTGATACTTTTCGGGATTGGCATCCTTGGACTGAACACCCCAAAGTAAAGTATCTGACATATTAAAGTTCTCGGGATAGAGTCTGTATGCCTGTCCGCCGTTGTGAGTGTCATCCATACACTCGTCGGAATTGATGCGGATGGTGGAACCGATGCCCTCAAGGAGTGCATTCACCTGAACGCCTGCCTGATAGTTGTTGTAGTCTGCGATACCGCATACTACTACTCTTCCGCCGTCTGCCACATACTGTCTTACCGCCTCAATGAACTCGGGCTCGAAAGTCTTATGCTCGTAAAGCGGAGGATTGTTTCTGGTATCTGCGACACCGGGTGCAGAGATAACCAAAAGCTTCGCACCCTTAAGGGTCTCACTTGTAATCTTGTCCTTGACAATGTTTGCACGTAAGTTGTACTTGGCAGCCATAGCCACAAAGTTGTTAACGTTGTTCATGTAATAGCCTGCAACGTAGTCGTTGGAGTGAGTTGCATCTATTATAACCTCGCCTACCATCTCGGGTGCGGCGTAGTTAACGGTAAGCTTACCTGTGTAGAGCTTGTCAGCGCCTGCAAGCTTAGCTGTTGCGTTAACGATGTAAGTAATCTTACCTGCGTTGCCATATACGTAATTGTATGTAAGGCTTGCTGTAGAGTTGGATTTAACAGCTGCTACATTGGCAAGTTCATCACCTGTAAGTGTTGCAATTCTTGTAAGCACGCCTTCTGCGTCAAGAATGTCGATAGTGATTTCTGTAACTTCAAGGTCAACCTTTTCGTTGTTAAAGAAATCAATGTTGATGTCAAGACTCTCATCCTTAACCGCAAGTGTGGTCTCGGTAGAAACTTTGTTAATACCGCAAGCTTCAACTTCACCTACCCATACGGGAGCGGTTACTGCAATATCTCCGTCTTCTTCACCCACCCAAATGTAATAGTAAGAGTAAGAAGAAGGAACCTTGAAGGTAACGGTTTCTTCCGAAGCGGAAACATACTGATGAGCAATTGACAAGCCGCCGTTAACTATAACTTCGACATCGCCGATGCTCTCGTTGTCGGGGTCCTTAATCTCTACCTTAATCTCTACTTCTTCGCCCACGTCTTCTTTGTCTAAGATGGTACCTAAGATGTGGCCGTCGAGGGTGTAGTAGATGCTTAAGTTGTTATCTTCGGTCGCATACATTCTGCGATCTTTCATTGCCTGGTAAATCTCTTCTTCGGTGTTGGCATTGGCAAGAACAACGCTTCTTGCGGTATTGGCATCACCCCAGAGACCCTTGTGGTTGTCCTGGTTGTTGGTGGGTGCGATGTGCCAGCCCTTGTCGAGTGCACGAGTGTAGTACTCGTATGAAGGGAAGTATCCGCTGGAGCCGATAGCGCCTTCACCGTTACCTACTTCGATAAGGTTAATAAGCTCGTCTCTTGCGGGTGTGTAGTATGCGAAATCCTGGAAGTCACCGAAGGTGGTACCGGGATGGTTGAACATACTGATGGAATCCGGAACTGTCTCAAGTGCTGAGTAGTAGTTGTTAAGAGCAGTTGAGTAGGTGGTGTAAGCCTTCTGTGTACGGCTCTGGAAACCGGGTGTGTTATAGGTGTTCATGTGGCCTAAGCCGTTGGACCAGGTCATTTCGTATCCGTAGAGACAGGTGAATGTGTCTGAAGAATACTTCTTGGCAAGTGCGTGGCCGAGTGTCCACTCGTCGGTCTCTGCAGTATCAACGTTGGTATCAATCTTACTCTCGGATTCGTGGTCAAGAGAGTTAGAGTGGTCAGTTACTGCAAGGAAATCAAGGTTAGCTACCTTGGTAGCGTGAGCAAACGCTTCTTCACAGGTACCCGAACCATCGGAGAATGAGGTGTGTGAGTGAAGCTGTCCGAAGTAAATGTTGTACTTTTCGCCTGACTTCTCGGTGAAGTTAAGAGTCTTAACCTCGCTGTCTAAGCAACCGTCCTTAACAGACTTAACGTAGATCTGGCAAGGAAGCTCGGTAAGCTTAACAGGTTCTGTGTACTTGGTCCACACTTCTGTGTCGGAGAATCTGTAAAGGATATCTGCGCCTTCGGTAAGTGCGGTGAATCTAACCTTTTCATTGAGCACTACTGCGCCACCGTTGGGCTTGGCCTTAACGCCTTCGCACTTAAGCTGGGTGTAGTAGTTGTTAATGGTGATACTGTCGGCAAGTGTGCCGTTGGAGCTGTATGTACGTACGCTTGCGGGAAGAGTTTCAAGTACAGGCTTAGCTTCCGCATTGTACTCTGTGAACTCGCCGCCGTTAATGCTGTAGTAAATCTTCGCATCGGCTGTAGCGCTTGTCATGGTAAGTGCCTGGCCGAGTGCTACTTCGCCTGCTGCGGGAGATACCTTAACGTATCCGCACATGGAAGGATCGATAACAGGTGAACCTACAAGGCTTACGGAATCGATTCTTACTACGCCGCCGGTCTTAAGCTCGCTGCCGCTCTTGGCTGCAGTTGTGCCGGGGATGAATCTTATAATAAGTGAATCTGCATTCTCTGCACCTTCGGGTACGTCAAAAGAAAAGCTTACGTAAGCCGCAGGGTTAAGAGATGTCTTGGCTACGCCGTTGGTGATGTCGGCGGTCTTCTCGCCTACATTGTAAACAACATAGCTTGCGGAACCGTTAGCGAAATCATAGAAATCTGTGCCGTTAACGGAATACTTAAGTGTGAACTCGCCGGGAGCGGTGTTGCTGGAACGAAGTCTGAAGGAGAGCTTCATTGCGCCGTATCCCTTGGAGGAAAGTGCAAGCTGCATGTAATCGTCGCCGCCGGTACCAAGTCCGGTTGCGCCCATGTAGTAATTGGTGGAACCTGTGTTGGTGCTCTTGGTGGAAGTAAAAGGAACTACAACGTTTCCGCCTACAACTGCTGTGAATACGCTTGCGGTATCAAGGCAGTCATTGCTTGCGTAGAGGTCGCCGTTAATGCTTCTTACGCTTGCATCAAGCTCTGCGCCGCCGCCCCACTGAGCAACTGTAAGTACTGTATCTGTGTCAATCTTGTAGCCTGTATTAACAGGAAAGAAGTTGGTAAGATAATCACTCTTATACTTCTCGTTGTATCCGTAAGTAGTGAAATCTTTGTACTTGGCATTCCACTCGATGTACTGAGGCTTGGAGCCTTCAACTGCGGAAGCCGCAACCTTAACAAGGAAACCGCCCTCGGTCTCTTCGAGAATCCAGGTAGCGCCTGCATCTAAGGCATCCTGATAGAAAATAGTTCCGC
Source organism: Lachnospiraceae bacterium (assembly GCA_017553505.1). Taxonomy (GTDB): domain Bacteria; phylum Bacillota; class Clostridia; order Lachnospirales; family Lachnospiraceae; genus UBA1258. The sequence goes on from JAFZLD010000005.1 coordinate 4,896, forward strand.
CCTTCTGGGTAGAAGCAAGATATTTGTTGTTGTCAACGTTTAAGAAAGCAACGCCTTCTTCGGTCACGATAACCTTGTGAGCTGCTGCGTCGGAAGGAACTACAACAGTCTCGCCGTCCTTGGTAACGGGAGTACCGCCAAGGTACTTGTTGGAAACAACAGTAGCGTTTAATGCTGTATCTGCAGTAACGATAGCAACTACGTCACCGTCCTTGAAAGGAAGCTTGTTGTCGGGGTCGGGGGTATCGCCGCCGGTTACCGGATAGAAGTTAGCAGTATAGTCGCTCTTGTACTTCTCGTTGTATCCGTAAGTGGTGAAGTTACTCTTCTTACCATACCACTCAATGTACTGAGGCTTAGCTGCATCCTTGGATGCTGCAACCTTAAGGAGCCAGCCTCCTTCTGCCTGCTCGAGAATCCAGGTAGAAGCTGCATTGAGCTCATCCTGGAATAAAAGTGTACCGCCCTTCTCGGTGGAAGCAAGGTACTTATTATTTTCAGTGTTAAGGAATGCAACGCCTTCTTCGGTTACAACAACCTTGAGGGTAGCTGCCTCTGAAGGAATTACAACTGTGTCGCCGTCCTTGGTAACGGGGGTGCCGCCAAGGTACTTATCAGATACAACTGTAGAATTGAGTGCTGTATCCGCAACTACGATAGCTACTGTATCGCCATCCTTGAAAGGAAGGACTACTTCAGGCTCTTCAGGTTCATTGCCTGTTACGTCAGGCTCATTACCTGTAACATCGGGCTCATTGCCTGTAACGTCGGGCTCTGCCTTCTCAACGGTGACATTGAAGGTGGAAACGTTACTGTCTGTATAGCCCTCAAGCTGAGCAAATGCCTTAATAACAGTATCTTCATTGATTACGATGGGTGCTTCGTATACGGAGAAATTCTCGGTACCGTTAGCATTATAGTAAATAACCGCACCTTCCGTATCACATGCCAAAGAAACCGTCTCGCCGGCCTTAACGGTATTAACACCGCCGACTACGTATACGTCAGAGCATACGGGTGTGGGAGGCACAACCTCTCCACCAATCTTGGTGCCGGTAAACACAATATTGTTAATTCCCATGGTGCCGTTCTCAGCGATGTTACCATCTGCTACAGACTTAGCGCCTTCGGAAACTGTAAGTCTTAATTTGAATGCGTGACCGCTTAATGCTGCGGCCTCAGACGCGTCAAGAGTAAAATTACCCGTCCAAGCGCCGTTGTTCTTGGCACTTACTGACTTAATGGGGGTAAACTCTCCGCTGCCGTCAAGTGCATATTCTAAGACAAAGTCGCCGGGGCCTGTCTTGGACATACGCGCTTTCATGCTGAATGCTATGTTCTCATACCGGGTAGCATCTATGGCAAATTCCCAATATGAACCGGGTGCAAACTTCTTGGCTGCGATATTTCCGCTTCCAAGGCCCGTATACTCGGCATTACCGAGAGTGAGCCCAACTGCAGAAAATCCCGCAAGACCATCAGTAGCGGCAGGAATCTCTTCTGCTGAACTGATTGCCAAAGAAGCAATTACCTCTGTTGCCTGTGCATCGTCTGCGTATGACTTAAGATTTACGTTACCGAAAATGCTCGTAAATAACGTAAAAGCAGCCACAAACAATGCAAGACTTCGCTTTCTTGCTTTTTTCATTGTGATCTCCCTTAAATCTATATTTTGTCCGGAAACGGACAAGATTAACATATTGAATCGGTTGGGAAAAGAATAAGAAAAAAAGAAACTGAACCCTACACCATAATCCCTTCCACCTGTGTGAAAATACTACCATAAATACCCCCCTCTATCAATGGAGTTATGTCTACCCGAATTCTAACATTTTCGTTATATTTCGGCTATGGTTAACATAACTAGTTGACCCGCACAGTCAACACGTTTGTGCATTCTATACATATAGAGCATGATTTGTAGCGACAAAAAGGGACAACGCCTTTGCCAAGCGTTGTCCCCCTGCATTCTTATCAGTTGTTCAAATCAATCTTTTCACCTGCATGAACAATTTCTTTAATCTTTGAATATATTGTACCATTTAGGCTGTATCCGTAATATTTAACGCCCGAAGGCTCGTATAGGATGCAAACCAAATCAGCAGGCATATCTTTGTCATTGATATATAGGCTCATCTTTGCTTTGCTTCCGGTAAATAATAACCACGAAGCATTTTCAGGCGCACCTGTTTTCATCTCTCCTATATCTTCTTGCGTAATGCCGACTTCTTTACTGATTCCTTCTTTAATGATCTTGATAACACTTTCTACACTTGCATTATCAGTGACGGAATATACGCAATCGCGCTCTTGCTCCTCAATCATATCAATTGTTCCGACTTTTTCGAGCAAAGAATCGAATTCTATTGTTTCGCCATTTACCGAAGTACTTGCCGTAGCTGTTTTACAACCGCAAATTGTAAGTAAAAGCGCTGATATCAAAAACAAAGTAAGAATGCCGCTTCTATTTTTTCTTTTCATGCTGTCTCCCGTTAACGAATGTACCACATACCATAAGTAGAGAAGTATGATGACGACCCGTTAAGATTTACTCCGTTTCTACCGAATGTGTCGTTAACCTTCAAGTATGAACCACCATCATATCCTACAAGGTATCCGTGTACAACCACCTGATGACTACCCCATGACATTCCTTGTGCGTTACCGTCAACGCCAAGAGAAACCGGTCTGTCTTCGTTTATACGTGACTTGATTGTATTATAAGAATAACTTGTATTGGTAGCTGTCCAGTTTTTGCTGAGTCCTTTATCCTTAAGGTACTGCTTAATTCCCTTACTGGTTACTGTCTCTAACTGAGCACCTACATATCTTCTGGTTGTCAGTCCTCCGTTAACTGCCTGTTTTGAATTCATACCCATATCAAACAAATAACTGTTAGTGCACAAGTATTTCTGTACTGCGGTATTAGTAGTATTTCCGGAAGGAAGGAACGAATAGCTTGTATTGTCATGCAAGTACTTCAGCAAAATAGCCGCACAGTCTACCTGACAATAGTAACTGCTCTTCCAAGTAACCAATGACTTCTTTAAGCTGCCCGATTCATAATAACCGTTACCGTTGGCATTTCTTTCAGCAACAGGTGCCTTTTGATTCAAGTTAAAGAGTTTTTGGCTCAAAGGCTTTCTCTGAATATCTAAGTTTTCAAAAGCAGTCGTTCCCATCGCCTCTGCGCTAATGACTTCTCCACTGTCAACGCTGACGAATCTGTTGGCATCAATTTTTTCAAATACAGATGTAAATCCGGCATAAATAAGTGTATTTGAATGACTGTCAATCCGCTTGTCAAAAGAATATTCCATAATGTCGAAATTAATTGTATTTATAATGATATATCCGGTCTGATCTATATCAAAGCAAACCGCAATATAGTCTCCATCGGGTGTATACATTTTTCTCGGATGTAACACTTCGTGATTGCCATATCCGTTAGCCTTAATCCACTCCTCCAGATATGCTGCCTCACCATCAAATGAGCCCAAAGAAGCAATTTCGCCTTCCAATTTCGAAATCTTGGAGTCTACTCCCGCTACATTGTTCATTGCATAAGAATCAGCTTTGAAAAAGAATGTTGCTGCGGCGATACAAAGGACTCCCGCTGTTTTGATTAATAAGTTTTTGACCTTACTGCACCTTGTCATGTCTCTTAATACCCTTTCTTATATAGTTTATAGCAATCACGTGATTAATTGTAGTCTAACATGGGTGCTATGTATTGTCAATGCACTTTGTGCTCGCTCTTTCATGCGATTATATGTCGCAATAATACTGTCATTCCCAACTATGTCCGACGAAAAAGACCGCATAGCAAAAGCTATGCGGTCTCATGTTGATTTCGGGCATATAATAAATCGCTTCACGATTTATTATCGATTGCCTTCGAATAAACGTTAGACGTTTATTCCGGCTCTATTTAGCAGCGATTTCTGCTTTAAGCTTAGCGGTAAGTTCAGGAACGATCTTGTTTAAGTCGCCTACGATACCGTAGTCAGCTACATCGAAGATAGGAGCATCTTCATCTTTGTTGATAGCGATGATGATGTCGGATTCTTCCATACCTGCTACGTGCTGGATGGCACCGGAAATACCGATTGCGAAGTAAACGTTGGGACGAACGGTCTTACCGGTCTGTCCTACCTGGAGGTCCTTGGGCTTCCAGCCTGAGTCTACTACTGCACGAGAGCAAGATACGGTACCGCCGAGTACTGCTGCAAGATCGTCAAGAATCTTGAAGTTCTCAGCAGAGCCAACTCCACGTCCGCCGGATACAAGGATCTTAGCATCCATGATGTCTGCAACGTCCTTGGCTGCCTTAACTACTTCTTTGATGGTAACGTATCTGTTGTTGGGCTGGAATCCGGGATTGAATTCTACAACTTCTGCCTTGGCACCCTTCTTGGGCTCAATCTTCTGCATAACGCCGGGACGAACGGTAGCCATCTGAGGACGGTTGTTGGGGCATGCGATGGTAGCGATTGTGTTACCGCCGAATGCGGGACGGGTCATAAGAAGCTGATTGTGCTTCTGCTCTGATTCCTTACCGGGAATAGCTACGAGCGGGAAGTCACCGATTTCAAGCATGGTGCAGTCAGCGGTAAGACCGGTAGCTACACGAGCTGAAACTGTAGGGCCTAAGTCACGTCCGATAGCGGTAGCGCCTACGAGCATGATTTCGGGCTTGAATTCGTTGATAACGGAAGCAAGAGCGTGAGCGTAAGGCTCGGTTCTGTACTCCTTAAGTTCGGGATTGTCAACAACGATAACTCTGTCTGCGCCGTACTCTGCAAGAGAGTCAGCGAGGTTCTTAACGCCTGAACCTACTAAAACTGCTGTAACCTGAGCATTTAAAGGTGCTGCAAGTCTTGTTGCTTCACCGAGTAATTCGTATGCGATGCCGTCAACCTTGTTGTCAACCTGCTGGGCAAACACGAATACTCCCTTATATTCTTCTAAGTTCATATTACTTTAGCCTCCTTATTAGATAACATGCTTTTCCTTAAGCTTGCCAACAATGATGTCAACAGCATCTGCGGGTGATTCGGGAACAAACTTCTCGCCTGCACCCTTTCTAACCTTATCGGATGCTCTTGCAATCTTTGTGGGTGAGCCTGCAAGACCGATGTTACTATCATCAACATCCTTAAGGTCTGCACGTCCCCATGTGGTAATCTCTGCCTTGCAAGCATCGAAGATTCCGCCGGGAGTCATGTATCTGGGCTCGTTAAGCTCTGAAAGAGCGGTAATAAGGCAAGGCATCTGAGCCTCAACCATATGATATCTGTCATCGTACATACGCTTAACGGTAACCTTGTTACCATCAACCTTGATTTCCTGAGCGTAAGAGATTACAGGAATCTGTAAGTGTTCTGCAATCTGAGGACCAACCTGAGCGGTATCACCGTCGATAGCCTGACGACCGGTAATGATGAGGTCGTAGTCAAGGTTTCTGATTGCACCTGCAATTGTGGTGGAAGTAGCCCAAGTATCAGCACCGCCGAGTACTCTGTCGGTAACAAGAACTGCTTTGTCTGCACCCATTGCGAGAGCTTCTCTCAAAGCATCTGCTGCCTTGGGAAGACCCATGGTAAGTACGGTAACTTCAGCACCGTACTGATCTTTTAAACGAAGCGCAGCCTCAAGACCTGCCTTGTCATCAGGGTTCATGATGGCAAGCATTGCGCCTCTGTCAAGAGTTCCGTCAGGGTTGAACTTTACGCCACCCTTAGTATCGGGAACCTGTTTAATACATACAATAATTTTCATTCTTACGTTCCTCCTACTTTAATAAGTTGGCACTGATGACCATACGCTGAACTTCACTGGTACCTTCGTAGATCTCAGTGATCTTAGCGTCTCTCATCATACGCTCAACGCCGTATTCTTTGATGTAGCCGTAACCACCATGTAACTGTACGCACTTGGTGGTAACTTCCATAGCAACTTCTGCTGCATAAAGCTTAGCCATAGCTGCTTCTACAGAATAAGAAATCTTAGGATTCTTGGTGTATTCGTCTTTCTTGGCCGCTGCCTTGTAAACAAGAAGCTTAGCTGCCTCAACCTTGGTAGCCATGTCTGCAAGCTGGAACTGAGTGTTCTGCTGCTGAGCGATGGTCTTACCAAACTGCTTTCTTTCTTTAACGTAAGCGATGGTGGTCTCTAATGCGCCTTCTGCAATACCGAGTGCCTGAGCAGCGATACCGATACGTCCGCCGTCAAGAGTATGCATAGCGATGTTAAAGCCCTTACCCTGCTGACCAAGAAGGTTCTCCTTGGGGATACGGCAGTCTGTGAAGATAAGTTCGTAGGTAGAAGATGCGCAGATACCCATCTTGTTTTCCTTGGTACCGAAGGTAAATCCGGGAGTACCCTTTTCAACGATGAATGCGGAAATCTCCTTCATGAACTTGCCGCGCTTTTCAATCTTGCCTGTTACAGCGAAGATTACATAAACATCAGCTTCCTTACCGTTGGTGATGAAGCACTTGGAACCGTTAAGTACCCACTCGTCTCCGTCTAAAACAGCCTTGGTCTGCTGACCCTGAGCGTCGGTACCTGCACCGGGCTCGGTAAGACCGAAAGCACCAAGCTTTTCACCCTTTGCAAGGGGCTTAGCAAACTTTTCTTTCTGTTCGGGAGTACCGAATGTCATAATGGGATCGAGGCAAAGAGATGTGTGAGCGGAAACGATAACACCTGTGGTACCGCAAACCTTAGACATCTCTTCAACGCACATAGCGTATGTTAAAACGTCACAACCCTGACCACCGAATTCCTTGGCTACGGGAATACCAAGGAAACCGTATTTAGCAAGCTTGTCAACCGTCTCTCTGGGAAATCTGTGAGCTTCGTCGATTTCCTGAGCGAGGGGCTTAACTTCTTTTTCGGCGAAGTCTTTGAATAACTGTCTCGCCATTTCATGTTCTTTGCTTAAAGAAAAATCCATGATTATATATTTCCTCCTAATAAAGATTACTGAGTTACGACTGCGTGTAGATTACTGAGCGTCTACGGGAGTCTTAGTCTTGTCGGCATTGTAGATGTAGAAGCCCTTGCCGGACTTAACGCCTAAGTTGCCGCCGCGTACCATCTTACGGATAAGAGGGCATGCACGATACTTGGAATCGCCTGTTTCCTTGTAAAGAACGTCCATGATTGCAAGGCAGATATCAAGACCTACGAAATCGCCGAGTTCAAGGGGTCCCATGGGGTGGTTGGCACCAAGCTTCATTGCGTTGTCGATACCTTCGATGTCGGAAACACCTTCCATCTTGATGAAAGCTGCTTCGTTGATCATAGGGATTAAGATACGGTTAACTACGAAACCTGCTGCTTCGTTAACCTGAACTGCAGTCTTGCCGATTTCAGCGGAAATCTTCTTGATGCACTCAACGGTTTCAGCGGGTGTGTTAACGCCTGCGATAACTTCGATGAGTTTCATTCTGTCTGCAGGATTGAAGAAGTGCATACCTACAACAGGTCTGTTAACGCCGTTACCGATTTCGGTAATGGACAAAGAAGAAGTGTTGGAAGCAAATACACACTCGGGCTTGCAGATAGCGTCAAGCTCCTTAAAGGTGGTCTGCTTAACTTCCATATTTTCAAATGCTGCTTCAACGATTAAATCGCAGTCAGCGCAAAGATTCTCTTTAAGACCGGGGGTGATCTTCTTAACGATAGCATCTGCCTGATCCTGAGTCATCTTTCCTTTTTCAACGAGCTTAGCATAGCCCTTAACAATTTTGTCCTTGCCGCCTTCAGCCCACTCCTGCTTAATGTCGCAAAGAGCTACTTCATAGCCTTCTGTCTGAGCAAATGCCTTAGCAATGCCCTGTCCCATGGTGCCGGCACCAATTACGCCTACCTTCATTAGTAGTTCCTCCTTAAATAAGTTTATGTAAGTGTTTGATTAACAATTCTTAAAAGGTACAACCTTTAATTTCTTTTCTTTGTCCTTCTCAAGGAAGTTGCCCATGCCTGCCTTCTGATCTTCTGTCTCGAAGCAGTCACCGAAGAGCTTCTCTTCGATTACAAGAGCTGCGTCCATATCTACCTGAAGGCCGTCGTTGATGGCTTTCTTGCAGTTACGAACCGCGATGGGTGCGTTAGCTGCGATGGTCTGAGCCATCTTCTCAGCTGTAGCAAGAAGGTTCTCCTGAGCGCTCTTTACTACGTTACCCTGCTCGTCAAGTTCAGCAGATACAACCTGGTTAACAAGACCGATTCTGTAAGCTTCGGGAGCCTTGATGTTACGTGCGGTGTAGATAAGCTGCTTGGCCATGCCTGCGCCTACGAGACGTGCAAGTCTCTGAGTGCCGCCGAAACCGGGTGTGATGCCAAGGCCTACTTCGGGCTGGCCGAATACTGCGTTGTCAGAGCAAAGTCTGATGTCACAGCTCATGGAAATCTCGCATCCGCCGCCGAGTGCGAAGCCGTTAACAGCTGCGATTACGGGGATGGGGAAGGTCTCGATCATACGGAATACGTCGTTACCTTTCTTACCGAAAGCTTCTCCTTCTTTCTTGGTAAGGGTGCTCATCTCGCCGATGTCTGCGCCTGCTACGAATGACTTCTCGCCTGCGCCTGTAAGTACGAGAGCTCTTACCTCCTTTAAGTCTACTGCCTTAAAGGTAGCCTCAAGGTCCTCAAGAACCTGAGAGTTAAGTGCATTAAGCGCTTCGGGACGATTGATGGTGATTACGCCGATTGCGCCTTTTTGTTCATATAAAACAAAACCCATGCTTTTAATAACCTCCGTTTTCTCTTATCCATTTACAGACCAATATCCGAGGCAAAAGAACACCCCGGATATGGACGTATATTCTATTTAATTAGTCGCGTTCAACGATTGTTGCACAACCCATACCGCCACCGATACAAAGAGTAGCGAGACCCTTCTTGGCGTCCTTCTTAACCATTTCATGAAGAAGGGTTACGAGGATACGTGCACCTGAAGCTCCTACGGGGTGACCGAGTGCGATTGCACCACCGTTGGGGTTAAGCTGCTTGTCAACGTCGATGCCTAAGTCCTTACCGACTGCTACAGACTGAGCTGCGAATGCTTCATTGGCCTCGATGATGTCGAAGTCTTCGATCTTGTAGCCACACTTAGCCATTGCCTTTCTGGTAGCTGCTACAGGTCCGATACCCATGATAGTGGGATCAACACCTGCAAGAGCGCCTGCTACGAATGTAGCCATAGGCTTAACGCCAAGTTCCTTGGCCTTCTCTTCAGACATAACTACGATTGCTGCCGCACCGTCGTTAATGCCGGAAGCGTTACCTGCGGTAACTACGCCGTCGGGATTGAGGGGCTTAAGCTTAGCAAGACCTTCGATTGTGGAGCCCTGTCTGGGGCCTTCGTCGGTATCGAAGATAATGGTTTCTTTCTTCTTCTTAATCTCTACAGGAACGATTTCATCCTTGAATGCGCCGTTCTCGATAGCTGCACAAGCCTTAAGCTGTGACTTGAGAGCGAACTCATCGAGCTCTTCTCTGGTAAGGTTCCACTGCTTGGCTACATTGTCAGCGGTTGTAATCATGTGATAGTCATTGAATGCATCCCAAAGAGCATCCTTAACCATGGTATCAACAAGTGCGCCCTGGCTCTGTGAAGGCCATACCATTCTGTAGCCGTAACGGCCCTGAGGAATAGCGAAGGGAGCCATTGACATGTTCTCCATACCGCCTGCGATAACTACATCTGCATCTCCTGCCATAATCATCTGTGCAGCCTGGTTAACACAGTTAAGACCTGAACCACATACAACGTTAGTGGTAACTGCGGGTACTTCAATAGGAAGTCCTGCCTTGATGGAAGCCTGACGAGCCACGTTCTGACCCTGTCCTGCCTGAATTACACAACCCATGTATACATGCTCAACGTCTGTGGGCTTAATTCCTGCTCTCTTGATTGCTTCCTTGATTACAAGTGCACCAAGTTCAGCTGCGGGAATACCCGAAAGTGATCCGCCCATGGTTCCGATTGCTGTACGGCATGCGCCTGCCAAAACAACTTTCTTTGACATAAATTTATCTCCTTATCGTCTTGTTAAAAATTTATCATTATCGATTGATATTTTATCACAGTGAAGCAATAATCGCAACAAATATTTCTTGCCATATATTGCTATTTTTACCTCTTCCGCGCCAGCCCCGCAACACACCGCCGGCCACCGATTTCTTTCCTCCCGCCACACCGCATTGGGGGCAAAAGTCTTCCCCCAAAACCCTCTCCCGCTTCGATCTCGTGTAGCGGCCGGTCAGACGCTCCGTTGAGACTACGGTCTGCCCTACGCAAAAAGTGGTGCTTGAGGGGCAGCACAGCCCTTTTTTGCAACTCAAACAATCGTGTTTTCGTGCATAAGCGGCTAAAATACAGCCGCTAAGCGCCGACACTGCGATAGAGTTTTTGGGAAAGACTTTTGCCCCCAATGCTCCATGACCGACGGAAGTTGAATCGAGCCACACCGGCGGGGAAAATATAAAGGTAGCGGGCGTATGGTCGGCGGAAGCAAATAAAAAACCAAAGACTTCGCTCGTGAAGTTCAAGCGGTAGCGGGTCGGGCGGCCTCGTCTTTATAGCCCGACTGAACAAAACGATCGTAAAACTTTCTTTTGCGTGAGACCGGCCTAGCACGATGCCTTTATGTTTTCCCCGCCGGTGTGTCACAACGCAGAGGGCAGCAACTATAAAAAAAAGCCCCGGGGAAGCGGGGCTCGGAGGAAAAGGTCAAAGTTTCTTTTTCCAGACGGTGATGGCTTTGAAGAGGTCGCCGTCGACGATGATGTCGAAGGTGCCGCCTTGGAGTTCGGTGAAGGACTTGGCGATGGCGAGGCCTAAGCCGCTGCCTTCGGTGTTGCGGGCTTTGTCGCCGCGGACGAAACGTTCGACGAGTTCGGTTTCTTTTTGAGAGATGCGGCGGGCGGAGATGTTACGGATGACTACCATAACTTCGGTGTCGCTCTCGGTAATCTGGACGTAGACGCGGGTGTTCTTGAGGGAATACTTGGCTACGTTGCCAAAAAGGTTCGCATATATTCTGTAGGTCTTCTGGCTGTCGGCGAAGATTGGAATCTTGCCTTCGGGAAGATCGTAGATGAGTTCGAGTTTGGCTTCGTCAAAGCGATATTCGTACTCGACGGCAACCTGCTTAACGAGGTTGACGATGTCCATCTGAACCGGCTCGAATTTGATGTTACCGGTGGTGGCCTTGGTTACTTCGAAGAGGTCTTCGATTAAGTGCTTCAGGCGGTCGGAGCGGACATTCAGGATATCGAGGTACTCGGCACGCTTCTCGGGCGAGAGGTTCTCGTCTTTGAGAAGGTCGATGTATGTAATGATGGCCGTAAGAGGTGTCTTAATGTCGTGGGAAACGTTGGAGACAAGCTCCATACGCATTCTTTCGCTGGCAACTTCCTTACGGACCGCCTCGCGGATGCCTTCCTGAATCTTGAGAACCGAGGGCCTGAAGGACTCGTATACGCCGAGGTCGTCGGGAAGAGCGGTGTCTATCTGACCCTCCGCCATCTGATTGGTGACGGAAAGAAGCATCTGGTACTGCGCCTTGATGGTCTCAAGATACTTAAGCAATGTTGCAAAAAGAATGAATGAGTAAATAGCAACGCCAATCCAGCCGAATATCCACGCTATGCAGCAAAGGCCGACGATGATTGCGTTGATGATAACGAATTTCTTGACTGCCTTGCGAAGGTCTCCGCTTAAGTCGATGTGGGAGATTTCGTAGAAGTAGTCACTCTTTTTCTTTTTAATAAAGAGTATGAAACGATAAATCCACGAGCGACGCCAGAAATTGTTGCGGTCGTTGATGATTATGTTGTTGATTTCAAATACGATGTACCAAACGATGATGCCGACAATAAACTTACATATAATAGAAGAAACGTATCCGGAGCTTAAGCGATAGGATAAAGAATCCGAATCGGAGCTGTAATACGCATGAATCATAAACTGCGAATCATCCGTAACTTTGTATGCAAGCAAAATCATGGCAAGGAGAACTTCGGGGTTGATCTTGAAGATTCGTTCTTTCCAGAGTTCGTTTTTTCTTTCTTCTTTATATAAGAAAGGAATCCATGCATAAATGATAATCAGCCAGCCGCTGTAGTCCTCGCCGGTAAGCAGCGAGAAAGCCCAGAGGATTGCGGCGTAAATTGCCGCGGCGATTGTGCCTGAAATTATCCATCGTTTCATCGTTGTGTTCATAAAGTGTCCTTTACTGTTTCTCAATCTTGTAGCCGACGCCCCACACTACCTTAAGGTACATGGGTTTTTTGGGATCGACTTCAATTTTCTCTCTGATGTTACGTACGTGCACCATGATGGTGTCGGTGTTGATGGCTCTCTCGTTCCAGACGGTCTCGTAGATTTCGTCTGAAGAAAAAACGCGGCCGGGACTCTTCATCAGAAGCTCAAGAATCTTAAACTCGATGGGAGTGAGTCTCACGGGCTCGCCGTTTACGAAAACTTCCACCGTATCCTGGTTAAGTTCAAGGCCGCCGACTGACAAAATTCGGTCCTGTTTCTCATTGTCCGAACCGGTCAATTTATTCATAAAGCGCGAATATCTGCGCAAATGTGCGTTAACTCTCGCAAGAAGTTCAAGGGGAGTGAAGGGCTTGGTGATGTAATCGTCGGCACCCATGTTAAGGCCCATAATCTTGTCCACTTCCTCGGACTTTGCGGTAAGCATTATTACGGGGAAGTCGTATTCTTTCTCCCTCATCTTAAGAAGCATCGTGATACCGTCCATGACGGGCATCATGATATCGAGAATCGCAAGGTGAATGGTCTCGGTCTCAAGAACCTTAAGTCCTTCCGCGCCGTTACCTGCCTGATATACTTCGTAGCCCTGATTTTTCAGGTAAATCTCGATACCGCTTCTGATTTCTTCGTCGTCTTCTACCAAAAGAATATGATATTTGTCGTCCATAGCCACCTCTTTATTAGGAATCATGGATATGTATTGTATATCCATTATTTTTAGTAGTTTCACTTTCATTATACATCCTGTGGGCGATAACGGGAAATGCCCCGAACGAATTTGGCAGGACTTTTCCCCTTATCTCCACGCTACCAATATAAACTTCAAAACTAAAGTTAAAGTCCACAAAAATCTGTTGATTTTCTAAAGAAAGACTTTAGAGTGTCGGCGCGCTTTCTTTTGCGGGCAAAAGAAAACTCCCGACTGCTTGAGCCGGGAGTCTGTTTACTGTGTTAAATATCTGCTTCGATAAGTCCGTAGGTGCCGCCTTTACGCTTGTACACCACGCATACCTGGTCGCTCTCCGCATTGACAAATACGAAGAAGCTGTGTCCGAGAAGCTCCATCTGAACGCAAGCATCTTCGGGATACATGGGCTTAATGTCGAAACGCTTGGTCCTTACAATCTTAATCTCTTCATCGTCGATGTAGTCATTCTCCATGAAGTCCTGCTTGAAGGAGCCGGCGCCCTGATTTCTGTCGATAATCTTGGTCTTATACTTCTTAAGCTGACGCTCGATAATTTCTTCCACCAAATCGATGGAAACGTACATATCGTTGGAAACCTGTTCTGAACGAATTATATTACCCTTAACCGGAATCGTAACCTCAATCTTCTGTCTTTCTTTCTCAACGCTTAAAGTAACGTGCACCTCCGTATCGGGAGTAAAGTACTTTTCGAGCTTGCCGATCTTATCCTCAACAGCAAGTCTTAAGCCTTCTGTTACATTAATGTTCTTACCTACTATGGTAAACTTCATACACATCACCCTTTCTTAAGTGGTATTGTATTGCTCTCTTTAGTATGACAATTATACCATATAGTCTGAAAATAATCTATTAAATTTTATACCTGTTTGTTAATTTATTTCTTAAACCTTTATAAACAGCCAAAAAAAGTCTTCTGGTACTATCGTCACGGTTTTTATCCACACAATATTTTGAGCAAAAAGTCAATAGAAAAAGCATATTTTGTCCTTTTTAACCCACATTTCGGCAGTTTGACTCAAGAACAGACGTTTAAAAACGGCCGTTTTCGTATTAGATTTTACAGTCAATTATGGTGGACATTGTGGATAACTCGGTTGAAAAGTCACTTTTCGCCCAAAATCGCCCCTGTGAAATTGTGGATAACTTTTTGCCACCACCCCTGTCACTTTTCCTGTTTTCGTAAATTGACACCCCTTTTTGTACATTTTCCACAACCCCCTAAAAAAGCCGACACACCTGAATTTTTCCATTGACTGATTCGGTCGCGCCCGATTTTAGGCCTTTAGTACCACTCCGGCTGCCTGTTGGCATCCCGACCACCTGTTGGTATCCCGTGGCGGGTCGCTCCCAAGTTGGCTTTCCGTATCTTCACTCAACATCATCCGGAAAAGCAACAATCGATTAATATAACTCAAAAAAGAAAGGCATCGATGTTATCCACAATGCCTTTCTAACCTTATTTATGTTGTTTGTGTGTATAGCTATCACAACTATATAATCCTGCACTGCTTCTCTATATTCGGTAAGTCCTCCGAAATGTATTGTTGAAACGTGAGTAATTCATCAGTCAGGAACTCTATCGGGATGTCTTCTTTGGCATAGCTTTCGCTCCACTGTTCGTTGTCCCAAATGGAGTTATGCGATTTGCAAGAAAAGCAGAAAGTTTGCTTACTCTCGGTAATGGCGCTCATCACAGGAATTGTTCCGCTTTCACTTGTGTATTTCATATAATACGCATATAAAGTCGATGCTTTGTTTTTATCGAGTATCAGCAGGTAGAAAATGCTTTCTAACAAGCTATCGTTTTGTCTTACTATCCTCTCATGTATCCAAGGTGCATAAAGCAGGCCTGCATATAAGCGGTTCCCAAATCGGTCAGCGATGTCAATCCAGTGGGTTTCTTCTTTTTTCATCCTATCTTCGAATTCAGTCGGGGACAGCAATTCGTATTCATGATGTCGGCAATTAAAGCCATGCCACTTTCTGTATGGCAGTGTCGCATCAATCAGAATCAGTTCTCCGTTACTCCTGACCGCCGCGCAGATATGGTCCTGCTCGTCGCCGTAACAATCCTTGTGAACATACGCGTACATTGCTTCATATCCAAGGCTTATCAACACCGAAACTATCAGATTCGAATAATCCCCGCACGTCCCGGATTTCATGGAAATAACATCCAAATCACTCCTTTGCAAAGGAAAAAAGGGCGCATTCAATCTGCTGTATTCCACATTTCTGTCGAACCAGTTCAAAAGGTCTGTGGCAACTGTATTTAGATTGCTTTTGTCGTGGATATTCTCTGCGATGAATTCTTTTATTTTATCGTCATTAATGTGAATGTAGGTCACGGTATCTCCCTCATCCATTCTTCTTTATCATCACAATTTTACACATTGCGTTTTAAAAAATAAAGCCTATTTTCCTATGTTGCCGTCCTCATCCCGGCTATTATCGCACCTGCTCCTTATTTGACAACGGTTTCTTTTTCCGCTATATTAATCCTCATCTCGGAATCCCGTGTCGGGAATCCGTTTTACCTGATTGACTTAACTTAATAAGGAGAACCTATGTACAATTTAATGCTAAAACGCCGGGAGTTTCTGCGCGCGCAGATTGAAGAGTGCCTACGCATAATTGGCGCCGCTCCGCCCGGGAAATTGGAGATTCATAAGAATAATACCACAACGAGATTTTACGTTAAGCCCGATAACGGACCTCGCTATTATCTTCCAAAGGCAGAGATGAAAACAGCCGAATTACTCGCCCGTAAGAGAATTATGCTCACTCGCCTTTCTTTTCTTGAAAAAGAACTCCGGGCAACGGAGTTGTATCTGAAATATTATCCCCGAGAAGTATTGCGACTTGAATCAGGCGAAAAGGAAGTACAATTCTTAGAACTAATCTCCAAACCGGTCTCGCTCCCATGGCACCTACAACCATTTAATAGCAATACAGCATTTTCTGAAAATCTCAGGCATCCAAGCCCTTCAGGTCACATGTTAAGATCCAAGTCGGAGTGTCTCATCGACATGGAGCTATTCTACAGAAGCATTCCCTTCAGGTATGAATGTGAGTTAAAAATGCCCGGAACCACCATGTATCCGGACTTTACCTTCTTCAATGAAAGCACAGGCGAATTCAAATATTGGGAGCACTTCGGCATGATGGATGACCCGCTGTATCGCAGAAAGGCTTTTGATAAAATTGAAACCTATATTTCTTACGGATTTGTTCCCGATGAGAATGTTTTATTCACTTATGAAACCGCCAATTCGCCACTTACCATGACCACAATCGATCGAAAAATCAATGAAATCGCTGCATGGTTGAACTTATGAGTTCTTTTTTAGCAAAGAATGGTACTATTTATCGCAATACGGAAATCATAATGAATCTGCGATAACTTTTGACGATTTTGAAGCCTCTTTAATGTAGTTTTATCGCAATATGAAATCCGTCGATAATTGCGATAAGATTTGACCATTTTCTTATCGCAATTTTGCGTATATTTGATATTGCGATATTTAGTTTACATAACACGGCCGTTTGGATGACTTTTTATCGCAAAATGCACTTCTTTTCCATATTGCGATAATAACTGCGGAGAGAGAAGAATATGTGTCCTGAATACGGAAAAAGAACCCGTAAATCGATTCCAAAAGCAACAAATAAGCCGGCATAGAACAAAAAACCGCTCCGCAGGAGGGCTGCGGAGCGGGGGGTGTTAGAATATGCGCCGGATGGCGATGATTTTGGCGAAGGTGGCGGAGCCGATGCAGATACCGTCTTTGGGGGTGGCTGCGTGGACTATGCGTCCGTCGCCCATGTAGATGGCTACGTGACCGGAGTAGAATAGCAAGTCTCCGGGAAGCGCCTCGTCGAGGGAGGCTACGGCGTAGCCGGAGCTGCGCTGACCGGTACGGGGGAGCTTTACGTCGAAGTGGGCGTAGATGCTCTGGACGAAGCCGGAGCAGTCGGCGCCGTTGGTAAGGCTCGTGCCGCCGTGCACGTAGGGGTTACCGACGAACTGCACCGCGTAGTCTACGACTTGCTGGCCGAGCGAGCTGTCGGTGTTGACGTTGGCGGCTGCCGCTTCGCGGGCCGCTGCGTCGGCAGCTTCCTTGGCTTCCTTGGCCTTGATGGCGGCCAGGGCGCGCTCCTCAGCCTCGCGGCGGGCCTTCTCCTCGGCCGCCTTGCGGGCACGCTCTTCTTCTATTGATTCGGCCTCCACGAATTCGGTGTGAAGGTCTACGTATTCTAGTGAAATGTAACCTGCCTTGTTATGATAGGTAACCTTGGCGAAGCCGTCTTCCTTGGCAGTTACTACAAGCTCGTCACCCTTAGAGAAGGTTCCGAGTATCGACGAATCGGTGTTAGGCTGCTCACGCACGCGTAACTTAGCGGTGTTGATAACCGCATAAGTGGTCTCGACATCACGCGCAATCTTCAAAGCGTCGGTGCCGCGCACAACATACTCGGACTTAACGTAACCGGTTACGCTGCCACTCTTAATCTTGACCCATCCGTCCGTTTCCTCCAGGAAATGGCCGACAGAATTGTTGTAGAGCTTACCGAGCACCTCGGACTTCGCATCGGGCTCCTTACGTACATTCACGTAATCATTGACCTGCGCGATTACAAGATCCGCATACTGTCTGTTGTCTACAACTTCAACCAAAGGAGCTTCGCTTGCTCCCACAGGTATCGCCGCATAGGCCTTATCGCCTCCCACAGCGAGTACCGCGAGCCCCACGATGAGGGCTCCCCATAACATCTTCTTCCTCATATCCCTTTAAATTCCTTATCTTATATCCTGCTGAACGCTGGAAACCGCATTGGCTCCGTCTGCAACAGC
Source organism: Lachnospiraceae bacterium (assembly GCA_017553505.1). Lineage (GTDB taxonomy): Bacteria > Bacillota > Clostridia > Lachnospirales > Lachnospiraceae > UBA1258. Next base: position 22,761 of record JAFZLD010000005.1, read on the forward strand.
CGTAATTATCTGGCGTATAGGCTTCTTACGAATATCGCCTGCCACATAGATACCCTTAAGACTGGTGCGGCAATCCTCGCCGGCAATAACATAGCCGTTCTCGTCCATGTCCACCATATCCTTAAGAAGCCCCGTGCCGGGTCTGATACCTACAGCCACAAATGCACCGCGCACCGCAATATCGGTGTCAGCGCCTGTCTTCTTATTATGAACAGTTACGGATTCAAGTCCGTCGGTTCCGTTAAAAGAAACCACCTCGCTGTCCCATACAAACTCAACATTCTCACAGCTCTCAAGTGACTCAACCAAAGAATGAGCCGCTCTTAACGTATCTCTTCTGTGAATCAGATAAACCTTGGCAGATGTTCTTGCAAGGTAAATCGCATCTTCAACAGCAACATCCGAACCGCCGATTACGCAGACATCACGCTTCTTAAAGAAAGCGCCGTCGCATGTCGCGCAGTACGAAACACCCATGCCCGCAAGTTCTTCCTCGCCGGGAGCATTAAGGTGAGCATGAACCGCACCTGTTGCAAAAATAACGGTTCTCGTATCATAATCGCCTTCGGCCGTGGTAACTCTCCACGCCTCGCCGTTCTGGGAAATCTTCTTAACCGACTCGCATCTCTTCTCGATACCGGTGCCCATCGCATGCTGCGAAAACTTCTCACCAAGCTCGAGTCCCGAAATTCCGGGAAGTCCGAGATAATTGTCTACTTCATATGTAGAAAGAACCTGCCCACCGTCAATGGGGCTTTCCTCTATAAGGAGCGCATTAAGACCTGCTCTCTTGGCGTATACTGCCGCAGACAGACCTGCGGGACCCGCTCCCACTATAATTGTATCGTACATATTGTCCTGCCTTTCCGACCTGCTATTCACAAGCCGCATATCATATTTTAATCGTTACAAGTGATTTTGTCAAAAAACGCGAAACCTCAACATCTTCCGCCGACATAATCATAATAACCCAAAATTATGAACAAATTGTGTACAATTTAATAACTTTTTGTAAATTATATTGTGTGCAATCTATTCTAACCGTGCAAGCATAAAAAGAGCTGCCGCTCCACCGCGACAGCCCTGTATTTCCGCGCTATAGTCTAACGTCCGTAATCATATCCGATACCGACATTCAATTCTATAACTGAGTTACCGTTCTTGTTCTTTAGATAAATTTTGACGTTCCTGTAAGAGTAGGGGATCATTTCGCCGACACCGCCCGGATAAATATTAACAGTCCCGCTTACTCCGTTCACATAGTTGCCCGCGCCTATGTTAACGGTTTTTTTGGGGCCTACCTTTCTTGTATAATTAATGTAATTATTATATGGCGTATATCGCGCATCTGCACTTTCCCATGACATCCATATATCAAAATCATCATTGGTCCTGTACGACACAATCAGTTGCCTTCCGTATTGGGCGCCCTCTACCCGCGGGACAAACCCTGCAACAATTCTGACGTTGTCCATGAACACCTCTCTCCTCGGCTGTGACAAAATATAAGTATGATAACTGCCGCCGCTTACATTGGTGCCGTCTACAGTAACGTCTATTCTAAAGGACCTCGACGAAGAAGTGGTATTCTTACCCATATTGAAATTGTACTGATACGTGTAGCCGTTGGAATTGGACGTTTTCGTAAGCGTTACCGCCCGGCCGTCAATCTTCATCGTCACATTTCTGTTGGACATAAATTTAAAGGCAAAAGAAGACGTATCCCAGGATATCTTCTCATATCCGTCGTCCAAAGCAGGAATTTCATTGGAGAAATACGCACCCGTTGCAGGAGGCGCACTTCCTGCGGCCGCCTGATTGATTTCAAAAGTAAAAATCGGATAGTATAACTCCTGATCGTATACCAATATCCAGCCTTTTCTGTTGTATGAACCTGTATTCTCATCAATCGTGAATTTCAAGTCGGAATCGCCGTAATGACCCGTTGTGGTCTTAAGGTGAATAAAGCTGTAATTACATTCCGCGCGCCAATTGTGCTCGGTGTCCAAGCGAAATACGCAATCCTGCGCTCTCGAAGAATATGCCTCAACCGGTCCCGAAATAACTCTGTTTTCAGCCTTCGAATGTAACGGCACCGTAATCAATGCCACCATTACGCATACGCAGAGTACGGCAAAGTGCTTAATAAGTTTGTTCAATTTGTTTCCCTCCTATTTAACTATATTGTTATCCATTGCAATATACCAAACCACATATCTACTTATATAGTATGCATATGTACGTATAGGTATCACTATCATTGTAGTATCCATCCACATATAACGCAATACTATTGCACAAATATATCACTCTACCATTGTGCAAACTCACACTCCGCCGTTTACAACAACAAAAGGCGGCCGATTTCTCGGCCGCCCTCCGTTAACACATATCTAAAAACTTATTTCTTACCGAATCTTAAAAGCTTACCGTCCTCATCGAATACTGCGTGAGTACTCTTGGCGATAAGTCCGTTGGTGTGGGTGATGTAGTAGCTCTTGCCCTTAACTACCTTACAGTCGCCTGCTACGTAGTAAAGGTCGCCGTCTACTTCGATAAGACCTGCATATGTACGCTTGCCGTTCTCATAGTAGAAGGTTGAGCCCTTCTCATCATAGAATCCGTTCTTGTCGGTAATCATCTTGCCGTCTGCATCGAATTCGTATACGCCGTATTCCTTAAGACCGTTTGTCTTACTTACGGTTACAAATCCTGTTGCAAGCTCGCCGTTCTCGATTACGTAGTAGAAGTC
>JAFZLD010000001.1 GCA_017553505.1 Lachnospiraceae bacterium
CTGATAGCGTCAATCGGAGGATTGGTAACCTGCGCGAAGCTCTGCTTGAAGTAGTCAAACAAAGGACGTGCCTGCTTGGAAAGTACCGCAAGGGGCGTATCCACACCCATGGCACCGATGTGTTCGCTCTTGTTAAGAGCCATGCAGAGAATCTCCTCGGCATATTCTTCATATGAATAACCGAAGGCCTTCTGGAGGCGCATAAGCTCTTCGTCGCCGTAGGATACGGGCTTCTCGTTGGGAATCTTTAAGTCGCGAAGCTTAAGGGTGTTACCGTCGATCCACTCGCCGTAAGGCTCCTTGGACGCGTATTTTTCTTTGATCTCCGCATCCGTATATATCTTAGAAATTTTGGTATCAACAAGAAGCATCTTACCGGGATGGAGACGTTCTTTCTTCACGATATGTGCCTCGTCAATATTAAGCACACCTACTTCCGACGAAAGAATGAGTCTGCCGTCGTCCGTTACATAGTATCTCGAAGGCCTTAAGCCGTTACGGTCAAGGATTGCACCCATAACATCGCCGTCCGAGAAAAGAATGGACGCGGGGCCGTCCCAAGGCTCCATCATGGTAGCGTAGTATGCGTAGAAATCCCTTACTTTGTCTGAAATCGTATCGTTGTGATCCCAAGGCTCGGGAATAAGAATCATGGCTGCAAGTGCGGGATCCATACCGCTCATCATCATGAATTCAAGTGTATTGTCAAGCATAGCGGAGTCGGAGCCTTCAGCCGGAATTACAGGAAGAACTCTCGTCATATCCTCGGGAGTGAAAGCATCCGTGAACATGGTCTCCTCGCGCGCAAGCATCTTATCGACGTTACCGCGAATAGTGTTAATCTCGCCGTTATGCACAAGCATTCTGTTGGGATGAGCTCTTCGCCAGCTGGGATTGGTGTTGGTAGAGAATCTTGAATGAACCATCGCAATGGCAGACTCATAAGCCTTATCCTGAAGGTCCTTAAAGAAAGTACGCAGCTGGCCTACCAGGAACATACCTTTATATACGATGGTTCTTGATGACAGAGACGGCACATAAGTATTGTCGTTACTCTGCTCGAATACTCGTCTGATTACATAAAGCTTTCTGTCAAATTCAAGGTCTGTATGAGCACTTGCGGGACGCTTGATAAAGCCCTGATAAATATCCGGACAGCTCTCCAAAGCCTTGGAACCAAGGACGCTTGGAACAGTGGGAACCTTTCTCCATCCTATGAATTCAAGACCTTCTTTGGCTACGATAACCTCAAACATCTTACGGGCCTGTCTCTGTGCAAGCTCCTCTCTCGGGAAAAAGAACATGCCGACACCGTATTCACGCTCACCGGGAAGGGTAAAGCCTTCCTCCTTGGCCGCTTTAACCAGGAATTTGTGAGGAATCTGAGTAAGGATTCCCACGCCGTCTCCGGTCTCGCCTTTCGCGTCTTTACCTGCGCGGTGCTCAAGGTTCTCAACAATCTTTAAAGCATCGTCAACTATGGCATGGCTCTTTTTGCCGTGAATGTTGATTATGGCGCCGATACCGCAGTTGTCGTGTTCAAAAGAAGGATCGTACATATTCTGCTGGGGGTTCTCTCCGTCCTGTTTCATTACTCAATACTCCTTAAATTTATTTCTTTTGCTGCATATACTTAACCGCTGCCTCCACAAGTCCTTTGAATAAGGGATGCGCCGCATCGGGACGGGACTTGAATTCCGGATGAGCCTGTGTTGCGAGAAAGTATGGATGATCTTTAAGTTCTATCATTTCAACGATTCGACCGTCAGGTGACATTCCGCTAAGAACCATACCGTTCTTAACAAGGACGTCCTTGTATTCGTTGTTGACTTCATATCTGTGACGGTGACGTTCGCTGATGTTTTCCTGTCCGTAAAGTGCGTAAGCCTTTGTGGACTTATCGAGCTTACAAGGATAAGCACCGAGTCTTAATGTGCCGCCTAAGTTCACTACGCCGTTCTGCTCGGGCATAAGGTCGATTACGGGATGCATGGTGTCGGGGTTAAGCTCGCTGCTGTTTGCACCCGCAAGTTCGCAGACATTTCTTGCAAATTCAATGATTGCAACCTGCATGCCGAGGCAGAGACCTAAGAAAGGAATCTTGTTTTCTCTTGCATATCTTACGGCTTCAATCTTGCCTTCAGTACCTCTTACGCCGAAACCGCCGGGTACGAGGATACCGTCGGAGCCTTTAAGATACTTTTCAGCGCCGTCTTTCTCGATATCTTCCGAATCAACCCAGTTGATTTCTACCTTGGCCTGTTCGGCGATACCGCTGTGCTTTAAGGCTTCCACAACGCTTAAGTATGCGTCGTGAAGTGCTACGTACTTGCCGACAAGAGAAATCTTTACGTTGTACTTAGGGTTCTTTTCACGTACTGTAATCTCTTCCCATTTGGTTAAGTCGGGCGTTCTGATGGGGAGGTTTAACAGCTTACAAATTGCGTCCGCAAAGCCTTCTTTTTCCAGCATAAGCGGTACATCGTACAAAGAAGGCGCGTCGAGGTTCTCAAGTACGTTTTCCTTCTTAACGTTACAAAAAAGAGCGACCTTTTCTTTTAAGTGGTCGTCGAGGGGATAGTCCGAACGGCATACGAGAATGTCGGGCCAAAGTCCCATGCTCTGGAGGTTCTTGACACTCATTTGGGTGGGCTTGGTCTTAAGTTCGCCGGAGGCTTTGATATAAGGGATAAGGGTTACGTGCACCATTGCGGTGTTGCCGATACCCTGCTCGATTCTGAACTGTCTTATGGCTTCAAGGAAGGGCTGGCTTTCGATGTCGCCGACGGTGCCGCCTACTTCTACGATGGATACTGTCACATCGCCGTCGTCTTCTTCAGTGTGGAAGCGGGATTTGATTTCATTGGTGATGTGGGGAATTACCTGAACGGTACCTCCGCCGTAGTCGCCGTGACGTTCTTTGTTAAGAACTGTCTGATAAACTTTACCGGTAGTTACGTTAGAATTTCTGGTAAGACTTTCGTCGATGAAACGCTCGTAATGACCGAGGTCCAAGTCTGTCTCACATCCGTCGTCGGTTACGAATACTTCGCCGTGCTGGATGGGGTTCATGGTGCCGGGATCCACATTGATGTAGGGATCGAATTTTTGCATGGTGACTCTGAAGCCTCTTGCTTTTAAGAGCCTTCCAAGTGATGCTGCCGTTATTCCTTTTCCGAGTCCCGAAACGACTCCGCCTGTTACAAATACATACTTAACCATAAATTGCCTCTCTAATCTCTCAATCTCTTCTCTTATTACACTTGTTGTTTACACACCGCTCGCGCCGTAGTTGGCAAGGACTCTTGCCGAAGGGTCGTTTACGTTACAGCCTTCCCAGGACTTATTAGGCATCCAGAAATCCGCTATCATGTGAGCCTGTCCGGGATAATACTCTTCAAAGAGTTCTCTGTATAAAAGCGATTCCTTGGTGAACGGAGCCGCGTGGGTGTACTTTTTAATCTTCTCTTTAAATTCTTCGTCTGTGTACTTTTCCTCGGCGTAGGCTTTCAGGTAATCTACCATCGAGTGTCCCACTGCATCGGAAAAAGCAGCCTTCTCACGCATCAATATGTCGTAAGGAAGGTAATCACCTTCAAATGCGTGTCTTAACATATATTTACCTTTGTTATAGGTGTTCATCTTAAGCTTCGGGTTGATGCTCATAACGTATTTCACAAAATCCAGGTCGCCGAAAGGTACGCGGGCTTCCATGGAGTTAACGGAAATGCAACGGTCGGCTCTGAGTACGTCGTACATGTAAAGTTCCTTGATACGCTTGGAGGCTTCTCTCTGGAAGCTTTCTGCGTCGGGAGCAAAGTCCGTGTACTTGTATCCGAAGAGCTCATCCGAAATCTCGCCGGTCATAAGAACACGGATATCGGTGGTCTCGTGAATTGCCTTACATACAAGGTACATGCCGATGCTTGCCCGGATTGTGGTGATATCGAAGGTCCCAAGGAGCTTCACTACGTCGGGAAGTGCCTTGATTACGTCGTCTGCTGTAATGATTACCTCGGTGTGGTCGCTTCCGATGTAGTCTGCGACTTCTTTGGCGTATTTAAGGTCGATTGCGTCGGTGCTCATGCCTATTGCGAAGGTCTTGATGGGCTTATCAAGTAGCTTCTGTGATACCGCACATACAAGGGAACTGTCGAGACCGCCGCTTAGTAAGAATCCTAACGGTGCATCGGAGTCGAGACGCTTCTCTATACCTTTAGTAAGTTTTTCTTTAATATTCCTGCAGGCTTCTTCAAGGCCGTCCGCGGAGTATTCTTTGGCTACGCTTACGTCCGAGTAGCAGATGAAGTTGCCGTCGATGTAGTAGTGTCCGGGAGGGAACGGGAATATCTTGTCAGTGAGGCCTGTGAGGTTTTTAGCTTCGCTGGCAAAGACTATTCCTCCCTCTCTGGTATGGCCGTAAAACAAAGGCCTTATTCCAATCGGATCTCTCGCCGCCACGAGAGATTTACGTTTGGCATCATAAATTATTAATGCGTATTCCGCATCGAGCTTTGCAAACATCTCGGGGCCGTACTTCTCATACATGGGAAGCAGGATCTCGCAGTCCGAGTCGCTTGCGAAGGTGTATTCTTTTTCAAGTTCTGCTTTGATAGGTCTGAAACCATATATCTCACCATTACATACCAGTTTATTACCGTTAAGATTGAAGGGCTGCATTCCGCTTTCCGTAAGACCCATAATCGAAAGTCTCTGAAAGCCCATCACTCCGCCGTCAAACTCTTCCATTCTGTCCATGTCGGGGCCTCTTGAGTGGGTCCGTTCCATGTACTCCCTTAAATCATCTTTGGAAAATTCTTTTCCCCGGTACGCAAAAATTGAACACATTGTAGGTTTCCTCGTTGTTGATTTTTCGCGCCTTCGCGGGCTTTCGCTCCGCCTCGGCTATAAAAAAAGCGACAAAGGCACGGGGACTTCCCGCGACGCCTTTGTCGCTTTATATTGTATCATTGTATACAGGTAGAACAGGTTTGTCAATAAGTTTTTAAGTGATTTTTATATGACATTCTCTATTACTTTAAATCAACCCGATAGTGTTGCTTCATAACTCCGCCTTCCCTGAATTCATCAGTCAGCTTTCCGCCGCAGCTCTTTGCTGTCGCGGCCGATGCGGTGTTGCTTTTGTCACAGGATATGATTACCTGCTTAAGTCCTATGCTTCGGGCGAAGTCCAGGCAAAGCGCAAGCTGCTTCGTGCCGTATCCCTTGCCACGCTCGGAAGGTCTGATACCGTAAGCTATGTGGCCACCTTTTCGTAACTGTTCTGTCAATGAATGGTGAATCTTGATGCAACCTATAAGCTTTCCGTCCGAAACCCGCCCGGAAAAGAAAGTGCTCGTCCGCACGCCCGTCTCGGGATTCACCTCGCTGATGGCCTCAATATGCTTAAGCCACTCATCAAAGCTGTCAAAATACGCAAGCCCTCCGCTTCCGTGAACCTGCATGTCCCCGGCACCGAAATGCTCTTCTTTGTACTCTGTTATCTCTTGTTCCATTGCCTTGGTCGGTCTTACCAATACCAATTCACTTGTACTCATAGAATTCCTTCTCATCGCCGCAATAAACATTCATGTCAATGTATCGTTCCGCTCCCGAATACCCTTTAAGCACATGCCTGTTGGAGTACTGCCAGAAGGTCCATTTTACGGACGGGTTCGGCTTTTTGTAGACGCTTCTGATCCAGACATCGTAATCGCCGAATCTTTCCTGCAGCACCGGCAACCATTCCTCCGTGGTGTATATAATCGGTCGCATGCCATAGTGTGACTCGACTATACTTATATAGTCGCACAGTTCCGAGAGCATTTTTTCTTTGTCGAGCTTATCCGGGTCCTTGTATCCCCCGTAGGGCTCAACATCCACCACCGGCGGAAGCATGCCCTCCACAGCCGTTACAGCATTACAGAAATTCTCTGCCTGCGTGGCTCCCGCTGAGTCAAGACTGAAGAAATGATACGCGCCGATTCTTAATCCTGTCGCCTGCGCCTCGCTCCAATTCTTGTCGAACTGCTCATCCTTGTATCCCGAGCCTTCGGTTGCCTTAATGTAGGCAAAAGAAATCTCCTCTTCTGCCAGCTTGTTCCAGTCTATCTCCCCCTGATGGTGAGAGACATCAACGCCGCGAATCGGGTACTTTTCTTTGGACGGGTTATTTATGTGGAGTACACCCACGTATAAGAGAATCGGCACTAAGCATGCCAACACTATTAACAGCAACAGTAGAATCAATATCTTTCTTTTCATACAAACCCTCTACAGCCTCTTCAAGCACGAATGCTTCTCATCTATCGCAAAGCCGTTGTTCCTATAAAAGTTAAGCGTGGACTCCCTGTTTGAGCCGGTTTCAAGAGAAACTTTATAGCAATTATGACTTACCGCAATTTCGGTGGCACGCTCAAGTAAAGCCGAGGCAAAGCCCCTCTGCCTGTAAGCCTCGTGCGTAACAACGTTCTCGATTACGGCGAAAGGTCTGACATTGTGCGTGAGGCTTCTGATAATCGCCATCTGCACCGATGCCACAGCTTTTCCGTCTTCTTCCGCCACCAGGATGTAATTGTACTTATCCTTGGAATATTCCTCCAGAATAGCCTCCCATACTTCCATGTTCTGCTCTTCCTGCGGCGGATACTTAGTCAGATACTCGAAATACAAAACCTTTAAATCCTGTGCATCTTTACCCGATGCTTCCCTCACAACCATGTACACCCTCCTAATACGTGACTATTTGTTCTTCCTGACCACATACACATATCTGGCCAGTTCTTTTCTGTACTCTTCAAAAGGCTTGTCGGCGTACTCGGTCTGCGCTATCAACATGTCGCACCAGTCGCCGTTACCTTCCCGCTCGAATTCATCTTTGAGGGAGAGGGCCGCTTTCTTTTTCCTGAGGAGAAGGTCGTAGGATTCTCTCGTGATGTCTGTGCAATCGTAATGAATGCTCTTGTGGCGGAGAATCTGCGCCAACTGTGATGTGTCCGCATTCTCTGTCTTAGGCACAACATCGCCCTCCTGATAACAGGTAAAGAAAGTGCCTCCTTTCTTAAGCCATTTCATAATCTGATCTGTAAACGCCGCCATGTCGGGGGCGAAGTACATGGTATCCATTGAAACGATGACGTCGAATGTGCCGGCCGGATAGTCGATTTCTCCTATGCAGGCCTGCTTGAAATCGCTGTCGGTTTTAAACGTCGCCCGGGCCGTATCTATAGCATTCTGCGAGTAGTCAAAACCGTAGATGTAAGCACCCGTTTTCTTTTGAAGATACCCTAACATCTTACCGTTTCCGCAACCTATATCAAGAATCCGCGCTTGTCTATCCGTCGGAATGTATTTAAGAATTCTATCAACCTGCGCGGTATCGCTGAATCCATCCTGCGAAAAATCATTTCCAAAAGCTTCCTTGCAGAAATGCCTGAAAGCCTCAGAGCTCTGCGCCATCCCATAGAACTGCTCATATTCATTATAAAAAAGTAAATTGTCCTGTTCCAAATCTTGTCACCCCTCGTAGTTTTAGTTCTCACTGCCTGAGCGGCTCGGTGAGAATCTGCCGAGTACAATCAGCCCTATTCCCATAATGACGGGGAATATCATGGCAGCGCCGATTCCGATTCGCATGTTGTCGCCCATCGCACCGGCTATGGCACCCGCAAGTGTCGGTCCGCCGGAGCATCCAAGGTCGCCCGCAAGCGCAAGCAACGCAAAAAGAAGCGTTCCTCTTCCCTTAACCAGCGCCGACGCACTGCTGAACGTTCCCGGCCAGAATATACCTACCGAAAATCCCGCAAGGCCACAACCAAGCAGCGCAACTACAGGATTCGGAACAAATACGATTACCAGATACGAAGCGATGCAAAGTACAGTCGAAATGCCCATGAATAGCCTCAAATTAATCTTGTGCCCCTTCGTTCCGTAAATGGTCCTTGAAATCGCCATGCACAGCGCAAACAGCATCGGTCCGAGAATGTCTCCCATCGTCTTGGAAACTCCCAGTCCCTTCTCCGCAAAAGCAGATGACCACTGGCTCACCGCCTGCTCGGACGCCCCCGCGCTTAACATCATAAGAAACATAAGCCAGAAGATTCCCTGCGTGGCAAGCGCCTTGATTCCCGTGCTTTCCTCCGCCTCGGCTTCAAGTCTTGCTATCGGAACTTTAGTAAAAAGAACAAGGTCCGCAGCGGGGATAATGCACCACAAAACCGCGAGTATTCTCCAGTTTCCTATGCCCGCAAAAGCAAAAAACACCGTCGACAAAAGCACAACCGCCATATGTCCCCAGCAATATGCCGAGTGAAGCAGACTCATCTGAGCTTCTTTGTTATCGGACGGACATGCCTCCACGATAGGGCTTACCAAAACTTCCTGAAGTCCTCCGCCGATAGCATAAATGCATACGCTAAGCAGTATCCCCGGAAACGGCTCCATCACCCGTCCCGGCAAGACCGTAAGAAGTAAGAGTCCTGTAATAGCCGCAGCATTCGACAATATCATCGACGCTCTGTATCCTATCTTCTCTATGAAAGGCGTCGAAAACATATCAATTAAGAGCTGAAGGCCGAAATTGAATGTGATAAGAAGCGTTATCTTGCTAAGCGGAATGCCAAATTCCGTCTGCATCTGCACAAACAAAAGCGGCACAAAATTATTGACTATAGCCTGCACGACATAGCCAAGGTATGCTGCTTTAATTGTGGTGTTGTATTTATTCTTCATAACAAACCCCCGAATATTCTGCTAAAATTCTTAATCGTAGGAATGTGAATCAACACGGCTCTGCCTTGGTATTTTTCAAGCAAGTACCAATAGGCTTCGTTGCATAAATAGTGCGTCGGCGTCTTGGAAATCGTACTGTTGATGCCGGCGTCCGACAGACGTTTCGTAATCGCCTCAAGGTTCAGCGTGGTAGTGAGGCGTGCGCTTTCTTTCTCCGCACACTTCTCAATTCTGAACGAATCGGACAAATTCTTATCTACGCCAAATAGATACACAGCGTCATAATCTGCCGGGAGTTCAGCGATATCCCGCTTAAGTCCCTCAAAAGAGTTGGTTAGCAAGAAATGCTGCCCGGACAGCGCGCTCACCAGCATGGCAGAAGAATTATTTTTTCCTTTGAAGCCTATGTATAGTTCTTTTTCCGCCATACGCCCTCCCAAGTAACCTCATCAAAAGTCCAATTTAAGCACTATCTCCTCGTCATTCATCTCGCCGGTATCGCGAAATCCCGCCTTTCGATACATCGCCAAGGCGTTAGTATTGGTTTCTTTGGTCGATAAGCGAATGTTGTTGGCTCCGTTATCTTTAAAATAGCGGATAATTACTTCCAGTGCCGCTGTTCCGTAGCCTCTTCCCTGCAGCGATTCATCAATCATAAATCGCCAAAGCCAGTACCTGTCATCGGGATCTTCATACTCTTCGTCAAAAGCAAACATGGTAAATCCCACCATTTCACCGTCGCAATATATTGCAAAAGGACGCGCAACGTCAGAGTTTTCCAGCGCAGCGTTCCAAGATTCTTCATTGGTCGCTATGTACTGAGCCTGCTCGGCCGCCACTTTCAGTGCAAAGCATTCTTTCTTATTCTCTTCTGTAATTTCTCTGAGTTCGATGTTCATTATCGTTACTTCCTATAAGTCAACTTCATCTAAAGTTCTTATAACCTTGATGCCTTTAATGTCAGTTTCTTTGGCCCGTGAAATATAAACAGGTGTAATTCCAAGCTTCAAAGCAGGCTCCACATCTGATGTGACCGAGTCGCCGATAAAAATAACTTCGTCAGCCGATACACCCGCCACTTCCATCGCTTTCCTGAATATGGTCAGGTCAGGCTTGCAAGCCTTCGCCATATCTGCCGACACTATTCCCGCAGGCTTAAGTCCCTTCAACCGCATAGACTCTTCGACATAGCACAAATCATCATTGGTAAGCACGTATATAGGCAGCCTGGCTCTTTCAAAAAAAGGCTTCACATCATCGTAAAGCGGTGCGTGGACCCAGATCTTGCTCCACACCTCATGCATATATTTAAGATCTCCGGTCAGCCCGCAGTTTTCCACGCAATGCTCAAGGATTCTGTCTGTCCGAACATCAACCGGTTCAAAAGAATCCCCATAGCTTCCCGCCTCGATTTCTTTGACCTTGCTCCACACAACCTTAAGAATCTCGCCCGGGCTCTTTAAGTCGCTGCGCGCCATAAAATATGCTATAAGTTCCCTCGTATACGGCTCATCTTCTTTAACCATAGTGCCCGTGTAATCTATAAAAATCGCTTTAATCATGCAGTAATCCCCCGTTCCTAAGTTACCATTCACAATGTAAAAATAAAATGTACTCAATATTAAGATTTTACTATTAAAATCTGTCAAAATAAAGGAGCAATGCTTCTTTTTGCAAAAGTACTCTTCTCATTTCAAAATGGATCGTTCCCTATTCGTTTGACAACCTGACTTTTTTCGGTTATATTAATCCTCATCTCGGAATCCCGTGTCGGGAATCCGTTTTTACCACTTAATCACAAGGAGAAAATATGTACAGACAAATGCTTAAACGGCAGGAGTTTTTGCGTGCAGAAATAGAGGACTGTCTGCGCGTCATCAATGCCGCTCCGCCCGGAAAACTGGAGGTTCATAAGAACAATTCCTCTGTAAGATTTTATGTAAAGCCCGATAACGGGCCTCGAAAATATCTTCCAAAGGCAGAAATCAAAACAGCTAAGCTTTTGGCAAATAAAAGAATTATGCTTACGCGGCTTTCTTTTCTTGAGAAGGAACTCCGAGCTACAGAGTTATATCTGAAATACTATCCTAAGGAGGCTGCCAGACAGAAAATAATAAATAGAGAATCTAAATTATTAGAACTGCTCCCCGTCCCCGACTCCCTTCCATGGCACCTGCAACCATTCAGCAGCAATCTTTCTTTTGTCGAAAACCTAAAACATCCCAGCCCCTCAGGCCATATGCTTCGTTCTAAATCGGAATGCCTTATCGATATGGAGCTCTTCTACAGAAACGTTCCGTTCAGATACGAATGCGAACTTAAAGTGTTCGGAACTACCATATATCCCGACTTCACTTTCTTCAACGAAAAGACCAGTGAATATAAGTATTGGGAGCACTTTGGCATGATGGATGACCCTGTGTATCGAAGAAAAGCTTTTGACAAAATCGAAACTTACATTTCTTACGGTTTTGTTCCCGGTGAAAACGTATTATTCACCTACGAAACCTCAAAAGCGCCACTTACCATCACCACAGTCGACCGCACAATTGATGAAATAGCTGCCTGGTTAGAGTTATGAGTCCTTTTTACACAGGATAATAGTCCTTTTTATCGCAATATCAAAAACACCTTGAAACTGCGATAACTTTCCCCATTTTGAGGCCGTTTTGCTGGGCTTTTATCGCAATATGAATTTCATTGATAATTGCGATAATATTTGCCTGTTTTTTTATCGCAATTTAGTGTGGATTTGATAATGCGATAATCGGTTTACATAACTTACTGTTTTCGGCATGTTTTTTATCGCAAAATGGGTTCCTTTTTATATAGCGATATAAGTGAGTAATAGGGTAGCGAAAGAAAACAGGAAACCACTGAAGGAAGAAATAATGAGCAAGCGCGTAAAACGACAAAACAGGAAAGGCCTGAGCCTTTCCTGCTTCGTGTAATAGAGGGACAATTTATTCGACGTCCTGAAGTGCGGCGAAGTCTTCTTCGCCGGTGCGGATTTTAACAACCTTCGAGACGTTGTAAACGAAGATCTTGCCGTCGCCGATGTGGCCGGTGTAGAGGGCTTTCTTAGCGGATTCGATGACGGTTTCAACGGGAATCTTGCTGACTACCACTTCAACCTTTACCTTAGGAAGCAAGGTGGCATCGATTTCGACACCTCTGTACATCTCGCCGGCACCCTTTTGGATACCGCAACCCATAACCTGAGTGACTGTCATACCGGTTACGCCGAGGTCGTTCATTGCTTTCTTCAAAGCATCGTACTTGGAGAGACGGGCAATGATAACAACCTTTGAAATGCCGGTAGCGGGTTCTATAGGTCTTACGACGCTGACGGAAGCTTCCTTGGCTGCGGGGCTTGCTTCGTCGTAGTCGGAAGTGCCGAGGCTGGTGTTTTCGTTGACAGACATCGTCATGGTGTTTGAAGTATCCATGATGGCGAAGCCTGCGTATGCGGAAGGAAGACCGTGTTCGGTAGAGTCAAGGCCGACGATTTCTTCTTCCTCTGTAACTCTTAAACCAAAGATTGCTTTAATGATTAAGTAAGCGATTGTAATTGTAACCGCGGTCCATGCTGCAACTGCTGCAAAGCCTACGAGCTGAATGCCTAAGAGCTTGAAGCCGCCGCCGTAGAAAAGACCTGTGTAAGTGTCGTTGCCGGGAGCGGAAGTTGTAGCGAAGAGGCCGACTGCGATGGTACCCCAGATACCGTTTAAGCAGTGAACCGCAACTGCACCGACGGGGTCATCGACTCTTAACTTGTAATCAAGGAACCATACACCGAATACTACGAGTAAACCTGCAACAGCGCCGATAACGATTGCGCCAAAAGCATCTGTTACGTCACAGGGAGCTGTAATAGCTACAAGACCTGCAAGTGAAGCGTTCAAACACATAGATACATCGGGCTTGCCGTATTTGATCCATGTGAAAATCATACATACTACAGTAGCGATTGCGGGAGCAATTGTGGTGGTTACGAAGATGGAACCAAGCTGTTCAACCGATGATGCTGCCGCACCGTTGAATCCGTACCAGCCGAGCCAAAGAATGAATACACCGAGGCAGCCGATAGGAAGGTTGTGGCCGGGGAAAGCGTTAACTTTAACGATCTTGCCGTTCTTGTCTTTTTCAAACTTACCGATACGGGGACCAAGGATTGCAGCACCGATTAAAGCTGCGATACCACCAACCATGTGGATTGCGGTGGAACCTGCGAAATCGTGGAAGCCAAGCTGTGAAAGCCAGCCGCCGCCCCAGATCCAGTGAGCTTCGATGGGGTAGATAACTGCGGAAATAACTGCAGAGTATACACAGTAGGAAATGAATCTGGTACGTTCAGCCATTGCACCCGAAACGATGGTAGCTGTGGTAGCACAGAATACTAAGTTAAATACGAAGTTGGACCAGTCAAAGTTAGCGTAGTCCGAGAAGATATCAAATCCGGGCTTACCGATGATACCTACAATATCTTCGCCAAGTAACAAACTGAAACCGATAAATATGAATACTACAGTTCCGATACAAAAGTCCATGAGGTTCTTCATGAGGATGTTACCGGTATTCTTGGCTCTTGTAAAACCTGCCTCAACCATTGCAAATCCGGCCTGCATCCAGAAGACCAGTGCGGCTCCGATTAGGAACCATACAGAAAATACTTCACTCATT
Source organism: Lachnospiraceae bacterium (assembly GCA_017553505.1). Lineage (GTDB taxonomy): Bacteria > Bacillota > Clostridia > Lachnospirales > Lachnospiraceae > UBA1258. Next base: position 13,414 of record JAFZLD010000001.1, read on the forward strand.
TTTCATTTCTCCTTTTTTTAATTCAAAAAGGCGCGTAACCAATCTCGGTCACGCGCCTTTGCGTTTAATCAAATATTCAAACTATACATAGAACAGCATCTGTTCGTATGTGGGATAAGGTAAGAATTCGTCGGGGATAAGAAGCTCTGCCTCGTCTGCTACGGCTCTTAACTTCTCCATATCCGGGATAACCGTTTCATGATAGAAGGTTGCCTGCTTCTGATAATCAGCTATCTTCTCTGCCTTCACAACGTCCTTTTTAAGCTTCTCGTTAAGGTCATAAATCTTTTCGTAATGGCTGCTTAAAATCTCTGCCTGCTTCTCTTCTGTCTTGGTGCTTAAGCTGTCAGAAAGAGTCTTCTTGGAAAGTGCGGAACCGATAACTTCGTCCGTGTACTCAAGAAGTGCGGGAAGGAACTGCTTAACTACCATATCCTGCATTGTAAGAGCCTCGATATGAAGGGTCTTGCAGTAATTCTCAAGCATTACCTCGTAGCGGGCTTTAAGCTCGGTCTCGGAATAGATACCGTGTTTCTTAAAGAGAGCCACGTTCTTTTTATCAATGAGCCTCGGAAGAACTTCCGGAGTGGAGCGGAAGTTGTAAAGTCCACGCTTCTCAGCTTCTTTAACCCATTCGTCGGTGTAGCCGTTTCCGTTGAAGATAACGCGCTTGTGAGCCTTTATGGCCTTCTTAAGGAGTGCGTGAACCGCTTCGGAGAACTTAGCCTTCGGAACATCCTTTAACTCTTCGTAGAACTTGCTTAACTCTTCAGCAACTGCTGTGTTAAGAACTGTGTTGGGACCTGCTACTGAGAAGCTGGAACCAAGAGATCTGAACTCAAACTTGTTGCCGGTAAAAGCAAACGGTGAAGTTCTGTTACGGTCTGTGGTATCTTTGGTAAAGTGGGGAAGTACTTTAGCGCCGATATCCATTCTGACCTTGCCCTTCTTGTCGAATAACTTATCGTTCTCGATGGAATCAAGTACTGCGGTAAGCTCATCGCCAAGGAATATTGAAATGATTGCGGGAGGTGCTTCGTTGGCTCCGAGTCTGTGGTCGTTGCCTGCACTTGCAACCGAAAGTCTTAACAAATCTGCATAATCATCAACTGCGCTGATAACTGCAAGTAAGAATACTAAGAACTGAATGTTCTCATCAGGTGTCTTGCCGGGATCGAGAAGATTCTCGCCGCCGGTCATGCTGATGGACCAGTTGTTGTGCTTACCTGAGCCGTTCACGCCTGCGAAAGGCTTCTCGTGAAGGAGGCATACATAACCGTGTTTCTTGGCTACCTTCTTCATGATTTCCATTGTGAGCTGGTTTCTGTCGACTGCTACGTTGGTAGTGTCGAATACTGGAGCTAACTCATGCTGGCAGGGAGCTACTTCGTTGTGCTTGGTCTTGGCGGGGATACCAAGTTTCCAAAGTTCTTCGTCAAGCTCGTGCATGTATTCGGAAACTCTGGGCTTCAATGCTCCGAAGTAGTGGTCTTCCATTTCCTGACCCTTGGGAGGCATTGCACCGAGAAGTGTTCTTCCGGTGAAGATTAAGTCCTTACGTTTCTTGTAATCTTCTTCGTCGATAAGGAAGTATTCCTGCTCGGGACCTACCGTTGTGGTAACGCCTGTAGCATCGTCACGTCCGAGAAGCTTAAGAACCTTAACGGCCTCTCTGCTGATTGCTTCCATGGAACGAAGAAGGGGGGTCTTCTTGTCGAGTGCTTCGCCGCTGTAGGAGCAGAAAGCTGTGGGGATGCAAAGTGTTCCGTCCTTGATGAATGCGGGGGATGTGGGATCCCAGTTTGTATAGCCTCTTGCTTCGAAGGTAGCTCTGATGCCGCCTGAAGGGAAGCTTGATGCATCGGGCTCGCCCTTAACAAGTTCCTTGCCGGAGAAGTCCATTGTGATGTCTCCGCAAGCGCCGGGGGAAATGAAGCTGTCGTGCTTCTCGGCTGTGTATCCGGTCAAAGGCTGGAACCAATGTGTAAAATGTGTTGCGCCGTGTTCGATGGCCCATTCTTTCATGGCAACCGCAACAGCGTTGGCAACGTCAAGTTCAAGATGTGTATTATTGTCAATTGTCTTTCTTAATGCCTTGTAAATGTCCTTAGGCAACTTGTCTCTCATTACCTTGTCGTTAAAAACAAGCGATCCGTAAATTTCAGGAATTTTTTTGTCCATTGTCCTCTCCTTTCGAATTTCGCCCCGGGGTCCGCGCCACCTCGGTTCTCTTACCGGTTTTCGGTAAAAGAAAAGGCGCCTTAGGTTTCTCAACCTAAAGCGCCGTTGCTTTATGTAGTACACAATATACTCGTTCGTTTCATTTGTCAACAGGTTTTTTTAAAATTTTTCAGTCGGATAATTTCCGTCGAAACAAGCCTTGCAAACAGGGAGATTGTCGACCATCCGATCGAACTTCTCGACCTTGGCGTAGCAAAGAGAGTCTGCGCCGATGCGCTTCCTAATCTCCTCGACACCGTTACCGCCTGCGATAAGCTGAGAGTTGTCGGGCACGTCCGTACCGTAAAAACAAGGGTACAGAAAAGGCGGTGAGCTGATGCGTACATGGACTTCCTTGGCCCCTTTTTCCTTGAGGAGCTTGATAAGGTTAGCCATGGTGGTACCGCGTACGATGGAGTCGTCGATTATGACGATGCGCTTACCCTTAACCGCGCTCTCGATAACGTTGAGCTTAAGGTGAACGGCGACGCTTCTCTCGTTCTTATCAGGCTTAATGAAGGTACGGCCCATGTAGCTGTTCTTGTGGAACACAAGGCCGAAGGGAATGCCTGAGCGTGAAGAGTAGCCTTCGGCTGCGGCGAGTCCCGAGTCCGGGACGCCCGTCACGATATCGGCATCCACGGGATAATCGTCGGCGAGTTCCTCGCCGGCTTTAAAGCGCGCGTCGTACACGCTCTTGCCGTCAATAACCGAATCCAGTCTCGCAAAATAAATATATTCAAAAATGCAATGAGCATGCTTACCGCCCACAAGCGTCTTGTCTGAAGCTATACCGTCCTTGGAAATCGTAATAATCTCTCCCGGCTCCACATCTCTTACAAACTCAGCGTCAACAGCAGACAATGCACAGGACTCCGAAGCGATTACGAAATCTTCGCCGCGCTTGCCGATACAAAGGGGCTTAAGGCCCAACGGGTCGCGCATGGCTACAAGCTTGCGGGGACTCATAATGATAATTGCGAAGCTTCCCTTGAGCTTGCCGGACACATTCTTGACTGCGTCCTGGATGGTGGGTGTATGGGCACGTTCTTTGGCTATTAATAGCGCAAGAACTTCGGTGTCAGTGTCACTTCTGAAGACGGTTCCGTCGTTTAAGAGCTCTTCTTTGAGTGCGGGGGCGTTGGCAATGTTACCGTTGTGAACGGTGGCCAGAGTGCCCTTCGAATAGTTGAATACTACGGGCTGAGCGTTCTCGATGGAGCTGGCGCCGGTAGTCGAGTAACGCACGTGACCCACACCGATGTTACCGTGAAGGGTGCTTAACTTATCGCCCTTGAAGACCTCGCTGACAAGACCCATGCCCTTGTAGAAGCTGATGTTGCCCTTCTCGCCGGTGGTATCGCAAAGCGCCATGCCCGCCGACTCCTGCCCGCGATGCTGAAGCGCCGTGAGGCCAAAGAAAATGTCCTTGGCAACATCTCTGTCCTTAGTGTATATTCCGAAAACTCCGCATTTCTCTCTGGGTTTATCCATACCGAACCCGTCCTCCCTTTTAGGCGTTTATCGTTGACACGCCCATATCCTGCTCTTCAAGCACGTCGAGCACAACTCTTAAGGTATCAAGTGAAGTGAACATCGTCACATTATTCTCTGTCGCGCAACGTCTGATGGCCGCACCGTCCTCGTAGTGAACGCCCGACAGGATAGCACGCGTATTGATTACGTAACTTACGCTGCCTGCCTTGATGGCCTCCAAAATCTCGGTACTGCCTTCGCTTAACTTCTTGCGAATCTTGTTCTTTACACCGTAGTCGGATAAGTACTTACCGGTGAGTGAAGTAGCCTCGATGTTGAATCCGAGGTCGTAGAATCGCTTGATTAAAGGCATTGCCTCAATCTTGTCTTCGTCAGCCAGGGATACGATAACCGTGCCGTGAGTGCGAATCTTAACACCCGAAGCCGTGAGAGCCTTATACATGGCTCTGTGAAGCTTCTCATCGTAGCCGATAGCCTCACCTGTAGACTTCATCTCGGGCGACAGGTATGAATCCATGCCCTTGAGCTTAAGGAATGAGAATGCGGGCACCTTAACGTAGTATCTGTCAGACTTCGGAAGATCCTCGGTGATACCCTGTTCTTTTAAGCTCTGTCCCAACATAACCTTGGTGGCAATATCCGCAAGCATGATGCCTGTAGCCTTGGAAATAAAGGGCACGCTTCGTGAAGATCTCGGGTTAACCTCGATGATATAAACGTTGTCCGATTCGTCCACGATAAACTGTATGTTGAAAAGTCCCACGATGCCTATGCCGAGGCCTAAGCGCTTCGTGTAATCCAAAATGGTTTCTTTGACCTTATCCGATACGGTAAAGGGCGGGTATACGCTTATGGAGTCGCCGGAGTGAATACCCGTACGCTCTACAAGCTCCATGATACCGGGCACGAAAACCTCTTCGCCGTCGCAGATTGCGTCGACTTCGAGCTCCTTACCCATGATGTATTTATCAACAAGAACAGGTCTGTCCTCATCAACTTCCGCGGCGTTCTTAAGGTAATTCTCCATCTCCGAGGGCTTGGATACTATCTGCATAGCACGTCCACCGAGGACAAAAGAAGGTCTTACGAGCACCGGATAACCGATCTTCTCGGCAATCTTGATACCCTCTTCGATACTTGAAGATACATATCCTTCGGGCTTCGGAATCTTAAGCTCATCTAAGAGCTTCTCAAATAAATCTCTGTCTTCCGCCTTGTCGATAGCCTCAACGCCGGTACCTATAAGCGTTACGCCTTTCTCGTTAAGCGATGCCGCAAGGTTGATGGCTGTCTGACCGCCGAGAGACACGATTACACCGTCGGGCTGCTCCATATCGATGATGTTCATAACATTCTCAGTGCAGAGAGGCTCAAAATAAAGCTTGTCCGCCGTAGTGTAGTCTGTGGATACTGTCTCCGGATTGTTATTGATAATAATCGCCTCGTACCCAAGGCTCTTAATTGTCTTAACCGCATGAACCGTCGAGTAGTCAAACTCCACGCCCTGGCCGATTCTGATGGGGCCTGAACCGAGTACGACTATCTTCTTACGATTCTCCACAATAGCTTCGTTCTCGCGCTCATAAGTCGAGTAGAAGTAAGGAATATAGCTCTTAAACTCCGATGCGCAGGAGTCAATCATCTTAAACACGGGAGTGATACCCTCGCGCTTACGAAGCTCTTCCACGTAAGTCACAGGCTCGTCCCACTGCCTTGCAATCTCTGAGTCAGGGAAGCCCATACGCTTAGCTTCAAGCAATGTAGCCACGTCGCCGCGGTTCTCGCGAAGCTTTACTTCCTCGTCGGTAATAAGCTTGAATCTGTCTATAAAGAATCTGTCCATACCGGTAACCGCAGCAATCTCCTCGGAGGTCACTCCGCGCCTTAAAAGCTCGGCAATTGCGAAGATTCTGGTATCGGTACCTTCTTTGATGAATTCCAAAATGTCGCCGGTTGTTCTTTCGTCAAACTTTGAGTCGTCTAAATAGTCATGTCCCGTTTCAAGCGAGCGAATCGCCTTAAGGAAGCTCTCCTCAAAGGTACGGCCCACCGCCATAACCTCACCGGTAGCCTTCATCTGGGTATTGAGCGAGGGGTTCGCATCCTTAAACTTGTCGAAGGGGAACCTCGGCATCTTCGTAATCACGTAGTCAAGCGCGGGTTCGAAGCATGCGGGGGTATTGGCTAGTCTTATTTCGGGAAGCGTAAGTCCCACCGCAATCTTGGCAGAAACCCTGGCGATGGGGTAACCGCTGGCCTTGGAAGCAAGAGCCGATGAACGTGATACTCGGGGATTAACCTCAATTACGTAGTAGTCCTTGGATTTGGGGTCGAGCGCAAACTGCACGTTACAACCGCCTTCAATCTCCAAGCGGCGAATAATCTTCAAAGCGCTGTCGCGAAGCATCTGGTAGTCTCTGTTGGTAAGAGTCAGTGACGGGCACACTACCACCGAGTCGCCGGTGTGAATTCCGACAGGGTCGATGTTCTCCATGTTGCAGACTACGATAGCGTTGTCGTCGGCGTCGCGGATTACTTCGTACTCGATTTCTTTGTAACCCTTAACACTCTTCTCGATAAGAGCTTCACTCACGGGGGACAAAGAAAGTGCATTCTTAAGAATCACCTCGTACTCTTCCATGTTGTAGGCGAAGCCGCCGCCGGTACCACCTAAGGTAAAAGCAGGGCGCACAACAAGCGGGAAGCCTATGTCTTCCGCCGCTTTCATGCCCTCTTCCATGGTTCTTACTATCTCGGAGTTGATGACGGGCTCGCCGATTTCTTCGCACATATTCTTAAAGAGCTCGCGGTCTTCGGAGAGCTCTATGCTTGATTTCTTGGTACCAAGGAGGATACAGCCGCATTCTTTTAACACGCCTTCGTTCACAAGCTCCATGGTAAGGTTAAGACCGGTCTGACCGCCGAGTCCCGCAAGGAGTGCGTCGGGGCGCTCGCGTCTTATAATCTTGGCAAGATATTCAACGTTAAGGGGCTCCATATAAACCTTGTCGGCGATGGAGCTGTCGGTCATGATGGTAGCGGGGTTGGAGTTACAGAGGACTACTTCGTAGCCTTCTTCTTTGAGCGCAAGACAGCCCTGGGTGCCTGCGTAGTCAAATTCAGCCGCCTGACCGATTACGATGGGGCCCGAGCCGATTACAAGTATTTTCTTAATATCCGTTCGCTTAGGCATTTTTAGCATCCTCCATGTTCTTTATAAATTTGTCAAAGAGGTATCTGCTGTCGTTGGGACCGGGCTTGCTTTCGGGGTGGTACTGCACGCCGAAAACCTTGTCCTTTTCGCACTCAACGCCCTCGATGGTATTGTCGAGTAGATTCATGTGAGTTGCCTTGAGGTCGGTCTGTTTAAGACTCTCTTCGTCAACCGCATAGGAGTGGTTCTGGGAAGTAATCTCAATCTTGCCGGTCTCTAAGTTCTTAACCGGATGGTTGCCGCCTCTGTGGCCGAACTTAAGCTTGTAAGTCTTGGCGCCGTAGGCAAGGGAAATAAGCTGATGGCCGAGGCAGATTCCGAAGATGGGGTACTTGCCGCGAAGCTCCCTTATGGTCTCAATGGTTTCTTTGGCATCGGTAGGGTCGCCGGGACCGTTAGACACAAAGATTCCGTCCGGGTGAAGAGCGACGATATCCGAAGCACTCATGTTGTAGGGTACCACGGTAACGCTGACACCGAGACGGTTTAAGCAATTAACTATATTCATTTTCATACCGCAGTCGATGGCTACCACGCGATACTTGGTGGTCTCTGCGGGACAAATCTCCCTTTTGGTGCGGGAAGCACGAGTGATTGCGTCTCTGCGATAGGTGAAGTCTTTAAGACGCTGCATACATTCCTGCTCGGGTGTGTCAACGTCGGTAATAAGCGATTTAAGGCTTCCTTTCTCTCTGATGATTCGGGTCAGTGCCCTGGTGTCGATTCCCGTAAGACCGGTTATGTTGTAGCGTTTCATGGTCTCCTCTAAGGGTTCGGTACACTCGCAGTGATTGGGGGACTCGCTGTAATCCCTTACAATCATAGCATTCATGCCGGGGCGCTTCGACTCAAAGTCAGCGTCGTTAATTCCGTAATTGCCGATGGAAGGGAACGTCATCACAACCGCCTGATCCGTGTAAGAAGGATCGGACAGAATCTCCTGATATCCCACCATAGAAGTGTTGAACACAAGCTCGGAAAGCTTGTCCTCCGTTGCGCCAAAGACGAGTCCTTCGAAAACGCTGCCATCTTCCAGCACAAGTTTTTTACGTAGTCTCTCTGCCATTTATAACTCCTTAAGCCTTTGCATCGCGCGTATTGTATCGTTCTTGTCACCGAAAGCCGTGAGTCGGAAGTAGCCTTCGCCGCACTTTCCGAAGCCTTCGCCCGGAGTGCCTACTACATTGGCCTTGTTAAGTAAGAGGTCAAAGAACTCCCAGCTGCCCATTTCACCCGGCACTTTAAGCCAGATGTAAGGCGCGTTAACTCCTCCGTAGACCTCGTAGCCCATATCGGTGAGCGCGTTTCTTATTAGTGTAGCATTTTCCATGTATTCTTGCACCTGTTTTTGTACAGCTTTCATTCCTTCCATGCTGTAAACCGCTTCGCCGGCTCTCTGCACGATGTAAGGAGCTCCGTTATACTTGGTGGCGTGGCGTCTTGCCCAAAGTGCGTTTAATGATACGCCTTCTTTGACCAGAGCCTTCGGAACTACTGCGTAGCCGAGTCTGAGTCCCGTGAAGCCTGCGTTCTTGGAAAAAGAATGAAGCTCGATAGCCACTTCTCTCGCGCCTTCGCACTCATATATGGAGTGAGGGATGCCGGGCTCGGTGATGTAAGCCTCGTAAGCAGCATCATATATGATTACAGAGTCGTTCTTCCTCGCGTAGTCGACGAATTTCTGTAAGTTTTCTTTGGTTATTACCGCGCCGGTGGGGTTGTTGGGGAAACAAAGGTATAGGATGTCGACCTTCTCGGCGGGAAGCTCGGGCACAAAGCCGTTGTCCTTGGTGCAGGGCATGTAGACGATCTTGCGACCGGCCATGACGTTGGTGTCCGCGTATACGGGGTAGACGGGGTCGGTCACTGCCACTACGTTGTCCTTGTCAAAGATTTCCTGAATATTGCCGCAGTCGCTCTTGGCGCCGTCGGATACGAAGATTTCATCGGGGCTTATTTCGCAACCGCGCTTTCTGTAGTCAACGTCGGCTATGGCATTGCGAAGGAACTCGTAGCCTCTGTCGGGGGCATAGCCTCTGAAGGTTTCTTTCTTGCCCATCTCGAATACAGCCTTTTCAAGCGCATCCATGATAGGTGTAGCAAGAGGCTTCGTCACATCGCCTATGCCGAGGCGTATGATTTCTTTGTCCGGGTGCTCGGCGCTGTATTTCTTAACACGCGAAGCTATCTCGGAAAAAAGATAGTTCTCAGATAAATTCAGATAGTCTTTGTTGATCTTCATACCCATACTCCTTTATACGCAGGTACAGCCCGTGAACACCTCGCGTGCCGGGCCAGTCATATATATGTGATTGTCAGCTTCGTTCCAATGTATCTTAAGGTCGCCGCCTCTTACGTGAACGGTCACCTCTCTGTCGGTCTTGCCGGTGAGCACACCCGCGACGCATGTCGCGCAACAGCCGGTACCGCAGGCGAGGGTCTCGCCCGTACCGCGCTCCCAAACGCGCATGTTAACGTTGTGGCGGTCTGTAACCTCCACAAATTCTGTATTCACTCTTGCCGGAAAGAATTTATGATTCTCAAACTCGGGGCCGAAGGAATCAAGAGGCATGTTGGCAAGCTTTCCGCCATAGCCCTTCACAGAATCCATAAATATTACGGCGTGAGGGTTGCCCATGGAAACTCCGGTGAACTCGGCATAGAGATCGGCTGTGGTTATAGGGACTTTAACAGCCTTGGCGGCTTTTCCCGGAAGCTTCGTAGGAATCTGCGCGGGCTCTAAGATGGGTTCGCCCATGTCCACGGAGATTTCTACAGCCTTTCCGTTCTCGGCCGTAACCGTAATGTACTTAACGGCGCCCATGCTCTCGATGGTGAACTTTTCGCCCGTCGCATATCCTCTGTCGTACACAAGCTTAGCCACGCACCTGATGCCGTTACCGCACATCTCACCACGGGAACCGTCAGCGTTATACATCTCCATCTCAAAATCGGCGATATCCGACTTGTTTACAAAAATCAGTCCATCGCCGCCGACACCGAAATGTCTGTCGCTTATGCTCCTTGCAAGTTTGCTTTTATCGGGGATATAAGGCTGACCACCTACGCAATCCACATACACGTAGTCGTTACCGCAGCCTTCCATTTTGACGAATTCGAGTTTCATTATTGTCACCTCAGGGCAGAAGAAAAGGGCACTTCGACCGTAAATGTCGAAGCGCCCTTGCTTCTTGTTGATAGAAATATAAGCCTACAGGTTTCTTTTGTCAAGACTGATTAAGCAATGATTTACAGATTTTTCTTGGGTACAAACTCAATCCTGAGTACCATATCCATCCCTGCTGCCAATCGTTTCAAAAGCTTTAACGAAGGATTTCTGGTTCCGTTCTCAAGCTTACTGATATCGGCCTGATTGATACCGGTCTTCTCTGCAAGTTCTTTCTGTGTCATGTTCTGAGATGTTCTGGCATCGACAATGGCTCTAATGACATCCATCTCAGGCTGTATCGCGTCATACTCCGCTGCGAATTCAGGGTCTTTTAACTGTTCGTCTACAAACTCTTTAAATGTCTTCATTGTTGTCACCATACCTTTTCAAAAAATCTTTCATGCGAAGCTTCGCGAGTCTTAACTCGCTCTTAGGCGTTTTCTGTTGCTTCTTAACGAATCCGCCTGTAAGTATGATTGTTCGTCCGACGTAAAAGAAATAGAGTACTCTCGTTATGTCGGAGCCCTGAATGCAACGAAGTTCAAAAATGCCATCTCCCAAATATTCGCTATATGGCATTCTGAGTTCATTGCCTTTTTCGCCTAATATGCCGATAAGCCCGGTCATCTTGGCTCGCATCTTCGGATTAAGGGAAAGCAAGAACTCTTCTGCAGGCCGCTTCCCTTTCTCCGTTTCATAAAAAATAAGCCTAAACATTCAAATATTTCGTATCTTCCCGGATATAAGTCTATTGTATGGTATATATGCCATATTGTCAATGTCGATATAATAGAATACCCTGCACAAAAATGCAGGGTATCGTAGAAAAGTCTCTTATTTCAGTGTATTATTCATACTTATCCTGCGCCGCCACGAAGACGTGGGTTACACCCATCCACGCTACAAATCTTTTCGCCTATAGAGAAGCACTTAGGGACAGGGTCGTGCTTTCTGTTCTTAAACTTTACGGCAAATATAATTAATGGAATCAAAAGAAGCACTTAAAAAGCACTCCTGTCTGCACAGAAGTGCCTTCTTAAAGCGAATACTTTATCAGTCATAGAGTTTCTTTCGCCGCGAGTAAAACTCGTCGGGATTGACCGTGTTACCGTCGGATGAGTACATTACATGCGGATAGATATCACAGTCCGAGGCCACGATGAGAACCGACTTTGAATTGATCCAATTATAGAGGCTGTCGTAGAAATCGGTGAGGTCGTATTCTTTATCGAGTTCAAAAGAATACTCCTTGGTATCGACTACGCAAGCGGCTCCGTTGTCCCAATATAGAACATCGTACATGTAGTCTCCGAATCCCTGGCCGACCCAGAGGCTTGTGACTACGATGTAGTCGAGGCCGTCAACTGTTGTTTCGAAACACTGAATGTTTCCCGTGTGGGCTGTTGCCCAGTCTAAGCCCCAGAAAGGTGTGGAGCCATCGCCGGCGGTAATCGAGCCGTCATATACTTTGACTTGTCCCCAGTCGCCCGGGCTGCGGTCTACGCCGCCTACATTTTCAGGCTCAATGCTCGTAAGGATTATGGTGTCTTTCTTGCCGTCGTGTGTTATGTCAAAGTTGCAGGCGTTAAGCACTTTTTCCGTTTCGCCCTCATCAAGCGGCCACTCGTAAAAAGGATATGCCCAGCGAAAACTCTCCCCGCCCGATGCTTCCGTACTACTCTTAAAGCGTTTAAACTTGTCGCCGTCCTCTACAGTGACCCCGCCGAATGCAGCGGATTTCTTTTGCACAAAGATCAGATTGTCATCCTGAATTTCAAAAGTAAATGTAGCCCCGTAGCCTGTCTGCTTTTCGTCTTCCGTAAGAGTAAGCACCGAATCATCCTTGTGCCACCTGCCCATACCTATGTGACTGCTGAACGCGCCGACATAATACTGAAATGTACCGTCACTGTTAAGCGTGATGTAGAAAGGGCTGCCGAAGCCTTCTTTTTCCCACACGTAAACAGCTCCGGGCAATTCACTCAATTGGTCATAAAACGGGGCATCAAGCGGTTCAATCTTAACCCGCATGAAGTCACAGTCGGCGTAGGTAATCAGCCCAACTATGCACTTGTCCGTGACCATCTCGACAATATATACTTCGTCTTCTGCCGTCTTGGTCGCAGAGTCGTAGAATGGTAACAGCTCCGGCGCATATTTTTCGGCAAAAGAACGACAGTAGGCTTCCTCGCTCGAACGGTCGAGCCCCTCGAGCTCCTCGTATTCCGCAAAGAGATATCCGAGCTTGCGGCTCTCACCGTCATTATCTATTTCAAATATGTAATGCGCGCCCTCATCCATGTGGTTGGTGGCATTCGGATCGTATGAAACATCTACCAAATGTTTTATAAAGTTTGTGTCTGACTCATACTTTCCTTCATCGGCCTCACCATACTCCTTCGATCCTACTTCGCGCAAAAGTGCCTTGGCCGCCTCATAGTCGGACGCGCCTGTCTTGTAATATCTGACTTCGCCTTGGAACTTAACCCTTGCCCTTCGCGGCTTCTCGTACACAGTTACATAATATTCATCAGCAATTTCAAAATCCACCGAGTTTTCTGAAGGCACACCTCCCGAAGGAGCCTTACATTTCTTCCACGAAACTCCGGCAAGATACTTTGCAAGTTCGGTTCCGTCCGCATACATGGGTCTGCTTGAGGAACTGTCATGATACACTGCAAAAAGCTCCGAATAATCAGCTACAATCGACATTGCATTCTTATAATTTAAAAACGACAAATCCGGCTCTTCGCTCTTTGACTTGGTCAGGAAGCACACCGCTACAACCACGCACGCCACCACCGCGCACACGATTACCCAGAATGCCGGTTTCTTGTAGTTAAGGACGCTCTTAACGCGTTCTTTGACACCTACCTCGCCAAAAGCAAGCGGGCAGGCCGCAACCCTCGCTCTGTTCACACTGCAATCGAGAAGCGCCTGCGAATATGCAGCCTTATCAGCCGTATCCATATCGCGGATGACCTTCTCATCACACGCAAGCTCAATGTCACGGCATAACAGTATATACGCGGCCCAGCATAAAGGGTTGAACCAGTAAATCGTCAGCAAAAGAAACCCAAGTGGCTTCCACCAGTGATCTTTACGAGAAAGGTGCGCTGATTCATGTCTTAGCACGCTTTCCAGCGTTTCGCCGCTCATCGTCGCCGGCACATAAACTATAGGCTTAAAAACTCCAAGTATAAAAGGCGAATCAACGTCGTCACCGGCCCTTACGCCCTTCTTAATCTCAATCGAAGCGGCAACTTTTCTGCGAAGTCGCAGCCAGCTTATTAGCGCATATACAAGCAGCACCGCAATTCCGGTCACCCACACTACGCTTGCCGCGAAAGTCAACACTTGCAGCGGATTGGCGCTGTCGCCCACCTGCGGAGCCATGGTCTCTGAAATTGCAGGATTTATAGTATTATCGATTACAGGCACACCTGTTGCCACTGTCGGTCTCGATGCCCCCAAGATATTTGCAGGCACAGGCGCATCCGTCGGCACAAGGCTTAAAGCGCTCTCTATCGAAAACGGGCAAATCAAACGCACTGCCACAACCGCCCACAGTATACATGTAACCCACTTCGGCGCTTTCTTAAGAAGCAGGCGGACAAGAATGACCGCTGCGATAAGCCAGCTCGCCGTAATACTCATATTCAGTATTTTTAAGAATACCCCGCTCATCCTTAACCCTCCCTCCTGAAGGTATCTATCATCCGCTGTATCTCTTCAACTTCGCTGTCCGTAAGTTTCTTACGTGAAGTAAACGCCGCAATAAAAGCAGGAAGTGAGCCGTCAAAGGACTCCTCTATCACCTGTTCGCTCTTACCCGAGTAATAGTCGTCGCGCGCGATCAGAGACGACACTACGCCGTCAACATTCTGAAGTATCCCCTTCTCGCATAGCTTACGAAGCACCGTATAGGTCGTGGGCTTCTTCCACTCAAGTTCTTTCTCACATATCTTCACAAGCTCGCCCGAAGCTATCGGCTCATGCTCCCACACAATATCCGCAAAACGCTCCTGAACGGCGCCAAGTTCCAAATCAGCCATATCAATGTCTCCTTTTGGTTTATCCTTGTAAACCACAGTTTTAGTTTATTCGAATAAACCATGCTTGTCAAGTACCGGGAATCATAAATCTGTCAAAAAAAGAAGCACCTCCGTCACAGCAGAAGTGCTTCACTCTTAACTATCTCAATGTATCAATATATTTACGGTACCGCTCATTATGCCCCTTAAGCGCATCGTCCTCATCAAGGAACTTAAAGAAGCCGTCGAGGTCGACCCACTTATATTCAATGGTCTCGCCCTCCTGAAGCACCACCGCATTCTTATCCCCGCTTACGTACGCTACGTAGCTAAAGAAAATGGAATGCGACCACTCAGATACCGTATTACCCACGAACTCAAGCCTGTCAGCCTTAAGCCCGGTCTCTTCAAGCATCTCGCGGTGCGCCGCTTCCTCGGCAGTCTCACCAGTAAGGGCGCTTCCGCCGGCGCTTGCTTCCCACATGCCGGGCGCGATATCTTTATTTAAGTCTCTGCGAGTAAGAAGAAAATCTCCGTCCGCATGACGAATCAACAGATCGCACACGATATGATACTCGCCGTCGGGAATATCGTGATTCTTGCCTTTCTTACGCTCCCAGGTCTTACCGAGGGGCTTTAGATTAATATCATACAAATCCCACAGTTCCATAACCAAAATACCATCCTATTCGGGAGTTCCCCCGCTTAAATCGTCGTAGAACTCCATATCAACTATCTTAACTCTGCCCTTGGCATCGAACCTAAAGTAAATGTACAGATTACCGAGAACATCGTAACGCTCAAGCTGCGCGCCCGCAAGTCCGTGAAGCGCTCTGATGCATGGCTCATCGTTAACGGTAACTGCTTCAACCTGCCAGATACCCCAGGGCATCACCATACCGTAGTCGGCGCCCTTAACAAAGCCTTCGCCCGCAAGAACACGCTCAAACTCAGCCTTGAATTCCTCGTTGCCGCCACTTTCGACAATATCCTTAACAGCAGCCTCATAATGGGCCTTTGCATCGTAATCTATAACCTTGTCGAACCCGTCGCAGGTAATCTTAAGCGTGCAGGGCTCGTCGCCATACTTAACATGCACGGGGAATCTGTTCGAACCGTTCGCATCCTCCGGCACTTCCATCTCGTACCAGAGCCCGTTCTTTTCCTTGAGCACTACGTACTCATCAAGAGGCATCGAGTTTACATGCGGATAATATACGAACAACAGCTCATTAGCGCCGTCGCCGTCGTAATCGGCATATACAAGCATTCCCGAGTCAATCGGAAGCTCATCGTTCACCGTGTGAATCAGCTCATTGTTAAAATACACTTCTGTCTTGCCTGTAATAATGTCGCCGTCTTCCACAAGATAATCTATGGAGTACTCAACGTTGCCGTCTCCGTCAAGGTCGCCGTACTCCACCTTGGTGCCGTCTTCGATCTTCCCTTCGATTTCTTTCTCCGTGGAAGCAATCGCGGAAGCCTTGCTGTCATCGTCTACAGGTGTAAAAGAAAAATTCTTCGAGACATCGCTTGGCTCACCTTCAACACTTGCAACCGGCTCAGGCGATGCACTCACGGGTGCCGGAGCCGCCGCACCGCAAGCACTCAGTGACAAAATCATTATCCCTGTCATAAGAACCGACAAAATCAATCTCTTCATAGGCAAAACCTCCCAATTTCTCGTGGTCTTATTAATTGTTCTTTGGCTCGGAAATCTTTATGACCAGATTTCCGTCTATATATCGGATAGAGCCTTCGGCGGGATATACCGGCATATCCGCGGTATATTCGCTATCCTCGTCGCAATGCACTATATTCATATCCACAGCCAGATAATTGTTGATGTAAAAAGAAAGCGAATTGAGATACGTAAACACCGACTTATAATTGCCGTGCACGTAAAGCTCTCTGATATAAGGCACATCATTGACGCTGCTTGAATAAGGCATGAAACCGATTATCTCAACCGGCGTCTTACCGGGCTCATAATCCTCAAAAGCTTCGACATCATTCACGATTCTCGTAGCCAGCGACAGCGCCGCTTCATTCTGCATATCAATCTTAAAATAGTTCTGATTGCTGAATACTATATTGTTCCAGATCATGACAACTATCGGAACCAAAAGAAGCAGCTGCTTACGCTCCGCACCCTTACTCTCACGAGGCAATTTCTCAACAAGCACAATAAGTCCCACGAACACAAACAGGAACGAGAACACCATCAGCTCATACTCAAATCCCTTGGTAATAACATACACAAAATTGGCCGCAAGCGGAAAAAGAACCACGCACGCCGCCTGAAGCACTACATTGATGACCGACGTTTTATTTTTCCTGTTAATCGCAAACAGCGCCGCGATTACGAAAGCTATGGTAATCCACACGCACAAGGTAACCAAAACGCCCCAGAATCTGCTCACCTGAATTCCGAGAAGATACGTGGACACGAAAGTTCCCTGATTTGTAAGGAAGTTAAAGAATTCCCTGTAAGCTCCGCCGACAAGTGACAGAATTGATGTACCCTCGAAGTCACCCACGCCCGCAAGACTGTTGTAGCTGACAGCCTCCATAACGTGGTGAACCTTTATAATCAGCCTGTAAGTCGCATAATAACCTACGCCCGCAATCAGCAGTCCGCCGGCAATCTTACCGACCTTAACAAGCACCTTGCTGACCTTGTCGCCGCGCGCCAAATCGCCTATTACGATGATAAAGAACAGTGCAAAAGCAACATCGATATACGACTGATAGAATCCCATGGCGCAGATAAAGCACACGATTCCCGCAAGATATCCCCACCACTTATCCTTAAGAAACAGCCACACGCCGAGTGTCACAAGCAAAAGCGACGTTCCGTAAATATCTATCCAAGGCGTATACACCGCATTGGCGCACAGTATCGTCGAGTTACACGTAAACACACCGCAAGTAATAAAAAGAAGCAGCGGCTTCTCAATTCCGAGCATCTCCGTAATAAGGTAAGTCGACAGCGAAAAAAGAACTATAGACAATCCGAACAATAACCAAGGCGCCACAATAGTGCCTCTGAAAACCATGGTAAGAGGCTGCATAAATCTTCCTAAGGATCTCTGCCACATAATGTCATCCTGGAAGACATTGCACATAGTATCGCCGGTGTAAAGGTTATTGGTAAATCTGTATCCGTGAGTAATTACCCAGAATATCAAAGTATATAAAGAAACACGTTTAAGCTTCTGTATGTTAATCTGCATTGGGTTCTCCTTGCAAGTAAGCTTATCTTAGCCTTAAGCCATTAACATTTTAGCATTTACGTATTACGGTAACAAGTTGAATTTCCTTAAAGATTAGTTAAGGCGGCATGTTTCCATGCCGCCCCGATTATCCTTTATCAGCCGCCCGATGACGATCCGCCGCCGCTGCCGCCCGAAGCTGCCGCCGCTCTGTCACGCATCATATGCTGAAGCGCTACAAGTATAGCAACAACCGTCTCCTCGTGCTCTTCCTGATAAATGTCGATGCAGTATTTGTCATGGATGGAGAACATCTTCTGACCGATTACCGCAATCACATTACCCTCTTCATCAAGAAGCTCGAAATTAAGGCCCAAGAGGTTACCTCTTAACTGCCAACCGAGTCCCACGATATTCGTGATGTCCTTGATGATATGCATGATTTCATTGGAAAGCTCAAAACGCATTCCGTCACGCATGGTTACGAAATGTCTCTCATGAAGAGTGAAAAACTTTCTCTCTATATGAGCTACAAACTCACCGTCCGCTCTGTAGATATCCGTTTTGTCATGAAGCGAAATCATCTTCGACTGCGCCTGATACACCACGTTTCCGCTTGCATCGGTGATATCTATGTGATGATGCAGGGAAAACACCTTGGTGCTGGTAAAGAGCGAATTAACGGGTCTGCCGTAAGTCTCGGCATTGAAAACGTTAACGTCTTCGCCCCCTTCTCTGTATCTGTGTACTTTTGAAAATACTCCCATGTGTACCCTCCTTTATAGGTCGTTTCAACTTATGGTGCAATTATAGCGCAGATTCCTACGAGAATATAGTATTGCAGTGGCGAAATATATTATTTTATTTTTCTGCCGCAATGCAAAAGGACAGCACTTTTTCGGTGCTGCCCCTAAGCTTAGTCACATTCTTTATTCCTCAATGATAATAATATCCTTAAGAATATACCCAAACTTCGGGTACGAAGTGGTTTCGTTCTCCACGTAGCCCTTGCTTAAATCGATTGTGTCGGAAGGATCTTGATAGTTAACGCCCACATAATTACCCTTGAATACAAAATCAACCTTGCCACGCTTAACCTGCTTAAACTTGGCTATTGCCGCATCGATGGCTTCCTGCGTTCCCGGCGCCGCTATCTGAATATTTAAGTCGAGCATCTCAATCCAACCCTTTTCGAAGCCGGCAAAAGAATCTGTTCCGCGAACATTTCCGTTGACCGTAGATTCAATTGACTTATTCTTAAACATAGCGTCCACCGCACCGAGGACGTAAGGCTCCCAGCAGATTCTTGCGGTTACGATTGACGTGCAGGGCGCTACTTCCGACATGCTGTTGTTGTAGCTGATAAAATAAACTTCTTTTTCCGCTGAAGCTTCCTCGCAGGCTACAGCCGGGGCGATGGTATCGGTGTGCTGCGTAATGATAATGCAGCCCTCATCTATAAGCTTCTCGGTCGCTTTCTTTTCCTGAGCGTAGCTGCTCCAGGTCTCGGTATAGACTACGTGCATCACTGCCTGCGGCACCTGAGAGCGCACACCTAAGAGGAATGCGGTGTAGCCGGATATCAGTTCCGAAGTGGGGAACGCCGCCACGAAACCGACTACCGCCTGATCTTCGGTAATGGTACCTTCGGCAATCATCTGCTTGATTTTTAAGCCTGCAACGATACCGCTTACATATCTTCCCTGATATGCCTCGCCCTTGAATGTATGGTAATTGGCGGGCACCTCTTCATTGCTCATGTCCATGTATGAGGTCTGGCAGAACTGCACATTCGGGTAATCGGGAGCCAGTTGCCTTACAAGCTCGCTGTATCCGCTAAAGAAAATGATGTCGCAGCCGTCTTCCGCCAGCGCTCTTAAGGGTTCTTCCATTTCATCGTCGAGTACGTTGCTACAGGTTTCAATTTCTACTCTCGTTCCGTACTTTTTCTCAAGAGCGTCTTTGGCAAGCGAGAAATTATATGTGTAGGACGTACTTTCATCGTTGTCGTAGACGAAGCCTACCTTCAGGGATTCTCTCTCGCCCGAAAGGTTAAGCAATCTGAATAAAACTATAAGCAACGCCAATATAATCGAACATGTCACTGCTGTTGCGATATAAATACGTTTCATGCTTTACCCCCTTTCTCCCCTGCTTCGTACTCAGCTTTGTGCATCTCTGCTTCCTGAATCTTCTTGTCTTCCGCAACTCGGCGGGAAAGTTCTTCGGACTGCTCACCCTGCGAATTTCTGATTTCTTCTCTCTTCTGAGCGTATATCTTGTCAAGGTCGATAACGCCTTTGTCCACCAGTCTTAAGAATGCGTCCAAAGCATTCGGATCGAACTGGGTGCCACGTCCTCGCTTCATCTCGTTCATAACATAATCGGTGTCCATGTGATTACGATATACACGGTTCGATGTCATGGCGTCAAAAGCATCCGCAACGCTTATGATACGTCCGAAAAGGGGGATTTCATCGCCCTTTAAGCCGTCCGGGTATCCTTTGCCGTCGTACCGTTCGTGGTGGAATCTGGTGCCGTCCACAACGTGGGATACGAGTGTAAAGTCTTTTAGGATGTCGCCGCCCGCCACTACGTGGGACTTCATCTTGGCATATTCATCGTCATCGAGTCGGCCCACTTTGTTAAGCACGCTGTCGGGAACCCCGATCTTACCGATATCATGCATCTGTGCGGCTTTTTTAAGGCTTGAGAGTTCTTTGCGTTTGTTCCACCATTTGAAGCAGTTCATTTCACGTGCGATGAGTTCCGAGTACTCCGCCACTCGCATGGAGTGCTGGCTGGTGCGCACGTCCTTGGCATCGACTGCTTTAGCTATGGCCATGACGGTTTCATTGGCCATGTTAAGCTTAATCTGCTGTCTGTTTAACTGTCTTTGAACTATCAGCCATGTGCACCAGATAAGGAACAGTCCCGAAAGAACGAATACGTATCTTACGAAACCCTTTCTTTCGTAGAACTCACCTTCTTTGGTCATTTCAAATTTACGTTCCTCAAGCACTCTGGTGCCGGCGCTGTCAAAGATTGCCAAGCGGAAAGTGTAGTCTCCCGCGGGAAGGTCGTTGTAAATAATATTGTTGAGGCTGTTCTGGGGCACGATGGTCCATCGCTTGTCGTAGCCTTCGAGGAAGTAGCCGACGTTGGGCTCCTGGATGGTGTAATTCAAAATCTCGGGAGCAAGTTCCACTCTGTCTACACCCTCACCCACCGTGATGACGCCCATACGGGCGATCGGCTGACTTACGCCGTCCATCTTGACGGAGGCAAGCTGCATTCTGTAGGAACGAACATCGCTGTTGTATTTGTCGATATCGATGACATAAACGCCCGTATCGCAAGGAAGGAACAGCTCGCTGCTTCCGTTGTAGTAGTTCCAGGAATTGGCGGTAAGGGAAGTTCCGAGTCCGCGCCTTGAATCCAAGAGTTCCCAGGCGATTTCGCCGCCTGCCACAAGTTCGTCGCGCTCGACCACGTAAATACCTGCACTGGACATTACAAAGAAGGTTTCTTTGTCCTTGGCCCAAATGTCGTAGTTGTTAAAATAAGGGAATTTATCAAGCACGCTAATGGTGCCGTCAGCGTTCAGATAGCAGAGGCTGTTACTGGTAACTACGAAAACGCCTTCGGACTTGGGGTCTTTAACGGTACGAAGAATTACGCCGCTGCTGAGCCCGTCGTCGCGAGTAAGCATGTCGATAACTTCGCCGTCCTTAAGAACCGCTATACCGTCACCGTCGGTACCTGCAAGAATGGTGCCGTCACGACGCTCTGTAATCGTTAGAATCATCGAGTTAATCAGACCGTCCTTCTTACTGATGGTCTTCTCAATCTTATGATTGCGGATATAGCTAAGACCGGTGTCACCTGCAGCAAGGATTGTGCCGTCGGAAAGCCCTACCACAACTCTCGCCTTGTTACCGAAGCTTCCGCTTTCCGCATTGTAAGTCCACACCTCTCCGTTGGCGGTAAATTCCATAAGGCCGCTTCCGTAAGTGCATACCCACAAGTGATCGTTATCATCTACGTACATGCAACGGATACGCTTTCCGTCAAGCATTTCCGTCAGTCCGTTCTCGATTTGGTTTCTGCATGCTTTGTCCACCACATCAAGACCTTTGTCGGTTCCGATGTAGTACTTATCCTGCCAAAAAACAATTGCATTGACTACCTGTCTCTCCATGCCGATGGCGCCGTAGACATCTTTAAAAGGCGACTTGGCAAGTCTTAACAATCCGAGTCTGGATGAAGTAAACCAGAGATTGCCCTGATAGTCGCATAACATATTATCGATAGAGTTGTTAAAATCGTTGGTATTTAGCTTGTGATACCCTTCTCTGTCCATGTAGGACACACCGGTATCGGATGTAATAAAGAGTGTTCCGTCATTGATATAGTAGAGTTCGTTGATATTGTTTACGTCTTCACATTTGATAATGTTCTTGGTCTGAAGCTTATCTCCCGAGACGATGAAGCAATATATACTGTCTGCGGAAGTGCCCACCATAAGTGTTCCGTCCGGTGCAAATGCACAGCTGTTGAACAGCTCACCGGTATCCGGTAACCAGGCATAATCAAGTATTTCGCCACCCTTCAGCAAGAACAATCGTCCGTCGGATGTAACTGCCACCACATGATCGTCTTCATCGGCGGTAATGGCTTCGACATAATTTACTTCAGATAACGTATTCACAGCCTTAAGACCGTTATTCATAACAACAATCTGCATGCTGCTCGAAGTACCTATATAGTAATATCCGTCGGTTCCTCTGATGATGCTTCGCACCGAATTGGAGGGAAGTCCGTCGCTTTGGTCGAGCACGTTTACAACCTTTTCGCGAATCGCTATGGACAAACCGTTATCGTTGGTACCTATCCACAAGCGGCCTTCTTCGTCCACGTATAAGCAGTTTACGTTCTTAACCGATTCGTAATTATCTATCCATCTGAATTCATGACCGTTATATCGATACAGACCCGCATAGGTTCCTATCCAAAGGACACCGTCATTGGTCTGCGCAATATCATTAGCCTCGCCGCAGGGAAGACCGTTGTTACTGCTGTATACGCTCTGTACATAATCGTTGTAATCGGGGAGTTCTGCGTAAGCGTTTGCATGAGCTTTAAAGGGTATTGATAATGCAAGACCGATTGAAACAATCAGAGCAGAGAGTGCCGTTGCCGCATTGCCCTGACTCATTCTTTTTTCATTATCACTGTTCTTCTTGGCTCGTCGAATCAGTATCACAATGTATACTGCCGCTATTGTAATGACTTTATCGGCAAACTCTATGAGAAGCTGTCCAAGAATCACGCACACAAAGATCGGACATTCTTTGTCCGTAAGATAATCGATTAAAGCGTCGCCCCATTTGTTGCCGGTATAGCCTGCCGAAAATATAGCATTCACGGGTACGGATACCACCAGTGCCGTCAGCACGGTAAAAGAAGCCGCTTTCATAAAGCCGTAGAACTGATCGAACCACCGCTTCTCGGCCGCGATACCCACGATAACGCCAAGCGCTATGCTGGTAATCGAATAAGCCGCCGAAAGCCGGTTAACGACACAGTACGCCAGATTGCCCGTAAGGCCCACAATACCGCCGCACACAGGACCAAGGGCATATGCCGCAAGTGCAGTTCCGAAAGAGTCGGCCCATATCGGCAATTCGAACTTAACCGCCAAGAGCTTTCCTCCCACATTCAGGCACACACACGCTGCAATAAAAAGAACGATTTTCCAGGTTCTCCACTTTTTCATCGATACTACTCCCCTTAAACATGATGAAAACCAATTTCAAAGATACACCCCTGCACCCGTACCGATTTCTTATTTGATTAATTGTTTGAATTCATTAAAAAGAAGCCATAGACCCCCAATTTCTATAGTATATTCGGGGAATAAACCAAAAAGCAAAAGAAGGATATCCTAAGCGGATATCCTCCTATCAATCATATGGCAGTTTCTAAATATCTATGTCAGTAGTACTCCCAGACCGATTACCAGCCAAATCACAAGCGCCAGTCCTATAGCCCTTACTACCTGAAGTTCCAATATCTTCCTATTGTTGGCCGCCTCAAGCTTGGCCCTCTCTTCGGGGTCGTCTGTATGTATTTCTTCTATGCTGTTGTCTTTGCGGATAAAAGCCAGCAATTGCAACGGCAAGAGAATAAGTACACCATACTTGGAACCGTATCTGCCGTTTCCGATATGAAATAAGGATGTATTTCTAAATGTTTCCGGCATAAAACGCCACAGCAAGAAGCCTACGACTATGCTGAGGATGGAAATGACATATAAAAGAATTTTCAATTGCTTGTCAGATAGCTTTGACATAGTATACCCCCTTTGCATGTACCGATAGTTGTCCCCAAAATATATAATGGCCACTATTCCACCAAAGATAACTTACCTGAATAAGTAGCTATAGTAACACCATTCTTATAAACATAAGAATCAAGTTTCAATACGCCGGAATACTTTCTACCGCTTCTAACCGCGTTGAGTGTATATTCCATAGGCGGGACAATTTTCCCGCTGTATGTAACTTGTATAGTTTCTGTCGGACTATGCAAAATATCCGTTGTACTAAAATATGATTGGATTTCTTCAATCGATAGTATTTCTTCGTTTTCGCTTGCTTCAATCGTATACTCATAACTAGTATTAAAAGAATCTATAAAACTATCATTGATGTTTGAATTGCAGATAATTGCTGAAAGTGTTAAACACACGATAATAGCGCCCATTTTAACTCTCCTTTAACATGTATGTATATATAGCCAACGCGTCATTATAGTCTTCGGTTAAATATTCTGAAGGGGCAAACCATACCTCTATTGCGTCAAATTCTTTATTCGAGTACTCTTTTTTTAAAATATTGCAATAGTTTAGAGCCTGTCTTTCATCAAACCACAAAATAGGGACAACTTTAACCACTGCAGTTATTCCTTGCCTATCAACATTATACGCGTCGCTATCTACAATTCTGAATTTAGGGATTATAGTAAGAAACAGTATTACCGCTAAAACCATTAAAGAAACAACCGCAACCGTCCATTTTATCTTTAGTCTTTTCTTCGGTGGTAGATTAGACTTTTCCGGCAAACCCAATAGTTCTTCCACTGTTATATCTAATACATGACATATCTCTTCAATAAATTCAATTGAAGGCTCATATGCCCCTTTTTCCCATCGGCACAAAGATGATGCAGATATGTGCATTTTTTCAGCAAGTTCGGCTTGCGTTATTTGCTTTTTTTCTCTTGCGATTCTTATTTTTTCCCCAATAGTTTTCTTGTTCACTTCATCACCCCCAATTATTACAATTTTACATCAATCGCTACCGATAATGTAGTTACATGTTGAAAAATAAGATATTCTTAACAAATAGACATTAAATCCAAAGTTACAAAAATGTCATTTTGCAGAAAGTGCAATCCTATTGTGGGTGAATTGCATTTTCTGCAATGGACTTTCAGCGACACTTTCTTTGATAATTAGATTGACTTAAGTCACTCAAATAACAATAATGTAGGAGAAAGAAAAAGATGAAAATTCAGTCAAGCACAAATTGTAACAATGCGATAAGTTATAACCAGAGTTCATATGTTTCCCATGCATCAGCCAGCGGTAGAACTGATAATGCAAATGAACAGCCCCTAAATTCTGATACAGCTTTTTATGATAATGACGGGGTGATTTATACACAAACCGCTTTATGCAAATATGAAAGTGAAGATGGTTCTGTAGTCTTTAAAATATCAGCCACAAATCAATATGAAAATCAGAATATTCAATCAAAACTTTCTGAATTAGGTTTCTATGATGGCCCAATGGACGGTAATCTTTCAAGTAATAAGTCTCGCTCAGCGCTTTCGCTTTTTCAAAAATTGTATGGTGTATCCGGTGAAAATGGTACATATGGGAACAAAACAAAAAACAAACTAAATACTGCATATACAATGTATCGTAATGTAACTAATTGTGATGGTTTTAGTAGCATTAAGAAAACCTATGGCCTTACTAACTCAGAAATAGCTAATGCAGCAAAAATATGGACATTTCTGAGAGTTGGCATGAGTATGGACGCCAACCATACCGCCGGCATAATGGGAAATATGTTTCTCGAATCAAACTTTTCTCCGGATAATGCGCAAAACTCTAAAGGATACCCTGGTAATCACAACCCCGAATACACGTATAAATACGATGATAAAGTCGCTTATGGACTAATTCAGTGGAAAGATGATGGCCGTAAGAAGGGGTTGCTGAGTAAAGCGAATGAATTAGGTATTTCTGTTTCGAATCTAAATGCACAGCTAGCCTTTTTAAAACAAGAATTAACATCTTCGGTTGCCGGTAATGATTATTACAAAAGGCTCTGGGATAATATTAAAGGATTGGATTCGGTTGAAGGAATATGTGATGCATTTCGAGCCAATATAGAAGGTACAGACGGGGACATTCAAGCTCGAAGAAACTATTCTACTGCCATATTTAACGCATTTGGAGCATTTTGAGGAAGATGAATATGAAACAACTATTGATACTCATTATATTATCTTTTGGAATACTATGCGCATGTAGTAATAATGATTCAACAGACTTAAGTAGTATTTCCGTCATTAAAGATAGTAATGCTGAATTAAGTTCAGAAGCTAGCGATACCACAACTGCATCAAATGATTTCACGACATACCAAAGCATTGTAGAAATATTGCCTAATTGTGACGATTTGCCGCCCGAAATTGCCTCCGTTTTTTATGATGGGAAGCCATTTATTTATGTTTATCCTGTTGTTCCTTATGACTATAGTGTTCAATCTCTCTACTCTAGTTCCAAGGAATTATGCATAAATGATTTCATATATGAGGCTTTTGCCGTCAAAACCAAAGAAGGCAATATAGAACTTGAAGAATATAATATTCGCTGGGAAAGGTATGCTGTTTTGGATTTTGACCGCGATGGTATAAACGAACTAATATACTACGTATATCAAGGTGGTAACGGCTTTTTTATAATATTCCATGTGATTAATGGTTCTGTTTATGGATATTCCGAGACGTACAGAAACATCGATTTGCTATTCAAAGATGGTACAATAGTCGGTGAAGCAGGTGCATCAACATATTGGTATGAAAGAATTGAGTCTTTTGATTTAACTGGATTTACGACAAGCATTTTTGCAAGCCATGAAAACGATTGTTATACCATATGTGGTGAGGTTGTTTCAGAAAAAGAATTCTCTGATTATACAAAAGAATGGAATTATGAAAATAGTGAAGCAATGGTGGAATGGGTATCTGCTTCAAAGTAAAAATACACACCAAAGAAATTGATGACTGGGCGGTTATTGAAACAAAAGACCCCATTGGGGCAACCACCGGATGGCTAAGCCTAAGAACTCAAACAGCTTCCTATAACAATACATATGTGATTAATACTGGTTACCCCAAGCCCAGCACATGCTCAGGATAGGCTGCTGATAGAAATAGTGGGGGCCTGTTTTTGCCTATTATTCTGATACAGGGTACACTGCCATTGGGATTTTGACCGCTGGTTCAGCCAAATCAACAGACAACAGTTCTTATCCTACTGCTTTTTCGAGTGCGGTAAGGATTTCTAAAGATATGTATAATCTATTCTTAAGCTATAGGTGATTAAATGAGTAAAAAAAACCGGATTATTATTCTATCAGTGGCCATTTGTGTAGCCTTGATTTTCCTTTCTCCGATTCTTTTGCGAGGAATTCTATATTTTAAAGCTAATATGGACCATTCTTCTGACATGATAACCGGCGAAATTGTCGAAGATGTTACCGAAGGACACGGTATCATTATTGATTTTGGCAATCCAGACTATGATTTGGAAATCAATACTAACGGTATAATTTGTTTCAACAGATTAGGATTTCCATGCTCAAAGGACAATTTGACTAAAGGGAAGAACATTACATTTTATTCAAAGTCATCGGTTGTTTACGATATAACAAACTATGAGGAGCAAGAAAACAAGCGAGTTGACTTTGTTCATGAGTGTTGGATTGTCTGGATTAATCACTAATCAAGGTTGTTTTATACAGGTACAATAGATTTCTAAGGAAATCTATTGTCACGTGCTGTCGCCTTATAAGAATAAGCAAAATATACACCTGTTGCACAGGCTAATAAAACATCAGGTCGAATCCGACTTACATGCAAGCATGAAGCCGAACCCGGCCTGATATTTTATTCACCCGACTTAAAGAACTGTCGGGTGATATTTTGCTTATTCTTGCAAGGCTCGTAGCTTTCGCGAGTCGCACCCGCTTGCGCGGGTTCTCCACAATCGGGTGATCGCATAAAAAAACAAGGTATCCGAACGGATACCCTGTTTTCTTATGCGAGCGCGAGACGGGGATCGAACCCGCGGCCCCCACCTTGGCAAGGTGGTGCTCCACCGCTGAGCCACTCGCGCATGTTACGTGTTTCGCAACAAAACATATATTACATAAAACCCCTTCTTTTGTCAAGACGGTTTTTGAAGATTTTTCATTAAAATTCCGCCTTGCAAATAATCCGTTGCCTGCCAAAGTTTATTGTATTATTATAAGATGCAAGGAGTGTATCTTGCTACAAGGAGGTAGCGCCATGAGAGATTTAAGTAATATATCATCATTAATCAGTTCACTTAACAACAACTCTAACAATTTCATAAATTATACCGACTATTCTTCTATCAAGAGCGGCAGCTACGGCAAGCTTATGAAGGCGTACTACGCTGAGGAAGCTAAGGCCAATAAGACTCAGAAAGCTTCTACCAAGAAGACTGATACTACGCAGAAGACCAAGGCAACTACCAAGACCAAAACTCCTGCCGACAATCCCGAGCTTACGAAGGCTAAGGCCAATGCCGACAAGCTTAAAGAATCCGCTTCCAAGCTTTCTCAGAAGAGCCTTTGGGAAAAGAAAGACGATAAGCTTGATACCAAGGCTATCAAAGAATCCGTTAAGGACTTTGTAAAGAGCTACAACGACGTTATCGAACAGTCCAAGAAATCGGGCTCCAAGGAAGTTGAGAAGAACACCAAGTGGATGACCGATCTCTCCGATACTCTTTCAAAGACTCTTGATAAGGTAGGCGTTAAAGTCGGCGACGACAAGAAGTTAACCTTCGACGAAGAGAAATTTGACAAGGCCAAAGAAAGCACCCTTGAGTCCATGTTTAAGGGCACCTACTCTTATGCCGGACAGATTGAGGCTAAGGCTTCGGGTATCGCTTCCGCAAGTCTGATGCAGACTTCCACTTACGAGAAGGACGCTTCCACTACGGCTTCACTTGCAAGCCTCTTTAATACCAACATTTAACCGGTACATAATGAAAGCTCTGTGTCACACGACACAGAGCTTTTTGATTGCCTCAATACTTAGATTAAAAATCGCATGACCTAGGTGTTCTGGGATAAGGGATTACGTCTCTGATGTTCTCAACACCTGTTAAGTACATGATAAGACGCTCGAAGCCCATACCGAAACCGCTGTGGATGCATCCGCCGTATCTTCTGGTGTCAAGGTACCAGTCGATGCCTTCGCGATCTACGCCCATCTCGTTCATTCTTTCGATAAGCTTGTCGAGGTTCTCTTCTCTCTGGCTGCCGCCCATAAGCTCGCCGGCCTGAGGTACGAGGAGGTCTACTGCTGCAACGGTCTTGTTGTCGGGGTTAACCTTCATGTAGTAAGCCTTGATGTCCTTGGGCCAGTCTGTTACGAATACGGGACCGTTAAAGTAATCTACGATGTACTTCTCGTGTTCCTTGGCAATATCCTCGCCGTAGTCGGGCTCAAACTCCCACTTAACATCGGCTTTCTTGAGGATGTCGATTACATCGTGGTGGCTGATGCGGGTGAACTTAGCGTTTACGATAGCGTTAAGCTTGTCCTTAAGACCCTTCGATACGAACTTGTCGCAGAAGTCGATTTCTTCGGGGCAGTGCTCGCATACGTATTTAACTACGAACTTAAGCATATCCTCTTCGATATCCATAAGACCCTGAAGGTCGCAGAAAGCCATCTCGGGCTCGATCATCCAGAATTCATTGGCATGAGTCTGGGTGTTGGAGTTCTCGGTTCTAAATGTCGGACCGAAGGTGTAAATGTCGCCGAAAGCCATAGCGAATGTCTCGCCCTGAAGCTGTCCGGAACCGGTAATAAATGACTGCTTGCCGAAAAGGTCCTTAGAGAAATCAACCTTGCCGTCTTCGGTCATAGGTAAATCGTTCATGTTAAGGGTAGTAATCTTAAACATCTGGTCGGAGCCTTCACAGTCCGCACCTGTAATAAGGGGTGTGTGTACGTAAAGGTATCCTCTGTCCTGAAAGTAAGTGTGAACAGCCATCGCAGCTACGCTACGCACGCGGAACACTGCGCTGAATAAGTTCGTACGGGGACGAAGGTGTGCCACGGTACGAAGGTACTCTCTGGTGTGTCTCTTAGGCTGAATAGGGTAATTCTCGGGGCAGTCGCCAAGGAGGCGGACGCCGGTTGCCTTTACTTCGAAAGGCTGCTGTTTATCGGGGGTAAGCACGAGCGTACCTTTAACTTCAACGCTTGCGCCCACTCTTATCTTGGAGATGTCCTCAAAATTATTAAGTTCCTGCTCGTAAACGACCTGCAAATTTTCGAAGAACGAACCGTCGTTAACGTTAAGGAATCCAAACTGTGCCTGTGCGCGGTTAGTACGTACCCAAGCGCAGATGGTCACTTCTTTGGAAGCGTATTCAGAGGTGTTTCTGAACAGCTCTTTAATTTTAGTTCTCATCATTTTTCTCCTTAATTATATTTGTGCCGGCCAAAGAAAGATTCTTCAACAAACACTATGTTGCTATGATACCAAGTTTTTAAAATAATTCAAACACTTTTTTTGAAATTGTTAGGGTTGTTGCGCGTTCTCCGCTGCACTCGCCACAGATTTTGCCCCCAAAAGAGCAACCGTTAACTGTCTTTAGCAATCTCCGTATACTATAATTATTGCAAAAGAAACTCTCACGCACATATATAAGGAGGTTACATTATGGGCAATTGGGGTGACGAAACCGATCCCGAGGTACAGGGACTTAAAGAATACGAGGGCCGCTTCACGGTCAATTTTAAAAAGATTTACATGGATGTGGACGAGATAGTTCAGAAGACTCTCACCATCACCGACAAGCATCCGAAGGACTCGCTTTTAAAGCTTTGGGCCGGCACGATGGTAGGATTCTTGGTACTGTTTGCTTTGTCATATCAGGTTCTTTTTATAATAACGGTACCTTTCATGGCCTTCTATTTCATAGCACTGCTTCGTATCTATAAGGCTTGGAAGACCTTCCGTTATAAGAGCGCCACATTCTGGCTTATAACTATCGCAGGGCTCATCCTTGCGGCCGCTATAGGTCTCGGAGGCAGAACCCTCATACTTAAATATTTCTTCTAGCAACAATTAAGCGCGAGCGCCATAATCGGCACCCGCGCTTTTAAGTTACATCTTAACTTCCATCTTTCTGTAGATCATTATGTCGGCTACAAGGAATGCTACCAGCACAAACACACCGATTATAATCCACGGAACCGTACCCATGTTAAAGAAAGCGTTTAAGCCTTCGCCGATCTTGGCGGGGATTGACTCGGGGCTCTTCTTCATGGCTGTTGATATTCTGGGGCCGCCGAGAGCTATAATCATGTATATTGCCCACATTGCCCAGAAGAATTTTCTTTCGAACATAACGTACATTGCAGTACAGAAGATAATCACAAGGGGAAGTACCACTGCAAGGCCGATAATAAGTCCGGGCGAAACGTTCCCAATAAGATTTTCAATCTCGTGTCCCTTAGCAAGTGCGGGTCCCACAACCTTCATCTCAAGCACGTTGATGGCAAAGCATGCAGCCACAGCTGCAAGTACGTCAAGCACAAGAAGAAGGTATCTTCCGATAAGGTAAGACATTCTTGCTCTGTTCATGGAAACGGTTACATAGAAGTCAGCCTGTCCGCCGAGGGACTGTCCGAAGATTAATAAGATAGCTACCAAACCAAGTCCGAACACTGTTCCGAGGGTTACATAGCCGGTCTTCTCTTCGGTGCTTAATGTCAGCGTAATAAAATACGCAATTACCATACCGAGGACACCGCCGCCGAGCGCAGCGCCTATATAGTTAAATATTTCTTTGAAATTAATCGAAATAAACTGTCCTATTGTCTTTAATGTTTTCATTTTCTCTCACATTCTGCCTCGGGCCCGGGGCTTAAATGTCTCGAGCCCGCAAAAGGCTTAATCAACTGTTAGAATTTAATATCTTTGTGCTTGATACCTACCGCAAGAAGCCAGATACCGATTGCATCGAGGATGATGCCTGCCGCACAGATAATTACGCTGAGTGCACCAAAGTTGGTAAGAAGCGCGGGTATAAGTGTACTTCCTTTTTTGGTTGCAGCCATGCCTACGAATATAGCGCCTACAGACACTGCCGTGACGAATACAAAGTAAAGAACCATACCAAGTCCTCTTCCGAAGCGGTCCGATAAGTACGCTACGATATTACCCATGAAGAACAGTATACATACAACGCCGACCACCAAAGGTGCTGCGGCTCCCGCATACGGTCTGCTATCGGGTGATATATAGAGGAAGCAGGCAAAAGCAAATGCAAAGCTTAACAAGCAGAACACATGCTGTGCCACATTCATACCTATAAGGCTCGAGCTTCTTCTGGAACTGAAGGAAACAGTTATCGGGAAAATCGTGGTGATATTCATAAATCCGAAAGCCATAATGGACATTCCCGACGCCATGAGCAAGTAAGTTACTATGTTCCTTGAGAATGTCTCGAGGAAGTTGCCGCCGTCAAAAAACGACATAAATGCGCAGATACCGATTATCATAAGGTATGTAAGACCCATTGTCTTACCTATATAAAAGAACCAGTATTTAATATTTCTTTCAAGTCCGGTCATATTAAGCCTCCTTGCCGCACATAGCTACGAAAATCTGCTGAAGGTTCATAGGCTGAACGGTGATGTCTGCGGTGTTCTTAAGCTCTTCACCGGGCTCAAGCATTACTGCTGCGGCCTTGCTTCTGCCGATCTTCTCTACGTGATATACCTTTCTGCCTTCACAGATAGCGTCAACGTCTTCTTCTTTGCCGGATACGTGTACCACTCTCTCCACAAGCTCCTGAGTGTTCTCTTTAAGAATAATCTTGCCCTTGTCAAGGAAAAGAACCTCTTCAAAGATATCAGCTGCTTCTTCGATGATGTGAGTTGAAATTACAAATGTACGTCCGCTCTCGGAGAACTCTTCAAGAGCAATCTTATAAAATGTTTCTCTTGCCACTACGTCAAGACCTGCAACAGGTTCGTCAAAGAAAGTGTAAGGAGCCTTGCTGGCAAGAGCCACGATGATGGTTACCATGGAAAGCATACCTTTGGAAAGCTTGGAAAGACGCTTCTTAACGTCAAGTTCGAATTCTTTTACCAATCTGTCTTCAAGGGCTTTGTCATAGTTAGGGAAGTAGGTTTGAGCTGCCTTTAAGTAATCCTTAACCTTAAGACCGCCTACACCTGCGTTACCGCCTGTGATATTGAGCTCTCTTGAAAAGCAGATAAGGTCGAGTGCGTCCTGATTGTCCCATACCTTAAGGGGCTGAGCCGCAATATCGTCTGTTGCGGAAACGGTTACTTCACCTGCCGTAGCGGGGTTCTGACCGGAGGCAATTGACAAAAGTGTTGTCTTACCTGCGCCGTTTCTTCCGATAAGTCCGTAAATCTTACCTCTTTCAAGAGTTAAATCAACTCCGTGCAATACTTCGTTGCTGCCAAACTTTTTAACAATTCCTTTGCATTCTAATGTGTTCATTATTAATCTCCTATGCTAGTTCGCTTCATCAATCATTTTAATTAAGTCTTCCTTGGTCATGCCAAGGTTCTTAGCTTCTTCCACGATTGCTCTGACATAATTTTCGTAGAATTCTGCTTTGCGGCGCTTCATGATAAGCTTCTTGGCGCCGGCTGACACAAACATCCCTATACCACGCTTTTTATACAAAACACCCGAATCAACCAGTATATTCACACCCTTTGCTGCAGTCGCGGGGTTGATGGTATATATCTTGGCCAAGTCGTTGGTGCTTGGTACCTTTTCTTCTTCCAGCAGAATATCTCTCAATATATCATTCTCAATCATTTCGCTAATCTGAATATAAATTGACTTTTCTTTTGAGAGGATTTCATTCATCTGCTGACACACCTCGTTTCCTTCCCATCAGGAAGAATCCTAATATTGTTAATACTATTCCTCCGCCGATCATAACTCCGAGCTGTACGCCCTGACCGAAGCCTGCAAGCCATGCTACGACGAAAGTTCCTACGAAGTTGAAAATCATGTGTCCCAAAATTGGGCCCCAAAGTGAACCTGTCTTCTCTCTGATGTATCCAAGGAAGAGACCGAGTACAAATGCATATGTGCCCTGCACAATGTTTAAGTACTTGATACCGCCCTGGAAGCCTGCCTGGAACTGTAAGTGTGTGACTCCGAAGCAAAGCGCCTGGATTACATTTACCGCCCAGAACTTAAGGTTCGCTTTCTTAAGGAGTGCAAAAGAAACTCCTCTGAAAAGCACTTCCTCGTTAAGAGGGGCAATTACAAGTGTTGCAAGAATCGATACTAATGTGAATCCCGCAAGACCTGAGCTTGCAATCAGTTCCGAATAGCCTTCCATAAGGCTTGGCGCAACTACCGCGAATATCGGCATAATGAAGAGTGTTAAGAACGCTCCGCCAATCATCAGTATGATTGTTCCGGGAAGTGTAAGTCTCGGAAAAGCCTTAATCGGTGAACCGAAGTCGTTTCTCTTCATTATCAGAAAAAGAATAATGAGTCCTACAATAAATGATATTATCTGCATCAGTGCCGTAAGCTTAATTGCATTGTCGCTGTTAAGCACTTCTACCAGGTGAGCCATAAGGCCTTCGGGCGTTCCGCCCTCCGCGTAGAACTTGGCTCCGATGATTACCTGCACGATTGACATTGTCAGCGTTGCGATTCCTTTAAATAAGAAAATCGGCAAGGTGGCAAGCAATATGTATTTAACCTTATGCCATGTTGAATATTTGTCGTTCATATATACCTCCGTGTTATTTGGGAACTTAAAACCGATCCTCATGAGTTAATCGGTTAGTTCGTTATGTGGTTCATTACTTATGTAACTAACCATAGCACTAATGTACCTAACTGTCAACAGGTATTTGAGAAATAATTCAGGTGTGTAGACATGTGTTGATTATCTGTGCTAATTGTGCTATTATCGCACACACATATATATTCCATTCGCATTGTACTGTCATGCGCCTTTTCGGTTTTTAGTGGCTAAAGGAAGATTTTCTTTGCGCATTTAAGCTTATTTTTCTGCAATCACATCATTAACCCCGTCTATTTTTCCGGTACTCCGTATATAAAAAAACTCCCAACACGTATTCTTTTTACGTATTGGGAGTAGTACTTATTTTTTATGTTCTAGTAGAATGTCTTACCCGGTTCGACAAGTGTTGCTTCGCCGTTTTTAATCTCAAAGATTGTGACGGTGCAGTTCTTCTGCTGCACGTATCCCCAGAAATCCTTCTTTTCCCAGTGCATAAGACAGGTCATCAGGGCTTTGTTGAGAGCGCCGTGGCCTAAGATAAGGATGTTGGCGTCAGATCTTACCTCTTCCAGAGGATATATACGCTCATCGAGGAATGACCGGGCTCTGGCTACGAGGTCTTCTATGCTCTCTGCGCCTTTCTCCGGGAAATAATTGCCCGCATCTTTGAAAAGTGTAGTGATGCAACAATCTTCGGGGCGTTCCACTTTAGTGGTACCTTCGTAGTCGCCAAAGAACATCTCTTTAAGCCTGTCATCCTCGAATATGGGCACCGGGCGGGCGCCTTTAATTATCTCGGCGGTCTTGCGCGCACGCTTCAAAGGGCTTGAGAAAATGTAGTCAAAATCGGTATCTGATAAGCCCTCGGCGGTAAGCTCCGCAAGGCGCACCCCGTTCTCGTTAAGTTCAATGTCGGTCTGACCCTGGATACGCTTTACGGTGTTCCAGTCGGTTTCGCCGTGTCTTACAATGAATAATTTCACTTATTATGTACCATCCTTACAGTGACAGCCCGTCAAAGAAACTGTCTTTTTTGTCGTGATTGCTTGAGGCTTTGAGTATATATGCCTTAGCGGTAGCCATGTCGTCGCCGAGGTCTCGTAACATTGCATCGATTTCCTCGGTGGTGGGCTTGATTGTATCAAGATAGAGCTCGAGATACTCTTTATTGTCTTTAAATTCTTCTTTGAAGAGGCTCCATGCCGAGCCTGTGCCGCGGCCCTTGGCGCGCGCGGTTACGTACTCGCAGAGAGTCGCTCTGAAGTCATCGGTAAGATTATTATCGTGCATAAGGCGTAGTAAGCACAAGTAGCATTTGTTGCGCCCCACTTCTTTAAGGTACTCGGTGCTCTCACCGGGCATCTCTCCGTCCACCATGCCGACGCCGTCGTAGGAAATGTCTTCCTCGCCGCATAAAGCTCTATCGGTAAAGCCTTCATAGTCATCTAACTTCAGAAACGATGACAGCGCAAGATCCCACTTATCATACCAAACAGAGGTCCCTATGTCCTTGTCACGGAGTAAATACGTCGCAGGAAGTCTCTTGACCGTTGCCGCAAGAAGATACGGCATATCATCATCGTCAAATTCGCTTAGGCGTATGGACTCGATACGCTCGGAGCCCTCGAATACGCCACGCTGGAACGTAGGCCTTCCACCCTTTTCTATCGTTACGTTCGTAAGGTGAATGCACTGCGAAAGCGCCCAGTCACCGATATCCGTAACGGTGGCGGGAAGCGTAATGTCACGAAGGCCGCGAAGGCCTAAGAATGCTTTCTTGTCAATCGCAGTCACGGGAAGGTCCCCCGAACCGTCTTCAGGCTTCACCGTCGCGGGCACCGTAAGTCTGCTGCCGGCGCCCTCGTAGCCTGTTACTGCCACGCCGTCGCCCGCCGCATTTACTTCACATGACAATATGAAACTGTCTGCCGTCACCTTTATCATACTAAGTTATCTATCTCTTTTCGTAAATCTTCTTTTCTGTCCTGTACCATCAAAAGCGCATTGTACTTATCATAATCCTCGGAGCCGAAAGTATTGAAGAATCTTGCGGTCGAATCCGAAAGCGTAAGCTCCGTCACCGCCACCAGCATCTCGTTGCTCTCGTCGCCAAAGAAAGTCGACAGAGTCACAAAGAGATTGTGTAAACGCTCCTGTTCAGCCTTAGTGCTCTCCTTAAGCGCCGCAACCTTGTCGTTGTAAATCTTACTTACAACCTCAGCCGCATTCTTGTCATCCTCGTTAACGCCCGCAAGCATGAGTCCAAAGAGACTCTTGATACGCTTGTGCTTACGCTTCTCGGACGAAGAAAGGGAGCCCGACATTTCTTTCTTGGAAATGATAGTGTTGCGGGCTTCAATCTGAGTCTTAAGTGCTGCTGCCACATCGGCGGATTCTTTGACCGATTTAAGTGCGGGGAGGATTTCCTTGTAATCATCCGCAAGGTGCATGATGTCTTTGACCTCGCCCTTAACCTTATCAAGCAGGATGCCTACAAGAGACAATCGCTCGTCCATAGGCGCTTTCTTAGCCTTCTCGGCAACCGACTCGTTGATATCGCCTGAGAGAAGCGCTTCCGCATTGTAGCTTGCGCGGTACTTAATGTAGAGATCGTAATATGCCGCGAACTCGCGCACTATCTTGTCGTTACGAAGGTACTGACCGATAAGGCTCTCGCTTACCTTAAGGCCGTCCTCTTCGTAAAGATTAATGATATCGCTTAAGTCTTCCCAGCCTCGGGCGGTCACGTAGGAGCGGCCCTCGGAAGTTGTCTCGATGTGATAGAAATAGTCTTTCTTGTTTTCAAGAAAGCCCATGATGGCGCCATGAAGGCCCTTTTCAAGGGCGTATGCCTTCCACGCGGGGTAATCGGCCTCGACGGTAATAACCTTGAGACGGTCGAGAGTTACTACGTCGAACTCTCGCACCGAGCGGTTATACTCCGGCGGGTTACCCGCCGTCACGATTACCCATCCGTCAGGCACCCTGTGGCGCCCGAATATCTTAAACTGCAGGAACTGCAGCATCGAAGGAAACAACGTCTCCGACACGCAGTTAATTTCATCCAGGAACAGTATGCCCTCGCGCACACCGCTCTTCTCCATCGTCTCATACACCGACGCGATAATCTCGCTCATGGTATACTCTGACACATCGTAAGTGTTGCCGTCATACTCCTTTTTATCGATAAATGGAAGTCCCAGCGCCGACTGTCTCGTATGGTGAGTCATGGAGTAGCTTACAAGCGCAATTCCAAGCTCCGACGCAATCTGCTCCATAATCGCCGTCTTACCGATACCCGGAGCACCGAGCAAGAACACGGGACGCTGGCGCACCACCGGTATCCTGTAATCACCGAACTCATCCTTCTTAAGATAGAGCTTTACGGTATTCTTAATGTATTCTTTGGCCTTGGCTATGTTCACAGCGTTTCCTCCTCGAGTATCACTTTAATGGCCCAGTCGGGGACCTTCACTCTGTATTCGTCTTTATTAAGAAATGCAAATATAACATCGTAATCCGGGCACTTCTCGGGATAGATTCCGAGGCCGTCCGTCAGATATATAAGCCCCTTCAGATTGTTAAACTCCTTATTCTTAACAAGCTCATCCACGTAGGCAAAAGCAGGTCTGAAATCCGTCGCCCCGAAGCCCGTAAGCTTGAAATCCTTAATCAGGCTCTGAAGCTCATTAAGCGACGTAACCTTAATATCCTCCCACACCCGCATATCGCACTCGATAATGTGAATGTTTACTTCGGAAAAGAAAGAGCCCGACCGCGACAGAATATCCACGGTCTTTTCCAAGAACTTCCTCACCGTCTCGCCGCTGCAGGAAGCCGACGTATCGATTACTATCACAAACTCCCTGACCTTCTTGTCCTCGGTATATTCAAGCGGCTCCACCAGAGGCATCTTGCCGTATGTTCTCAATCCATAAGTATAATATATATAGTCGAATTCGTCAGGATTTACCTTAATTTCTTCGCCCTCGACCGAGAATCTTCTTAATATCGCGTCGTAATCGTAACGGGTCTTGGTGGCTTCCTCAAGATTCTCGGTGATACTCTCACCGCCCATACCCTTCTTGGAAAAAGAATCTAACTCCGCCTTAACTCTCTCTGCTATCCTCTTCCAGTCTTCCTCGGTAAGGATGGCCTCCGGCTCTTCTTTGTACGAGGCGCGGACACGGTGACGATCCATGGTAAATAACTGCTTGTACTTAACCTCCGCATCGTGTGAAATACCGCCCACCGCAAACTCTCTGTAGAGCTTCTCGGCCGTAATCTCGGGCACCCATTTACGCAAGCGCGTGATGATGGTACGCTCTTCGTCATCCTTCATCATGGAAGCTCCGGGAATGTCCATTTCCAGAATAATGTTCTCAACCGCAATATCCGTAGCGATGTTCCAGAAGTTCTCGTCAGTCTTATCGTATCTGTAAGGATGCATGAATATCGCATGTAGCATCACGTGAAGATACAAGCGCACCGCGATATTAGGCTCTTCCTTGTAGTCCGTAAGAAGCTTGAGCGGGTCATAAGATAAGGACTCGCCGTCGCACACATAGCCCTTAAGCCCCGGCACCGACTGAAGTTTAAGCTTCATGAGAGCCGTGTCAAAGAACCTGAATCTTACGGTAATGGTATCTCTCGCAAGAAGCATTATTTTGCCGGCATATTCCTCTATTAACTTGTCATCACGTAATGTTGCCGTTGTGTCCATAATCACCTGTATACGCTGACCAGTAAATTGATCTTGCCTTTCTTGCTAATCCCTGCCTCTGTCTTAATCTCGAAGCGGCCAAAGCCTCTGACGCTGACTCTGTCACCTGTCTTAACCTTGGTGTCGGGAGTCACCACAAGCTTGGAATTTACAAATACTTTCTGCTCTTTGAAAAGTCCCTGAGCCGACTCGCGCGAAAGCTTATATACACGGGCTATTATAGCATCGATGCGCTCGGAACTTATCTGAATTCTAACATCTTCAAGTGAACCTTCGGGCAACACGAACTCTTCCGTGAAGGGCTTCACCATTACAGTCGTGTGGCGCACTCTCGTAAGGTTCTCGATAATATAGTCCGCCATGGACTCTATGCAATAAAGAATCGCTCTGTTGCTGTCCACAAATATGTCGCCGAGAGTCTCTCGCTCTATTCCAAGGTTCATAAGCGCCCCGAGAAAATCCCTGTGGGAAAGGTCATCCGCGAACTTCTCATTAAGCGGAGTAATGAGTAACGCCGTAATCGGAAGCGGTTCCTCGTAGCCGAAGTCTTCGGGACTGCCGAAGCGGATAAGCTTTCTTTCGCAGTAATCGTTACCGCCGAAAGCCACCGGTGAAGCGTAGTCAAGCTCCCTCTTAATCTCCATGAACTCGGATAGCTCAGCTTCGGTTAAGAAGTTCGTATATGTGTACCTGCTTGCGCTGTAGCTGCGCTCGGCAAGCTCCTTTAATCTGTTCTTAAGTAATGCGTCGTCTGCCATGATTTCCTCGTAGCACCCAAAAATCGGGTGGCTCATCACCACCCGATGATATTATTCTAAAGCTGTTATGCCTAAGTCTTCGTAACTTATCGGCACCTCAATGAATCCTGCCGCATAAGATGACATCTCATAAGGCGGATACTCGATCCACAACTTGCCCTCATCGTAAGTTACAGGGAAGTTGGCAAAAGAAATATACTCGTAAGCATGCTGATACACGGCATCCCCATCCTCGTCCCATGCATAAGGTCTTTCGTCCTCGCTGTAGGATAAGAAGTCTTCTTTGGTCTTCTCTGCAACGATGCGCTTTAAGTCTTCCTCTGTGCCGGGGAAGATGTCCTTGATGGTTACCTGCACACCGGTAGTAAGGTCATAGAGGTTGCTATCCATGTAAGGCATTCCGTGCGCTCCGCCGCCATACCAGTAACCGTCGGAATTTACTACAAGGTAGTTGCCGAGAGTCTTAAGCTCTCTGATTGTTCTGTCAAAGGTTACCTTGCCGTAGTACTGACCATGCCCCATATCTTCACAGTCTTCGGCACTTGTAGATTTGTAGCCGTCGGCTTCGTGCTCTTCTTCGGCATAAGTCTTGGCTCTTTCTTCAAAAAGTTTATTAAGTTCGGCTGCCTTAGGACCTACCGAAGCGTCAAGTACAGGATACTCCGCATAGCACTGATAAATGGGATTACCGCAGAACTCGCATAATTCCGTATAGCTTACCGCATCGATATGACCATACTTTATCCAGCCGAATTCCTGCTTGTC
This sequence comes from Lachnospiraceae bacterium, assembly GCA_017553505.1. Lineage (GTDB taxonomy): Bacteria > Bacillota > Clostridia > Lachnospirales > Lachnospiraceae > UBA1258. The sequence continues at coordinate 54,180 of JAFZLD010000001.1, forward strand.
AATTCCGAGAGGAACAAGCTTTCCGTCCTTAATCAAAGACCATTCCAGATCGGTATCGAGAGCTGAATAAGTATATAAAGTGTCACCGTTAAGCACAGTAACCGAACTTGCATAGTAGGTATTACCGTCGCCGGGTTTCTTAGTCAAGGTAACAACCTTTTGTTTCATAGACTTATCAATGTCATATGAATAAATCGTCGTACTCTCCTGACCGTACAAGCCTTCGCCCTCCTCCGTAAAGTACGTTACGGAGCCCTCCGTGCCGAGGCATGTATTGTATGTCTCCGACACAACCTGTCTGTCATTGGTATTCAAATTAATGCATACAAGGCGACGGTCATCATAATTGCCGCCCTCGTAGCATGTATAAAGAATGTGCTCCCCATCATAGTTAAGGATGTCCTGATTCTCGCTGTCTTCGGCAGGAAATTCTGTGAAGAGATTCAAAGTCTTACCGTCGTAATTGTAATACTTGCCTTCAACCTTAACCTTGATATAGCCGGTCTCGTCCACCATTCTAGCCGCACACTTAGCGTTAAAGTATGCGTCATTCATCGGTATTCTCTCGATAACTGCATCATAAGGAAGATTGTCCCAGAAAGTGTCGGTACATTCAAGTTCCTCAAGTGTCTCGGGATCGAACCAATACTCCCTGTACTGTCCAGCATACCAGTTAGCGGCCGTAAGAATAATCTTACCGTCATAGAAATCTATAAAGCCTCCCCACTGAACTGTCACAAGGTCTTTGGTCTCGCCGGTCTTGTAGTTGTATGCCTTGTAAACACAGGAATTAAGATCTCCGTCGGCAAGCTCACCGTCGTAAGAATCCTGGAAAAAGATGTAATCACCGTTTAAAAACCAGGAATTGTACATCATAATCTCAGGCACATCATACTCGCCGAGCACCTCGGTACCCTTCACAATAAAGAACTTATTGCTTGCGTCCGGGTAATAATATGATCTCTTTAAAAGTGTGGGTAAATATTCAGCTTCCGCTTCCGCCTCGGGCGCAGGCGTCTCAACACTCGCCTCCGTTGATGCACTCGCCGAAGTCTCCTCTAAAGTCGATGCCGAGCCTGCCGATTCAACCGGCTTCTCGCAAGCACACAATCCGAAAGTCAATATGGCAGCCATAGACACTGCCAGGAATTTTTGCAATTTTTTCATGGTATTAATACTCCTTTTGGAACTCCTCTTTAAAACACATTTTAACAGATTTTATTAAAAGAACAAACGAATCTTAGAATCTTAAAAGAATCCTAAATAAACCTAAAAAGAAAAACACGGAGGTGGGGGCCTCCGTGCTTTCTTAAGTAGGGTTAGATTCAATCGGTTATGAATTGTAATTGTCGTTACGATAATCATCGTTTCTTACGTAATCGCTGTTGCTGCCGTAGTCTCTTCTGTCCTGATAAGGATTGGGGTCGTCGCTCATAACGAGGCCGCATACGATATATGCAAGAACGCCGGTACCAAAAGCAAGTACCAATACTACGAATCCGAGTCTGAAGATCATGGGGTCGATGTTGAAGTACTCACCGAGGCCTCCGCATACTCCGAAGATTTTTCTGTCTTTAACTGATTTGTAAACTCTTTTTTCCATAACAATAATCCTTTCTTTAGCTAAGTTTATATAAAGTGTTGTCATTAGTGGGTTAAGCGAATGTCTTTCGCTTTATGTGATTATTATATCATATACTATTATACATTAAATAGTACTATTTGCAATATAAGAGTTGATATTTTTTATTTTCCGCAAGATAAGCCATGAAAAGTAGCAAGTTTTGAATTGTAGTTACAATTTAAAGAAACCTACAATGATAGTGGAAACGGTTAATAATGGGGAATGTATATGATTGAGAATCTTAAGGGTGTATACGAAACCGTCAACTTCAAAAAAGAATCGGGAATCAGGTTCTATGTGAATACTTCACAGGTCACATATCCCGCTCACTGGCACACTCCGCTTGAAATCATCATGCCCGAGAAGGGTAAGTACTACGCCAAGTGCGTTAACGAAGAAGTCACTCTTAATCCGGGGGACATTCTTTTTATAGCACCGGGAACACTGCACTCGCTTGCACCTGTGGGCGGAAGCGGCTCGCGTATCATCCTGCAGATTGATATGTCCAATGTTCGCGGAGTGCAGAATACGGACAGTATTATAACCTTTCTTTCGCCGATGTATCTTCTTACCGCGCAGAGCGGCCGGGGGATTTATAAAGAAATCAGGCAGGCGCTCCTTGAAATAAAAAAAGAATATCAAAGCGATATTCCTTTCTTCGAGGCGGCGGTGTACGGGAAATTGCTGTACATTCTGTCTATTATAGGAAGAAGCGAGGCTTATCAGGCGCATACCGATTCCGCAAGCAGCGCCAAGAACCGCGAGTATACGGAGAAGTTCCTGCGTATCTGCGACTATATTAACACGCACTGCTCGGAGAACTTAACGCTTGAAGAAACCGCCAATATGGCAGGCTTCTCCAAGTACCATTTCACAAGGCTTTTCAAGCAGTTCGCCAATCGTTCATACTATCAGTATTTGAGCCAGTGCCGCATATATACTGCGGAGAAATATCTCTCGTCGACGGATTACAATATCACGGATATTGCCTTTAAGTCGGGCTTTACATCGCTTTCGTCGTTCATTCGTATGTTTAAGCTGATTAAGGGTGTTACGCCTTCCGAGTATCGCGCCGCTTATACGAAGCAGCGGCCGGTGGTGTAGCCTACAAATATTTCTCGGCTATGGTCTCGAAATCGTATGTGGATTCGTAGCCGATTCCTTTAAGCAATTTAGTGCCCATATTGTACATCATTTTGCAGGCTTCCTTTTTGGGGAGCCTGTAGCTGTCATAGCCCATCATCAGTGCGAGACCGTGGGTGTAGATTACGGTATCCCTTACGATTTCGCCTATCGCTTCCGGTGAGGCGTTGTACTGAGCCGCCAGCATTTCTACCGCTTCGGCGTCGAACTGCTTACTGAAAATGGTGGAATCCCCGCCGATTCTCTCGCCGATAGTCTCCATCGGATCGTCCACACAGATAAACTTAAATACATTCGGGTGGTCGCAGGCATTTGATATGTAGTGCAGACCTGAGACAAAGAAAGCTTCTACCGCTTCCTTGCCCTCCATCTTGGCCGAGAGTCCGCCGTACATCTGAATCTGCGCGTATCTGTAGAGTTCTTTCTTAAGTTCAATCATGCTTCCGAAGTGCCAGGAAACCGGCTGAGTGGAGCAATTTAATCTTGCGGCGATTGCCTTAATTGCCACCGCGCCGATGCCGCCCTCTTCTAAGAGTTCGTATGCCGCTTCCAGTATCATTTCTTTAGAAATCTGAGTTTTACGTCCCATGTGATGTCCTTTGTTGCTTGGTTATTTGTAGGGTCTGTACTTAAGAGACTTGGTGCATCCGAGTCCTGCCGCAATCTTCTTAAAGCTCTTACGCGCAACGGTAGCAAACATAGCGCCTACCAATATGCGAATCATAAGCGGGAAAGTCTCGGGGCCTGTGAATTTCCTGCAGGCCTCCGACTTGAAATTGCCCTGAGCCGCGAATTCTCTGCCCATTTCCTTGTAGGGAGAAGTAACCCTCTCGCGGGTCTGCTCTCCAAAAAATCTTATACTAAAATTGTCCCCTTTGGCAAGAGTTCCGCCGTATTCGCATCCGAGTTCTTTTGCCAGTATTTCAAGATACGCTTCGCCGCATCTAAGCTGCGAACCTTCCGCGAATCCGCCCTGCAAGATAAAAGAAAGCTGCGTGCCGTCGTTCTTGGGAGCAAATGTCTTAAGAAACTCAAGAAGCAGTCCCGGAATGTTCTCAACGTAAAGCGGAATGGCCATGAGTATGTTCTTATTAGTGTTGTATGCTGTGCGAATTGCGTCCCACTGCTTTCTGTCGGAAACCTCGTACTGCTCGAATGTCGTGCCGTTCTCCGTAAGTCCTTCGGTGAACTTGGCTAAAATCTTGTCTGTATTACTAAACTCCTTAACGCGGGGACTTCCGTTTATGATTACTACATGCATGCTACTGCCTCCTTAATGTTCTCGGTGCTGTACGCGCCAAGTGACTTGCTTTCAAAATTGATGGCGCATCTCTCCGTCCATCTGTTTAAATATGCTTTATCGGCCTCTCCGCTGTAGATAATGCCCACATCCGGCGAGCTCTTGTATCTCGCAACATGACGCATTTCCTTGCCCTTAAACTTAAGATACATCGTCGCAATCGGTAAGATTCGGTCAAAGAAATTCTTTCCCTTATGATTAATGAACCCAAGCGCCGTATCCGAAATCACCCACAACTCCTTCGCATGAATAATCTCCTTAAAAATCTCCTCATAATCATCCTTAACCGTGCACTCCCCCGGCGTCTTCAGCCAGCAATAATTACAACCTATGCAATTTCCAATCTTCTTGTTGCCGGCTTCGATAACTTTAACATCCTTACCCATCACCTTAGCCTGTTCCATAACCTTCCCGCTAATCTCTTTATCCTCAGTAGTATTGACTACCAATATCATCTTCATGTCCTCCATTTCGTTTTAGTGTAAACGCGTTTATATAAACATCTTTATATTATTCTTGGAGGTGGGGTTTGTCAAGAGATATTTTGAATTTTTTTTGCGCCCTTTTATCGCAATACGAAAAAAGAATGGATTCTGCGATAAAAAATCACGAGTTATGTAAATCACTTATCGCAATACGTGAATCCATGCAAAATTGCGATAAAAAAACAGTCAAAACTTATCGCAATTTACATCAAAATTTCATATTGCGATAACTGCCTCCAAAATCACCCTAAAAATGGCCAAAATTTATCGCAGTTTCAAATAAAAATCCGTATTGCGATAAAGTGGCCCCGTAGGGCCCGGAAATGGGATGGGTGAAGTTCCAAAAAGCTCGGGAATAGCGTTGACCTGACCGGATACGCCCTAAGATACTTTTGCCTGCCGTGCAGAATATGAAACGCAGAGACCTTTGGTTGCCACGACAGGTAAAAGGCACACAAAAAGGGCCGCGTGGACGAAGCCACGCAGCCCTCTTTTCATATGGGAGATTTATCTTTTATTTTGCTTTATCAACGATAACGTTCTTGATAAAGTCTACAAATTCGGATGTGTCTTTCTTGGGCTCCGGACCGTTTGATGTGAACTCAAGCTCGTTGCGGTCGGTGCCGTAAGGCTTCCACTCGGGAAGCTTGGTGCCGTCTACGTCGACGCCGTTGGGGTTGCCGGTCTTGATGAAGTTAACCCAGTAACCGCTCATCTTGCGGGCAAGATCGTAGTGTCTGCCTACGAAAGGTCTCCAGCACTTATCGAGGTTGTTAAAGAAGAACCAAAGATCGACAGAGTGGAAGGTGCCTGCGTTGTCGCCGGGAATGTCAGGATTGAATCTGTAGTAGTAGAATAAATCGCCGGTTCCGTTCTTGATGTTGGACTCTGCGGCGCCCTTGACGGATGCTTCGATGCCGCTGACCGTAGCATAGCCCATGGGGCCTTTAACGGGAACTTCTGCGAAGGACATGAACTTGTCTGCCTTGTCGCCGAAGATTTCTTTTGCCTTTCTTTCTAACTCTGCGGTGTCGGCTGCGGGAATGAATGACTTAAACTCGTCACCCGTGTTGCCGCTTAAAACGGGGCACTTAGCCCACTGGCCGTTAAGCAAGCGCTTATAAGGCTCGTCTACACAGAACTTGTGGTCAATGCAGGGTGCAAACATGCCGTACTTCTCTCTGAATGCCGCATACTTGTCGCGGATGGTGATGGCGTCAACCCTTCTTGCCTCTTCAAGAGTCTTAACGCCTATGAAGTCAAAGAACTTCTTACCGAGTTCCTCAGCCTCGCTGATGTCGTGAGGAACGATGAAAGCGTCCTCGCCGTAGGGATTTCTGATGATACCGCTCATGATGAGAGCGCTCTTGATCATCTTATAGTTCTGTTCACAGGTAATCTGGAGTAATGTGCTTCCGCCGCCTGCGGACTGACCTGCAATGGAAATGTTCTCGGGATCTCCGCCGAATGCAGCGATGTTCTCGTATACCCACTTAAGACCTGCCTGCTGGTCGAGGTTACCAAAGTTTGTGGGAGCCTCGGGGCTTTCTGCTGTTATCTCGGGATGAGCAAGGAAACCGATAGCACCAAGACGATAGTTAACGGTAACTACGATGATGCCTTTCTTGGCAAGGTTCTCACCGTCAAATTCCATCTCGCAGGGATATCCCCACTGGAAACCGCCTCCGAAGTACCATACGAGTACGGGAAGCTTGTCGTTCTCCGAATGAGCCGGCGACCAAATATTTAAATACAAGCAATCCTCGCCCATGGGAATCTGATTGTCAACGTGCCATTCCTTGTCGTAAAGGGCCTCGCCCACACCGGGTGTGTCCTGTACGGAAATGTTCTTAAATTTGTAGCACTCAAGCTCTCCGTCCCAATTCTTAGCGGGCTGAGGTGCTCTCCATCTGTTCTCTCCCACCGGGGGAGCTGCAAAAGGAATTCCCTTAAACACGGTTATACGTGCATTTCCTCCGGGAAGACCCTTTACTACGCCGTTTTTAGTTGTAACTTTTCTAAGCATCGGCAGCATGATTGTAACCTCCTCTTTACTGATATATGTAACGCGCGGTACTGCCTACCGCACTCTCTTGTGTCTCAAGTCACCCCCATGACTCATAAAACGTTTTATCGTTTGTATTTATCATATTCTTTTGCCAAGGGCGGGCACTTATCAGATATTGCCATGTACTATTTATTTATTGTCATATTTTTTAGTAAAAAAAGGTCAAAATCAGTATTGCCGATGCCGTTTCCGCGATGCATACTTGTATTGACGCGGTTCTTTTAACCTGACAAAACTGCGCAACGGCGGAAATGTAGGATTGCTCGCGGTTTCCTACAATAGCTTCATCAGGAGGAACAAATATGGAGTGGACAGAGTCATTGCAGGAATCAATTTCATACATCGAGGCACACCTGCTCGAAGAAATCAACTATGAAGACGCAGCGAAGCATGTGCACACTTCAAGCTACGAATTTCATAGGGCTTTCAGCTTTCTTACGGGAATGACCGTCGGAGCGTATATTCGTAACAGAAGGCTTTCTTTGGCCGGTCGCGAAATTGTTGAGACGGACGCGCGCATCACGGATATTGCAATGAAGTACGGCTACGACACGCCCGAGAGCTTTACCAAGGCATTCACCCGTTTCCATGGGGTTGCACCTTCTTTTGCCAGGGCTGAGTCTGCCAAGCTCCGATTATTTAATCCTCTTGTCATTAAGTTAACCGTTGAAGGAGGTTTAAGTATGGATTACAGAATCGTACAGACAGAAGCTAAGAAATTTATTGCAATTGCAAGACCGTTTAAGAACGAAATCATCAATGACGAGGACAATCACGAGATCCCTGATTTCTGGGGAGAGGTTAATGCGGCTAAACTGCTCGAGCCGATTAAAGCGCTACGCCCCGCGGGCAAATGCGACCTTTACGGCTTGTGCACGCCTACCAGGGAAGGTGCCGAAACATTTGATTACGGAATCGGCGTAATTGTCGACAAAGATACCAAGGATTTCGATATGGCAGCGCTTGAGAGTAAGGGCTATCGCATCTGGGACGTTAATCCCGGTACCTACGTAGTCTTTGAATGCATCGGCGATGACGGCGATTGCATCAGTGAGACCTGGGAACGCTTCTACAAGGAATTCCTGCCCCAGATGGGCTACGAATCCTCGGAAGAAACGGACTATGAAGTGTACTTCGATGCCGGCAAGCCCGGAGTGTTCTGCGAGTTGTGGATACCTGTTAAGAAGAAGTAGGTAATTTGTGATATAAGAAAACCGCTGTCTGCGTGGGCAGATAGCGGTTTTTATTTATCTTTGGGATTGGGCGGCCCAGCGGCGGCTGTCGCAACTAAACGCTTGCGATGCTGCTGCTCTCCAGCTGATTCTTTAAGCGGTTGAAGTATTCTAACTGAAAATCAACCTTCTCGTGCCACATCTTATCGGCGGTTTTCGTGCCGTAAGGATATTCGCGGAACTGTTTCAACTTGCTGATTCTTTTGTCTGTAAAGGCAATCTGCTCAGCTAAAGGCATTTCGCTGAACTTCATAAACTCCAGTCCTTCGTAGATACGATAAGCATCGAAACGATCGATGTTGTCGGCATCTCCCACTGTGAGTGCGAAAGGTGTTCTTTCGCCGCTAAAGTCCGAAGTGTCGTCCACATGAATGGCTATTCCGTAGCACATTTCCTCAACCTCTGCGTCGGTGTAGCCCAACTCTTTGAAGAACGGTCTTGCTATCTCCGCGCCAACTCTTCCGTGTCTCGACGCATCCTCGGCCGACTCATACTGCACTGTATACCCGATGTCGTGGAGCAATGCCGCCACGTACATTCTTTCCTCATCAAAGCCCTCGCCCTTAGCGATTTTTCTCGCAATCTTCGCTACTCTGAACGAATGCTCAATGCGGTATTCAACCATTCTCTCTGTTCTGTCCGTGAATCCCACAGTCTTCCTAAGTTCTGTCTGCAGGAAGTCCGCAGCTCTTTGAATTATTTCTTGTCTCATTCTTTTACCCCTCTGTACCGTTTAATGTGCCCATTCTACCATTAAATCAAATAATTCTCAATCATAGCCTTAATAACCTCGCTGTTAAGCGGTTTCTTAGTCGTCTCGAAAGTCATAATGAAATTTTCCCCGGGGATATAGCCGTTAAGCATGTACCTGCTTATCTTATCGACGTTTTTGCGCGCATAATCCTCCAGTTCCATCATTCCGAAGTGCTCCCACACGTATTCTTTTCTCGTGCGCACATTCAGACACAGAAAGTCCGGCCTAAACTCTATACTATCCATCACCAGCGGGAACTCATACCTGTAAGGTATTCCGTAAAGGTTGAGCATATTCGCAATATTTACCTCAGTCTTCGAGCGCACCCGCTCATTCTTAGCCGTATAATGCTCCGCATCCCCCTCCGCGAAATACCCCGGCGGATACACCACCCCCTCCCAGTTTCGGACGAAGGTATCCCGGTCTTCAAAAACCGGATTAATTAGTAGCCTTTTGCCCGGGTGCATATCATCATAAATCTTCTCTATTGCCGTACTCTCCGTCCTCCGCAGGTATTCGTCCAGAATCCCCAGTTCCTTCTGCGCCTCGGCCACAAATTTCTTATCATAAGCCTTCTGCGATAGCGCGACTGCCAGCTTTTGATTATTGCTCTTTATATATGTTCCGCAAGTGTCTTTCGACTCTGTTATATGGAAATATTGATATCCCTTGCCATACTTTCTTACTCTTAACCACCCCTCCGGCGCCTTAGCCAGTGCCTTAGTCCTAACTTTGATTTCGTTTCTCAGCAACTGTGCTCTCTGCTCAACGATTGTCCTTAAGTCCTTGACCCATTCTTCATTTAAATTTCTTCTGATTTGCCTCATTTTTTCAGCCTCAATGCATAAGATATGCGTTACAGCGCTTTTATGCATTATTTTCCTTCCTTAATTTTTGCCACCAATGCATAAATGCGCATAATTTAAACCGTTATGCATCTTTTCAGCGCGCTTAGATTTCAAACCCAACCACTCTCCATACTCTGGTGCTTGCATTGATGAATAAATGTAATGTTTTGGGATTCTTATGCATCATAGTCTCCGATTAATGTACGGAAACAATGCATAACAAGAATGTATTATGCCATTTATGCATTACGGCCATTTTTTACTTCTGTAGCTAATGCATAACAGCGGTTTTCGGCCTGATTTATCAGTCCGTTACGTTCTCCGACTACGGAGACAAGGGGTATTGTACATTAGTAAAAAGAAAATGTAAAGGGGAATAGGATTATCCCGCCAAAAGGAGCTTCGTGAGTAGCAAGTGGGGCGGGCAGTTGGAGAATGGGGCGAGGGCTTGCCGAGGTGCGCCGGATGGGGAAGCCGGGAAGGCGACCGGAAGTGGAAGGCGGTTGGAAGCGGAAGGTGGACGGAAGCGGGAGGCGCGCCCGGGCATAAAAACGGGGCGCCGATGGGCGCCCCGGGGGAATACGAAGTATTCAAGATAAGTGGATTAAGGCTGCACAATCTTCTCAGCCGTAAGCGAGTTAAGCTCGTCGAAGGTCATTCCTTTAAACTTAACTTTGTAGATGCGGACGAGTGAGTCTTCGACACGTTCCTTGGCGATGACGCCGGTGTTGACGGCGTTTAAGACTTCGGCGTAGGCTGCCTTGAAGTCTTCGGGCTTAAGGAGCATGTCGGCACCGGCTTTAAGCGCCGCAACGCAGTACTCGCCGGACTCGTAGTAGGCGGAGACGGCGGTCTTGGAAAGGTCGTCGGTGATAATGATGATGCCGTCCATCTCAAGCTCGACACGGATAAGATTGGTCATCACTTCCTTGGACTGGGAAGCATACACCGCCTCACCCGCAAGCCCGGGCACGCTCTCGTGGCTCACCACGAAGGCCGAAGCGCCGGCATCCGCCGCCGAGATAAACGGAAGCAGCTCACAAGCCTCCATCTCTTCGCGAGTGCGCTCGTTCTGGGCGATTGCCTCGGAAGTGTCGGCAGAAGCATAACCCTGACCGGGGAAGAACTTAACGCCCGCAGAAATGCCCTGCTCATTCAAAGCACCGATACACTGCGTAACCATCTCGGCCACGACGTTTGCGTCCGTGCCAAAAGAAACCGCAGGCACCGCATCATCTTCACCCGAAGGCGCAGGATACACATCTGCATCCACCCCCAGGTTCAGATTGATTCCAAACTCGGACAAATATCCGGCAATCTTCGATTCCTCCGCGCGCGCCACGGAAGCATCTCCGCCGGCAGCAATCTCCGACGCCGACTGCGTAGCCGCAACCTTCATCTTGGCCGGAAATACAGACTTGCCCAAAGTCTCGTCAACCGCTATAAACAACGGATACTTGGAATAGCCCTTCGTACCCTCAATCATCGTCTTAAACTGATCCGGATCGATCATATTCTTATCGCTGTAGATGATACCGCCCACAGGATACTCTTCCAGCGCTTTCTTAGTGCCGTCGCCCGCCTTAATCGCCGCGGACACGCCCGTAATCTGCTCGGGAGATACGATAAACAACCCCAGCACCTGCTCCTCAGGAGTCATGGTATGAATATAATTGCGAAGCGCTTCCTCAAAAAGCTCATCCTCCGACGGTCCCACCTCCACCGGCTCGGGAGGCGTCACCACAACCTCATCCTCACCGCCGATAAGCTCATCGATTACGCTGTTCTCGCCGGGACCGCCATCATCAGACCCGTCAACCGACGCTACAGTCTTGCCGCCTCGCCCGATAATGCCCTTAACCAAAGCCCTTCCGCCAAAGAACAAAGCCGTTCCCAGCAAAAGAATCCCTGCCACCAGCACGACCCACGCAATCACGCGCCCCTGTCGATGCTTCTTACGTCTGAGCTCCTTATTAGCTTCGCTTTCCTTCTTACTGATTGTCTCTATATCAAAAATATACTTGTTATTATTATCCATTGTGCACCTAACCTTCGTTACCATGATACACTATATTTTGTGCAATTAAAAGAAAAAAAGTACCATATATAAATTTTTAATAATTTATACATGGTACTTATGTATCAAAAAAAATCCTACAACACAGGTTAACGATTCCTAATATCATATCCCAGATTATCCAGCATCTGCCAAGCATCATCCAGTATCTGGTAATCGTAGTGAATTACGTCATTCTCCTCCTCGGAGCCTCCGTTAATCTCACACATTATGCGCCTGTAATCCTTGAGTCCTTCATAAGTCGTAAGGTTATTATGAAGTCTCAACGTATAGTTCTTACCGTGGTCGGCGCCGTTCTTAATCCGCTTAAGCTTGGCCGGCACAAATCCCTGGCTGATAATGTAAGCGTTCCACCTGAAATGCTCCTCAATCGACATGTAATAAGGCTTCGTATCCTCCATGAAATCAATAGAGGTACGCTTCGAGAATTCATACTTCTGTCCCTTATACTCAATGCTGTAATAATCGGCCTTATCGGCACCGGCGTAGCTCTCGACATACTCATCTCGACTGAGCCCCGCAACCGCAGCCTCAGCACCATCGGCACCCGCAGCTCCCTTCGGCACCATATCAAGTCCCATCATCAGTAGCTTAGCGCGAAGGCTCATCGTAGCATATCTGCTCGAATCCCTGTAAGAGCGCTCCTTAAGACCGTCCGCCACATACCAGCGTTTCTCGGAAGCCTTGACTATCTCATCAATCTCTTCCTCGGTAGGCGCCGGTAATCCTTCAAGCTCGCGGCGACGAAGCTCGCCCTCTAACGCATACGACTTATGGCGATACAAAGTCATGCGCATCTCCTCGGAATCATCGAGATTATCCATATCAAAGACCGCCTCATCCTCAAGGCCAAAAGAAATATACTCACCCTTCTTAATCTCCGGCTCATCCTCATCACTCATGCGCTTGCGGGCAAAAATCGCCACATTGTCCTTCTTCTTCCACCCGTTAATCATAAGCGAAAGCTTGCGCGCAAGATCCCTGTTCTCAAGGTCGCTGCCGTACGCCACAAACACAAGCATCGCGCCGTTCTCGGACGCCTTCACAATCTTCTTAATATCCCTGTAAAAATCAGGCGAATTGATATCCGTAGGATGATAAATCTCCCTTGACGGCAGATCCGGCAAAGGAAGATAATCCTCCTCATTCACCATCGGCTTATAATCAAGCGAAGCCTTATCGAAGTTATAAAACTCGTTACGATATCTGTAAAAGCTGTTGTTAAGATTCTTATTATGATATGCCTTTTCTTTGTCAAAGAAATGGTAATTGACCGGCTTAAGCTTAACCTCGTCCCCCACCTTCTCAATGAACTGATTGGTGGCGGCATAGGTCAAGAACAGCTGCTTGTTAACATCACCGAACCCTAAGAACACGACATTAATATTCACATCCGGCTTCAAAAGTCCGGTAGAATAATCAACCGTATCCTCATTTAAAAACTTCGCAATCGGGTACTCCATCGCAACCTTCGTCGCAATTTTCTTGTACTTGTCCACAAGTCTGATGCAACCGAAAGCATTGGTAATCTCCTCATACAAACTCTCAAACTGAGGATTGCCGAAAATGTATATATTGATGCGGCTGTAAATATCGTCCGCAGGCATTTCTTTCTCTAAAGTCTCAAGCTTCTTGGTAAGCGCCATGGCAATCTCGAGATTCTCTTCATCGTCCTCGGTATTGACCACGATACTGATCTTGCCGGCCTTGTCGCTCACTATCTGACGATACGACTCATCAAGCTTACCGGCCGCAAACTTCGCGAGATTCTCCCTCGAGTAATTCACAATACCGAGCCCGTAAAGTTCAAGCGCCGTTTCCTTGGAAATATTGTCGACCAGCGCCTTCTTACCCGTCTTAATCGACGCATAAAGCTTCCGGTTACCCTCATTGTTGCCGATAACCAGGTACTTGTCCCCGTGATACCTCTCATACGCCAGAATACTGATATGCTCCCACAGAAACTGCATAAACAGCGAAAGAATAAACAGTACCACATTAAGCAATATCAAAATGTAGCAATAATACACGCACACCGTAAAAAGAAAGCTCGCATCCATAAGCCCCTTTAAATCGGAGAAAGCAAACCTCACGCTCACAAGCTGAGCCGCCTTGGTGATTGCCTCGAGAAAACATTCGAAAATATTGGCCTTGGACAATTCCTTGCCGTATAGTATCGCCATGAAATAAATCGGTATGGCTATAGGGTAAATCGCAAGGAATTTACCCTTCTTAAAATTCCTGATCTTATCGATTCTCTCGCCTCGAGAATCGCTCTTAATAATCTGCAGCGCAATACTCCCCGCCCAAAGCGTGAGAATCACAATAACCGCAATACTTCCGAGAGTGTAGTAAAACATAATTCCACCTTTTATTAAAATTTGGCACAAGAAAACCCTTCACCAAACAGTATTATACCATCAGGTGAAGGGTTTTGTATTACTTAACCACTATATTAATGATTTTACCCTTAACATAGATTTCTTTGACAACAGTCTTGCCTTCCATAAAGGACTGAACGGAAGGAATTTCCTTGGCCTTGGCAAGAGCGGATTCCTGATCCTCATCAACTGCGATGGATACGGTACCTCTTACCTTACCGTTAACCTGTACGCCGATTTCAACTGTGTCTTCCTTAACAGCGGCCTCGTCGTAAGTAGGCCATGACTCATAAGCGATGGTATCGGTATGGCCGAGTGCCTGCCACATCTCTTCACCTGCGTGAGGGCAGATGCAGGAGAACATCTTGATGAAGCCTTCCTTGTAACTTACAGGACATTTTCCTGCCTTGTAAGCCGCATTGATGAAGATCATCATCTGAGCGATTGCCGTGTTAAAAGCAAGGTTCTCAAAGTCGCCGCATACCTTCTTAACAGTCTGGTGATATACCTTCTTAAGTGTCTCATCGGACTCATCGCCGTTGGTGTCTTCGTCTACCATGTATGTCCATACACGGCCGATGAACTTTCTCGCACCGTCTACACCGGCCTGTGACCAGGGCTTGGAAACCTCGAGCGGTCCCATGAACATTTCGTAAAGTCTCAAAGTATCTGCACCGTAGTCACGTACGATATCGGAAGGATTAACTACGAACTCGGGGAATCTCTTACCCATCTTGATGCCGTTGGAGCCAAGGATCATACCCTGGTGAACGAGTTTCTTGAAGGGCTCTTTAGTAGGAGCAAGACCCTTGTCGTAGAGATATCTGTTCCAGATACGTGAATACATAAGGTGTCCGACAGCGTGCTCGGGTCCGCCGATGTAAAGGTCTACGGGCATCCAATGCTTTAACAGCTCGGGATCTGCGAATACCTTGTCGTTGTCGGGATCGATATATCTGAAGTAGTACCATGAAGAACCTGCTGAACCGGGCATGGTAGAAGTCTCTCTCTTACCCTTGATGCCGTTCTTATCGTACTGTTTCCACTCTGTTGCATTTTCAAGAGGTGCCTGACCGTTCTTACCCTTGTAGTCTTCAAGCTCGGGAAGTACCAAAGGAAGCTCGGAATCATCAAGCGCATAAATCTTGCCGTCATCGCCGTGAACAATCGGCACGGGCTCGCCCCAGTAACGCTGGCGGGCGAAAATCCACTCTCTGAAGTGGTAGTTAACGGTTCTCTTGGCAACGCCCATCTTCTCAAGCTTAACAGTAATGGCTTCTTTGGCCTCTTCTACGGTAAGACCTGTGAACTCTTCCGAATTGATGAGCTTGCAGCCCTTGCCGAGATAATCCTGCTTCTCAAAAGCACGCTCGGAAACGTCGCGGCCTTCGATTACCTGAATCATCTCTATATTGTGAGCAATTGCATACTCAAAGTCACGCTGATCGTGTGAAGGAACCGCCATAACGGCACCGGTACCGTAATTGGCAAGTACGAAGTCACCGATGAACATGCGAACTTCCTTACCGTTTACGGGGTTAATGCAGTGAACGCCCTTTAACTCGCAACCGGTCTTACCTTTGTTAAGCTCGGTACGGTCCATGTCGTTCTTCTTAAGAGTCTCGGCGATATAAGCCTCAACCTCGGCACGGTTCTCAACTCTGTCAAGAAGTGTCTTAACTATCTCTCCGTCGGGAGCAAGTACCATAAATGTGATACCGTAAATCGTCTCGATACATGTGGTGAAGATGGAGAACTTGCCACCGCCCACAATCTCAAATTCAACTTCCACACCGGTAGACTTACCGATCCAGTTACGCTGAATTTCCTTGGTGGATTCGGGCCAGTCGACCTCGTTAAGTCCTTCGAGAAGCTTCTCGGCAAAAGCAGGCTGGTTGATAACCCACTGCTTCATGTTCTTACGAACTACAGGGTAGCCGCCGCGCTCTGACTTACCGTCGATAACTTCGTCGTTAGAAAGAACTGTTCCGAGTTCTTCGCACCAGTTAACGGGCATGTCCACATACTTGGCATATCCGTCAAGAAATAACTGCTTGAAAATCCACTGAGTCCACTTGTAGAACTTAGGGTCCGATGTAGCAAGAACCTTGGTCCAGTCATAGTCAAATCCAAGCTCCTTAAGCTGCTTGGAAAAGGTCTTTATATTTTCCTGAGTAAATCCGTTGGGATGATTACCGGTTGAAACAGCATACTGCTCGGCCGGTAGTCCGAAAGAATCATACCCCATGGGATGTAGTACATTGTATCCCTGCATCCTCTTCATTCTGGATACAATGTCTGTAGCTGTGTAGCCTTCGGGATGTCCCGCATGAAGGCCTACGCCCGAAGGATAGGGGAACATATCAAGAGCGTAGAATTTGGGCTTGGAAAAGTCCCAAACATCGGTCTTGAAAGTCTGATGTTCTTCCCAATACTTCTGCCACTTGGGCTCAATCTCTTTGGGATTGTAAACTCTTTCTCCGTTTTTCATGATTTCTCCTTTTTTTATTTTAAAAAAATCTATATCCGATAAGATAGCACATTTTCCCCGCTCGGACAATAGAAAACGGCAAAAGAAACTCATTCTTTTGCCGCAATTTCTTATCAATCTTTCAATTTAAATGTCTTAGGTGCGAGATTGTACACAAGAATGCAGGTAATCACCGTGTACACCACACTGAATATCAGGCACGCAAGGCCGAAGGTAAGCGCCGGAATACGCTGGAACATCAGCACGTAAAGCAACGCGTAGGTCAGGAATATCGCGATGTAGTAGTAAACGTTTTTCACTTCCGTATTAACATTGTAAGGCTGGAACAGATAGTACAGCATCAGGCAATGTATGGAGAAAACGGTACTCTCCGCAACAATCGTAAGGATAATGACGAGGCCTTTCTTAACAGACTCGATGTCGCCCGGCATGAACACGCAGGATGCAAGCGCAAGTCCGAGAGCGAAAGCCGGAAGCAGGTTAATCTTAACGATTTCCCTGAGTCTTATTATGAAGAGCTTAAGCACGTTGTTTCTTTTTTTGTAAAAAGAAAACGTAAGCATGCTGTGGTCGCAGTTTATAAATAAGGCTCTCGTGTAGTACATTCCGCGGTTTGAGATGCATACAATGTAGACAAAGTACGGAATCATCTTCTCAATCATGTTTCCGCAGGCCAATCTGCCGTTTGGAAGGAAGGCCAATCCTACGTTAATGATTAACGCAAGCGCGAGATACATAATCGTCAGGTTAACGGCGGGCTTCCAAAGGATTTTTTTGTGACGCTTTACGAAAATATCGTTTAAGAATTCAAAGCCCTTCTTATTGCTTGTAACCAATGAGCCTTCGTCAAGGGAAGATGTAATGGTGTTGTCGCCGCGGTTCTTGGCCTTAGCCATGTCCATGTCGACCTGATTGAGCATGAACTTGTTGATCTTAAGGTAATCCTTGTAGCAAAGAACCTTCTTAACACATAACAATCCCACGGGGATGAGTATCAGGATACCGCCCATGCAAAGCTCACGGGGAAGTTCAATCTCAAAAGCGGGCAGAATGATCGCCGCAAGGATGATAACAAGCGCAGCAAACCACGAAATAAGGCTCTTGCCCGCATAATGTACCACGCCGGTCCTGTCAAAAGAAGACAGTACGTATGCGGCGTAGATAAACTTGCCGAGGGCTACGCTAAAGGGAATCAGAATCAGGAACCAAAGGGGAACGTTCCATAAAAGGCCCATATAAATGGCTACGGGAAGGGTACCCACGATGATTTTCACAAGGGATGAGCAAAAGTCCAAAAACGTGTATTCTTTGGCATTGAGTTTAAAAATCATCATGGCGTAGTACTTGTCTTTCCTGTAGTTTAGGAAATCTACATTCATGAACAGGCCGCCGATTGTAAGGATAAACAGCATCTGCACGAACAAAACGTCCGAAGGGATGTTGTCGCTTAACTGTCTTGTGTAGCCTATAGCTCCGAAATAATAGATAAGTTTGCCTGCGAATATCGCCGTAATTTCCCAGATGATTAATATAAGCGTTACTATCGCGCTAAGAATCTTATGTCCGGTCAAAGAAGGCGGAAGAATCCTGTTTACGAGCGGAAGCTGTCTGAGGATGTACAGAATTGTGTTGATTCTGTAGGTCTTCTTCAGCTTGAGCATCATTTTAAGCGTCTTGAACATTTTCTTCCTCCTTAAGAGCCGCAATGATTCTTTCTTTGAACTCATTGTTGTTTAAGTTGGACTTGTCCACTACTTCAAGCTCGCCGTGATTCAAAAGAACGATCTCGTCGCAAAGGTCTAACGCAAGGTCCATGATGTGGGTGGAAAAGATGGTGATCTTGCCGGGTTTAACGTCTCTTAAGAGGTCCTTCATTTCTTCCGCCACCACAACGTCGAGGGAAGTAAGAGGCTCGTCGAGAAGCAAAAGCTTGGGATTGCTGATGATGTTAACAAGCATCTGAAGCTTGTTCTTCATACCGTGGGAGTAATCCTTAAGAAGCTTATCGCGGTCCTCGGGAAGAATGCCTACGTAGTCAAAGTATTCGTCGATAGGCTTTAAGTCGGGGATACGCTTCTTGTTAATCTCAATGTAGAATTTAAGAAACTCTCTGCCCGTAAGAAACTCGGGAACAGTGGGCACCGAAAGAACGTATCCGATGTCGTCGGGCTGAAGCAGTTCTTTCTTACCGTTTTCCTCGTAAGAAATAGTGCCGCCGTTAATCGGAATGTCTTTGTTGACGCAGTTAAAAAACGTCGTCTTGCCCGCGCCGTTTCGGCCCAGGAGTCCATAGATTTTGCCCTCTTCAAAAGAGAAGTTAATACCCCTAAGAACTTCTTTTTTGTCGAAATTTTTGATAAGGCCCTCAATTACCAGTCTCATGTTTACATCTCCTTATAAAGTTTTAATCTGATACACAAGCTGTATACCAATATTATTAAGTCCGTGCTAAGCAGAATAAGAAGGGTTCTTAATTCAACCCTCAGGATTGCAAGCACAACTATTACTGCCGTGAAAAGGTACTGTGAAAAAGTAAAAGATTTGGATCCCGCTTTTTCATTAATGGCGATGTTTCTCTCGTCATTTTTCTCGATATTGATTATCTTCATGCGCTCAGGGTCTTTCTTCTCAAGCCTAGCCGCATTGAGTCGTCCGATACCGTCTCCGAGTAAGCCGAAACCGCCTCCGAATATGGCGTAACTTACTACGGTATAAGCGAAGCGTTCGCTGCTAAAGAAATAAAACGATATTGCACTTACTATTACCAACATCAAGCCTATTATTAGTAAAATATAAGCCGTTCTCACACCCTTATCCATACTCATTCCTCCTCATAGATAAATACATCTTCTATTTTCAGCCCAAAATACTTAGAAATCTTAAAAGCAAGCTGTATAGAAGGATTGTATCTGCCGTTTTCAAGTGAACCAATCGTCTGCCTGGACACTTCAAGCGCCATTGCAAGCTCTTCCTGCTTGATTCCTCTCTCTTTTCGCAATTCCTCAATTCTGTTTTTCATGGCATCCCCTTTGCACATGGAAAGTTAACTTTACATGCCTATTATAGTGCAGGTTGGTAAAATGTCAAGTAAACTTTCCATGTTTTTACTTGAGAAATGCATACAAAAGCCCTTCGGACTTTTGTCCCACGGCATTCGCCGTATACACCTGCACATAAAAATACCCGGATATATGCAAGCATAATCCGGGTATTTCTATGTACATCTGTGCACTTCTCAAAGCTTTCGTGCGGGTGACAGGACTTGAACCTGCACGGTCACCCACCAGAACCTAAATCTGGCGCGTCTGCCAATTCCGCCACACCCGCGTAAAGTGCGAGAAAATCGCACTTGGACATTATAACGTGATATTTGTGACTAAGTCAATACCTCGTCTTTTTGTTCTTTGGCCAGATAGTCGCGGATTTCGGAAGAGACGATTCCATGCTCGTTAACAATGCGCTCGAGGCGGGCGTTAAAGAGGGCGCCTTCACCGATATTTCCTATATTAATAAGTTCGGAAAGCATTTCCTTGAGCTTAAGCGCTCCGGCGGATTCCGTGATGGTGCGAAGTTCCTTGGTAAGTCTGATCTTATCGTCGACGGATTCGCAGGCGGATATCTCGCTGATTAAGCTGCCGCTCTTATCAAGATACATGTTTAAAAGTTCGAAATATATCTTCCTGTCGTTCCATACCTTCTGAAGCCCTTCCTCGGGGACAAAAGAGGGCTCTTCATCTCTTGCTTTGACTGCTTCTTCGGGATTTATTTCCGTAAAGATCTGCTTGTTCTTCGGAAGCCATTTCTGCATTACGAAGTTTAAGTGTTTCATAACGATGGGCTTGGGAATGAAGTCGTTAAGACCCGCTTCTATAAAGAGCTTCTCCACTTCCTCGCCGGCATTGGCGGTAAGAGCAATGATGGGTGTCGGATTCTCGCCTTCAATCTCTCGAATCTGCCTTGAAGTCTCGATTCCGTCCATACCGGGCATCATGTGGTCCATGAAGATAATGTCAAACTGCTCGCCCTTCTTAATTAAGTCAACCGCTTCAAAGCCCGAATCCACAGCGGTAACCTTGGCGCTGAAGGTCTCAAACAAGGCCTTGGCGACCTTCAGGTTAACCCTGTTGTCGTCTACAACCAGAATCTTGGCGTCGGGAGTCATGAGTCTGCCGGCATAGTCGCCGCTGACCTTGTCCCTGAATTTCTCACTGTTAAGCACCTCGAGAATTCCGAAAACGTCCACAGGTCTTGTGATAACAACACCTTCCGTCGCCTCGGGAGTGTCTCCCAAATCCGCTATGCGCACGGGGATTGTCGTATGAGAGTATTTCTTAACTGCCGAGGAAACCTCCCATATATGAGACTCCGAAGAGAATACATAATCAATCTTTGAATCCGCAAGAAGGGTCTTAAGCTCGTTTCTGTTGAATATTCCGTGAGCCTTTATGCCCAGCCTCGAAAGTGCCTGCAACAGGTTCTCTCTGTAGTAAACGTTATCTTCCCATACGCATACTTCAAGCGCGTTGCCGCCCTTAATGTCGGCAATCGGCTCATCGGAGCCTTCTCCCATGCGCTGTCTTACCGTAGCCTTGAATGTGGAACCCTTTCCGAGTTCACTTTCGAAGGTCACACGTCCACCCATCATGGTGGCAAGCTGGTTGCATATCGCAAGTCCGAGGCCGGAGCCTTCGGTGTAACGATGATTCACCACGTCAGCCTGCTCGAAGCGCTTGAAGAGTCTTTCTTTTTCCGAAGGGGGAATACCGCAGCCGGTGTCCCTGACGGTAAAGGTTATGTCGATATTGTCCTTGGAAAGGCGCTCGAAAGTCACGGACAAAGCAATCAGTCCGCTGGAAGTATATTTAACCGAATTGTTGAGAAGGTTAATAAGAATCTGCTTAACGCGCACCTCGTCGCCCACAATCACCTTGGGAAAAGAAGGATCTATGTCCACGGTGAAGGCTACGTTGCTCGCGGCAAGCCTTACAGAAATCATGTTTTCAACGTCAGTAAGAACGTTTTTAATCTTATAGGCAGTCTCCACAAGGCGCATCTTGCCCGCGTCCATCTTGGAGAAATCAAGAATGTCGTTAACTATGTCGAGAAGATTGTCGGAGGAGCTCTTGATGATACTTAAGTAGCTCTTCTGATCATCCGCGGGATTACCCTTTAAAAGAAGCTCAGTCGCGCAGCTTATGGCGTTCATGGGCGTTCTGATCTCATGGCTCATGTTGGCCAGGAATTCGCTCTTGGCTCTCGCTTCGTTGAGGGCGAAATCACGCTCCGTGAGGGCGTCGGTTGCTTCCTTCTCCTTATTCTTAAGAAGGTCCGTCATTCGCTTCTTCTCGTAAAAGAAACCGTATATGCAAAAAATAGCGACCAATGAAAATATTGATATCGCGATATCCTTAATCAATGCTATGCCCCCGTATGCAATGTGTATTATTACCGCTATAACCCCGTAAAAGCGGAACCTCATGTTTGTGGACTACCAAAGCATGAGCGGAATGCTCCGCATGGTAAGCATTTTAAAGCTAATGCTCACCATCAAGGATGTAAAAAACACATCCATGATTCCTAATAATTATACTCTAATTGCATTAAAAAAAACAGAGATAAAACTTATCTCTGCTTTCCGTGAGCCACCCGGGACTCGAACCCGGGACAACTTGATTAAAAGTCAAGTGCTCTACCACCTGAGCTAGTAGCCCATCTTATTAAGTTACCAACTGGGCTAGGCAGATTCGAACTGCCGAATGCAGGAGTCAAAGTCCTGTGCCTTACCGCTTGGCGATAGCCCAAAGCTTATCTCTCCAAAGTCATACCCATTTGGACGTTCGAAACACGAAGTGTTTCGAAGGGTGGATAGAGGGACTCGAACCCTCGATCTCCAGAACCACAATCTGGCGCGTTAACCA